>NZ_JBEAFX010000003.1:0-548288 GCF_040062325.1 Klebsiella sp. GG_Kp175 | reverse complement strand
GATGGTAGTGTGGGGTCTCCCCATGTGAGAGTAGGGAACTGCCAGGCATCAAATTGCAGTAAGCCGGGGTGACAACCGGTGGTCATAAAGCGAAAAAATTCGGTGGAGCGGTAGTTCAGTCGGTTAGAATACCTGCCTGTCACGCAGGGGGTCGCGGGTTCGAGTCCCGTCCGTTCCGCCACTTAATAAGAGCCCTGAGCATTTGCTCAGGGCTTTTTTGTTTCATCTGTTCCCGATTATTGCTAAACCAGCAAAAATCCTCTGCATTAATCGCTCTTTTTCCCCTCCACACCATCCGCCATAATTTCATCCGTTAACCGAAATGAACAAATAACGAGGAAAAACATGGCAATTCCTGCATTTGGTCTTGGCACCTTCCGTCTGAAAGATGATGTTGTTATCGCATCCGTAAAAACCGCGCTGGAGCTGGGATATCGTACTATCGACACCGCGCAAATCTATGACAACGAAGCCGCGGTGGGTCAGGCTATCGCTGAGAGCGGCGTGCCGCGTGATGAGTTGTTCATCACGACCAAAATCTGGATCGAGAACCTGAGCAAAGACAAACTCATCGCCAGCCTGCAAGAGAGCCTGCAGAAGCTGCGCACTGACTATGTTGATCTGACGCTGATCCACTGGCCGTCATCGAACGATGCGGTGGCTGTTGAAGAGTTTATGGCCGCTCTGATGGAAGCGAAGACGCTCGGCCTGACCCGTCAGATCGGTATCTCCAACTTCACTATTCCACTGATGGAGCGCGCGATTGCCGCCGTTGGCGCTGAAAACATTGCTACCAATCAGATTGAGCTCTCGCCGTATCTGCAAAACCGTAAAGTCGTCGATTGGGCGCGTGAGCACGGTATCCATATCACCTCTTACATGACCCTGGCCTACGGTAAAGCGCTGAAAGATGAGGTGATTGCCCGTATCGCGGCGAAACATAATGCGACTCCGGCCCAGGTTATCCTGGCATGGGCGATGGGCGAGGGGTACGCGGTAATCCCGTCCTCGACGAAGCGTGAGAACCTGGCCAGCAACCTGAGGGCGTTGGATCTGCAGCTGGATGATGAAGATCGCCAGGCGATCGCTGCGCTGGATTGCAACGATCGGCTGGTGAGCCCGGAAGGTCTGGCGCCGCAGTGGGATTAATCTCCCGCTTCCGGCATGCCTATCAGAGAGTACTACGACAGCTCCTTCGGGAGCTGTTTTACGTGTTCGCTTAGAAAATCAATAAACGCCCTGATACGTGTACTGACGGCTCTGTCGCTGTAGTACACCGCACTGAAGGGCATCTCCACCGGCAAGCGTTTGTCGGCCAGTAGTTCAACAAACTCCCCGCTGGCTATCTCTTTATCCACCATATAATCCGACAGACAGGCAATACCGTTGCCGGTCAGACACAGTTGTTTGAGGGTTTCCCCACTGTTTGATGACACCGCCGCCTCAATCTCTAACAACTGACCATCGCAACAGGAGACTGGCCAGGTGTTCAGAGAGACGGGTTCAGTGAAGCCCAGACACTGATGTTGTTTCAGATCTGACGGATGCTGCGGCACACCGTAGCGCGAGACATACGCTGGCGAGGCGACGATCTTACGATAGCTGGTGAACAGCGGTCGGGCGCGCAGGCTGGAATCCGTTAAGGTTCCGGCCCGTATCGCTACATCCACTTTCCGTTCAATCAGGTTAATAAACGTCTCTGAAGAGACGAGCGACAGCGTCATTTCCGGGTAACGCTCGCGAAACGGCTTCACCAGCGGCATGAGAAAATGCAGCATCACCGGCGTCGCGGCATCCACCCGCAGCAAGCCCCGCGGCGTCGTGCGCGTTTCCAGCAGGTCATTTTCTGCCGCCGCCATCTCCTGCAATACCACCTGCATCCGCCGAAAATAGCGCTCGCCTTCCTCTGTCAGACTGAGCTGGCGGGTGGTCCGATTAAGCAGGCTGACACCAAGCTTTGATTCGAGCTTTTTGACTGCCCGGCTGACGGCAGAGTTGGCCTGACCCAGCTGTTCGGCTGCCCGGCTGAAACTCCCGCTTTCCACTACCGCCACAAAGATGGCGATCTCCTCGGATGTGGCTCTCATTATTGCACCTGTAGCAAAATTCTATTGATACTTTGATAGTTTTTGTTATTTATACAACCCTTCATACTACGTGTCATCTTAATCCTGATGCTACGGAGTAAATTATGCCACTGGCGCTATTTGCCTTAACCATCGGTGCCTTTGCAATTGGCACCACTGAATTCGTGATTGTCGGCCTGGTCCCGACGATTGCCCAACAACTTTCTATCTCTCTAC
Organism: Klebsiella sp. GG_Kp175; assembly: GCF_040062325.1. Lineage (NCBI taxonomy): Bacteria > Pseudomonadati > Pseudomonadota > Gammaproteobacteria > Enterobacterales > Enterobacteriaceae > Klebsiella > Klebsiella sp. GG_Kp175. Next base: position 545,985 of record NZ_JBEAFX010000003.1, on the reverse strand, counting down.
CTTCTGCGGGACTGCTGGTCTCTATCTACGCGCTGGGCGTGGCGATCGGCGCCCCGGTGCTGACGGCATTAACCGGGCGTATGCCGCGTAAACAGCTGCTGCTGGCGTTGATGGTCCTGTTTACGGCGGGTAATGTGCTGGCCTGGCAGGCTCCAGGCTATGAAACGCTGATCCTGGCGCGCCTGCTGACCGGCCTGGCGCACGGCGTGTTCTTTTCTATCGGCTCGACAATCGCCACCAGCCTGGTGGCAAAAGAGAAAGCAGCCTCGGCTATCGCCATTATGTTCGGCGGCCTGACGGTCGCGCTGGTGACCGGCGTTCCCTTTGGCACCTTTATTGGCCAGCATTTCGGCTGGCGTGAAACCTTCCTCGCGGTATCGATTCTGGGTGTAATTGCGCTTGTCAGCAGTCTGATTCTGGTGCCGAATAATATTCCGGGCCGCGCCAGCGCCAGCCTGCGCGATCAGCTGAAAGTCTTAACCCATCCGCGCCTGCTGATGATCTATGCCATTACCGCGCTGGGCTATGGCGGCGTGTTTACCGCTTTTACCTTCCTTGCGCCGATGATGCAGGAGCTGGCCGGCTTCAGCCCCTCAGCGGTGAGCTGGATCCTGCTGGGTTATGGCGTCTCGGTGGCTATCGGCAACGTATGGGGCGGCAAACTGGCCGATAAGCATGGCGCCGTCTCCGCGCTGAAGTTTATCTTCGCCGCTCTGGTTGTGCTGCTGCTGGTGTTCCAGCTGACCGCCAGCGTTCACTATGCCGCGCTGGCAACGGTGCTGGTGATGGGCGTTTTCGCCTTCGGCAACGTGCCGGGTCTGCAGGTCTATGTGGTGCAAAAAGCCGAACAGTATACGCCTGGCGCCGTCGACGTCGCTTCCGGTCTCAATATTGCCGCCTTCAATATTGGTATTGCGCTGGGGTCCATCGTCGGTGGGCAGACAGTTGAACGATATGGTCTGGCGCAGACGCCGTGGATTGGCGCGGTGATTGTGCTGGTCGCTTTGCTGTTGGTGGTCCTGAGCGGGCGTTTAGATAAATTGCCGCGCCGTTCGGCAGCGCTTTCTCCCGAAGGCTAAGGGTTTCTCGCAAATTGCATTGAAAGTGTATGGGAAAATCCCTATAACAGAAGAACCAGTCGTCGTCGGGCTGGTTTCTGTTATCGAGGATTAATGCCCAAATTGCGAAAGAACACCTACGCCATGCGCTATGTCGCCGGACAACCTGCGGAGAGAATATTGCCTCCGGGGGCGTTTGCGGGCGTGAGTCCGGTTTATCCCGCCGGCACGCCGTTAAGCAGCGATGAGAAGATCCGCGTGCTGGTGTGGAATATCTTCAAACAGCAGCGAGCAGAGTGGCAGTCGGTCCTTAAGAATTTTGGCAAAGACGCGCATTTGGTCCTGTTACAGGAGGCGCAGACGACGCCGGAGCTGGTCAGGTTCGCGACCACCAACTATCTGGCCGCCGATCAGGTGCCTGCGCTGGTGCTGCCCCAGCATCCTTCCGGCGTGATGACGCTGGCTTCCGCTCATCCTATCTATTGCTGCCCATTGCGCGAGCGTGAACCTATTTTGCGTCTGCCTAAATCAGCATTAGTGACTGTCTATCCGCTGCCCGATGCGCGGTTGTTAATGGTGGTCAATATCCATGCCGTCAATTTCAGCCTTGGCGTCGACGTCTACAGCAAACAGCTGCTGCCGATTGGCGATCAGATTGCCCATCACAGCGGGCCGGTGATCATGGCCGGCGACTTCAATGCCTGGAGCCGCCCGCGGATGAACGCCCTGTACCGCTTTGCACGCGAGATGTCGCTGCGTGAAGTTCGTTTCTCTGACGACCAGCGCCGCCGCGCGTTTGGTCGCCCGCTCGATTTTGTGTTCTACCGTGGGTTAAGCGTGCACGATGCTTCCGTGCTGGTAACCCGCGCCTCCGACCACAACCCGCTACTAGTCGAATTCAGTCCCGGCAAGCCTGATTAATTTAAGGTTGGTCAGGCCTGCCATGGGGCAGGCCTGCGCATGCATGGTGCTGCCTTTTATTACTCAAAAAACCGTAAGGACAAGACAACATGACAACACGCTCTCACCATGACAACGTTGAAAAGCAGTTCAGCTCCCAGGCCAGCGCCTATCTGACCAGCGCCGTACACGCCTCTGGTCGCGATCTGCAGCGGCTGGCGGAACGTCTGGCTGATTTTCCGCAGGCGAAAGTGCTGGATATGGGCTGCGGGGCAGGGCACGCCAGCTTTACCGCGGCGGGACAGGTTGCCGAGGTGACCGCCTATGATTTATCGAGCCAGATGCTGGAGGTCGTTGCCGCCGCGGCACAGGAAAAAGGTTTTAGCAATATCGTGACCCAGCAGGGGTATGCCGAAACGCTGCCGTTCGCTGATGCCAGCTTTGATATCGTTATCAGCCGCTATTCCGCGCACCACTGGCATGACGTTGGCCAGGCGCTGCGTGAGGTGAAACGTGTTCTCAAGCCGGGCGGGGTGATGATCGTGATGGACGTGATGTCGCCGGGTCATCCGGTGCGTGATGTCTGGTTGCAGACCGTGGAAGCCCTGCGCGATACCTCGCACGTGCGTAATTATTCCAGCGGCGAGTGGCTGACGCTGGCGACGGAGGCGGGGCTGGTGATTAATCGGCTGTTGACCGATCGCCTGCCGCTGGAATTCAGTTCGTGGGTGGCGCGGATGCGTACCCCTGAGCCGCTGGTGGAGGCGATTCGTTTATACCAGCAGAGCGCCTCGGCGGAGGTGAAAGCCTACTTTGAGTTACAGCAGGATGGTTCCTTTACCAGCGATACCATCATGTTTGAAGCGCATAAAGCGGTTTAATACGGACAACAAAAAAGGCACCGGGGGAAGTCGGTGCCTTTTTATCGAACCCTGACGTATCAGGACTCTGGTCGATCGCTGTTTTTCACAAACAGGGTTAGCTGATCGCCAGGCCGCAGATTGTCGGTATCGCTGTTCCAGCGCATGACGTCGCGAATATTAACGCCATGACGTTTGGCGATGCTCGACAGCGAGTCACCTTTGCGAACGCGATAGGTGATGCTATCGCTGTTATTCGCCAGACGCTGCGCGCTGCTGCCGGCGCCGATAACCAGGTTCTGTCCAACCTTCAACCCAGAGCCGCGCAGGTTATTCCACTGCTGCAGATCGCGGGTCGTCACACCGAGACGGGAAGCAATCCCGGAAATGGTGTCGCCGGAACGCACCTTATAGCTTCGGCTGGTCAGCGGCGTATTATCCGCGAGCTGCGTCGGCTGTACGGCGGCAATGTCGCCAGAGGCCAGCGATTCACGCAGTTGGGCTGCGTGCTTCTGCGGCACCATGACGTACTTTGGCCCGCTAGCGCCCAGCGTTGACCCCTTTACGCCGGCGTTGAAGGTCTTCAGCTTGCTGACCGGCATACCGGCCATATCCGCGAGCTGAGAAATCTCAACCGGACTGTCGAGGCGAACGCGCGCCAGCGCACGGCTTTCATCAGCCGTAGGCAACTTTACGCCGTAACGTTTGCTGTTTTTGAGGATGTCGCTCAATGCCAGCATTTTCGGTACGTAGACTTTCGTTTCATGCGGCAGAGACAGCGACCAGAAATCGGTGGGTTTGCCACGCGAACGGTTCGCTTTCACTGCCTTCAGGACCCGACCTTCGCCGCTGTTATATGCCGCGACCGTTAACAACCAGTCGCCGTCGAACATTTTGTTCAGACGTTGCATCATGTCCAGCGCCGCGGTTGTCGATGCGACAACGTCACGACGCGCATCGTAACTGCGGGTCTGTTTTAAACCATAATTGCGCCCTGTGCTCGGAATGATCTGCCAGATGCCTGCGGCATTGGCGCCAGACGTCGCGTGTGGGTCAAAAGCGCTCTCCACTATGGGTAGTAATACCAGTTCCATTGGCATGTTACGTTTCTTAACCTGCCCGGCTATCCAGTACATATACGGCTCTGCCCGTAAAGTTACATCGTGGAGATAGCTCTTATTTCTTAAGTACTTCTGTTTTTGCTCGCGAATCCGGGGGTTATCCGGTATTCCCATCTTTAGCTCGTCGCCTATGGAAGTCCACAGATCCTGGTCTTGCGCGTAGAAGGTTCCATCATCTAACCAGCGCGCTTGACTTGTGAACTTGCCTGCTTCCCCTTGACCAGCCGCAGAAAGGCTCTGTGCTCGCTGTTCGACGGTGCCATCGTGCTTAGACGCCTGGCACCCCACCAGCAGGACAGAGGCGAATAATATCGCTCGTGCCTTCATGTGTGTGTCAATAGTTGCTTAAAAGACGACCAAGGATAACGGCGAAGTTAGCCGATGACAAGAATTAAATGTCAGAATTCGTCTTTCTTTGACCTTAACCACGCAAATCGCGCCACAGAGTGTTGCAATTTTGTTTCTTTGTTAATTTTATCAATTAAATCAACATCATTTACGCGTAAAAATAAATTTATACGCCGCTCGTTTTTCAGAATTACGGGTAGTGTCTTTTGTTTTTTTGCACGTAACTCATTAACTTTATGATAGTAATCGTTTATGTCCCTATCATCAGGCAGGATACTCAACGCAAACTTCATATTCGCTAACGTATATTCATGTGCGCAACATATAATGGTTTCTGCAGGAAGGGCGTTAATTTTCATAAATGATTGATACATTTGCTCTGCGGTGCCTTCGAACAGCCTTCCGCAGCCGCCGGAGAACATTGTGTCGCCGCAAAACAGATAAGGTTCGCTGTAGTAACAGATATGTCCTAATGTGTGACCTGGCGTGGAGAAAATGGAAAAATCGTGACCCAGAATTGACAACCGATCGCCATCGTCTACTACCTGAGTAACCCCCTTATCCTGGGTTTCTGCCGGCCCGTAAACCACCAGAGAGGGGAATTTTTCACGTAATTGTTTTACGCCGCCGACGTGATCCTGATGGTGATGGGTCAGTAAAATGGCCTCGGGCTGCCACTGGTTTTCCTCGATTGCCGCCAGAACCGGCGCGGCCTCGCCCGGATCAACGATGATGCAGCGGCCGTGATTCTCAATGAGAACCCAGATGTAGTTGTCCTGAAACGCGGGAATACTGATAAGATTCATAAATTACCTCTAAAGCGTAGCGGAAGGTGGCAATGAAGCCGGCAAGGATACCTCATACAGTGACAGCGCCTGAGCATTGGTCCAGTATGCCGTGGGGCGAATACTATCGCGAAACGCTTGAACAGCAGATGAAGCCATGGCTGGCTAAATTATATGGCTTTCATCTGCTTAAGATTGGCAATCTGAGCGCGGAAATCAATACCGAAGCTTGCGCCATCTCGCACCAGGTGAATGTCTCGCTGGCGGGAAACCCAATGCAGGTCCGGGCCGACCCGCTGCATTTGCCCTTTGCCGAAAAGTCCGTCGACGCCTGCCTGCTGGCGCATACCCTGCCGTGGTGCAGCGATCCGCATCGCCTGCTGCGGGAGGCCGATCGCGTCCTGATCGATGATGGCTGGATGATCCTGACCGGGTTTAATCCGGTGAGCCTGATGGGGTTGCGTAAACTGGTGCCGGTCCTGCGTAAAGGCACGCCGTACAACAGCCGTATGTTTACGCTGATGCGCCAGCTGGACTGGCTGTCGCTGCTCAACTTTGAAGTGCTGCATTATGGGCGTTATCAGGTTTTACCCTGGTCGCGGCATGGCGGCAAACTGCTGAGCACCCATCTGCCGGCGCTGGGCTGTTTGCAATTGATTGTCGCCCGCAAACGGACCATTCCGCTCACCCTTAATCCGATGAAGTCAGGGAAAGCGAAAACCCAGCTGCGGCCAGCAGTAGGCGCCACCCGGCAGTGGCGCAAGGGGCAGAATTAGCTCTCCGGCTGGTAGCCGATGTCGTCCTGAGTGGGATGGGAGGCCGCCGCGCGGGCCAGCTCGTCGCAGCGTTCGTTTTCTGGATGGCCGGCGTGGCCCTTCACCCACTCCCATTTGATCTTATGCTGGCCAAGCGCGGCGTCCAGCCGCTGCCAGAGGTCGACATTCTTTACCGGTTTTTTCTCTGCCGTTTTCCAGCCGCGCTTTTTCCAGTTGTGGATCCACTGGGTGATCCCCTGGCGGACATACTGGCTGTCGGTGCTGAGCACCACTTCGCAATGCTCTTTTAACGCTTCGAGAGCGACGATCGCCGCCATCAGTTCCATGCGGTTATTGGTGGTCAGACGGTAGCCGGCGCTGAAGGTCTTTTCGTGCTGGCGGTAGCGCATGATGGCGCCGTAACCGCCGGGTCCTGGATTTCCCAGGCAAGAGCCGTCGGTGAAAATTTCTACCTGTTTGAGCATCTCTGGTAGACTTCCTGTAATTGAAATCGATTTGTAAACGATAAGTCTGACATAAATGACCGCTATGAGCACTGCAATTACGCGCCAGATTGTTCTCGATACCGAAACCACCGGTATGAACCAGATCGGGGCGCACTACGAAGGACACAAGATCATTGAGATCGGCGCCGTGGAGGTGATCAACCGCCGCCTGACCGGTAACAATTTCCACGTCTATCTGAAGCCCGATCGGCTGGTGGATCCGGAGGCGTTCGGCGTGCACGGGATCGCCGATGAATTCCTGCTGGATAAACCCACCTTTGCCGATGTGGCTGATGAATTTATGGATTACATCCGCGGCGCGGAGCTGGTGATCCATAACGCCTCGTTCGATATCGGCTTTATGGATTATGAGTTCGGTAAGCTGAACCGCGGCATTGGAAAAACCGAGACCTTTTGTAAAATCACCGACAGTCTGGCACTGGCGCGGAAAATGTTCCCCGGCAAGCGCAACAGTCTGGATGCGTTATGTTCGCGCTACGAAATAGATAACAGCAAGCGTACGCTGCACGGGGCATTACTCGATGCCCAGATCCTTGCCGATGTCTATTTGATGATGACCGGCGGCCAGACGTCGATGGCGTTCTCTATGGAAGGCGAAAGCCAGCAGCAGGCGGGAGAGATGGGCATTCAGCGCGTCGTCCGCGCCGCCAGCCAGTTACGGGTAGTTTATGCCTCTGATGAAGAACTGGTGAACCATGAATCCCGCCTCGATCTGGTACAAAAGAAAGGCGGAAGCTGCCTGTGGCGTGCCTGATAACCACTAAAATGGATTAAAAGTAGGCGGTTGGGCGATTTTTGCAGCAAACGATTCAAAACGGTAGAAAAAGCGTTGACGGGGTAGAGGGGAATCCGTAATATTCGCCTCGTTCCCAACGGAACAACAACGCGGAGCGGTAGTTCAGTCGGTTAGAATACCTGCCTGTCACGCAGGGGGTCGCGGGTTCGAGTCCCGTCCGTTCCGCCACTATTCAGAAAGCCTGAATCAGCAATGATTCAGGCTTTCGTCGTTTTCGTCGCCGAATTTCAGCGCGCCTCTTGTTCCTCCTGCATACACTGCATGAATACCCGCATCGCAGGACTGATTGCTTTCCCGGCGTGATGGGCGCAGAGCGCATGGATCGTCAGCGGCGTCTCGCTGAACGGCAGCTCGACCAGCGTCCCGCGTTTGAGTTCCTCCTCTACCGCAAAGCGCGGCAGGAAGCTCACCCCCAGATTGCCCGCCACGCACTGTTTGATGCTTTCAATACTCCACAGTTCGATGGTGTTCTCCATGGTAATGCCGCGCTGGCGCAGGGTACTTTCAAAAATCTGCCGGAACACGCACTGGGGCTCGTTGATGATAAAGCTCAATGGGATATGCTGCCGCGGGCGCAGGAAGTCGACCGGCGCCTGATCGACTGACGCGACCAGCGCCAGCGGCTGCGGGCCAAGTTCCATCATGGTGAGTGCATCATCGTTGCCAACCCGGTAAAACACCCCCAGGTCGACTTCGTCAGCGAGCAGCGCATCACGGATGCTGTAGCAATTGAGCGACTGTAGTGACAGGCGGACCTTCGGGGCGCGTTGCTTAAAACGCTGCAGCACCGGCGGCATTTTGTACGCCAGCAGGGTTTCACCAGTGGCGACGCGAAGTTCGCCGCTGGGTTCATCGTCCTGGCGCGCCGCCTGGCGAATCGACGCCATCACTTTGGTCAGATCGTAGACGTGCGGCAGGACATTCTTACCCGCGGCGGTGAGACACATCCGCCGGCCAATTTTCTCAAACAGCGGGATAGCAAGCTCCTGCTCAAGCTGCTGGATATGAAAGGTTACGGTGGACTGGGTGCAGCACAGTTTCTGCGAGGCGCGCAGAAAGGATCCTTCTTCGACAACCGTTTTGAAAGTGATAAAGCGTCGAAGATCCATATTTCCTCTTTATATCGACATTCTCGAATTCAGAATGAAAAAACATTCATTTTTTTAAATTATCAGCTTCGGGTACTGTCTGCCAGTCAAGAGGAGAAAACACGTGACACCTACCCTGATTAGCGCCTTTTTAACTTACACCCTGATCACCGCCCTGACGCCCGGGCCGAATAATATTCTGGCGCTGAGCAGCGTCACCGCGCACGGCTTTCGACGGAGCATGCGGGTTCTGGCCGGCATGAGCCTGGGGTTTGTGATCATCATGCTGATTTGTGCCGGGCTGACGTTCACTCTCGTTACCCTGGATGAGGGGATAACCTCCCTGCTACGCTGGGTCGGCGCGGGGTATATCCTGTGGCTGGCCTGGCACATTGCGCGCAGCGACCCGGCCAGCGGTGGGCAGGAGGAGCGGCCTGTCAGCTTCTGGGCCAGCCTGGGGCTGCAGTTTGTGAATGTAAAAATTATCCTGTACGGCATTACGGCCCTGTCGACCTTTGTTCTGCCGGTGACTCGCGAGCCATTCTGGCTGGTGATGATAAGCCTGTTGCTATCAGTAATAGGCGTTGCCGGCAATCTTTGCTGGGCGCTGGCCGGTCATCTGTTTCAGCCGGTGTTCGAACGCCATGGAAGAGGGTTAAATCTGCTGCTGGCGCTGCTGCTGGTCTGGTGCGCGGTACGAATGTTTATGGAATGAATTAAGGGAGCGTAACGCTCCCTTGAGGTTATTTATCCTGCGGCAGAGCGGGTTGCCCTTCATTTACCCAGGTCATGAAGATCCGATAACCGATGGCCAGCAGGGTGGCGCCGAGAAACATACCGAGAATGCCGTTAGAGGCCATTCCGCCGAGGGCGCCCAGCAGCACTACCGGCATTGGCGCGTCGACTCCGCGCCCCAGCAGCAGAGGTTTGAGCACGTTATCGGCCATACCGGCGACGATCAGCAGGATGGTGTAGAAGATATCCATTCCGGTACTGTGGGTGCCGAGACTCCACATTAGCGCAATGGCCGGGGCCGTCACCAGGATCACCGGCACCTGGGCAATGCCGAGGATCAGGGCAAGTATAAAGAAGATCCCGACGGCGGGAATGCTGGCCATCAGCATGATCACACCCACCAGCAGCGCCTGGATCAATGCCACCCCGATGACGCCCTGGGCGACCGCGCGGATGGTGCTGGTACACAGGCGGGTGAGGGTCACGCCTTTATTTTCATCGGTAATACGGATGGCAATACGCTGGGCGCTGATGGCGCCCGCGGCGCCCCAGGCCATCATAATGCCCGAGACGATAAACGAAATAATAAAGCCAATCAGTCCGCCGCCCATGCTGGCCAAAATACTGAGAAACTGTTTGGCAATATCGCCGATTTGCGAACGGTAATTGCTGAGCAGTCCCGGGAGATCCACGGAAGCCCGCATCCACAGGGCGCTAAGCCGCTCGCCAACGATCGGTAAAGAGGCAATTCGTGAAGAGGGCGGGGGAATGGTAAAGCTCTGGCTACCCATCTTGTCAATCATGGCGCTGGCGCTTTCCGCCAGCGAGGTGATCATCAGCACCGTGGGGATAACAATCAGTAAAATACCTAACAGCACCAGCGCCACCGACGCCAGTCCCTGTTTTCCCGCTAACAGTCTGGCAAAATACTGATGTAAAGGATAGAGCGCCACGGCCAGAATCAACGCCCAGAGCATCATATTGACGAAGGGAGAAAAGACGGTAAAACAGAATGAGGCCAGCGCCAGAATAAGACCGAACCGAATAAACATATCGAGAAAGCGGGTGACCAGCCGTTTTTCTATTAACTGAAGATTATTATTATCCATTTTCCATTACGCTCATTAAATATTCATACGCCAACGCTCAGCCGGGTTCAACAAAACAAGCTGGCAATAGAAAACTCATGATTTACAAAGCAGAAGTGAATTGAAAATGATCTCCGCCCGTTTGGTTGTGGGGTCTTTTAATGAGTGTAGAACAGAAATGAAAGGCGCCCTGTAAATATTCTGTTGGGCGCTGCAAGAGGAAATTCCGCTTTCTTTTCCCGCAGAAGGGGGGAAGAAAGCGGAGGGGGATTAATCCAGAGTAAAAGGATCGGCATCGCGCCAGGCGGGGAATTTTTCACGATATTCCTGGAGGGCGCTCAGCGACAGTTCGGCGTCAAGACGAGTGGCCTGATGCGGATCGGCGGTGGCGACAATCTCCCCCTGGGGACTGATAACCCGGCTATCACCGCGGTAATGATGACCGTTGCCGTCGGTGCCGACCCGGTTACAGCCGGCGACGTAGGCCTGGTTCTCAATCGCGCGGGCGACCAGCAGCGACTGCCAGTGCAGGGAGCGCGGCGCCGGCCAGTTGGCAACATACAGCGCCAAATCATAGTCGTTCAGATTACGCGACCATACCGGAAAGCGCAGGTCGTAACAGACCAGCGGCAGGATACGCCATCCGCGCCATTCAAAGACCACGCGTCGGTCACCAGCCTCATAATGATGGTGTTCATCGGCCATACGGAACAGGTGCCGTTTATCATAATGGTGCACCGTACCGTCGGGCTCGACCAGCAGGAAGCGGTTAACAGCGCCGTGTTCGGTTTGCAGCGCTGCGCTGCCGGCAATCAGCGCCTGGGTTTGCGCGGCCCGGGCATGCATCCACTCCACCACCTCGGCCTCGGGTAAAGACTGTTTTGCCGCTTCCATCGCAAAGCCGGTGGTAAACATCTCAGGTAAAACAATGATATCACGCCCGACAATCCCTTCCAGTTGGCGATCAAAATGGCGCAGGTTGGCAGGGCCGTCCATCCAGACCAGCGGTTGTTGCAACAGCGTAATTTTCAGGCCAGGCACAATGGTCAACTCCATTCTCATGAGGGGGTTAGGTTAACTGTAACACCATATCAGCCTCGCGGCGGTCAGCGGAATATTTTGTTAAAAAAATGCTACTGACAGAAGCCACGGAGGAGGGGGGGACGAAAAAAAGGCGGGGAAAATTCCCCGCCCGGCGTGTGATGTGGTGATTATTTTATTATGCGGCTTCAACGTTGCGAACTTTTTCCGGCAGCTTTACCGGCTTTGTCGCCAGCTCCTCTGGCGCAAAGTCGTCGACGTTAATGCTGCGCAAGCGACTGTGCTCTGCGCGGGTCAGAATAGCGGCTTCTTCCTGATTTATTAATCCTTTGGCCAGCGCGTTGTGTGCCAGCTCATCCAGACGGGTGAACGGCAGGTTTTTACCCAACTCTTTGCAGATCCGCTGGTGGATAGGATCGGCCGCCATCACTTCCTGCAGGGCCTCTTCCAGCAGACCAACCGGGTTATGCTCGCTCGGCGTCAGGTACTGACCGCGACCGATGCGGGAGCGGGTGGCGCTGGGCACCTGCAGAATTTTAGCGACTTTATGGTCCAGCTTATCCGACGGCGCATGATGATGACGCCCGGTCGGGAAGATGACCAGCCGCATTGCGCCAGCCACCAGACGGTTGGGGAAGTTTTTCAGCAGATCGTCGATGGCCTGTTCAGCCTGGTGCAGCGCATCCTGCACTCCCCAGTGAACCAGCGGCAGATCGGCTTCATTGCGTCCTTCATCGTCATAGCGTTTCAGCACCGCCGAGGCCAGATACAGCTGGCTTAACACATCCCCCAGACGCGCGGAGATACGTTCGCGACGCTTGAGGCTGCCGCCCAGTACCGCCATCGAGACGTCTGACAGCAGCGCGAGGTTGGCACTCAGACGGTTCATTTGCTGATAGTAACGACGGGTGGCGTCACGGGTCGGCGCGCTGCTGGTGCGTCCGCCGGTCAGGCCCAGCCAGAAACTCCGTACTTTGTTACTACCGACGTGGCCGATATGTTTGAACAGCAGCTTGTCATAGGCGTTCAGGTCGTTGTTCTGCGCGGCAGCCATCTCCTCCAGCACGTATGGATGGCAGCGGATCGCACCCTGACCGAAGATCATCATGCTGCGGGTCAGAATGTTCGCCCCTTCCACCGTGATGGCGATAGGCGCGCCCTGATAGGCCCGGGCGAGGAAGTTGCCTTCGCCCAGCATAATGCCTTTCCCGCCGGTAATATCCATTGCGTCGATAATGGAGCGCTGGCCGCGGTGGGTGCAGTGATATTTCACGATCGCGGAGAGCACCGCCGGTTTCTCGCCGAGCATAATGCCGTAGGTGATAAGCGACGCCGCAGCGTCCATTACATAAGCATTACCGGCAATGCGCGCCAGCGCCTCTTCAATCCCTTCCATTTTACCGATCGAGATTTTGAACTGGCGGCGAATATGGGCGTAAGCCCCGGTAGCCATAGCCACCGATTTCAGGCCGCCGGTGGAGTTGGATGGCAGAGTAATACCGCGGCCCACCGACAGACATTCAACCAGCATGCGCCAGCCCTGACCGGCCATCCCCGGCCCACCAATGATGTAATCGATCGGCACGAAGATATCTTTGCCGCGGGTTGGGCCGTTCTGGAACGGGACGTTAAGCGGGAAGTGACGACGGCCAATTTCCACGCCCGGGGTGGAGGTCGGGATCAGCGCGCAGGTGATGCCCAGCTCTTCTTCTCCCCCCAGCAGACGATCCGGGTCAGAAAGTTTAAACGCCAGTCCCAGCACGGTGGCGATAGGCGCCAGCGTAATGTAGCGTTTGTTCCATGTCAGGCGCATACCTAGCACCTGCTGGCCCTGCCAGTCACCCATGCAGACCACGCCGGTATCCGGGATGGCGCCGGCGTCAGAGCCCGCTTCCGGGCTAGTGAGAGCGAAGCAGGGGATCTCCTGCCCGCGCGCCAGACGCGGCAGATAATGGTTTTTCTGCTCTTCGGTACCGTAATGCTGCAGCAGCTCGCCCGGCCCCAGTGAGTTCGGGACGCCGACGGTGATCGCCAGAATGCCGGAGACGCCAGAGAGCTTCTGCAGCACCCGCGACTGGGCATAAGCGGAGAATTCAAGCCCGCCATACTCTTTCTTAATGATCATCGCGAAGAAGCGATGCTCTTTCAGATACGCCCACAGCTCCGGCGGCAGATCGGCCATTTCGTGGGTGATGGCGAAGTCGTTGGCCATCCGGCAGGCTTCTTCCACCGGGCCGTCGAGGAAGGCTTGCTCTTCGGCGGTCAGACGCGGCTGCGGATAGTTATGCAGCTTGTGCCAGTCAGGGTTGCCGCGAAACAGATCCCCTTCCCACCAGGTGGTCCCGGCGTCGATGGCTTCTTTTTCAGTACGCGACATCGGCGGCATCACCTTGCGGAAAGCGCGAAACGCCGGTGCGGAAATCATGGATTTACGCATAGGCGCAAAGTTAAACGGCAACAGAATGATCGCCAGCGGCAGCAGCAGCCAGATATTCCACAGACCGGCCGCGCCGAGCGCTGCGGTCCAGGCGAGCAAGATCACGCTGCTGAGCAGCAGGCTGACCCGGTGATAGAAGAGCGCACCGAGTAAAACAACGGTTGCAACAATACTCAAAATCATCATAGAGAAATGCTCCCTGTGCTTGTAGGAGGTCTGACCACTTGTGATGTATTGGTTGTAGTGCATGCTTTTTTATTTAGCAATGTGTTTACAAAATAATTACAACCTTGCTCACATTGTTGTATGCAAAAGCGGCACATAAAATCAAAAGGGCGGGGGATAACGCTGCCTGCTGCTTCTCGCTTCGGCGGCTATCCGGTACACTGCCAGGGTTATTCCACTCATACTGAAGGATTATCCTCATGTACCAGGATCTTATTCGTAACGAACTGAACGAAGCCGCGGAAACGCTGGCTAACTTTCTGCAGGACGAAGCCAATATCCATGCTATCCAGCGTGCCGCTGTCCTGCTGGCGGATAGCTTTAAGGCGGGTGGTAAAGTGCTGTCCTGCGGTAACGGCGGTTCCCATTGCGATGCGATGCATTTTGCGGAAGAGCTGACCGGACGTTATCGCGAAAACCGCCCGGGTTATCCGGCCATTGCGATCTCCGACGTCAGCCATCTCTCCTGCGTGAGCAATGATTTTGGCTATGAGTATGTATTCTCCCGCTACGTTGAATCCGTCGGCCGCGCGGGCGATGTGCTGCTTGGCATCTCCACCTCCGGCAACTCCGGCAACGTTATCAAGGCCATTGAAGCCGCCCGGGCGCAGGGGATGAAAGTGATCACCCTGACCGGTAAAGACGGCGGTAAAATGGCCGGTAGCGCCGATGTTGAAATTCGCGTGCCGCACTTTGGCTACGCCGACCGCATTCAGGAGATCCACATCAAAGTGATCCATATCCTGATTATGCTGATCGAAAAAGAGATGGCGAAAGGCTAACAGGCAGGTGAGTGTGTACTGTTGACGGCGGCCTCGCTTTGGCGCCGTCGTGATTTGTGATGGTGAGGTGATCTATGTGCGAACTGCTCGGGATGAGCGCCAATGTGCCAACAGATATCTGTTTTAGCTTTACCGGGCTGGTACAGCGCGGAGGCGGGACGGGGCCGCATAAAGACGGCTGGGGCATCACCTTCTATGAAGGCAAAGGCTGTCGCACATTCAAAGATCCGCAGCCGAGCTTTCAGTCGCCGATCGCGAAACTGGTCCAGGATTACCCGATTAAGTCCTGTTCCGTCGTCGCGCATATCCGTCAGGCCAACCGCGGGATGGTGGCCCTGGAGAATACGCATCCGTTCACCCGCGAGCTGTGGGGGCGCAACTGGACCTACGCGCACAACGGGCAGCTCAAAGGCTATAAATCGCTGAAAACCGGCAATTTCCACCCGGTAGGTGAAACCGACAGTGAAAAGGCCTTCTGCTGGCTGCTGCACCGCTTAACCGAGCGCTACCCGCGTACGCCGGGCAATATGCTGGGCGTATTTAAGTATATCGCCACCCTGGCGGGGGAGCTGCGTGAGAAAGGGGTGTTCAACATGCTGCTATCGGACGGACGCTATGTGATGGCGTTCTGCTCGACCAACCTGCACTGGATCACCCGGCGGGCGCCGTTCGGCGTGGCAAAACTGCTGGACCAGGATGTGGAGATCGACTTTCAACGCGAGACCACACCCAACGATGTGGTCACGGTTATCGCCACGCAGCCGCTGACGGCCAATGAGACCTGGCATAAGATCATGCCAGGCGAGTGGGCGTTATTTTGTCTCGGGGAGCGTATAGTTTGAGGCCAGCTGCGGCTGGACAACCTCGTGGCTGAGCGGCTTGCTCACCACATAGCGGCCGTCGGTCACTGATACGACCGGCGGTTTGTGGGTCTGCTGGAAATAATCATAGCCAGGCTTCAGCTGTTTCCAGAAATCCGCATAGTAGGAGTATTTGTGGCGTTCCATATTGGCGTTGGTCATGCGGAACGGATAGATACTCACCTGCACGCTTGGCTGACCGAAGACTAAGGCGCCGGTCACGAACTGGAAGATCTCATCGATCCCGCTGTCGGTCATGGCGTAGCAGCCGATAGAGACGCAGTCGCCGTGGATCATCAGGTATTTCCCTTCATAACCATGGGCGCGATCGTAGGCGTTCGGGAAGCCGATATTAATCGCTTTATAGAAGCGACTGTCGGGTTTGAGCTGGCTGCGGGTGACGTTATAGAACCCTTCCGGGCTCTTGAAATCGCCCTGGCGCTGTTTCGGGCCCAGGCCACCGGAGTAGTTGCAGATCCGATAGCTGTCGAGGAGCTGGTAGGTCTCACCCATTTTGACGTAAAGGTCGAGCATGCGCTCTTCTTTAAAGATCTCAATGTAAACCGGTGAACCCATTAATTGCTGCTTATATTCTTTGCTAACCGGCGTCGTCGGGCTGTTGCTGCTGAGCAGCCCGGCAAATGACACGCACGGCAGCAGAAGCATCGCAATAAATAATGCGATTTTGCGCATACTGCTTGTTCCTTGATAAAACAAAATAGCCACATTGCCAGGACGGCAAGAGAGACCCGAAATCAGAGTTTTCTGGATTTAGAGCGCTCACATTAGCATCACGGCATTTTTTCGCAAGGGCGACGTGGCGGCGTTTACAATTCCGCCTCACTTTATACCCTGACGCCGACGAAAACACAGTGAGAACTTTGCGCAATAGCTCGCATTTTAGAAGCACTTATCGCCCCTTGCGCTACAGCCGCCGCTCACGAAATGTTACACTTGCGCCGGTTCATCACCAGAGTAAGAAAGGATGCTTCTCTTCCGTCCTGAGCGCTACTGGCGCCGTTTTGACCTTTCTTCTCTACCATTCTGTCAATAAGCTGGCCCCGGCCTGCGTCGGGGTTGAGGTTACGGATACCTGCTAACGATATGATTAAAATCACGAAAGGGCTGGATTTGCCCATAGCTGGCATGCCATTACAGCAGATTTCTTCCGCGCCAGCGGTGAAGCGCGTCGCGCTACTCGGAGAAGAGTACGTCGGCATGCGTCCCGCCATGGCGGTCAAAGAAGGCGATCGGGTCAAAAAAGGTCAGATCCTGTTCGAAGATAAAAAGATCCCCGGCGTCTGCTTTACCGCCCCGGCGAGCGGGGTCGTCAGCGCGATCCACCGCGGTGAACGGCGCGTGTTGCAGTCGGTGGTGATTGATATCGAGGGCAATGACGCGGTGGCGTTTACCCGTTACGCCGCGGACGCGCTGGCTGAACTGCCGCGCGACACCGTGCAGCAGCAGCTGTTGGCGTCGGGCCTGTGGACGGCGCTGCGCACCCGGCCATTCAGTAAAACGCCGCGCCCGGGCAGCGTGCCGGCTGCTATCTTTGTTAACGCCATGGATACCAATCCGCTGGCGGCGGAGCCGCAGCCGATTATTCTGGCCGAACGGGCCGCTTTCGACGCCGGCCTTACCGTGCTGACGCGTCTGACCGACGGGAAAGTCCACGTCTGCCAGCCCAGCGGCGGTAAGCTCGGCGGTCATCCAGCCGGCCAGGTCTGTTTTAACCAGTTCACCGGGCCGCACCCGGCGGGGCTGCCGGGAACGCATATTCACTTTCTGGAGCCGGTGAGCCTGAATAAGCAGGTCTGGCACCTCAATTATCAGGACGCGATCGCCATTGGTAAGCTTTTCCTTGAAGGTGAGCTGAACTGCGAGCGGGTGATTGCGCTCGGCGGCCCGCAGGTGAAGTCGCCGCGGCTGGTCAAAACGACGCTGGGCGCCAGTCTGGACGATCTGCTGGCGGGCGAGCTGGAGGAGGGGGAAAACCGCGTCATTTCCGGCTCGGTACTTAGCGGTACCCGCGCCCACGGCCCCCACGCCTTCCTCGGGCGTTTCCATCTGCAGGTGAGCGTGGTTCGCGAAGGTCGGGAAAAAGAGCTGTTTGGCTGGGTGATGCCGGGCAAAGAGAAGTTCTCGATTACCCGCACTACGCTAGGCCATTTCTTCAAGCGCAAGCGCTTTCATTTCTCCACCGATACCCACGGCGGCGAGCGGGCGATGGTGCCGATCGGCAACTACGAACGGGTGATGCCGCTGGATATCCTGCCGACTATACTGCTGCGCGATCTGCTGGCCGGGGACACCGACAGCGCTCAGGCGCTGGGCTGTCTGGAGCTGGATGAAGAAGATCTGGCGCTCTGCACCTACGTCTGCCCCGGGAAATATGAATATGGCCCGGCGCTGCGCAGCGTATTAACCCGGATTGAGCAGGAAGGATAAGAGATGGGCTTAAAGCATCTGATTGAAAAACTTGAGCCGCATTTCACGCACGGCGGCAAGCTGGAAAAATATTACCCGCTGTATGAGGCGGCGGCGACCATCTTCTACACTCCAGGCCAGGTCACCCGCGGCGCGGCGCACGTGCGTGACGCCATCGACCTCAAGCGGATGATGATCCTCGTGTGGTTTGCCGTATTCCCGGCGATGTTCTGGGGGATGTACAACGTCGGGCTACAGACCATTCCGGCGCTACATAAGCTTTACGGCGCCGAACAGCTGCAGCAGGTCATTGCCAACAACTGGCACTATAGCGTTGCCCAGTGGTTAGGGGTGAGCTTCAGCGCCGACGCCGGCTGGCTGAGCATGATGACCTTAGGCGCGGTCTTCTTCCTGCCTATCTATATCACCGTCTTTATCGTCGGCGGCTTCTGGGAAGTGCTGTTCGCTATCGTGCGCAAACATGAGATCAACGAAGGCTTCTTTGTCACCTCGATTCTGTTTGCGCTGATCGTCCCGCCCACGCTGCCGCTATGGCAGGCGGCGCTGGGGATCTCCTTCGGGGTGGTGATCGCTAAGGAGATTTTCGGCGGCACCGGGCGCAACTTCCTCAACCCGGCGCTGGCGGGGCGCGCGTTCCTGTTCTTCGCCTATCCGGCGCAGATCTCCGGCGACCTGGTGTGGACGGCGGCGGACGGTTTCTCCGGCGCGACGCCGCTCTCCCAGTGGGCCAGCGGCGGCGGTGAAGCGCTGGTTAACGTCGCTACAGGCATCCCGGTGAGCTGGATGGACGCCTTCCTCGGCAATATTCCGGGCTCGATTGGCGAAGTTTCAACGCTGATGATCCTGATCGGCGGCGCGATCATTCTCTTTGGCCGCGTCGCGTCCTGGCGCATCGTCGCCGGGGTAATGATCGGCATGATCGCCACCGCCACCCTGTTTAACGTTATCGGCTCCGACACCAACCCGATGTTCGCTATGCCATGGTACTGGCATCTGGTGCTCGGCGGCTTTGCCTTCGGCATGATGTTTATGGCGACGGACCCGGTATCCGCCTCGTTTACTGATAAAGGGAAATGGAGTTACGGCGTGCTGATCGGCGTGATGTGCGTGCTGATCCGCGTGGTGAACCCGGCTTATCCGGAAGGGATGATGCTGGCGATCCTCTTCGCCAACCTCTTCGCACCGCTGTTCGACTACCTGGTGGTGCAGGCCAATATTAAGCGGAGGAAGTCGCGTGGCTGAGAAGAAAAGTAACGATAGCATCGGCAAAACGCTGCTGGTGGTGCTGGTGCTTTGTCTGGTCTGCTCCATTGTAGTAGCGGGCTCGGCCGTCGGGCTGAAATCCCGCCAGCAGGCGCAACGGGCGCTGGATAAGCAGCGTAATATCCTGGCGGTGTCCGGCCTGATGCAGCCCGGTATGGATGCGGATGCGGTAGCGGACACCTTCGCGGCGCGCATTTCGCCGCGACTGGTGAATCTGGCGACCGGTGAGTTGCTGGAGAAAGACCCGGCAAAATTCAATCAGGCCCAGGCGCTGAAGGATCCGCAACAGAGTATGGCGCTGGACGCCAGCCAGGATCCGGCCGGGATAAAACGCCGCAGCAATCTGGCGGAAATCTACCTGGTGCGTGACGCGCAGCAGAAGATTGAGCAGGTGGTGTTGCCCATTTATGGCAATGGCCTGTGGTCGATGATGTACGCCTTCGTAGCGCTGGACGTCGATGGCCGCACGGTGAAAGGCATTACCTACTATGACCAGGGGGAGACCCCGGGGCTGGGCGGCGAAGTGGAGAACCCGAACTGGCGCCAGCAGTTTGTCGGCAAGCAGGTGCTGGATGACAACGGCATGCCGGCGCTGAGAGTGGTCAAAGGCGGCGCGCGCGCTGGTGACCTGCATGCGGTTGATGGCTTATCGGGCGCCACGCTGACGTCAAATGGCGTACAGCACAGCTTTGATTTCTGGATGGGTGAACTGGGCTTTGGTCCGTTCCTGAAAAAGGTGCGTGAAGGAGGGCTGAACAATGGCTGAACAGAGCGATATGAAAGAGGTGAAGCGCGTGCTGGTGGGCCCGCTCATCGCCAATAACCCCATCGCCCTGCAGGTGCTGGGCGTCTGCTCCGCGCTGGCGGTCACCACTAAACTGGAAACCGCCTTCGTGATGACCATTGCGGTAACCCTGGTGACGGCGTTCTCCAGCATGTTTATCTCGATGATCCGCCACCACATTCCCAACAGCGTACGTATCATCGTGCAGATGGCGATCATCGCTTCGCTGGTTATCGTGGTGGATCAGCTACTGCGGGCTTTCGCCTATGAGACCTCTAAGCAGCTGTCGGTGTTCGTCGGGCTTATCATCACTAACTGTATCGTGATGGGCCGCGCCGAAGCCTATGCCATGAAGTCGCCACCGCTGGCGAGCTTTATGGATGGTATTGGCAATGGTCTCGGCTATGGCGCGATCCTGATTATCGTCGGCTTCCTGCGCGAGCTTATCGGCAGCGGCAAGCTGTTCGGTATCACGGTGCTGGAGACGGTGCAGAACGGCGGCTGGTATCAGCCGAACGGCCTGTTCCTGCTGGCGCCGAGCGCGTTCTTCATTATCGGTTTACTGATCTGGGCCCTGCGTAGCTGGAAGCCTGAACAGCAGGAAAAGGAGTAATCGATGATGGCTCATTACATTAGCCTGTTTGTCCGCGCGGTGTTCGTTGAGAACATGGCGCTGGCCTTCTTCCTCGGGATGTGTACCTTCCTCGCGGTGTCGAAAAAGGTCTCCACCGCCTTCGGCCTCGGCGTTGCGGTGACGGTGGTGCTGGGTCTTGCCGTACCGATCAACAACCTGGTGTATAACCTGGTGCTGCGCGACGGCGCGCTGGTGGAAGGGGTGGACCTCAGCTTCCTGAACTTCATCACCTTTATCGGGGTGATCGCCGCGCTGGTGCAGATCCTCGAGATGATCCTCGATAAGTACTTCCCGGCGCTATACAACGCGCTGGGGATCTTCCTGCCGCTGATTGCAGTTAACTGCGCGATTTTTGGCGGTGTGTCGTTCATGGTGCAGCGTGATTACAACTTCCCGGAATCCATCGTCTACGGCTTCGGCTCCGGTATCGGCTGGATGCTGGCGATCGTGGCGATGGCGGGGATCCGCGAAAAGATGAAGTACGCCAACGTGCCTGCCGGCTTGCGCGGGTTAGGGATCACCTTTATCACCACCGGGTTGATGGCGCTGGGCTTTATGTCCTTCTCCGGCGTGCAGCTATAAGGGCGAATAAGTATGGAAATTATTCTTGGCGTCGTGATGTTCACGCTGATTGTGCTGGTGCTATCGGGGCTTATCCTGGCAGCGCGCTCAAAGCTGGTGAACGCAGGCGACGTGGTTATTGAGATCAATAACGAAGCGGATAAGCAGATCCGCACCCCGGCGGGGGATAAGCTGCTGAACACGCTGTCGAGCAACGGGATTTTTGTCTCCTCCGCCTGCGGCGGCGGCGGCTCCTGCGGCCAGTGTCGGGTGACTATTAAAGAGGGCGGCGGCGATATCCTGCCGACCGAGCTTTCGCATATTACCAAACGTGAAGCAAAAGCCGGCTGCCGTCTGGCTTGCCAGGTCGCGGTGAAGCAGAACATGAAGATTGAGCTACCGGAGGAAATCTTCGGTGTGAAAAAATGGGAGTGTGAAGTTATCTCCAATGATAACAAAGCCACTTTCATTAAAGAGCTCAAGCTGCGGATCCCGGAGGGGGAGGTGGTGCCGTTCCGCGCGGGGGGCTATATTCAGATCGAATGCCCGCCGCATAAAGTGGCCTATGCTCACTTCGATGTTCCGGATGAATACCGCTCGGACTGGGACAAGTTCAACCTGTTCCGCTACGTCTCTGAGGTGAAAGAGCCGACCCTGCGCGCCTACTCGATGGCTAACTATCCGGAAGAGAAGGGTATCATTATGCTCAACGTGCGCATTGCGACGCCGCCGCCGAAGGTGCCGGATGCCCCGCCGGGGATCATGTCGTCCTATATCTGGTCGCTGAAGCCGGGCGATAAGGTGACGATTTCCGGGCCGTTCGGCGAGTTCTTTGCCAAAGAAACCGACGCCGAGATGGTGTTTATCGGCGGCGGCGCCGGGATGGCGCCGATGCGTTCGCATATTTTCGACCAGCTCAAGCGCCTGCACAGCACACGCAAAATTAGCTTCTGGTACGGAGCGCGCTCGCTGCGCGAGATGTTCTACGATGATGAGTTTGAACAGCTGGCGCGGGATAACCCGAACTTTACCTTCCACGTCGCGCTCTCCGATCCGCTGCCGGAAGATAACTGGACGGGGCATACCGGCTTTATCCATAACGTTCTGTACGAGAACTATCTGCGCGATCACCCGGCGCCGGAAGACTGCGAGTTCTACATGTGCGGGCCGCCGGTAATGAATGCCGCGGTGATTAAGATGCTGAAGGATCTGGGCGTCGAGGACGAGAATATTCTGCTCGACGACTTTGGAGGCTGACGATGCTGACGGTGTTTGTCGCAACCTTTGTGATTTTTGCGCTGGTGATCCTCGGGATGTCGCTGGGCTACCTGGTGAAGCGCAAGAGCATTCAGGGCAGCTGCGGGGGGATCTCCTCGCTGGGGCTGGAGAAAGTCTGCGACTGTCCTGAGCCCTGCGACGCGCGTAAGAAACGTCTCGCCCGCGAGGCGCAGCGCCAGCAGCGGCGTATTTTGTAATCTTTGGCCATTTTGGCCCGGAGGCGCTGCGCTTGCCGGGCCTGCTGCTTCGGTTTTGTAGGCCGGGTCAGGCGCAGCCGCCACCCGGCAACAACATGCCAGCAACGTGAGGCCGCTTTCGCGGCCTTTTTTATCCCTTTGCGCTCTTACTGCCAGCTTTTCGCCTGCGCCGGGGAATCAACCATCACGCCGTCAGCGCCCAGCGCCTTCGCCGTGCGGTAATCTTCCGCACTGTTGATGCCGAAGAAGATAATGTGCGCTTTGCCCTGCGAGCGGAAGCAATCCATCGCCTCTTTATCCCAGGTGAGCGTCGCCGGGGAGATCCCTTCTCCAAGGGTGAATTTCTCCACCACCTCTACCTTGCGCTTCAGCTCCAGCCCATACCACTGTTCGCCTTTGCGCTGGCTGGCAGGTTGGCACTGATGGCTGAGCGAAATACTGGCGAGCCTGGTGCGGGTTTCGCTACGGGTGACGAAGCGGGGAATAGCCGGCGGCAGCGCGGCGATATAGCGGTCTTCGGTGGAATAGACCCGTACGCGATTGAGGCTGTGCGTGGCTTTTAACACCGCAAGCAGGCGCTCGCCCATCACGGTCGGGTCGGCATCCGGAGATTTAATGTCGATGTAGAAGAACGTGTGCGGCCATTGCTGCAAAACGGCTTGCAGCGTGGGAATGGTGGCCAGCTTGCCACGCCAGGGGTGGCTGTCATCACCCCATTTCCAGCCGGCATCGACTTTCGCCAGCTCGGCGGCGGTCAAACTGGAAACTTTGCCCTCGCTATTGGTCAATGCGGAAAGATCGCTTGACCGGTAGAGCACCGGCACGCCGTCGCGGCTTAACTGCACGGTGACCCAGATGGCCTCAGCGTTATTCTCCAGCGCCAGCTTGATCGCTGGCAGGGTATTTTCCGGCGCATCGCCGGTGCCGCCGCGGTGGGCAATCAGCTGTGGGGCTGCCCAGGCGCCGGCGGTGGCCAGCAGGCAAAGTGCGGTAAGTATTTTCTTCATGATTACACCTTCCAGATTCATTGGTTAACTTTATGAAAATAAACATAATTCATTGCATTTTTATGTTTTGACCGCTTTTTTAGCCGATGAAATAAAAAAAGCATCAAATTCGCAGCGAGTTTTGCTATGCTGTATGGGTATACAGTGTTGAGTCTGACGATGCGTAAAATTATCCATGTCGATATGGACTGTTTCTTTGCGGCGGTGGAGATGCGTGACAACCCGGCGTTGCGCGATATCCCCCTCGCAATAGGCGGCAGTCGGGTACAGCGTGGCGTGATTAGTACCGCGAACTATCCTGCGCGCAAGTTTGGCGTGCGCAGCGCTATGCCGACGGCGACAGCGCTCAAGCTGTGCCCGCATCTCACACTGCTTCCCGGCCGCTTCGATGCCTACAAAGAAGCCTCGAACCATATCCGCGAAATATTCTCCCGCTACACCTCGCGCATTGAGCCGCTGTCGCTGGATGAAGCCTATCTTGACGTCAGCGACAGCGTGCATTGTCACGGGTCGGCCACCCTGATAGCCCAGGAGATCCGCGAAACCATTGAACGGGAGCTGCGCCTCACCGCCTCGGCGGGGGTCGCGCCGGTAAAGTTTCTTGCCAAAATCGCCTCTGACATGAATAAACCCAACGGCCAGTTCGTTATCGCTCCCCATCAGGTGGCTGAGTTTGTGCGGGCGCTGCCGCTGGCGAAAATACCCGGCGTCGGGAAGGTATCGGCAGCGAAGCTGGAAAATATGGGCCTGCGTACCTGTGGCGATGTGCAGAACAGCGATCTGGCCATGCTGCTTAAGCGTTTCGGTAAATTCGGCCGTATTTTGTGGGAGCGCAGCCACGGGATTGATGAGCGGGAAATCCATAACGACCGCCAGCGCAAGTCGGTGGGCGTGGAGCGCACCCTGGCGGAAGATATTCACGAATGGCCGGAGTGCGAAGCGATAATCGAAAACCTCTACCCGGAGCTGGAGCGCCGGCTGGCGAAGGTTAAACCGGACCTGCTGATCGCCCGTCAGGGGATTAAACTGAAATTCAATGACTTCCAGCTGACCACCCAGGAGCACGTCTGGCCGCGGCTGAACAAAGCGGATCTGATTGCCACCGCGCACAAGGCCTGGGATGAGCGCCGTGGCGGACGTGGCGTGCGTCTGGTTGGGCTCCACGTAACGCTGCTCGATCCGCAGCTGGAAAGGCAGCTTTTATTAGGGATTTAACCATGCACATTCGCCCTTACCACGACAGCGATTTACCACTGCTCTGCCAGATCTTTCTGCGCGCGGTGCGGGAAACGGCCAGCCGGGATTATACCCCGGCGCAGATTGCGGCCTGGGCGCAGGTGGATGAGACGCGCTGGCGGCAAAAGCTGGCTGATTCAATCGGGCTGGTGGCGGAAGTAGAGCATCAACTGGTTGGCTTTATCACCGTCATCGGGACGCATATCGATTTGCTCTTCGTCTCGCCGGATCATGGCCGGCAGGGTATCGGCGGCGCGCTTATCGAGGCGCTCTGCGCTCAGTATCCTGCGCAAATCCTGACGGTGGACGCCAGCATTACCGCAAAGCCCTGTTTTACGGCTCATGGTTTTAAGGTGGTGGCTGAGCAGCGGGTGGCGGCGCGCGGAGAGTGGTTTATTAACTACCGGATGGAAAGCGCGGGTCGCTAAGGTGAGGCGGATGAAAAACCGGCGGCGGACTGCCGCCGGTGGTAGTGCTTATTTAGCCGGAATGGCTTTCAGCAGCTCGGTCAGCAGCGTCCAGTACTGGCCGACGCTTTCGATATGTACCTGTTCATCCGGAGAGTGCGGACCGGTAATGGTCGGCCCGATGGAGACCATGTCCATTTCCGGATACGGTTTTTTGAACAGGCCGCATTCCAGACCGGCGTGGATGATCTGGATGTTCGGCGTCTTGTTGAACAGACGCTGATAGGTCTCGCGCACCAGGTGCATCACTGGCGAATTGGCGTCCGGCTGCCAGCCCGGGTAAGCGCCTTTGGCTTCGGTTTTCGCCCCCGCCAGTTTACCCAGAGAATCCAGCATGCTGACCACGTAGTCTTTGCCGCTGTCGATCAGCGAGCGGATCAGGCAGTGGATCTGTACGTTGTCATCGGTCATGGTGACGACGCCGACGTTCAGCGAAGTTTCCACTACGCCTTTCGCCACGTCAGAGTTGCGGATAACCCCGTTCGGCGTGGCGTTCAGCAGACGGATGAAAGTGTCGCGGGAAGCCTGAGTCAGCGCCGCTTTGTCGTTATCGACCGCTTCCACGAGCACCACCAGGTTCTTCTCTTTGGCCTCCAGCTCGTTTTTCAGCAGCGCCTGGTAAGTATTCACCAGCGCTTTCAGCGCATCGGCTTTATCCGCGGCGACGGCGACAGTAGCGTAAGCTTCACGCGGGATGGCGTTGCGCAACGTGCCGCCGTTGAAATCGACCAGACGCAGATCCAGCTCATCGGCGTGGCCGGCGAGGAAGCGCGACAGCAGCTTGTTGGCGTTACCCAGACCAAGGTGAATATCACCGCCGGAGTGGCCGCCTTTCAGCCCTTTTAAGGTGACTTTAAAGCTCTGGAACCCGGCCGGAATCGCTTCGCGGGTCAGCGCCAGGTTAGAGGTGAAATCGATCCCGCCGGCGCAACCC
Organism: Klebsiella sp. GG_Kp175; assembly: GCF_040062325.1. Taxonomy (NCBI): domain Bacteria; kingdom Pseudomonadati; phylum Pseudomonadota; class Gammaproteobacteria; order Enterobacterales; family Enterobacteriaceae; genus Klebsiella; species Klebsiella sp. GG_Kp175. Next base: position 519,770 of record NZ_JBEAFX010000003.1, on the reverse strand, counting down.
ATGTAGATTTCGCCTTCTTCTTCGGAGTCGGTGTTGATCAGGATATCGGCCTGCAGCCAGTTGGCCTGCAGACCGAAGGCACCGTCCATGCCGGCTTCTTCGGTCATGGTCAGCAGCACTTCCAGCGGGCCGTGAGCGACGCTGTCGTCGGCCAGTACCGCCAGCGCGGACGCCATCCCGATACCGTTGTCCGCGCCCAGCGTGGTGCCGCGCGCTTTCACCCATTCGCCGTCAATGTACGGCTGAATCGGATCTTTGGCGAAGTCGTGGACGGTGTCGTTATTTTTCTGCGGCACCATATCGAGGTGCGCCTGCAGCGCTACCGGCTTACGGTTTTCCATACCGGCAGTCGCGCCTTTACGAATCAGAATGTTGCCAACCTGGTCGCGTTCCGCGTGTAAGCCTTTTTCTTTTGCCCAACCCATAATGTGCTCGGCGAGCTGTTCTTCGTGATAGGACGGGTGCGGGATGGAGCAAATCTTGGCAAAAATATCCCAAAGCGGCTGCGGGGATAGTTGAGACAGTTCAGACACGGTAAGTCTCCTTACAGACTCCTGCATACAGCGGTTGCAGGACGAGGGTTAGCGTTAAAATACACAACAAGCCCGGGCTTGCGCGATGGGGTTGAGAATACCACTTTCCACCGCCGCAGGTAGTGTAAACAACGCAAAAAGCGTTGCGCAAACCGCTTAACACTGGTTTTTAGTGCGTCAGATCTCTATAATCTCGCGCAACCATTTTCCCCCTCGAACATTATTTAAGCCGTATTACACAGGCTGGGACACTTCACATGAGCGAAAAATACGTCGTCACCTGGGACATGTTGCAGATTCACGCCCGCAAACTGGCCAGCCGTCTGCTGCCGGTTGAGCAATGGAAAGGCATTATTGCCGTTAGCCGCGGTGGACTGGTACCGGGAGCGTTACTGGCGCGTGAACTGGGCATTCGTCATGTTGATACCGTATGCATCTCCAGCTACGACCATGATAACCAGCGCGAGCTGAAAGTGCTGAAACGTGCGGAAGGCGATGGCGAAGGCTTTATCGTTATCGACGATCTGGTGGATACCGGCGGGACCGCTGTGGCGATCCGCGAAATGTATCCCAAAGCGCACTTTGTCACCATTTTCGCCAAACCGGCAGGCCGTCCGCTGGTGGATGATTACGTGGTTGATATTCCGCAGGATACCTGGATTGAACAGCCGTGGGATATGGGCGTGGTGTTTGTACCGCCTATCGCAGGTCGTTAATTCTTCAGGACAGTGCTATTTACCACGCCCGGCTTGCCGGGCGTGGTTTTTTTTATCCTTTAGCAGGTTACAATATCCGTAGTGGCACTACGACGGAGACTGCACATGTCACAGGCTAACCTTAGCGAAACGCTGTTTAAACCTCGCTTCAAACATCCCGAAACCTCTACGCTGGTGCGCCGGTTTTCTGCCGGAAAACCCCAGGCGATGCAGTCAGCGCTGAGCGGCAATCACGTCGATCACTGGTACCGTCTGATCAATCGCTTAATGTGGATCTGGCGCGGCGTAACCCCGCAGGAGATCCTCGATGTCCAAGCGCGCATTGTGATGAGCGAGGCCGAACGAACCGATCCCGAGCTGTTCGATACCGTTATCGGCTATCGCGGCGGCAACTGGATTTTTGAGTGGGCGAAAGAAGCCATGCAGTGGCAGCAAAAGGCCGGGCAGGAAGCCGATCCTTTGCTGAGCGGCCGCCACTGGCTGCATGCTTCGAACCTGTACAGCATTGCCGCTTATCCGCATATCAAAGGCGATGAGCTGGCGGAACAGGCGCAGGCTTTAGCCAACCGGGCGTATGAAGAGGCCGCCCAGCGACTGCCTGGCGCCCTGCGCGAGCTGGAGTTTACTATCCCTGGCGGCTCGCCGATAACCGGCTTTTTGCATATGCCGAAAGGCGAGGGGCCGTTTCCGACGGTGCTGATGTGCGGGGGGCTGGACTCGCTGCAGACCGATTATTACAACCTGTATGAAAACTACTTCTCACCGCTCGGCATTGCCATGCTGACCATTGATATGCCCTCCATCGGCTTCTCATCAAAATGGACGCTGAATCAGGACACCAGCCTGCTGCATCAGCACGCGCTGCGCCATCTGGAAAATGTGCCGTGGATTGACCATACCCGGGTCGCCGCCTTCGGCTTCCGCTTTGGCGCCAATATCGCGGTGCGTCTCGGTTACCTGGAGCCGCAGCGGCTGAAGGCCGTAGCCTGTCTGGGGCCGGTGGTCCACGGTCTGCTGGTGGATCCCCTGCATCAGGGGCGCGTGCCGGAGATGTACCTCGACGTGCTGGCCTCGCGGCTGGGCATGCATGACGCATCCGATGAAGCGCTGCGCGTGGAGCTCAATCGCTATTCGCTCAAAACCCAGGGACTGCTGGGGCGCCGTTGCCCGACGCCGATGCTCTCCGGCTTCTGGAAGGATGATCCGTTCAGCCCTGAAGAGGAGTCGCGGTTAATCACCTCGTCATCTGCCGATGGCAAACTGCTGGAGATCCCGTTTAACCCGGTGTATCGCAATTTTGATCACGCATTGCGACAGATCGCCCGCTGGATCAATCATAGATTTGGTTAATTTATTGCTAAATTCTATTGGTTTGGTAAAACAGTTGCATCACTAAAGGAGATCGCAATGACGTTACCGAGTGGACACCTGAAAAGTAAGTTGATCAAGAAATTCACGGCGCTAGGGCCTTACATTCGCGAAGAGCAGTGCCATGACAACCGTTTCTTTTTCGATTGCCTGGCAGTTTGCGTCAATGTTAAGCCCGCGCCGGAGAAGCGTGAATTCTGGGGCTGGTGGATGGAAATGGAAGCACAAGAGTCACGTTTCACCTATAGCTACCAGTTTGGTCTGTTCAATAAAGAAGGGTCATGGCAGGCGGTCGACATTGACGACCCGGAAGTGAGCGACAGACTGGAAAAAACGCTGCGCGAATTTCACGAGCGCGCGGCAGCGCTGCTGACCACCTTTAATCTGAAGCTGGAACCGGCCGACGATTTCAGCGAGCCGGTTCGTCTGCGGGCGTAGGCTATACTCTGGTATCCGCTTCCTGTCCCGGGAAGCGGATGACTCCTCCGAACGTTACGTTGCTGTTACGGTTGACGTACCGTCATTCTTGCATTTTGCGATGAGATGACAACACCCTGAATGGCTGGCCGACCACTACCTGACCGGCGGCCAGATCTTTCGTCACCACGGTCCCCGCGCCAATTTTGACATTATCACCCAATGTTACCGGACCGATGACCACCACGTGGGCGCCGAATTCGACGTTATTGCCAATCACTGGGCTTGGTCCCTCGCGGCCTTCGCTATCCGTCAGGCTGCCAATGGTGGCTCCCTGACGCAGGATACAGTTTTCACCGATTACGGTACCTCGGTTGAGGACGATGCAGTGCGGGTGATACAGCTTCAGCCCATAGCCAATCCGCGTTTGCCAGGGTAGCTCGACGCAAAACAGGCATTCGTTAATCAGTTTATTGAGAATAACGAATGGAATGCCGAGAAGCTTGTAAAACGGATTTCGGCTGCGATACAGCGTCGCGAGGCGATAGAGTAGAATCGCGATTTTCGCCTTCATACTGCCGGTATGTTTGATCTCGCGGCGTACCTGACTGATGGCATTAGACATGAATTCTCCGTTTACTTAATGGAAAAGGTGGTCAGTTGATACCAGCCGTCGGCGGTTTTGCCTTGGTTGGCCAGCAGGAGCCGCGGCTTGCCCTGAGCATCGGTAATGGCTGTCTGCAGCGCGTAATCGCCGGCGGGCAGCGAGGTGGGTAGCGTCAGAGTGACAGTGCTTTGCATATCCCCCGGCAGCCAGCGGCGCACATCATCCTGCGTTTTTAACTGGGTAACCGTAGCGCCGGCAGCGTTGACCACGCGCCACTGTACCAGGTAGAGCAGATAGGCAGGGGCGACGCCATCATTACGCCAGGTGACATTGATCGTTAATGGATTACCTGCCTTAATCGGCGTCGCAAAGGCGAGCTTGTTGACCCGGAAACGGTAGCCGATTCGCAGCAAGGCTTTATCGACAATGTCGCGATATTCCGCCGGAATGGGTCGTGATTTCAGGTTCAAAGTGCTGGCGTGCTGCTGCAGCGCCCAGTCGAAGGTGGCCTGGACCTCTTCGCGAGTGTAGTGCTGCACGCTCTGCCATTCGCTCATGTAACCGCAGATCTCAAGGCTGACCGGCGCGCGTTTCCAGCTATCGACAAACCCCGGTGACTCAGCCTGGGCGGCGGCAAGGCGCTGTGGATAATCATCGCGCATATGGCTCCAGTCGCTGGAGAAGTTATGCCAGTCGCCCCAGCAGTCCGCCCGCCAGCCGGCGCCACGGCGGCTGGCCCATGCCAGCGAATCACCACCGCTAATCAGCATGACTTTCGGCGTTTTCGAGAAGCTATCGAAATGCATATCAACATAGCGATTGAGCTGATCCGGCGTGTATTTCTCCATTAACGGCGGAATATCGCTAAAGTTGGAATTGTGCCATTCGCCCCAGGATCCGACGATACCGATATCGATGAAGGCCAGCTCAGGATTGCCGTCGTAACGCTGACCAAGGGCTTTCAGCAGCCTCTGCGCATAGGTGATAAAAGTTGGATCGCTGAGATCCGGAACGAAGGTTTTGCCGTCGGCTACCCACTGGCCTTTGATCCCTTTGGCGATCAGCCAGTCGGGAATTTTCGATCCCGTTTGCGGATCGTCGAGCACCATCACCCTCAAACCAACGTTCATTGCTGGCTGATGGTTGGCGGCGACGCTAAAGGCGTTATCGATCAGATCGAAATTGTAGACCCCTTCCTGTGGCTCAAGCTCGCTCCAGTAGAAGCGATCGTACTCAAAACCGGTATCGGGGTACTCGGCTCGGGTCGGTTTTTCACCATAGCCATTATGAAAGCTGGCGACGCCGATGCCCGGATTGATCAACAGGCCATCGAAGGGGGGCGGCGTGATGACCATGGGTTGCGCACTCACGGACACTGTCGAAAAAGCGCTGATCAGTAGCAGAGTGCGAATCCAGGGAGCTCTACGCAGAGATGATATCGCCATACTCATTTCACTTTGTCATGTGGTCATGAAGACTAACAAACCACGTCCAGATACCGACGTGGAAATTCTTAAACACATCAATGCCTAATGCTGATTTCAGCATATAGAGCGCCAGCAGGATCGACAGCAGGCCAAACACCACGCCAAGCGTAATCAGCAGGGTCGCGAAGATGCGCCCGAACAGGGTGCTCTCGCGCGAGACTTTGCGCAGATCCCGACCAAAAAGAAACACCACGAAATAGCGGCGATGCAGGAACGGAAAGCTATGGCGAAAATCGATTCGATGGCGCGATGCCAGATTGGCGCGAACCAGCGCCTGTTCGATTCCGCGTTTTTGCTCCGCGGTTAATGAGGTTTCCACCTCCTCGTCAAGCGCAGCATAGAAGCGCTCAACCACCAGTTCAGATGTAGATTTCGGCACGAGTACCCTGCTTACGTTAAGCGCTGATAGACTTGCGCGGTTTGTGCCGCAATTTCCGGCCAGCGGTACTTCGGCATAAACTGGCTGTAGTCCGCTTTTTGTCCCGCCACCCAGTGTTGCAGTTTTTGCGTCAATGCCGGAACGCTGCCGACGGGGAAGTAGTCCGCTGGCGGCAGGCCTATTTCAAGGTTGGCCGGAATGTCGCTCACCACCACTGGCAGCGACCACGACATGGCTTCCAGCAATGCGATTGGCAATCCTTCATGATAAGAGGGCAGCACGAATAGCCCGGCCTGCGAGAACAGCGTATGCAGCGGCGCGCCGCTGATAAAGCCGGTGAGGATGACGTTTGGCGTCGCAGCAGCCTGCTTTTTCAGGCGTTCGCTATATTCATCGGCGTGGTCGGCATCGCCAATCAGTACCAGCGGTACCGAACACCCGGCGGCGGCATAGGCGGCAACGAGATCGTGCAGCCCTTTCTCTTCGACAAAACGGGCGACGGCAACAATATACTGGCCCGGTTTTAGACCGTACTTATCGAGGATCGCCGCCTGCCGTTTAGCAGGCGGCAGTTCGACCTGGCGCACGCCGTTGTAGATAACATGGGCGTTATGTCGGCCGTGCTTGTGCTTAATCAGATTATTGATAACTTCGGAAATAACGATCACTTCATTGGCGTATTTCACCGCCCATTTTTCGCCAAGGCGCAGCATCTCTTTGGCCATCCGGCCCCATTTCTGTCGATCGTAATCTGGACCATGATGGGTAAAAACGACGCGTTTTCCCAGAAAGCGAAGCAACGGCACCACCAGACCGGGGCCGACGGCGTGAACGTGCACCACGTTCGATCCATCAAATAAAGTACTGAACGCCGCCAGCGTAGAATGGATAATGGCCTCGAATTTACGGCTTTTCGGCGCCCACAGGCTTTTGAGTTTGACGCCCTGATATTCGCTGCGGCGGTAATTCACATACGGCGAGCGGGCAATCACGCAGATGTCCGTGCTGCCCTGGCGATAGATTTCCGGGTATAAGTTCTGGCAATGGGTTTCGACGCCCCCCTGTACATCAGGGATCCCGCGAGTGCCTAACACCGTTACTTTGATAGTCATTTTGTCTCCCCGACAAGTTGCTGATAAAGCGCCTGCAGCACCTGCATGTGGCGGGCGAGATCATATTTTTCTTCCAGCCGCTGGCGGGCGTTAATTCCCATTCTGCGAGCCAGCTCAGGGTCTGCAGCCAGTTTGTCCATTAGTTGTGCCAGCGCGTCGCTATTGCCGGGTTCAACCAGATAGCCGTCGACGCCGTCACGAATCTGTTCCGGAATGCCGCCAATATTGCCGCCGATCACCGGGCGACCAAAAGCCATGGCTTCGAGCACCGACATAGAGCAGTTTTCATAATATTCGGAGGGGACGACCACCGCGCGGGCCCCACGTATGAGGTTATTCAGCTCCTCACCGTGTTTCATGTAGCCGAGGAATTGTGGCCCACTGAAACGCGTGCGCAGATCTTTGCCCAATGGGCCGTCGCCGACAATCTTCAGCGGCATCGTCTCCTGCATTTTCTGCTGTGCCTGCGCCAGCGTCGGCACGCCTTTTTCCCGACTCAGGCGGCCAATATAGAGAAAATAGTCGCCCGCAGTTTCGCCGGGCACGGTGCTATTGGCATCAATACCGTTGACGATCACTTCAATGCGGGCGTCGGGCAGCTTACGCAGCAGAGTCTGGCGCATAAATTCGCTTGGGGCGATGATACAGTCGAGCATGGCGTAATTTTTGGCGAACTTCTGCCAGTAGGCTTCCAACGATAGCAGCAGACTTTTGAAAGTATCGCCCTGCTGGCAGCGGTGACGAAAAGCGTTGATCACCGACCCGGTAAGGCACTCTTCACAGACATGACCATCGCGCAGCATGGTGTACGAAGGACAGACGATTTTGTAATCGTGGGCGGTGAGTACCGTTTTGCAGCCAAAACGTTTCGCCACGCCGATAACGGCAGGCGTAAGCTGGTGATAGATATTATGAAAATGCACAATGTCCGGCCGCTCTCGCAGCAATAGGGTGTTGAGCTTTGCGCAGGCCTCGGCATTATAAATAAAGTCTACTCCGGCTTTGATTTTGCTCATCAGGCCGTGACTGTCGTGATAATCGACGTTATGGACGAAAAATTCCTCCCACGGCGACGGTTTATTTTCTGCGTGCTGCATACTGAAGTCGACCACCTGGTAGCCGGCTTGCAGCATCGCGTCGCGCTCCTGAAAATAAACGGTTTCCGCGCCGCCTTTGATAAAGAAGAATTTGTTAACGAAGAGAATTTTCATTTTCAGTATCAATATGCTGTGGATTCGAGACGGTCACCGCCGGGCGTTTCATCGGATCGCGCACTGAATTCATCACCCCGCGCAGCAGCCCCGCAGAAAATAGCGATAAGTTAATGGCGCTCTGCACGCCATCGCGCAGCGATTTATTTTTAATGGCCTTCAGGCCGATAAACGCCAGCAGCGGCAGCAAAGCAATGGCGATGACTATGCCGTTAAAGGTGAGCAGGCAGACCAGTAAAACCAGAAGATAGAGAGTGAAGATCAGTTCATTACGCACAATCCGCAGCGCTGCCGGGAAATGGGCTTTCCCCCAGCAGTTACGCAGCAATTCGCCCGGAGCCCACAGGAAACCGTTCTTCCAGCGGTAGGCCAGCATTTTGAAGGTCGGCATGGTGTAAGAGGCGTGGCTGAAGTAGGGCGCCGCCAGGCGATGCAGCTTGTAACCCGCCGCCTGCAAACGAATTCCCAGCTCCGCTTCTTCGTAGCCGTGCAGGTTGAGATTGGTCAGGTAGCCGATTTTCTCGATCGCTTCTCGGCGATACAGGCCGCCGCCGCCCAGATGGTCGGTATCGCCTTGCGGATAGATCAGATGCAGGCGCTGCTTGCGCGATTTGAACTCGTAGTTAGAGGCATCATCCATCTCGACGCTGCCGGCGACGCCCGCGTACTCGGGATGTGTCTCCAGAAATCCGACCGCGGTATCCAGAAAGCCCGGTTCCAGCTCCATATCGCCATCCAGCAGCAGCAGATAATCGCCTTCACTATACAGCCAGCCCAGTTGGTGGCCGATACCGCAGCAGCGGTCGGCGGCGTTATCCAGGCATACCACCATCGCGCCTTTCGCGATAGCCAGTTCGCGGGTGTTATCCGTTGATAAACTGTCGGCGACGATAATTTGATGCGGATACGGTTGCAGCTGTTTGCGCACGCTATCGATCGTTTTCTCGATGCCCTGCGCTTCGTTCAGAGTCTTGATGCTGACGGTAATGGATGGCGTTTTATTCATAGTGGGTACCGGAGTTAAGACGGACAGCGCGGTGGATGACAATCAGCGCCCCAAGGGATAACCATAATAAAAACTGTAGCATGGGAATGATCATCAGGATCTGGCTGTACGGCAGGCTGAGAAGGCAGCCAATGACGAAGACATAGAATGCCGGGGCTGAGCTAAGCAGCTGGAGATCCTCAAGCTTAAGATCGTGGCGCGAAAAGGTCTCTTTAGGCCGCATCGCGACCAGTATTGAGACGATGGTGCCAATGAACAGAATGATGCCGATAATCCCCACTTCCCACAGCAGCATGCTTAGGGCGGTGGAGTCGAGGATCAGGTGATACCAGACGCCGATATAGCCCGGCGAGACGGTGCTGCCGCTGTTGGTGGCGTTAAGGCCGTAACCAAACAGCATGCCGCCCGGGCCGAATAGTTCGTTATGCTGCAGCCAGAAGAAAAGGGTGGTGAACCGTCCCAGCTCGCCGCTTGGCATAATGTAGTTGGTATCGAAAATGTATCCTAGCGAATCGATAAACACCGACAGCGCGCTTTTCGTCGGGTCGCCGCCGAAGGCCGCTGAGTAGTTTGAGGCCAGCACGGTGATAGCGACAAAAATCAACAGCGCCATGCCGGCGGCGATGATCAATAGCGATCGCAGGCTGACTTTACTCACGCCGCTGACGTAGCCGGGCAGGATCCACAGCAGAGCCAGCAGGAACGGTGACAACAGGATGACGAATTTCACTTCGCCGACCACGCAAAGGAAGAACCCAAGTGCGATGTGAATCACCAGCGATTTTAATGAACAGATGCCGTGCTTAAATTCCGACACTTTCAGCAGCATGATTAACAGGCAGAACATGCCCATCGCTGCGGTGTTGCCACCGCCCATCGGATCACCGCCAAAAGTGCCGACCACCGAGTCCCACTTCTCATCTTCGCCGCGAAACGCCACTCGTTTAGGCACGACGAAAATCACCTGATAAATAGCGACCGGGATCTGCACGTAGTAAATCCAGTAGAAAAGCCGGGTCAAACGGTACAGCTGTGATTCGCTAAACATGCCCAGCAGCATGCAGAACATTAACAGCGATAGCGCCAGCTCGTTTTTAAAGCCGACGATGGCGGTCACGATCCCTGACTGCAGCACCGTTGAAACCAGTCCGAGAAGGATAAAGGTGAGATATAGCGCCAGAATCAGCTTTTCACGTCCAGTGAGGACCAGGGGGTGCTGTCGGCTCTGCATCAGGAGCAGTACCGCCATCACCAGTACCAGAAAAAATGGCAGCCACAGCACAGCCGAGATACCGGTGAAATACTGGACCGTACCGCAGAACACCAGCGTCAGCAGGGCATAGGCTTCAAGATAGCGGCCGGTGTTTAGCTGCATATTTTCTGCTCCTGTAAAGAAAGCGTTTTCGCCCGCTGATTCATTTTTAGCAAAATGAATAAGTACCGCGCGAAGGTCAGGAACGAGAACGTCAACAGGGCGATTTCATAAGTGACGCCAAAGTACGGCAAGGCGATAAAGGCGATGACGATAATGAGTAACTGCTCAATCTGAATGCGCAGGAAATAGCGGCGGGAACCAAAGATCAGTTCGATCACCGTGAGCGGGCTGACCGCCAGCGCAGCGAACAGATAAGGTAGCATGTAGCGCGAGGTGGGAATCGAATTCAGCCACTCCTCACTAAAGCCAAGGCGCATTACCAGCGGATAGAAAATCCAGATGCCAAGGATGCATACCGCGGCGGCGCCCAGCAGCAGCAGGCGAACCTTTTTATATTCCGGATAGTTAAAGGTGTGGTTGCGGAAATCCATCGACCATTTAGAGAAGATGGAGTTACGCACAGCGTTGCCGATAATCATCACCGGCGACAGGCAGAAACGGCTGACCACCGAAAAGTATCCGGCGACCAGCGGCGAGAACCAGACGTTAATCAGCATTGTCGGCAGATTATTACTGGCCATCGCCAGCACCTCGGCGCTGCCGACGCGGCTGATATGCTGCCAGTGCTCGCGTAAAAAACGCAGATTCACTGCAGGTGAAAAGTGGTGCAACGTTAAGCTGCGAAAGTTGAACAGGCGAACCAGGCAGGCGACCAGCAGCAGCAGGATCCCGACCATCCACGCCAGATAAAACAGCGTAGGGTTCGGCATCACCAGCAGCGCGATGGCGACCACCAGCGACACCGCAATGCGCTGGAAGGTGAGGAAAGGATAGTTGCCGCCGCGCAGGGAAAGGTTTTCCGCCACCAGAACCAGCGCATAGCCAAAGGTGAGCAAATAGAGAAAGGCGATATTGAGGTCAAAAATGAGCCCGGTAATCACCGCCCACGGGATCGCCATCAGCAAGCTTTGCAGCAGGCAAAATACCACGTTTTGCTCCAGTTCATGATCCTCCTGGCGAGGAATCAATAGCTGCGAAGCAAAGGTACAGACCTGTGCGCCGATCAGCACATTGCTATAGATCATCGCGTAATGACCGACTTCCGCCATTCCATAACGATGCGAGATAAGCCAGACCGAAAAGGCGCCAATCAGCTGCGAAAGCACTGATGAGCTGGCGATGGATGAAATACTCTTAATCAGATTCATAGGCGCTATTTCGGGGAAATGAGTTCGCGCATCTGGCGATCGAGCAGACGCTTTCCTTCCTGCGTTTCCAGCTGCTCTTCCTGAACCTGGTTGAGTACGCTCGCCACCAGGAGCTCGCCTGTACCTTGCAGACGATGCTCCGCTTCGCGGATGCGTGCCGCCTGCTCGCCGGCTTTCACTACCAGCAGACAGATATCGCTCTGCGCCGCCAGCAGCAAGCTATCCTGTGCCTGGCTGAGTGCCGGGGTGTCGATGATCAGCGTATCGTAACTCTGATGCAGATTGGCCAGTAGATCAGGCAAGCGCTGGGCGGTCAGCAGCAGCAGCGATGATTCCTGAAGATCGCCGCGCGGCATAAAATCCAGTTGCTCATCGAGCTTGACGATTGCCTGTTCTGGCGTACAACAATTATTGAGCAGCTGGCTGAAGCCTTTTTTGTGCTGCGGATACTTCGCGGACAGGCCCTGAGCAGTTTGATAGTCGAGATCAATCAGCAGCGTTTTACGCGATTTACTGGCAGACCAGGCGAGAAGTTCTGAGATTAGCGAACTGCCGGACTGAGATTGCACCGAGGTCACCAGAATGGTAGCGGGTTTGTCGCGCTGATTAAGCAATGCCAGCCGCAGGCTGTGGATCATGTCGGCATAAAGGACGTTATGGGAAACCTGCTTCACACTCTCCAGTTGCGTCAGACGCGGGAATTCTCCACTGGCTTTGAGCCCAGTTTTCGCTTTCAGCTCGCTGAGGCTGTTGACTGATTTATCCAGGGCGGTACTGACGATCAGGTACATGATATACAGCGCGAGGGCCATCATGGTGATCATCACGATCAGCAAACCACGCTGTGGTTTTGAGGGGCGGTCCGGCGGCACCGCGGCGTCATAAATGACCTCATCCGGCACTGAAAAACTCTCTGATAATTTCTGTTCGTTGGCGCGCTGATACAGGGATTTATACAACTCTTCAGTTTTATTCAGCGCGGTGGTCATAGTGTTATACTGGTCGCGCTTAGCACCAAGTGCCTGAAAGTTCGCCTTCTGGTCGTTAAGCATTTTCTGGTAATGCTGCTCATCGTCGAGAGCGATTTGATACTGCTGGCGCAGGCCGTTAAAAAGCTCCCCCAGTACCTGGCCTAGCTGTACGTTGACCGCCTGCAACTGGGCTTGAGCCTGCAAATATTTTGGATGTTGCGGCCCATAATGCTTAGCCGCTTCAGAAAGATTACGCCGGGTCTGAATAAGCGCAATCCGTAAGTCCTGTATTTGTGGGTGCCCGGATATTTCCGGCAGTGAGATAATCTGCTCTACTGGTTTACCCTGCTCGCGACGAACTTTATCCCACACCGTCTGAGCCTTCAGGCGACGCTGGGTGGCGTCGGCAAGATGGTTAATGACGATTCCCATGCGCTCGGTCTCATAGCCATCCATGCTGCGGAACGTCAGCAATCCATTCTGCTTAAGGAAGTTGTCGATGTCCGCCTTTTGCTGATCCATTTTGTGCTTAAGGTCGTCCATCATTTTTTCGTTCCAGCCCTGGGCCTGAAGCAAGGTGTTTTGCTTCTGTTGTAGGCTGTAATCGATAAAGGCCTGGGCAACGCCGTTAGCGATATCGGCAGCCTTTTGCGGCGATTTTGCTTCCATCGACACGGATACCAGTTGGGTAGTACGTACCCCCGATATTGTCAGGCCTCTTTCCAGCGCCTGAATGGCATTATGGATGCGTGTGGCTTCGTCGAGCTTATCACCGCCGTTAAATTCCGCGTCCTGATACAGCTTTAATTTGCGCACGGCGGCATCAAGTACTACTCGTGAACCCATGAGCGCGTACTTGGTTTCATAGTAATCGCTGCGCGTGGAGTCGTAGTTTTCAAGCCGCGGAAGGGGAGAAATGTCTTGTGATTGCGCTTTAAACAGCACGGTAGCAGTCGCTGTATAGCTTGAAGACATAAAGCGCGTCAGGATAAATGATGCCACCGCGGCAACAATAACCACTACCAGGCACCAGATCAGCTTGTGCTTAATTTTGTTGAAATAGGGCGCAAAGTCGATAAAGCCCTCTTTCTTTTTTGCATTTTCGACCAATGAAATTGCCATATCAGAAGAAACTCATGCCAATAATGATAGTGTCTCCAGCCTGAACGGAGGAGTCGGCGGCGACGTTTTCCAACAGCTTACCGCCGTGGGCCTGTCGAATACGAATATCATGACGGTCGGCGCGATCGGTGAAACCACCCGCCAGGGCGATGGCCTTTTCCGCCGTTAAGCCCGGCTCCCAGGCGTAGCCGTCGGGTTTTTTCACTTCCCCCAGTAAATAAATCTTGCGGTATTCAGCGATGCTCACGGTGACCATCGGCGCCTGCAGATAATTGCCGCGCAGCTTATCGGCGATTTCATTGCTCACCTGTTCAGGCGTTTTGCCTTTTAACAGCAGCGATCCGATATAGGGGTAATCAATGCTGCCGCTGTTGTCTATTTTTACCCGCATGGTCAGATCCTGCTCCCCGGAAACGGCAATATTGATTTCATCGCCCTGGTCGAGAAGATAGACAGCATCCGGTGGCGTTTTGATCGTCTGCGGCGGCGTGGAGCAGCCAGCCAGCAGTAGTGCAAGCAGCGGAAGCATCGCCAGTTTTTTATTGAAAAGGATCATATCTGTACCTGCGTCATAAAAATAATGGCCGAATCGTCGTAGCCCAGGGTGCGGTCAACCGCATGCGAGTAGTCAGGGCCAATATAAAAAGTATCCGTATCTTTATTTGAATGCATGGTGTTCCACTGCAGCTTCAGCTTAAAGTTAATCGAGGGACGGAAATCGTAGTTAAAAGTCAGCGACAGAAGATTGCTCTGGTCTTTGCGTTTATTGCTCTGATGCTTATAGTCTTCAGTGATATATGAATAATCGACCAGGGTTGAGAATCGATCCACCAGCCAGTGATGTTCATAGTCAACGCCAAAATTAGATACCAGAATGTAGCCCCCGGAGTCGGTCGGATCCTTAATGCGCTGCGAGCTGTGTAAGTTAAATTTCATCTGCTCCAGCGGTTTCCAGTCGGCGGTGATATCCCAGTTCAGGCCGTTGAAACCCTGGGAGTCCGGGTTATGGATAAAGTCTTTGTACAGCCAGGCAACGTTACCATTGATCTCGGTTTTTCCCGACAGGCGGTTTTTCATGCCAAACAGTAGATAATATTCATTGCTGTCTTTTAGCGGGTTGAGCTCGTAACGGCGCTGGTTTGTGATAAAGCTATAGCGGTAGCGCAGCGTTTTCGCTTTCTGATCGAACAGCTCTGCCACCAGGCTGTTTTCATTCCATTCCTGGTCGTGCATGTAGTAATCAAAGTCATCGCTGGCCGCTTTAATACTATCAAGGTCGCGAAAGCGCAACTGCTTACGCAGTAACGCGACCTCCACTTTACCGCGTCCCTCCGGGGCGCCATAGCTGTAGCGTAGCTCGCTGTTGAAAAAACGGGTGCCGATAGGTTTTTTGATACCAAACTCTTTAAACTGCTCGGGCAAAAAGCCTTCGGTCGTATCCTGACCGCGTTCTTCGTGGCCTAACGTCTCATCAAGATCCAGCGAGAGGCCATGCATTTTGCCGAAGCGCCATTTGCCATTGAACATAAAAAAATGGTTATTACGATTATCCGCGCTATCGTTGGCATAGTTGCGGTAATCGCCGGAGTACATCAGCAGATAGCGGTCTTCATAGCGTTCACCAATGGCTTTAACGATCGGCTTTATGTTCTGGTAGCTGGATCCTATTCTATTCTGGCCATAGCGCTGCCAGGTCACGTTGTCGTTGTAACCGATGTCATAGCCTAGCAGGCTCTCGAAATCGATACCAGCAATACCGGTATGCGCTTTCCCCTGCAGGTCGGCATGGACCCAGGGTATATAAAGCAACACCGTTAGAGCCACCCCTTTAGAACGCATTTTTGCCCACAAAGCCACGGAAGAAAGTCAGAAAGATGATTTTTAAATCCAGTAACAGTGACCACGACTGAATATATTGCAGATCAAACTGGATACGTTTTTCCATTTTATCGAGTGTATCTGTTTCGCCGCGAAAACCATTAATTTGCGCCAGCCCGGTAATGCCAGGCTTAACTTTATGGCGAATCATGTAGTTCTCGACGAGTACGCGATACTGCTCGTTATGTGCGACGGCATGTGGACGCGGGCCGACAATAGACATTCGTCCTTGCAGGACATTAATAAACTGGGGCAGTTCATCAAGTGAGGTTTTCCGCAAAAAAGCGCCGAATTTGGTGATTCGTGGATCGTTACGCGTGGCTTGCGTGACCACCGTGCTGTTCTCCATCACCCGCATGGTTCGAAATTTCCACACCTGGATCTGTTTACCGTTGAGACCGTAGCGGTTTTGTTTAAACAACACTGGTCCTGGCGAAGTGAGCTTAATACCTATCGCCACAAACAGCATCACCGGAAGGCTAAGCAAGGTAAAAAAGAGACCAAGAATAATATCTTCAATACGCTTGAGTACCGCGCCTTCACCTTCAAACGGTGAGGTGAAAATACTGATAGTTTGAATGTTGCCAAACATGCGTAACTGGGAAATGTGTGCACTGTACGAGAAAAGATCCGGCACCAGAAAAACATCCACCGTGGTATCGGAAAATTCGTTCAAAAACTGGCGAATACGCTGTTGGGCCACCATTGGCAGCGCAATGTAAACTTCATCTACCTCACCTTTTTTTGCCAGCGCCAGCAGATCTCGTGAGTTACCCGCCTTATCAATATTGATAAGGCGGCTGTCGCGTTGCACCGCCCGGTCCTCATAGAAACGAATGTCGATACCTTCAGCTGAGAATTCTTTATGCAATTCCTGCAGGATAGCCAGCCCTGCTGGCGTTATGCCCAGAATGGCGACCCTGCGTTTGCTCTTAAAGAAATAGCGACTGGTCACAACACGGATGAAAAACATGCTGATGAAAACAGCAACCGAGCACAGTGCAATGGTTTTGGCTAATACCAGGTGGTGAATCGACAGGGGGCGACTGGCAAGTTGTTCAGCGATAACGATCAATAGGAAAGATAGCAAGCCTCCCAGACACGCGCTTATAAACAGCTTCACGAGAATGGACAAGTATCTACCTTTCATTTGTCCAGAATAGAGCTGAAAATACTCGTTGGTACGTATAAATATTAATGAATAAATAATCCCAAGTAATATAGAAGAAGGGGTAGGAACAAGGTTAAGAACGATAAGATAGACGTAGATAAAGATGTTAACGGAGAAAAAATCCAGCAATTTCATTATGTTGCTATAGCGTGTGCTATAAATTTTAATTTTGCTATCTGTCATTTTTCGCTCATTTTATCGCCAATTAAATAACGTTTTCTTAATATTTAGTTGAGATATAGAAAAATTATTTATTGACATGATTTTGAATAAACTTCCTGTAACTATAGATGAAATGTTATAGGTTGTCGACGTGATAGTTAAAAATATATAGATTTATCAATGAATAAAATAACCATGGATATTGCACTGTTTTGCACTATTTATGGGGCATATTCCAATGTTTATGCAATCCAGGAACGTCGGTTGAGAAAGTGAAACCTTCCTGGCTGCGGCCAGAGTAGCAATCTCCACCGCCTGACTCACACTACCTGCGGCTGCAGCTTGCCGGCCATCGCCTGCTGAATAATCGGGATCGGAGTCAGTAAGTGCTCGCGCATCAGCGCGCTGGCCTGTTCAGCGTCGCGCGCCAGAATAGCGTCCACCAGAGTCTGATGCTGGACATGCTTATCTTCCAGCATCTCCACCGACAGCACAGTGGTGCGCAGCCAGATGAAGCGGTAGCGGGCCGCCAGGTCGAACAGCCGTTCGCGCATCTGCAGCAGATACTGCGAACCGCAGCCGGCGACGATGGCGGTGTGAAATGCCTGATGGCGCTGGTCCCATTCATCGAGTAAGTGCTCACTCGCTTCGCACGACTCCAGCTTGTTGAGCAGATGGGCGCGGGCCAGCAGCTCGGCTTCCCACTCATCGCCGCCGCGCTCAATGGCGAGGCGCACCAGCATGGCTTCCATGTTGGCGCGCGCGTCGAAGATATCGAGAAGCTCCTGTTCCGACATGGGCGCTACCCGATAGCCTTTCTGATTGACCACCGTCACCAGCCGCTCGGCCACCAGCTGCGAAAGCGCCTCGCGCAGCGGACCGACCCCCAGGGCATAGCGCGAGGTCAACAGGCTCATCCGCAGCTTCTCATCGGGTTGGTAGACCCCGCGGATGATGTCGTTTTTTAACCAACGGTACCCGTCAATGGCCGTCGCCTGGGAAATGGCGGTCATGTTCTTACTCCTGAATACTCTTCCCGGCGGGCGCCGGGAAGAGGGTTAACGCGTATTTTGCAGCGGCAGTTTTTGCCACAATACCAGCTTTTTCCAGCGCGACATAATCGGTACCGTACAAATAATTCCCAATGCTAACAGGCCGGTAGAGATCACCTCCAGCTGCTGCGCCGGACGGAACAGCATCACCACCAACACGAAGGTGATAAAGGCGATCACCAGCCAGGTCAGGTACGGATAGAGCCACATTCTGAGACGGATTTCGCCACCTTGCGCCTGAAGGATTTTACGCATCCGCAGTTGCGAAACGGCGATCACCAGATAGACCAGCAGAGCGATGGCGCCGGAGCTGTCGATGAGGAATTTAAACACCTTGGCAGGCGCGTAGTAGTTCACCACCACGGTGAGGAATGCCGCGCCGGTGGAGAGCAGCACCGCCACGTACGGCGTTTTGCTGCGGTTGGTCCGCCCCATGATGGCCGGCGCATCACCTCGGCGGCTCAGGGAGTAGAGCATCCGCGAAGCGGTATACAGCGCCGAGTTCAGACAGCTGGTGACCGACAGGAGGATCACGCCGTCCATAATCAGCTTGGCATAGGGAATATGCAGCAGCTCGAGCACCGAGCGGTAGGAGCCGATGCTCTTCAGCCCCGGCATATTCCACGGGATGAGAGCGACGACGATAAAGATCGAGCACAGATAAAAAATAGAGATACGCCAGATCACCGAGTTGGTGGCGCGCACGATATGTTTATCCGGAGTATCTGATTCGGCGGCGGCAATGGTGACAATCTCCGCGCCCATAAACGAGAACATGGTGATCAGCATCGCGCTGAGCACCGCGCCGAAGCCGTTGGGCATAAAGCCGCCGTGATCCCACAGACGCGAAATGCCGCTCACCTCGGCATAGGGATAAAAACCGGTAATGGCGACCGCGCCAAGTACGATAAACGCCAGAATAGCGACCACTTTGCACAGCGCCAGCCAGAACTCGAATTCGCCGTAGTTTTTGACGCTCAGCAGGTTACTGCCGGTGAGGGCGAGGGTGATGACCAGGGAGAACAACCACACCGGGACGCCCGGCACCCATGAATGCAAAATAATCGCCGCGATATTGGCTTCCAGCGGAATAACCAGGACCCAAAACCACCAGTACAGCCAGCCGATGGTATACCCCGCCCAGCGGCCGATGGCTTTATCGGCGTAGGTGGAAAAGGAGCCGGTATCCGGCGTGGCGACCGCCATTTCGGCCAGCATACGCATAATCATCACCACCAGCAGCCCGGCAAACAGATAGGCCAGCAGCACCGCCGGGCCCGCCTCGGCAATGGCGACGCTGGATCCGACAAATAAACTCGCGCCGATCACCCCGGCGATAGATAACATTGTGACGTGGCGCGACTTCAGTCCCGCCCCTAAATCCTGTGATTGCGACAGTTGCCCCATCATTTACCCTCTCGAAGTGTGTCACCTGGGAGAGCGCCCCGACATTCCCGCGCCGGGGCACGCGTATAATTATTGTTTTGCAGGTCTCGTCTTCATTCCCTTACTAACGTACTTCGTGTCCGCATATCTGTTGTTTTATGCCTGTTTCGCCTCGGTAAAGCAGTCGGCGATGATCTTCAGCCCCTGCTCGATCTGCGCCTCTTCGATGGTCAGTGGCACCAGGATGCGCAGTACGTTGTAGTACGGCCCGCAGGAGAGCAGGATCAGGCCTTTGTCGCGCGCGCGGGCGACGATATCCGCCGTGAGTCTTGCATTCGGTCTGCTGTGGTCGCCTTCTTCAAACAGCTCGATGGCGATCATCGCTCCCAGACCGCGGACATCGCCGATCTCCGGATGATTTTCAGCGATCGCCAGCAGGCCCTGGCGCAGGGTATCGCCGAGCTGGTTGGCTTTTTCCAGCAGGTTTTCCTGCTCGAAAATCTGCAATACCGCCAGGGCGGCGGCGCAGGCGATGGGGTTGCCAGCGTAGGTGCCGCCCAGTCCGCCGGGGGCGATGGCGTCCATCACTTCCGCGCGGCCGGTGACGCCCGCCAGCGGGAAACCGCCGGCGATGGATTTGGCGAAGGTGGTGATATCCGCCGCGACGCCCATCTGCTCCATGGCGAACAGGGTACCGGTGCGGCCCGCGCCGCTCTGAACCTCATCGGCGATGAGCATAATGCCGTGCTCGTCGCACAGGGCGCGCAGGCGCTGCATAAAGGCCGGGGAGGCGGCATAGAATCCGCCTTCACCCTGCACCGGCTCGATAATGATGGCGGCGATATCTTCCGGCGCGGCATCGTTTTTGAAGATGCGATGGATGCTGGCGATCGCCTCGTCATCGCTGACGCCGTGCAGCGCGCACGGGTATAGGGCGCGATAGACGTGGCCCGGCATTAAGCCCATACCGGCGGAGTAAGGATTCACTTTACCGGTCAGCGACAGGGTGTAGTGGGTACGGCCGTGATAGGCGCCGGTGAAGGCGATAGCGCCGCTGCGCCCGGTTGCCGCGCGGGCGATCTTCACCGCGTTCTCCACCGCTTCCGACCCGGTGGTGACCAGCAGGGTTTTCTTGGCGAAATCACCTGGCACCTTCTGGTTCATCTTTTCGCACAGCGCCAGGTAGGGCTCGTAGGCCAGCACCTGGAAGCAGGTATGGGACAGCTTTTTCAGCTGGTCCTCCACGGCGGCGACAATCTGCGGATGCAGGTGGCCGGTATTGAGCACCGCGATACCGCCGGCAAAATCGAGATATTCCCGCCCTTCGACGTCCCACACCCGGCAGTTCTCCGCGCGCTCGGCGAAGATAGGATGGATCTGGCCGACGCCGCGCGGGACCGCGTCGCTGCGACGCGCCATTAATGCTTTATTGCTGTTCATCCGACACTCCTGTTAAAGGCCAATACACATGTATTTGATTTCTAAGTAGTCTTCGATACCGTACTTCGACCCTTCGCGGCCGAGGCCGGAGGCCTTAACGCCGCCGAACGGGGCGACTTCGGTGGAGATAATGCCGGTATTGATGCCGATGATGCCGTACTCCAGCGCTTCGCCGACGCGGAAAACGCGGCTCAGATCGCGGGCGTAGAAATAGGCGGCGAGGCCGAACTCGGTATCGTTGGCCTGGGCAATGACGTCGGCTTCATCTTTAAAGCGGAACAGCGGGGCCAGCGGGCCGAAGGTCTCCTCTTTCGCCACTTTGGCGCTGTCGGGAACGTTGACCAGGATGGTCGGCTGGAAGAAGTTGCCGCCCAGGGCGTGCGGTTTGCCGCCGGTGACCACCTTCGCGCCTTTGGCGATGGCGTCGGCAATGTGTTCTTCAACTTTGGCGACGGCTTTCTCGTCGATCAGCGGGCCGGTGGTGACCCCGTCCTGCAGGCCGTCGCCAATGCGCAGTTTTTCCACCGCCTGCTGCAGCTTCTCGGCGAAACGTTCATATACCCCGTCCTGGACGTACAGGCGGTTGGCGCAAACGCAGGTCTGCCCGGCGTTGCGGAACTTCGACGCCAGCGCCCCCTCGACGGCTTTGTCGAGGTCGGCATCGTCGAAGACGATAAACGGCGCGTTGCCGCCCAGCTCCAGGGAGACTTTTTTGATGTCTTTCGCGCACTGCTCCATCAGCTGGCGGCCAATCTCGGTCGAGCCGGTAAAGGAGAGCTTGCGCACCAGCGGGTTACTGGTCAGTTCGCCGCCGACCGCGCCGGCTGAGCCGGTGACCACGTTGAACACCCCGGCGGGGATCCCGGCGCGATTCGCCAGTTCGGCCAGCGCCAGCGCAGAAAACGGCGTCTGGCTGGCCGGTTTCAGGACCATGGTGCAGCCCGCAGCCAGCGCCGGGCCCGCTTTGCGGGTGATCATCGCCGCCGGGAAGTTCCACGGGGTGATGGCGGCGGTAACGCCGATGGGCTGCTTAATCACCAGCAGGCGCTTGTCGGCCTGGTGGCCAGGAATGGTGTCGCCGTAAATGCGCTTACCTTCTTCGGCGAACCACTCAATAAAGGAGGCGGCGTAGCTGATTTCACCTTTGGCTTCCGCCAGCGGTTTCCCCTGCTCGAGGGTCATCAGACGAGCGAGATCGTCCTGATTCTCCATCATAAGATCGAACCAGCGGCGCAGAATGTTCGCCCGCTCTTTGGCGGTGAGGGCACGCCAGGCGGGAAGGGCGCGGTTAGCGGCCTCGATCGCTTGTCGGGTTTCGTCGGCGCCCATTTTCGGCACGCTGCCGAGCTGCTCGCCGTTGGCCGGGTTGGTCACCGCAATCACGTCGCCGTTGGGCGCATCGCGCCACTGACCATCAATCAGCGCCTGCTGGCGAAACAGAGTCATATCGTTGAGTTGCATAATCGCTTCCTGTCTTCAGGGGGTTAACGGGTAAAAGCGGCGTGTAGTGTCTCCACGCTACGTGCCGCACGCAGCGTGCGTCCGGGATTGCTCTGGCTGGCCAGCAGGGTCTGCACCTTGCTGACGATATGCGCGCCGATCGGGATAGCCGACGTCGCCGCCGGCGACGGCGCGTTACAGGTGTGAATGGAACGCGCGGTGGTGACAAAGAGAAAATCGTCGATCAGTTTGCCCTGCGGCGACACCGCCTGCGCCCGCACGCCGGCCGGCCACGGGCGTAAATCGCTGAGCGTCAGGCTCGGGCAGTATTTCTGCACCAGCCGCAGATAGCCGCTTCTGCACAGCGAATTCTTCATTTCACCCAGTCCGGAGCGCAGGTTGTTTTGCAGCACCCGGCGGATGCCGGGCGAGGTGAGGATCTCCAGGGTATCGGCCAGCGAGATATCACGCTTGCGATAGCCTTCGCGCTTCAGGGCCAGCACGGCGTTGGGGCCGACGGTGACGCTGCCGTCGATCATGCGGGTCAGGTGGACGCCGAGGAACGGCATCGCCGGATCGGGGATCGGATAGATCAGATGGTTGACGATCTGATTGTGCTGCGGGGCAAGCTGGAAATACTCCCCGCGGAACGGGCAGATGATAAACCCGGGATCGACGCCGAGCATTTTCACCAGCCGATCGGCCATCAGCCCGGAGCAGGTAATCAACGTCGAGGCCTCATACTCACCGCCCTGACGGGTTCGGATCACCACGCCGCTGGCGTGTTCTTTCAGGGCGCTGACTTCGGCGTTGTAGACGATGGCGCCGCCTTTCGATTCGAAGTTCTTCGCCATCGCCGCCGCCACGTCGCGGTAGCTGACGATGCCGCTGGAAGGGACGAAGATCCCGCCGAGCCCGGTAATGTTCGGTTCGCGCTCGCGCAGCTCCCCGGCGCTCAGCCATTCCCGCTGCAGGCCGTTGGCGGCGGTGCGATCCCACAGGGCGCGCATCCGCTCCATCTCCAGCGGCGAGGTGGCGACCAGCATCTTGCCGCAGACGTCATAGCGGATGCCGTTCTGCTTGCAAAAGGCCTTGGTAGCGCGGTTGCCGGCGAGGCAAAACTGCGCCTTGAGGCTGCCGGGGGTGTAATACACCCCGGCGTGGATCACGCCGCTGTTGTGGCCGGTCTGATGGCAGGCCGGGCCGGACTCTTTTTCCAGCAGCGCAATGCGGGCGTCCGGGTAAATCTCAATTAACTGCATGGCGGTCGACATGCCGATGATGCCGCCGCCGATAATCACGAAATCATACATCCGCTCAATTCCTTCGCCTGAAAACCCTTATTGATGAGTCTGGTAATGATTCGTGGAATACGCAAAGTAGCCGCGCTGGCGCATCAGCTCGCGGCGCAGGTCCGGGTGCGGCGTAAAGCGGTCGCGGCCGTGCAGCCAGAACAGGTTGTTAATCAACAGAAATTTGCCTACCGGCACCGGTATAGAAAGAATGTTTTTGCTGGTCTCCAGCGCGTCGGAGAGGCGGCTCAGCCAGGTGCCCTCTTCGAAATCTTTCGGCTGGACGAACTGGTCGATATAGCGCATCACCGGGCGACCCAACTGGTCGACGTCGAACACCGGGTGGAAAACATCTTTGCTGACGTTTTTGCTCGGCGGCGCGGCCCAGCGCATCGGGCGGCGGGCGAGCGGGTCGCGGAAGAATTCGTCGAGGTGCTCCCAGTCGTCGAGATGCAGCAGCAGGGAATTGCCGCCCTGCATGTTCTGCTCGTCGATCTTCATCATCAGCACGTAGTCGGTTTGCTCTTCGACGTAGGTACCGTCGTTGTGTAGCTCCATCACCCGGTGCGGCTGGCGCAGGTAGCTGTCGGAATTATCGACGTTTTTTACCACGAAGCGGGCGTAATACTGGCCGCTCATGGCGTCGAAGTTGGAACGGCCAATCAGGTGGGCGACGGCGGTGGCCAGCTTGACCATCTCTTCGGCCTGGCTGACGTTATCGATCCCTTCGCCGTTGATCAGCAGCGCGCCTTCCGCGCGATCGAGCAATGTTTTGATCAGCAGCGGCTGCAGCTGGTTGCCGCACAGATCGTCGAGGATCTTGCCCACCTGGAAGCGTAAGAAAGATTTGTACTCCAGCGCCTGCACCGGCCACTGCTCGACCTGCTGCAGAAACTGGGTGGTGGTGTCCGCGGAAAAGGTGAGCTCCAGCAGGCGCGGCGACTGGGCGGAAGGGGAGACGGTAAAGCCAGGGTATTGCTGGGCTAACGGCGCGGGTGTCGGTTTTACTGCGGTCAGGGCGTTCATCAGGATCGTTCCTCGCTGTAAGGTCAGGGTGATGTTCATTTCGTAGCCATAAATTAAAAATATCTACATTTTTATAAAATGCGTACGAAATGGCCTTTTTGTTTCCATTTTGTGATCTGACAACAATTATTTAACAATGCGGGAGGGGGATAAGGTGGTGGTGAAAGTTGAGGAGCAGAGCGAGCGGCGGATAGCGCAAAAAATGGGGGGGAGGCTGACGGGAAATCGTAATACCGGTCACAGTTTTTAATCTGCACAATACCCTTACCAGATGAAGGTGTTAATATTCAGCCGGTAAATACCTTTCAATGCTCACCGAGGCTTCGATGCTGGAGAATGTCATTATCAGATAATCAGCTTCCCGACCTGCCCAGGCCGGACTGATTATCGCTGCGCTTAAACCTTACGCACACACCTGCGGGTGTAGGCATGTTTTCGCACATGATAATGAACAGGTTTCAGTATGAATTTATCCCGTCAGGAACAACGGACCTTACACGTACTCGCCAAAGGTGGCCGTATTGCGCACGTCCGCGATACCTCCGGCCGCATTACCGCCGTCGAATGCTACACCCGGGAAGGGCTGTTGCTGAGCGACTGTACCCTCGCGGTCTTCAAAAAGCTCAAAACCAAAAAGCTGATTAAGTCGGTGAATGGCCAGCCGTACCGGATCAACACCACCGGTTTGAATAACGTTCGCGCACAGGCGGACAACCGCTGATACAGCGACCCGGGCAGGGTCTCTGCCCGGGCGTATGGCTCTCAAGGAGAAACACCCATGATCGATATCCCTCGCATTTTTACTATCAGTGAAAGCGAACACCGTATTCATAACCCTTTTACCCCGGAAAAGTACGCCACGCTGGGACGGGCGCTGCGAATGGCGCCGGGCACCACCATTCTTGACCTCGGCAGCGGTTCCGGCGAGATGCTCTGTAGCTGGGCGCGCGATCATCAGATCGTCGGCACCGGGGTGGACATGAGTCTGCTATTCAGTCAGCAGGCGGCCGCCCGGGCAGAAGCGCTCGGGGTGAGCGACCGGGTGACCTTCATACACCAGGATGCCAGCGGGTATGTCGCCAGTCAGCCGTGCGATATTGCCGCCTGCGTGGGGGCAACGTGGATCGGCGGCGGAGTGGCAGGCACGATTGCGCTACTGAAGCAGAGTCTTAACCCAGGCGGCATGCTGCTTATCGGCGAGCCATGGTGGCGCAAACGCCCCGCCACGGCGGAAGAAGCGGTTGCCTGCGGCGCGCAGTCACCCGATGACTTCCTGACGCTGCCGGCGCTGGTCGCTCACTTTGGCGAACTGGGCTATGACGTGGTGGAGATGGTGCTGGCCGACCAGGAGGGCTGGGATCGTTATGAAGCGGCGAAATGGCTGACGATGCGCCGCTGGCTGGAGGCCAATCCGCACGATGACTTCGCGCCGGAGGTTCGCCAGCAGTTGACCACTGCGCCGCTACACCACGTCACCTGGACCCGGGAATATCTCGGCTGGGGCGTGTTTGTCCTGATGGCGCGTTAACCGGTATGTCGGTAGCGTCAGGAGGCGCTACCGACCATTTTCAGACCTTCAGCTCGTCGTAGCTGACCATGACGTGCTGGCGAAAGGCGGGCCGTGCGGTTAGCCGTGCATAATACGCCGCAAGGTGGGGGAGGGGACGACGGGTGATATCGATGGCAAAGTAGCGGTACAGCACATGACCAAACTGGATATCGGCCAGGGTGAAGGTATCGCCCACCAGATAGCGACTGCCGGCGAGACGTGCCTCGGCAATCGCCAGCTTTTGCTCCAGGGCCGTCACCGCCGCGGCGATGGCCTGCGGATCCCGCTCGGCGGCGGGCGTGCGCACCACGCGCCAGAACACCGGCGCCGTAAAGCCGAGGGCGATATTCTGCTTTGACCACTCGGCCCAGCGATCAACCTCAGTACGAGCCAGCAGTTCGCCCGGCCAGAAGGCGTCGTCGGCGTAGCGACTGGCTAAATAGCGAAGGATCGCGCCGGTTTCCCACAGCGGCGGATTTTCGTCATCCTGCAGCACTGGCACCGTACGATTGGGATTGAGCTGATAAAACGCCTCGCTGTCGGTACCGCCATAGCGATGCCCCACGTCGAACCGGAGATAGTCCAACCCAAGCTCGCCAACACACCACATCAGCGCCTGCACGTTAGAGGAGGTTTTTCGGCCCCAGATGGTCAACATCGGGATCTCCAGAGAATAATGAAAGAAGGAGCATAGCAGGTTGGGTTGAAAAGAGGAGGGGGCACAAAAGAAATGAACCACCTCGCCGCGCAGGGGGCGGACGCGCTGGTCAGATGTTCAAACCAGGGGCGTAGCTGAGCCAGCTATTCAGTACACAGTATAAGAGGAAGAAACAGAGGGCAGCAGTTTGCCCTCTGTTTACTTGTGTGGTCTTGTACTAAGGTGTGGCGCTAAAAAACTCGCCAAACTTGACGGCCAGCCAGCCGACAGGCGTCGTGGCGCCGCCGACGATATTGGTGATCTCGGCCATCCCTTCCGGCACTGGAATATGCGAGTTCACCGCCGCCTGAGTGTATTCTTGCGAAATGTCCGTCCCGACATACAGGATGCAGGTCACGATCAGGGTTCCGGTTATGAACATGCGGAACATATTTCGTTTACAGAACGGCGTGACCATTGCCAGCAGGAACATTAATGAAGCCAGATCGACAAAGGGCAGTACGCGGTTGCCGGGCAGAATGATAGACAGCACCACAGCCATAGGGATTAACAGCAGACCGGTCGCCAGTACCGAAGGTTCACCGATCAGTAACGCCGTATCCATCCCGATATAAAAATCGCGCCCCGGGAATTTAGCCTTCAGTTTTGCTTCAGCGGCATCACGGACAATCAACAATCCCTGCACCAGAATTTCAATCATTTTAGGCAGCAGCAGCATGGCGGCTGAAACCTTAATGGCCAGTGAAACGGCAGCAGAAACGTCATATCCCGCCAGGAAGGCCAACAGCAGTCCCAGCACAAATCCCAGGGTAAGAGGCTCGCCAAAAACGCCGAATTTTTTATTAATACTTTCCGGATCGAAATTGATTTTATTGATAAGCGGGATCTTATCAATGATGTAATTACAGGCAATGCCAAACGGCACGTAAGCTATACAGGTAAGATGTGGGAATGATATCCCTTTAAGATTATAGTTTTTTTGTAAATATGGAGCCGTTAAATCTGCCGCCAATAGCGTCAACACAAAAATAGCGAATGTAATACCGACCGAAAGCCAGTAATTTCCCGTTCCGGCATAGACCACAGACCCCATGATCAGGAAAATCCAGTAGTTAAAAATATCGATATTCACCGTTTTGGTTAATTTCAACAGAAGCATAGCCAGGTTGATGACGATAAAGCCCACCACGACGGGCAGCATCAGCGGCGAACCCCAGCCAATGGTCGATGCGGTAGGCCAACCGGTATCAACGACCGTTAACTGCAGGCCGATACGCTCAACCATCGCCTGCGATGCGGGGCCCAGATTTGTCAGCAGCAGGCCAATCACCAGCCCCACCCCTTCAAAACCAATGCCTACCAGCATTCCTGCTTTAAATGCCGTACCGATTTTAACGCCAAAGCAAAGCGCGATAATAAAGAATATTACTGGCATCATTACTGATGCCCCCAGACTAATAATGCTGTTGATAATATCCATAATGATTCCTTAAAAGGCGGGCGAATTGGGCACGAGTTAACCCGTGCCCATTGGGCCCTGTTAATACCTTTAATGGTTCTTTTAGTATTTAACTGAGTTTCTTTAAAAGGATCTCAGCGAAGAGTTTGGGCGAATTACTGAATGCGTCAATGGTACTCCCGGCAATATGCGGCGTAATGGTCACGTTATTCAGTGTATAGAATGCACTGTCGTCAGGGAGCGGCTCGTCATCAAAGGTATCAAGCGCGGCGCCCATGATTTGCCCGGATCTGAGCGCATCAACCATCTCTTTTTCATTGATTAACCCGGAGCGTGCCGTGTTAACAATGATGGCACTGCGCTTCATTAGCGCGAAATGGTGTGCATTAATCAGATTTTCGGTTTCCGGCGTCAGGCGAGCATGTAACGAGATAACGTCGGCGCGTTGTACCAGTTCGTCCAGAGAATCGACTTTCTCATAACGTTCATGGTCTGCAACGTACTTATCGTAAAAGATAATCTCCGTGCCAAAGCCACTGAGAAATCCCGCGACCAGTTGGGCAATATGACCGAGGCCAACCAGCCCCACGACTTTTCCGCCAAGCTCCGGGATCGCCTGATGGTTCGGACTGTCTTTACGCCAGTATTTGTCACGCAGGGCATCGTGTGAACGGGCGATATTGCGCATTTCCGCCAGGATCATGCCGACCGTGAATTCGGCGACGCTGCGAGCGTTACGCCCCGGTGTGTTTATCACCTCAACGCCCCGGGCGTTCGCCACCTGAAGATTCACGTTTTCCACGCCACCGCGGAGCACGCCTACATATTTCAGCTTTGGTAGTTTATCGAACACCGCAGTATTGACGGGGGCAAACTGAGTGATCAGGATGTCAATATCATCCATTCCCTGAAGCAGCGCTTCCGGTAAGGCCACCGCTTCTGCTCCTTCCTGTTCAACCCGCAGATTATCTTCCTGAAGTTTCTCAACGGAGTCATGTGACCACTCGCGTATTTCTACTTCAATTCCCTTATCCCTGAGCGCTTTCAGTCCTGATTCCATCATCGCTGCATTGATAAACAGATCGGCAATTGCCAGACATTTCATAATGATTCTCCCTAGATTAACGCATCAACATACCGCCGGTAACGTCCAGAGTTGCTCCCGTCATATAGCTGGTCTTAGGAGAAACCATGAAGACTCCGATGTCGGCAATTTCTTGCGGCTGGGCCACGCGGCCCACCGGAATACGACTGACGTAATAGTCAGGGTTTTGCTCAATGTTCTTACGGATCATCGCAGTATCCATGATCCCGACGGCGATATTGTTCACATTGATTTTTTGTTTGGCGACTTCCCGCGCCAGAGAGATAGCAAAGGCGACCAGGCCGGCCTTACTTGCCGCGTAGTGCGCATGTCCCGTCGTGGAGCCGTGGAACGCGGCCTGCGAGGTAATATTCAGAATGCTGCCCATCTGGTCATGCTGCAGGCAGTGATTTACAAACAGCTGGCTGAGATGGAAGATGGCTTTCAGATTGACATTCATCACCAGATCCCAGTCCTGCGGGCTGATCTCGGTGACGTAGCCGCTCAGCCAGATCCCGGCGTTATTCACCAGAATGTCGGCTTTGCCCAGTCTGTCGATACAGGTGGCAAACAGATTTTCCCGGCTCTGCTCGTCAGAGAGATCGGTTTTGACCGCGATGATCTCTACGTTCGCGCTGGCCTTCATCGTTTCGATCAGCCGTTCGGGATGCTCTTCCTCACGCATATAGGTAAAGCAGATATTGACGCCTTCTTTGGCGAGAGAAAGAACAAACTCTTTCCCCAGGCCGGTTGCGCCGCCTGTCACGATGGCCGTACGATTCGTTAAATTCAGATCCATTTTTTCCTCACTTAGTGCGCGATGTAGTTGCTGCAGCTTTTCCACGGCGACTGCATTTCTGATAACAGGTTTTTATAAAGCTGGTATTTGGTCTGGTAGACCCGGTGGTTTTCCGGATTAGGGGAGACGGTGCGTGAGACATGGACCATGTCGTTTGAGGCCGCAAATACCTCTGCAAACCAGCCCACCATAACGGCGGCGGTCATCGCGGTACCCAGGGTTCCGTGCTCTTTGACGTCAACGATTTCCAGCGTGGCCTGGAAGATATCGGCGAATATCTGCAGCCAGACCGGGGAGTTCGTGACGCCGCCAGCAATACGAATAGTGCGGCTTAGTTTCGGGTTAATATTACGTAAGCGCTCGGTGTGGTAGAGATGGCTGAAGGCCACGCCCTCATAAATCGCCCGCAGAAAATGGGCTTTTTTATGGAAGCTGTTGACACCGATAAAGCCGGCCGAGGCGTCGGGAATGGTGTTAGAGCCAAACACGAACGGAAAGAACAGCAGGTGACTTTCATCCGGCGCCGTTGATGAAACCAGCTTATTGCACAGGTCATAGACCGACGATCCTTGTTCGGCGGAGGTTTTCCGATCGCTCTCCATAAAGTTGTTAATAAACCACTCCAGGTTGCTCGCGGAGGTGGGGCTGGCCTCGGTGATGAGCCATTTACCTTCAATGGGATAAATGGAGGTCATAAACAGATCTTTATCAATAACCGGGTGGTCGGTAACGTATTCGTTTATGCTCCAGGTGCCGGTGACGATCGCCATCTTATCGAGACTGTTAATCCCCGAGGCAATGGAAGAGGCCGAGATATCAAACACCCCGCCAGAAACCGGCGTACCTGCGCATAAACCGGTCAGACGGGCCACGTCGTCAGTGATTTTTCCGCAGCATTCTGTTGAGCGTTTGATGGGGGGCAATTTGTCCCGCAGTTCATCAAGTCCCCACCATGCCAGTAGTTCATCGTCATACTGGCAGTCACGTACGTTGATCAGGTTGGTCCCTGAGATATCGGTCAGCTCAAGAAAAGCCTCTCCGGTCAGGTAAAAACGGATCAGGTCCTTGACCATAAAAATATAACGCGCTTTTTGCAGCGTCTCGGGCTCGAACTCCTTCAGCCATGCCAGCAGGGCGACAGGTTGTCCGGCCCAGATGGACTGCATTGTTTTTGGCAAAATGTCGGTAAGGAATTCTGGCGAGCGTTGCCATCTCTCAACGTACTCTTTTGCCCGGCTATCGGTGGATATAATGCCGTTACGCACCGGGTGACCTTCTTCGTCGACCAGATACAAACCGTTACCATGACCGGTGACGGCCACTCCTTTTATCTGGCTGGCGTCGATACCTGATTGCGCAATCGCTTTTTTAATCACTTCGACATTAGCGGCCCACAGCTCATCGATACTGCGCTCTGTGTGGAATTCCCGGGGTGTCAGCATCTGCGTGGATTTTGAGGCGATGGCGAGCACCTGTCCTTTACGGTCATAGATGGCTGCCTTGGTGACGGTTCCACCATTGTCGATGCCCATGACGTATTCATCTTTCATTCGCGTGGACTCCTTATTGGTTACCATAAGCCGGGCTCGCTGGTGGTTATCCCTTTAAATCCGGCATGGAATATTTTATCTACAAGGTATTTGCGCTTAACAAAGCCTCCGGCGATGAATACCACATCAAAGCCTTTCAAATTTCGGCTAATCAACTCCAGACACTGGCAGGCATATTCAGCAGGTAAGATTTCAATTGCGTCCGGTGGACTGTGTTTAACAATATCGAGCGACTGATCAAGCGATCGCGAATCGATAAGTAAAACCCGATATACGGTCAGCAATCCCTCCTTTTTGGCGTAGCGTAGCGCGGAGAGATTGGAAGAAATAACACCATCAACCTTGTAATAATTTTTCAGCAGATTGATCCCCGCCTGATCCGGTTTAAAGCCGCCCAGTAATTCAAGGTGAACGAGGGCCTTCTTACCGCTTTGATGGCATTTGCCAATCAGCGACTGCAGATTGCCGATATTCGCTTCGGATAGCAGTACATATTCTGACTGGCAGGATAATGCTTTCTCAAAGTATTTATACTTCCTGATGGAAGGGATGATGGTGTTATTTGAAATCATATTAATTTCCGATGTTATTTAGCCATGTAGAGGCTGTATGCATCTTCCGCTGTTGCGTTTTCATGGATGATGGCATTCAGGCCTGCTACCACTTTCGCCGGCTGCGGATCCTGGGTAATGTTTCGTCCTACAGCCACGCCTTTCGCACCCATCTGCATACAGTGCTGAACAAATTTGAAGTAACCGTCGATGCCGGTTTTTGGCCCTCCTAAGGCAAGCACCGGCACGCCAGCAGCTTCAACGATCAGTCGGTCCTCTGGTGAACCGGTAAAACGCGTTTTGATGACGTCCGCGCCCAGCTCCACCGCTGCGCGGGCCGATGCAGCGATGATGGCCGGATTGTTAGAATCATCGCTGGTGACGGGATAACCATACGGGAGCGATTCGACAATCAGCGGTACGTTCCAGCGATCCGCTGCCTGCGCGAGTTGCATCGCCATAATGTGGGTTTTTTCTTCATTGAAGGCGCCGGGGAAGGTCATGCAGACCACGCCCTCGGCAGCGACTTTAAGCGCATCTTCGACGGAAAAAACGGGGGTAGTATCGGGAACGGTATTGTCAAAGATACTGACCGTGCTGTCGACGCGTAAGACAACGGGAACGCTGTTTAATGCTTCCCGATAATTCTTCAACATGCCGTACGTGACGAGCGCACAATCCAGGCCGTGTTCCACCAGAGCAGGGAGCTGATTTATCGTATTATCAATACCATTTGTTTTCGTGGAAAAATAGTAGCCATCCAGCGCTAAGGTCACGGATTTACCATCTTTTGCGAATATTCTTGCGAGACGACGTTCTTTAGACATTTATTTACTCCTGAGATAAAAAAACAAAAAAAAAGCCCTCAGAGACTCGCGTCTCTGAGGGCTTTCTGTTCACATACCCTTTTGATAATGGTTCGGGATTCCAAAGCATTATCAATGCAATTTTTTAGCAAAGTGAGAAAGGTTTAACTTTTTTAAATTAAATCTGTTCTCTTGCGTGATTAAATAACTAACACACGCGATAACTTATTGTCCAGTTGGTATCGTTGAAATGAGAGATTCATCACATCAATATGTTGTATTCCATGAGAAGTGCCGGGTTAAATACAGAAACAGAACCTTTAAAAACCAGGCAATAACGCATCCGGTCAAGGGTGAGAACGCCAGGCGTTTATTTCATCCGCATGAAGATCGCATCCATGCATGCCTATGCCTGCAGGTCGTCATCTACAACGCGCATTTATTCCTGTCCGGATGGCGTACAAAAACGCTATAGCAATGTTGTCGGCATGGCGATCTGTCCCTACTGATTTCATCCTGCCGCCCGGGCAAATTACTCATCCGCTTTGTGCGCCCAGGCAGGCATCGCCGTCAGATAACGTTTTGCCCGTTTCCGTGATTCCGCTACGCCCACCTTTTGCCAGGAGTCGAGAAAAGCCGCCAGACCGGATACGGCCTCTTCCCAGGATTTCAGATTACCGTCGCTGTCGCTGCAATACGCGCAATATTTATCGCTGGCCCCTTGCGCATCAGGTGCGGACATCGGCATTCCGCAGGCCTGGCAAAAACTTTCGTGCTGTGTCATAGATCGCCCCTCCTGTCGTTTGGTTGTCTACTAAATATACAGAATTTACGCATGGCGCTTAGCGTTTCAGATCAATAGATCCTGCCGTAACCGTTGTTGGGGATCTTCTGCCGGGGAGTGCGGGAGGGATAACGGGAACTTACTCCGTATCGCTCAGCTATCGCCTCCCTTATTTTTTATTGATGCAACGGTTGGTCGCAGGCCGCGAGTATGGATTCATGCATCGCTTCGGAAAGTGTCGGATGCGCAAAGATCATCGACAGGAGACTTTCGTCTGTGGCCTCCAGGTGACGGGCGATGCCAAAGCCCTGGATCTGTTCCGTGACCTGTGCGCCAACCATATGCGCGCCCAGCAACTCGCCGGTTTCAGCATCGAAAATCGTCTTCACAAAACCCTCTGTCTCGCCGCTGGCCAGCGCCTTACCATTGCTCTGATAAGAGAACTTACCGATCCTGACGGGCCGTCCCCTGGCCAGAGCCGTCGATTCCGTCAGGCCCAGACTGGCAACCTGAGGCCGGGCATAAGTGCAACCGGGCACATAGTCGCGATCAAGCGGATGGGCGCCTTCGATACCGGCCAGTGTCTCAACGCAGATCACGCCTTCGTGGCTGGCCTTGTGCGCCAGACACGGCGGGCCGGCTACATCGCCGATGGCATAAAGCCCGAATACGTTAGTGCGACAAGCCGCGTCCGTCTTGATAAAACCGCGGTCTAACTCAACGCCCAGCGTTTCCAGCCCCAGATCTTCAATATTCGGCTGTACGCCGACCGCCAGCAGCACACGTTCGACATCCTGGGAATATTCGCCGCCGGTGTTTTTCAGTGTGCAGCGCACCCCGGTATCGGTGAGCTGTACTTGCGTCACCAGGGTCTGGGTATGGACCTGAATACCGCGTTTTTCGAATGACTTACGCACTGCTGCAGACACCTCGGCATCTTCCACTGGCAAAATCTGCGAAGCCAGCTCGACCAGCGTTACTTTACAGCCCAGATCGTTATAAAGGCTGGCGAACTCGACGCCAATCGCCCCTGAACCGATGATTAAGAGCGACTTGGGCAATCGCTTAGGCCGCAGCGCCTCGAAATAGGTCCAGATATATTCGCCATCTGGCGTGATGCCTGGTAATGCGCGTGGCCGGGCGCCGGTTGCCAGGATCACGTGATCGGCCCGGTAATCGCGGGCTTCACCGCGGGCATCCTCGACCGTTATTTGCCCCTTGCCGCGCAGCCGCGCGGTGCCATCAATGACCTGCACGCCATTTTTCTTCAACAGGTACGCAACCCCTGCGGTGAGCTGTTGCGATACGTTACGGCTAAACTGCACCAGTTTTTGCAGATCGACGTTCACCTCGCCCACGCTGATGCCCAGCTGACTGGCATGGGTGATAGTGTGCGCAACCTCAGCGCCATGCAGCAGCGCCTTGGTTGGAATGCATCCCCAGTTCAGGCAGATGCCGCCCAGATGCTGTTTTTCCACTAATGCGGTACGAAGCCCTAGCTGACCGGCACGGATGGCGGCAACGTATCCCCCAGGACCACCGCCGATGATCAGCACATCGTATTTATCGTGCATAGCTCGTCTCCTGGATAAACATCAAGGTCGGGGTTTCAATCAGTCGCTTGAGTTCCCGGAGAAAAGCCGCACCTGCCGCGCCATCGATGACCCGGTGATCGCAGGATAGCGATACCGTCATTTGCTGGCGCGCGACGATTTGCCCGTCGCGTACTACCGCCCGGAGCTCGCCGGCGCCAATGGCGAGGATTGCGCTTTGCGGTGGATTGATGATGGCGTCAAACTGCCGGACGCCGAGCATTCCCAGATTTGACACGCTAAAGGTCCCGCCCTGGAACTCTTCCGGCTTCAGCGTGCCCGCTTTGGCTCTGGTCACCAGCGAGTGAATTTCGTTCGATATGTCGCTAATCGATTTCCGGTTCGCCGAGCGAACAATAGGGGTAATTAGCCCGGCGGGCAGCGCAACGGCCACCGAAATGTCGGCATCAGCAAAGCGGCGGATACTTTGTGTCGCTTCATCAAACTGGATGTTGACGTCAGGCACGGCCACCAGAGCCAGGGCGCAGGCCTTCACCAACAGGTCATTAACCGAAATCTTGACGCCGGGTACTTCGCGGTTAATGTCCTGACGTAACGCTAACAGTCGTTCCAGATCGAGATCGACGTTCAAACGGAAATGGGGAGACTGTTGCTTGGACGTTTGCAGGCGAGAAGCGATAGCCCGCCGCATACCGGACATCGGGATGCTCTCAAAGGGTGCCGGGGCACTCTCCTGCACAGGGCTGGTCTGCGGTTGCTCGTCGAGTAACAACGCCGCGGCCAGCACATCATCGCGACTCACCCGACCGCGTGAACCGCTGCTTCGGCAGTCATGTAAGTTGATACCCAGTTTGCCGGCCAGACGGCGCGCCAGCGGGGTAGCCGATACCTGGCTATCATCGGCATGCGAGCGGGGCGCTTTGCTGCGACGAACGGGGGGCGTCGGAGAGGCCAGACGACCGCCGGCGGCCACGATCGCGCTTTCCAGATCAGAAACAGAGATACGCTCCCCGCGCCCGCTGCCGCGGACTTTTTTCAGGTCGACACCCCAGCGGGCAGACAGTCTTAACGCATGGGGCGTGGCATTAACCTGAGTCACATCGGTCACGCCTTGCAGACTGACGGGGATATCGGTCTGCCCAACAGGGGGCTCGGGGCTGTTGGATGGCGGGGAAACAATGGAAGCTGGCTTAGCGCCTGCCTGTGCCGCTACGCCCGGCGCGGCAGACTCCGGGCCAGGGGCTGCGGGTTTCGCCGAAGCCAGGCTGGCAGCAAATTTGTCCAGTTCAGCATCGCTGACCGACGCGTCAGCCGCCAGGGCCAGCACGGCGCCTACCTGAAGCGTCTCACCCTCGCGGGCGATTATCCGACGTAACGTACCGGCAAAGGGTGCCTCCAGCACATTGACGATTTTACTGGTTTCAATCTCACAGATTTCCTGCCCTGGGGTGAAGCTGTCACCCTCCTGGATTGCCCACCGAGCGAGCAAGCCTTCCTCCATGGAAAGCCCCCACTTTGGCATTTCAAGCGTCTTGATTTCGCTCATAGGTTAATCCTCCAGCACTTGACGGACGGCGGCTTCGATACGTTCTACACCAGGGATCCAGAGTTTTTCGAGAGCAGGGGAGAACGGGACCGGCGTGTGTGGCGGCGTCACCAGCAGAACGGGCGCTTTGAGGAAATGGAATGCCTGGGACGCAATCAGCGCCGCGACATCATGAGCAAAACCGAAGCGTGCCGCGGATTCGTCGACAATCACGACCCGCCCCGTGGAAGCCACCGATTCCAGAATCCCTTCCTCATCCAGCGGCGAAATGGTTCGCGGGTCGACCACCTCGACCGAGATCCCCTCTTTGGCCAGCTTGTCCGCCACCTGGTTGGCTTTATGCACCATTGCCGACAGCGCAATGATGGTGACGTCCTCTCCTTCGCGGGTATAGTTGGCTACACCTAGCGGGATGGTATAGCTCTCGTCCGGTACCTCGCCCTTGAGGTCGTACAGCATTTTATGCTCGCAGAATACCACCGGGTCGTCGTCGCGAATGGACTGGATTAACAGACCCTTGACGTCATAAGGCGTCGAGGGCACCACCACCTTCAGCCCTGGGGTGGTGGCAAAGATATTATAGGGTGACTGTGAATGCTGGGCCGCGGCGGAAAACCCCGCGCCGATCATACCTCGCATCACCAGCGGAGCTCTGGCTTTGCCACCAAACATGTAGCGGAACTTAGCCGCCTGGTTGTACAGCGCATCGTGACTCACGCCAAAAAAATCCATGAACATCAATTCCGCGACCGGCCGCAG
The DNA here is from genome assembly GCF_040062325.1 of Klebsiella sp. GG_Kp175. NCBI lineage: Bacteria > Pseudomonadati > Pseudomonadota > Gammaproteobacteria > Enterobacterales > Enterobacteriaceae > Klebsiella > Klebsiella sp. GG_Kp175. The sequence goes on along the minus strand of NZ_JBEAFX010000003.1, from coordinate 482,313 downwards.
ACCCGTCGCTGCGGCGCCGGCCGCCATACCGATGATGGCCGACTCGGTAATGGGCGTGTCGATCACCCGATCGGAGCCGAACTGCGTCCACAGCCCTTTAGTGACACCCAGCACACCGCCAAAGGCTTCTATTTTCGCCTCTTCGGGCGCATTTCCGCCATGACCGCCACGCAAGTCTTCACCGATGAGCACCACGCGTTCATCGCGTTCCATTTCCTGAGCCAGGGCTTCCTTGACCGCTTCACGATAGGTTTTTATTGTCATGGTTATCACCCTCAGTATGAGACGTACACGTCTGTCAGCAGGTCTTCCGGAGCCGGGTAGGCAGCGGCGCGGGCCTTCAATACGGCATCGTTGACCAGGGCTTCTACTTCCTCGTCAATCGCCGCCAGTTCTTCCTTGGTGATATGTTGCTTGACCTTAGCGGTGAAAATCTTCAGCGGATCATGTTGTTCACGCAGGCGTTGCACTTCACCTTCCGCGCGGTATAGCGCGGGATCGCCCTCAAAATGACCATGCCAGCGGAAGGCTTTGGCCTCAATGACGCTTGGGCCACCGCCTTCTCGCGCACGCTTGACCGCCTCTGAGGTTGCCTCATAAACGGCAAAGAAATCGGTGCCATCGACGGTCACTGCCGGCAGGCCGAAGCCAGCGGCGCGCCGGGCGATATCACGCCCACCCACGGCGTAGTCATGGCCGGTCCCTTCGCCGTAACCGTTATTCTCGAAAATAAAGACGGCTGGAAGCTGGAGCACGACGGCCATATTGATGGCTTCAAAGACCAGGCCCTGATTAGAACCACCATCGCCCGTAAAAGAGACACCGACGTTGCCGGTTTTTAGCGTCTTTGCCGTTAGCGCGGCGCCGATGGCCAGGGGAGGGGCTCCCCCAACGATAGCGTTCGCCCCCAGCATTCCTTTCGACAGATCGGCAATGTGCATCGACCCGCCCTTGCCGCGACATAACCCGCTGTCCTTACCGAATATTTCGGCCATCATGCCGTGAATGTCGCAACCTTTAGCAATACAGTGGCCATGTCCACGGTGTGTTGAACCAATAAAATCTGCGCTCGTTAAATTTTCGCAGACCCCCACCGCGATGGCCTCCTCACCGGTGTAAAGGTGAATGAAGCCCGGAATATCACCGCTGGTATTTTCCTGATGCAACCGCTCTTCAAATGTTCTGATCTCCCGCATCTTGCGGTAAGCCTGCAATAACGCCTGTTTGCTGAGCATCGTTTAATTCTCCTCAATAAAGGTCACCCAGGCGGGGCCAACAGACAGGGCGGATAACCCTGGCCACACCCATGCAATGAATCTACGAGCGGTTAAAGGGAGTGCGAAGCCACCTTCATGGGGGGGGTAGGTGGGGGTTTTCATGCTTGAGGTCAAACTTTCTAAATTTTGTGTAGCAATAAAGTTTGGCTGCCCCATGTCATCCCGGGGGCTGGCGTACAATTGAAAAAAACAAAGCGAGTAGACACCACGGATGAAGCCATTGGATTTAGAAGGTCGCCAATCACCCTCACTGGTCTCCGGGCCATTGCGGCTGACGCGAGGCTTGCCGCTAATCCTGACCAAATTCGTCCCGCCTCGCTCCTCAATACAATTGCTGGAGCGCCCCCGGCTGCTTCAGCTTCTCAGTCCCGTTCAGCAGTGCCGGCTGGGCGTCGTCTGCGCCGGCGCTGGATTTGGCAAAACCACGCTGTTGGCGCAATGGCATCAGCAGATGGTCGCCCAGGGCGAACGTATCGCCTGGCTGAGCCTCGATGAGGATGATGATGACGTATGGCAGTTTATTCCTTATCTGCTGCAAGCATTGCGTCCACTCTATGCTGACTGGGACGCCGATTTCTGGCGTGACATGGAAGAACAGAAGCTCTCCAGCTCCGAGCAACTGCTGGCCGGGCTCATTAACCAGCTACACTACTGCCCGCATGACGTGTACCTGATTATCGACGACTTCCACGTGATTAACGATCGTGGGGTCTATGAAGCGCTGGGGTATTTAATCAAGCATGCGCCTGCCGCCTTGCATCTGATCATTGGCAGCCGTTTCCACCCGAATCTTGCGCTGAGCCAGCTGCAGGCCCAGGACCAACTGGTGGAGATCTATGATCGAGACCTGCAATTCACGCTCGAAGAAACAAAACACTATTTTAGCCGCACGGTTGCGCTACCCCTCAGCAACCACCATGCACAGCGGCTACAGTCCGTGACAGAGGGCTGGATTGCAGGGATGAAGATCGCTTCATTGTCGGCAGAATTACAGCATGATCCCGAGCATCTGTTGCGCAATATGCATGGAGGAACACGGTCCATTGCTCGCTATCTGAAAGAGGTGGTACTGGACCCGCTGCCGGAAGAGGTTCTCGATTTCCTGGTGAAAACGTCCTTCCTCAGCCGGTTAAATGCCGAACTATGCAATGCAGTGACAGGACGTGATGATAGTAAAGCGATGCTGGCATGGATTGAGCGACACAACCTTTTTTTGTCAGCCCTTGACGAACAAGGCTACTGGTTCCGCTACCATCCTCTGTTGCAGGAAAATCTTCGGACTATGCTGCAGCAGAACAACGCTATTGATCGCAAACAGCTACATGAATTAGCCAGTCATTGGTTCGTCGAACAGAAGCTGTGGTCTGAGGCGGTACGCCATGCGCTCAGCGCAGGCAAGCCGGTGCATAGCCCCGTGCAGGATGGCGCAAGCGCTCAGTCACTGGCGGAAGAAGGGGATATCGATACCCTGATCTCATGGATGCATCATTTACCGCCCAGCACCGATCCTTCGCGCATTGACCTGCAAATTAACCTGGCCTGGGCACTGGCGCATTATTTCCACTTTGATGAGTCGAGGCAGCTGCTTGATAACCTCGATCAGATGGTACTTCATCATCGTGAGGATTTAACTCGCAGCACCTGGTGTAAATTGCGCGTTGTGCGGGCAATTTGCGAAGCCTTTGCGGAAAACATCCCGGAGAGTCTGGCTATTGTTCAGCCGTTGCTGGCCGAAGTGCCCTGCGGTGACACCTGGGTTGATGGTCTGATATGCAATATTCTCAGCTATTGCCATGTTGTTAACCAGCGCTATCACGACGCGCTGGAGGTTCAACAGCATATGCCCTCTCCGGAAAGTCCTTTAGATAATCTGTTTGTCTCGGTTTATCGCGCGTTTATCATTGCCCAGTGCCATCTTTGTCAGGGCGATCTGGGAAAAGCCGGGTGGTACGCAGAGAAAACGTTACGCCAGGCTGAATGTTATACCGGTACCCAGTCGACCAGTGGCGCGACGCTGGCGCCGCTGCTGGCGGAGATAGCCTATGAATGTCAGAGGGGGGACTCGCCCGAGCATCTGTTAGCCGATCGGCTCGAATTCATCGACCGATTCAGTCCACCCGACGCGCTGAGTCGTTGCTATACCTATCTCGCGCGTCAGGCCCTGGACGGCGATATGCCGTATGAGGCCGAGCGATTGCTGGAGCATGCGCAGCGTCTTGCGGTGTCTCGCGGCTGGCAACGGCTCCAGGCCATGATGTTAGCCGAGCAGGTGAGGGTGCGACTGCAGAGCGGCAATTTCACAGGCGCAGAGCAACTGCAGCGACAGCTTGAACAAATGTCCGCCAGCTTCAGAATGGATGCCGAACATCCCTGCCAACGCGCTATGGTTATGTCTGCATCCCTTAGCCGCAGCCGGCTTCTTCTCGCCAGAGGCCTGGCGCCGCAAGCCTGCATTCTACTGGCTGAGATGGTCTCCGATCAGGAAAGCCGGGGGGACAGGTTAACCGCAGCGCGTCTGCGTACGCTCTGGTCATTAGCCTTGTGGAGCAGCGGCAAAACTGCGGCAGCGCGCACGACATTTCAGCCAGTCGTGCAGCTGGCTGAACAACAGCATCTCAAGGGCCTCTTTCTTGAGGCTGGCGATACCTTGCAACCTTTGCTTGCCGGTATGAATGAAACCTCTTCGGCTTGTACAGAGGAAGGGATAGTCCATGAACCCTGGGCCGGCAAGCGCGCGCCTGCAGATGGAACACCGTTTAATAGTGGAAGCCCCGATATTCATGGGGAACTCAGCGAGCGAGAGTTGCAGATATTACAACTGATCGCTGAAGGTCAGATGAACAAAGAAATCGCTCGCTCCCTCGCTATTTCTGCCGAGACGGTCAAATGGCATATCAAAAACATCTACGCGAAGCTTAAAGTGAATAGTCGCACTCAAGCGATGAGCCGGGCGCTGGAGATGAAATTACTGGATTAACGGTTTGAACAGGGGGGGCTGGATACGAAATATTATTAAGACGGCATTGCTCATCGCCGCTTACGTTCCGGTGCTATGAGCCATGGATAGACGGGCTTTACGCATAGCGATCTCCATCGTTGGCAGATTGATTTTGCCGGATGATTTCTAAATATGAATGGCACGATTATGCGGGATACTTACAAATAGACCTGCGGCAATCGCTCTCGCTTTTCTGATGTCGTTTGTTTCTGTTGAAGCGTGAATCTCACGCTGTCCCGTGTAGAGACGGTATCGGGCGGGAACTGCAATACGGACAACATAAATACCGCTGCTACGGCGATACAGATTATCACGTTGAGCCATCGGCTGTATGACCTCTATGTAGTAGAGGCTACGCGATTTCACTCTGAATGAATTTAATATTAATTAAATCAATAAGATAGAAGTGAATAGTGCGATAATAGGAACATAACACACCACATAAAACAATTGATAAATATACACTTTTACTTGTTTCATCTTTATAAATGCCCCCATTTATGCCCCCATCTTGTTTTTTATGCGACTCGATGAGCCTTTCATCAAGTCGCTAATCCCACTAATATCTTCACAGACCGTATAAATTTTCTCAGCTATTGAAGTACACCTCACTGCCGCGGTCGGCTAAGAACAATATTACTTACCGATAAGGACAACTGTTCGTTAATCCACATTCTCTCCTGGCATGAAGGATATCTGTCACGGTCAAATATGGCACTTGTCCCTGTGAGCTAAATCCTCTGCGATCGATACGGATCAATTCGTACTTCTCCACCAGAAAATTAACGGCATCGACAAGCGTGATACCAGCTTCGATATGTCTTTTAAGAACAGCCTCATCGCTGAACGGCGTGTCATTTAAGGTCAGGCCATAGTGCTGCTCAAGTAGTCGAGCAAGCAGCATTTGCCAGACAACCACGGGTGATAAGCATGTCTGAACAGCCCGCTGGTTTATTGCAGGTAAAGTATTCATGAGTTGTTCTCGTAAAAGTGAGTTCTAAAGTTAATTAGCGTTGAGTAGGATAAATGGAGATATAGACGTGACCACAGGAACCCAGTGTATCAGCTTCGCAGGTCAGCCCCTTTGCATAGAGGGTGACGCAATGCTGGTGTCGGGGATTCAGTTCGCCGCTGGTAAGCATGAGCTCCGCCTGCTTCAGCAGAACAGGAAATGCCTGGTCAAGACGGAGCAAATCCGCTTTATTGAATAGGCCTATTATGCTGGCGCGGTCAGACAGGTAATGCAGGCGGTTACCTTCCTGGACCAGACGCGCACCAAAACAAGGAATGACATTACGATTCAGCCCCCACCAGGGCTCAGCGGTATCATCATTCACTGTGAGTGTCTTACTCGACATCTGAAGCTCCTTTAATAAGGTTAATTGAGAGTGACGCTGCGCAGAGAGACATACGGTCCGTTCCGGTCCTTGCGTCGCTCGGCAAAGACAGCCAGAACACCCTTGATATCCGGAACTTCACGACCGTAGTAATGGCAGACGCTCCCGGACCAGCAATATTTCCCGGTACAGAATTGAAACAATCGGGATTCAGGATGCAGACGATAAATTGCCATCGCCTGACGCTTACTGATGATTTTCATTAGCCCTTCCTCTTCTTATAGCCATCCATGCTCAGCAAACGACAACGCTTCACCATCACCAATGATGAAATGATCCAGTAGCCGGACATCGACCAGCCCCAGAGCCTCTATAATCCTGGACGTAATGGCTCTGTCAGCTTTACTGGCATCGGTAATGCCAGATGGGTGGTTATGGGAGATGATTACCGCAGCTGCATTATGACGCAGTGCAGATTTCACAATTTCGCGAGGATGAATTTCGGTATGGTTAATCGTACCGAGGAAGAGCGTTTCATGCTCCAGCAGACGATGTTGATTATCGAGATAGATAACAACAAAGACTTCGCGCTCCTGCTTTGCCAAATAGAGCTGTAACCAGTTTTTCGCGAAACTAGCGGCAAGGAACGACTCACTGGGCTGCCGCTGATATTTCTCCAGTAATCGCAGGGCACGACGGATGGTACGTTGCTCATTCATCGGGAAGACCGAAGGTAAAATCAGTTCGGACATGGCGGCTCCTTAAAAGAAAAAGCCCCGTAACAACCAGCTACAGGGCTATAAACAAACACGGAGATATCGTTCATGAGGCGAGATGCAGCATATTTTCTGCCATCACCCACAGAGCTCGATTCAGCTTCACATCACCATCAATACCTTTAATTGCACGTGTATGTGAGCGTCCTCCTTTTGCATTGTGACCGTTCAAACCACCTTTGATTAGGTTCTCCTGAATACGCTGATAAGTTGTCCAGAGATCTCCGGACTCATCCTGCCAGCGACGAGGGGCCAATAGCTGTGATTCCGTCACGGGCTGATGCTCCTCGCCAAAGCGATATGTCAGTGCAGCTTTTGCCAATGCCTGTTGTGCTGGTGGCGGAAGCATTAGTGACTGCATGGCGTCGCGTTTTTCCTCCACCCTGTCAAACACCCCAAGCACCTCGTAAGCCCCTTCGACAACCTTTTCCACCACGTTGCCCTTATGGGGCACTCGCACCTCTCCAAAGCTCTCGCCGCAAATCAGTCCGTTCTGACAGACCGCTCGGAACAGTCCCGGCAGCATCTGGTAGGAACTAGAACCGTCATGGCTGTTAAGCAGGATAATTTCCGGCACCTGTTTACCGGTAATCTGCCCTTCGCGGCGCAGACGTAGCATATGTTTGGTGTGTTCCCGCTTGTCGGGGTTACGCACACGGGTCTGGCAGGCAAAGAACGGCTGAAAACCTTCGCGCTGCAGGTTATCCAACAGAGTGATGGTCGGGATGCAGGTATAGCGCTCGCTGCGCGATTCATGCTTTTCCTCACTGAACACGCTGGGAACATAGTGAGCAAGTTCATCACGGGTTAAGGGACGGTCACGGCGAACAAGGTTCACCGCACCAAAGCGGGATGCTAATCGCATAATTCACTCCTTTGTGCGTTTATCGGTATAAAAAGAAAAGGCCACGCTCCCGAAGGAACATGGCCTTTAACATTAAAAATGGCGTGGCGGATAAGACGTTATTGCCCCATATATTCAACCCTGGCACTGGTGGCCTTACCATCAGCACCAACGGTCACCACCACCTTATCGTAGGTACGATACCCGGCATTGTAGACCTCATAAACCACAGTATTTCCCTCCACTTTGTAGCTGCCAAAATCAGCGGCCTCAGCCGTGTCACGGTCATACTCTTTCGTGTACGCTTCTTTGGCCGCTTTCATGACTGAGCCTTTGTTAATCTCCGTCGCTCGACTACCAGCACTGGCAGCAAGGCCAGATACGTATTTCGGGCAGACCGTCATCATGTCCCCGCGGGTGAATGTCAGTTGCGCACCAAAGACCTGAAGGGTCGATGTTTCCTGACCTGCAATCGAAGCAATTGCCTTTCTGGCGGCTGCAGGTGCCTGCCCACCTTCAACCTCAACAGCCTTAAATCCTGTTTGCTGGTTGCACAACTGAGACGTGGGTACCAGATTGCCGTTTACATTTATGCGACTCCCCATCAGCTCCTGCGGGCCATTGGGGCAGCCCTGCAACTGACCAAAGATGCCAATGGTATTGTTTTTCAGCATCACCAGTGCCTGACCATTATCGGTCAGCGTCTGACACCAGCCGTTTTTCACAGCCCAGTTACCCGCCTGAGCAGAAACCGAAACGGCTGACAAAACAAGTGCAATCACGGTCTGAATTTTCATATGTCACCTTATTAATGAATCAGAAGCGGCAACGGGGGACGCGGTACACAGAACCTGATGCACCTTTGTATCCGGACCATCATGTCAACGTCCCTGTGCGTCGTGCTCATGAACACTTTTGAGAAAGAAATATCCCTTTGCTTTGATAGGTAAAAGCGATCAATAGGGGCTTATACATCGATATTTTAATAGATAAAAACGATCGATATTCTATTATCGATCGTTTTTACAGATCAATATACTGTTTTTTGAATGTGGTAATTGAGGGGTAAAGCGGCAGATTTCAGCCAAATACTCGGTCCCATAATGTCGTGGCAAGTTGCACTAATTTTTGTCGGAGACTCCTTAACAGAGCAGTCCAGACAGAAGGCAGGTGGTCAGGATTAATCACAGAGTCAAAAGCCTTACCCGCTGCCTCACCAAACTGCTGCCGTACAGCGGCGTCAGTGCCCGGGGTCTGATGCTCTGGTTTCAGCTGGCAATACACGGCACTGCTGGCCTGTACGGGCAAGGCATGCACAATCAACTCCACTAGGGCGGGCAGGTTATAGCCGGTATGTGCTGAGACAGCCATGACCGGGAAAGAGGACGGCAACTGACCGGCAACCTGCGCACTGACTGCAGCCAGTGAAAAGCATTGCTCAGAAGAAGGTGATGCCTGCCAAGGCTCACCATCCCTTAGGGGTGGAATACGGTCGGCCTGAGTCAGTACAAACAGGAAACGTGAAGGGTCAGCACCGGCTTCCATCAGTGCCCTGTATGCCGTGATATCCGTTGCCCGGGCACGGTCATCGGCACGCAGTACCCAGATAATCAAATCCAGCTCTCCCAGCAACGCCTTATAGAGCGCCAGATATTCCTCGTCGTATTCTGGTGTCTCACCCACACCCGGTAAATCCACCAGTGTCATGCTGCGGTCACCAACGGTGAGTAACAGACGCTGGGGTTCGCGGGTGCAGCCTAGCAAATCACTGGTCAGACAAACGGGTTGCTGAAAAAGCGCGTTGCATAATGAACTCTTGCCCGCACCACTTTTGCCCATGATGCCTATCACGGGTTCATAGTTAATCGCCTCCTGGAGACGGAATAGAATACGTTCAGTAGCCTGCCGGGGTAAGAGATTGAGGCAGGTACGCACCGCATCACTGGTATCCTGCGGATCGGGGATTTGAGGCATGATTTACTCCTGTGGAAAAATAGCGCCGAAAAATGGTTAACCGTCTGTTCAAAGGAGTAATATAGGTTTAAATTTTTCTGGAATGAGGGAATATGAAATGGCTAAATGTGTACGAAAAAACTGCAAGCGTTTAGTGTCCCCATTACCTGAAGCAAAACGTAAAAGGCTCTGTAAAAAACATTATTTGCGCTTCTGCGAGCTGAGTGAACGCAAGAAAAAAGACCTTGTTTATCAGATTAATAAATATATCCCTCGTAAAATAAAACGATTAAAGAAGGGGCGAATTTACTATTGCGCATTCAATAGCAGGAGGGGATATGTCAGAAAGATATCTTCAATTGAAGATGCTGGATTAATAAGACAGGCCAGAGAGAAGCTTGTATTAATACGAAAAACACCGGCCTGGAGAAACACAGAAAGCTATGTACGCCGTATAAGAATCGGGTCAGAACTCCCTGTCTCATTAAATGAAGTAACGGAACTGTATAGTATCTACTCCTGGATTGATTTTTGTAAAAACAGCACGCTTTATGCAAAAAATCATCTTGGTGGCGGCGAAGGAAATTTAAAATTGCAACTTTATAAACTTCCGTTCCCAGGTAAGACAGAAGATTCCTCATCCCAACAAAACATTATTATACCTATTACTTTAAAAAACAAAGTAATTAATCAACTCGCAAAAAACCGCAACATCAGGGGTACTGCCAACATAAAAAAACCACTCAGCCTGTACAAATCTTTAATTGCGTTAGAGGATGAACGGTCTGTGGCATTAAAATTACTCCAATTAACAATTGAGACACCTTTACACCCTCACCAATATAGTAATAACCTACCATATCTTAGCCCTGGTGATGCTCCTCCATTATTTGGCCTCTTATTAAATGAACTGAAAAGATTGAATGTCATTGGTGTTAATGATTCGATGTTAAAACTCGCTAAAAAATATAAAAATGAATCCTTTACGTTAGAGTTGATAGCAATTTATATTATTTTTAACATAGCAAGAAATGGCACCCCTAAGGTTTATTCATTTTTATCAAACTTATTTGATAAAAATGGTTATTTGTACAGGTCCGTAATGATTACCTTCATGATGCTTGAGTTGGATTTGGATTCTTATTCTGAATTAGTAGGGTTTTACAACTCTTTCTTTAGTACGGATGTAATCAAAATCAAAGATAATATATTGCTATGGGCGTCAGGCAAGAAAGAAATACTCCCTTTTGAATACCGACCTGGAATTTAAGAATTAAAGGTATCTAACACCAATAAATCTGATGTCGATTGTCATTCTCATTTTTAAGTTTCGTTTTTTAAGCATGCGCGAAAAAAACGATCATGGCGGTGAAAGCCTCGTTAGCGCTATGACATAGCTTGCTATGCGCTAAACGCGCAGAGCTGTGAATCTCAACCTTGAGAGGTACTTCTGGAAAATCAACATAGCTTTACACAGTCTAAAATTTGCTTGCAGGCGGCTCGACAGGACTCTCTTAAGTACATCCTAAAAAAGGGGCTCATACTGAGCATAAAAGATATTAACTGTATTTTTTTACTGTTAAGTACCATGGTGTGAGGTGAATATCCAAGGTACCACTGGGTACCACGCATCGCCTCCCGAACTCACACTAAATTGCGGGAGCTTTTCCATGACAAACAAAACTCATCCGATATCATCCAGCACCCAGACAACCACATCTTTACTGAATGATCAGCTCGTTGATATGACGTTCATCACCGCCTATACAAACATGACAGACAAATGGTTCTACCGATTAATTTCAGAGAATGCGTTCCCTGCACCAATTAAGCTGGGTCGCAGTTCACGCTGGCTAAAAAGCGAAGTGGAAAAATGGATGCTGGATAGAATACAAGCATCTCGAGGTTAGAACCTTTAATGCTGGTGTTTTATACAGGAAGGCTACGTAATTTAATATAGGTTTTTTAATATAATTACACTCACTCTCATTTGTTCTTATATTCACCGCTTACTGTCAATGTCTCTTTTAAACACCCTCGCAAATACTATTGCAACAACCAACCTCATCTTTAAAGCAATAATTAATTTAAGCATCAACTCAGCATTGCCTTAAAAAAAGTCTTGCATGAAACATCACTAACTTAGTGCTTGCACTGACCTCTCTCATCATCAGCAGTGGAATAATCATGCTCAAAAATTCAGATAGAAATTTTAATGAAGACTGGTTCCTGGCTTCAGTTCTCAATGCACACATCGATGAAATGATAAACAGATACTCATGCCTTTTGGCATTACGCATGGATTTTTTCTACAAAAAGAAAAGTGCCAGGTATTCACACTTAAATCACCAAACACTTGAACATGACTTGCGTGTACTAATGGAGAAAATGACAAAAGAGAAAGGTGTGGTGGGCTATTTCTGGGTTGTCGAATGGACTGAACGACATAGATACCATGCGCATGTCGTATTCTGGCTGGACAGACAAAAAACACAGCACTCTTATCCCTTTGCCCTTACAGCAAATACACTTTGGGAGGAAATAACGCACCGGGACGGCGTATCGCACCGATGTGAATATCGGCCGCAGTATTCTGTAAATATCAATATACCTGTTCGGTATAACGATCCGGAAAGCATTAACAATATCCGTCATGTTCTGAGCTATCTGGCTAAGGAAGAACAAAAAGAAGGTTTGTGTGCATACGGCTGTAATGACGTTCCTCCACGCTCAGCGGCAGGGCGTCCACGTAAGCCAGGCCCCTGATCCTACGGCTACGCAACTGGCTCGGCCATCCTGTACAAACCCCGTTATTACGGCGATAAATAATGTCCTCGCAGTCGTGACTGAACCTGCCCCTGGAAGCCTGACGTTCCGACCTTTACTGAATCAACAATTCACAACTCCATTTATACCCGACAGCTTACCTGTCGGGTATTTCTCATACCTGTCAAACAAGAGAAATCAAAAATGAAACAGCATAGAACACAATCGCGGTAAAAGTGGCGGAATACCGTTTACACATCACCCGGCTAAGGGTCTGCCGGGATAGCCTGGCTGGATGTTGCAGTGATGCCGAGCGGCGTGGCTGGCGTTTGAGAGCACTTGAGCAGTTAAGTACAGCCTCATCGCTCTACTGCCAAAGGGCTAACTCTGCCGATACCAGCAGTGGAACAGCCCTTCAACTCAGGTTTAGCATCGTGACCACTGGAACCTCCGTTGCAAATTAAGTCGTTTCTCCAGTTTGGCTCTCAGGCATGTTGACTATGGTTTCCTGGGAAAATAAGTTATTATTTCCATAATTCCGGAGATATAGAAATGAGATGCAAATGGAGCTTTCGAAAGCAGCAGAAACCCTGAAAGAGCTGGGTCATCCTACGCGCCTGAGCTTGTATAGAGAGCTGGTTAAAGCCGGGCATGAAGGTTTACCTGTTGGCGAGCTGCAGAAGCGGCTCGAAATCCCAGCGTCTACGCTGAGCCATCATCTTTCCTCGTTGATATCAGTTTCTCTGATACGACAGGAACGTCAGGGCAGAACGCTCTTTTGCCATGCTCGATATGAAAACCTTGAGGCTCTGATTGCCTTCCTGACCGAAGAATGCTGCTCAGGAACTGACGACTGCCTCACCATGCCCCAGAAGACGGAGAACTAAAATGACAGGTGATCTTAAGAATGTTGATTCGGGTTTGTTCGACACCTCAATCACAGAGGCAAGATTCGGTGTTCCTGCCGTTCCCCATCCTCCACGTATCCTCATGTTGTACGGCTCTGTGCGCGAACGTTCCTATAGCCGACTGGCAACGGAAGAAGCGGCAAGGTTACTGACCGCAATGGGCGCAGACGTGCGGATCTTCAATCCTTCTGGCTTGCCTCTTCCTGATGATGCACCTGACTCGCATCCTAAAGTCATGGAACTGCGCGAGCTGGTTCGTTGGTCCGAAGGGATGGTGTGGTGTTCCCCTGAACGCCATGGTGCGATGACCGGCATCATGAAGGCCCAGATTGATTGGATACCGTTATCAGAAGGTGCAGTTCGCCCTTCGCAGGGTAAGACGCTGGCCGTAATGCAGGTCTGCGGTGGCTCTCAGTCTTTCAATGCCGTAAACCAGATGCGCATTCTTGGCCGCTGGATGCGGATGATCACCATCCCGAATCAGTCCTCTGTCGCAAAAGCCTGGCAGGAGTTTGATGAAGATGGACGCATGAAGCCGTCGTCTTATTACGACCGGATCGTGGATGTGATGGAAGAACTGGTGAAATTTACTCTGCTGACCCGAGGTAACTCAGCCTATCTCGTTGATCGCTACAGCGAACGAAAAGAGTCAGCAGAAGAACTTTCCCGGCGGGTTAATCAGAGCAAAATCTGAGGGCTGGTATGAGTGATATAACGGCATTCAACAACTGCATGAGCGTGTTCTGGCGGCAACATGAAGCCGAACTCTCTCGCTTCCTGACATCGAAGACAGGTGATAGCGAAAAAGCAGCCGACCTTCTGCAAGAGCTATTCCTGCGTGCCCGCGCTCATTCAGACAGTTTCTGCGAGATGGAGAATCCGCGAGCCTGGCTATATCGGGCGGCGAGGAATCTGCTGATTGATGAGTACCGCACCACCAGGGAGTTTGTTGAGCTGGAAGAAGATGCCCTATTAACAGACGCATCCCCTGATGCAATCTCAATGCTGGGTATATGCCTGCCTGAAACATTACAGGCTTTACCCGAAGATGAGCGGTGGTTGATTGAAGAGTCCGACCTTAACCGGCGTCCCCAGCAGTCTCTGGCCGATGAACTGGGAATCACGCTTACGGCGTTTAAATCCCGTCTGCTTCGGGCCAGGAAGCACCTGAAAGAAACGATGACAGAACTTTGTCAGATTGAGGCGGATGACACGTCTCCCGTCTGCTGCCACAAAAAAATGAATTAATCGCGCATCTTTTTCCCACCACCTTCGTTTACCTCAGTGTAAAGCCAAATGACTAAACACAGAGGTAAACAGTCCATGTCAAAAATTGAGATCTTTGAAGCTGCAGGCTGCTGCGCAACCAGTAGCGTTGTGGTCAGTGACGAAGCCGTCAAATGGAACGCCAGCGCCGAATGGGCGAAAAAAAATGGCGTTGATATTCAGCGCTACAGCCTCGCGAAGAATCCGCAGCAGTTCCTGAATACGCCTGTCATCAAAGAGTTCCTGAACACATCAGGGATGGAATCCCTTCCTGTCACCTTACTTGACGGCAAGCTGGTAATGGCAGGCAAACTGCCGACTCGTGAAGATATCGCCCGTTGGGCCGGTATTCAGCTTCCTCAGGACTGGAGTGAAGACAGCGCGGAACCAAGCTGCTGCTGCATTCCACGTATGCCTTAATTCCAGAGGAGCTATCGCTGATGAATATGCCATTTTTAAAAGACATTCCCCCGTTCATCTTCTTCACCGGTAAAGGTGGCGTGGGTAAAACATCCCTCGCTTGTGCTACTGCGGTGTGGCTGGCCGATCAGGGTAAGAGAACGCTTCTGGTGAGTACCGATCCGGCTTCCAATGTCGGTCAGGTATTTAGCCAGACTATCGGCCACCGAATAACAGATATCAGTACCGTCCAAAATCTTGCGGCGATGGAAGTTGACCCGATGGCTGCAGCACAAGCCTATCGTGACCGAGTGCTCGACCCTGTTCGCGGGCTGATGCCTGCCGATGTAGTCAGCAGTATTGAAGAGCAACTCTCCGGTTCTTGTACTACGGAAATCGCGGCATTTGATGAGTTTACTGGTCTTCTTACCAACCATGAGTTGCGGGAAAAGTATGACCATATCGTATTTGATACCGCGCCAACCGGTCACACTATCCGCATGCTTGAGTTGCCGGGGGCCTGGAGCGGTTATCTCGAAGCGAACCCTGATGCCGCCGCTAACCTCGGGCCGCTGGTGGGGCTGGAGAAACAACAGCACCAGTACTCAGACGCGGTTAAGGCTCTCTCTGATGCTGCACTCACGCGTCTGGTTCTGGTTGCCCGTGCCCAGGTTTCGACACTAAAAGAGGTTTCCCATACGCATGATGAGCTGTCTGCTATCGGTTTGCAGCATCAACACCTTGCCATTAATGGTGTCTTGCCACCATTTGTGGGTGAGAATGATCCGCTGGCGCAAAGTATTTTGGCTCGGGAGGGAAAAGCACTACTTGCTATGCCAGAGAATCTGGCGAACCTTCCCCGCTCGCAGCTGTTTCTGAAGCCATTTAATCTGGTCGGTCTCGAAGCCTTGCGTGAGTTATTTACAGAGAGCGAAGCCTCGATGTCTCTCCCAACTACCACGCTAAATACTCTGGATTTACCGAAACTTGCCTCATTGGTGGATGAACTCAGCCTGACAGGTAAAGGTCTGGTAATGACGATGGGTAAAGGCGGTGTGGGCAAAACGACTGTTGCGGCATCGGTGGCGGTATCTCTGGCAAAACGCGGCCATAAAGTCCATCTGACGACGTCCGATCCGGCAGCACATCTGTCTTATACGCTGGATGGCTCGCTACCAAACCTTCAGGTCAGCCGTATTGACCCGAAAGTAGAGACAGAACGCTATCGTCGCTTTGTTCTGGAAAATCAGGGGAAAGGGTTAGATGCAGAAGGGCTGGCGGTGCTGGAGGAAGATCTCCGCTCACCATGTACTGAAGAGATCGCCGTCTTCCAGGCATTCTCGCGGATCATCAAAGAGGCAGACGATCATTTTGTCATTATGGACACAGCACCAACAGGCCACACGCTTCTGCTACTGGATGCAACAGGAGCCTATCACCGGGAAATGGTGCGCCAGATGGGGCAAACGCATGACAATGTGTTGACGCCAATGATGCAATTGCAGGACCCGGAGAAGACGAAGGTGATTATCGTGACGCTTGCCGAAACGACACCTGTACTGGAAGCAGCAAACCTGCAGCAGGATTTGCGTCGGGCTGAAATTGAGCCATGGGCATGGGTAATTAATAGCAGTCTGGCTGCTGCGAAACCGTCCTCACCGTTCCTCGTAACCCGAGCAAGTCGCGAACTGTCATTGATAAATGACGTTATAGAGCAGTATGCAAAGCGTATTGCATTAACGCCACTGCAGAATGAAGAACCTGTGGGTACGGCTCTGCTGGCAGAAATGGCGGGCTAATAGATGGGGCTGCGGCCCCATTTACTGCAGCCAAACTTTTGCTTATACAGGTTATAAGTTTAAGTACTTAACCTGCTGTCGCGAATTCCGGTAGTTTGTAAAACACCATTACTGGAGCAATTCGATGCACATTATTAAAGCTGAAGAACAGCACATTACCGCGATACGCAATATCTATGCTCACCATGTTCTGCATGGTACAGGTAGCTTCGAAACCGAACCTCCGGATACGCAGGAAATGCTTAACCGACTGAGGAGCATTCAGTCTCGGGGATTCCCTTGGTATGTCGCTCTGCATGGCGATACGGTCATCGGCTACTGTTATATTTCCCGTTACCGTGAACGCCATGCCTATCGGTATACGGTCGAAAATTCGATATATATTGATTCGGCTTATCAGCGACAGGGCGTCGGAAAAGCACTGCTCGATCATGCATTAAAATGGGCCGAGTCCGAAGGCTATCGCCAGATGATTGCTGTTGTGGGTGACAGCGCTAACGTCGCTTCTGTAGCGCTTCATATCCGCGCAGGATTTACTGAAATAGGTACATTAAAGGACATTGGTTTCAAACATGGCCGCTGGCTTGACACGGTTTTGCTGCAAATGAAACTTGGTGAAGGAAATAGTACTCTGCCAGAAGATTCAGATCTTATGCTCTGAGGCAGGAATAAGGGGGCGTCTGCCCCCTTTATGTTTATTTCAATCGCTTACCTGTTTCATCAACGACTTTCTCGCCGTCTTCCTTAGCAAATGCGCCTTTTTGCGCATCCGGAAGAATATCCAGTACCACTTCGGAAGGGCGGCAAAGGCGCGTTCCCAACGGTGTTACCACAATCGGGCGGTTAATCAGGATCGGATGCTGAAGCATAAAATCGATTAACTGCTCGTCAGTAAACTTGTCTTCGGCAAGCCCCAGTTCTTCATAAGGCTCGACATTTTTACGCAGCAGCGCCCGTACTGTAATCCCCATATCTGCGATAAGTTTGACCAACTCATCGCGTGACGGTGGATTTTCAAGGTAATGAATGACTGTCGGTTCATTACCGCTGTTGCGGATCATCTCCAGCGTATTACGCGACGTGCCGCAGGCTGGGTTGTGATAAATGGTGATGTTGCTCATATCAGTATCTCATTACAAAGTGAAAGAGAGACGTAGCGCCAGCGCGGCTAGCGTTACAAACAGCACAGGCAGAGTCATGACGATCCCGGTGCGGAAATAGTATCCCCAGGTGATGGTCATATTCTTCTGTGAAAGGACATGCAGCCAGAGCAGCGTTGCCAGGCTACCAATAGGTGTAATTTTCGGGCCCAGATCGCAGCCAATCACGTTGGCGTAGATCATCGCTTCTTTGATAACGCCTGTTGCGGTGCTTCCATCGATAGAAAGAGCGCCAACCAGCACGGTAGGCATGTTGTTCATGATGGAAGACAGGAAAGCCGTCAGGAAGCCAGTACCCAGCGTCGCAGCCCAGAGTCCTTTATCCGCCAGTACGTTCAGCACACCGGAAAGGTATTCGGTTAGCCCGGCGTTGCGCAGACCGTAGACCACCAGATACATCCCCAATGAGAAGATGACGATCTGCCATGGCGCACCGCGCAGCACTTTGCCAGTGTTAATGGCATGGCCTCGTTTCGCCACCGCAAACAGAATGACAGCTCCTACAGCAGCAATCGCGCTGACCGGGATACCCAACGGCTCAAGGACGAAAAAGCCAACCAGAAGAAGGATCAACACTATCCAGCCGGTTCTGAAGGTTGCCAGATCTTTAATCGCCTTTGCCGGTGCTTTAAGGAGAGCCAGGTCGTAAGTCGGTGGAATATCTTTGCGGAAGAACAGATGCAGCATCACCAGCGTGGCGATAATAGCGGCAATATCCACCGGCACCATCACCGACGCATATTCGGTGAATCCCAGACCAAAGAAGTCCGCCGAGACGATATTCACCAGGTTCGACACGATAAGCGGCAGGCTGGCCGTATCGGCAATAAACCCGGCAGCCATGACAAATGCCAGTGTCGTGCCTTTGCTGAACCCTAATGCCAGTAGCATGGCGATGACAATTGGAGTAAGAATCAATGCCGCACCATCGTTGGCAAACAATGCCGCCACCGCTGCACCTAGCAGGACGATATACGTAAAGAGCAAACGGCCACGACCGTTACCCCAGCGCGAAACATGCAATGCCGCCCATTCGAAAAAGCCTGATTCATCAAGCAGCAGGCTGATAATAATCACGGCAATAAAGGTCGCCGTCGCGTTCCAGACGATATTCCACACCACCGGAATATCGCCCACATGCACAACGCCAGATATCAGAGCCAGTCCCGCGCCCAGCATTGCACTCCAGCCGATCCCTAATCCCTTTGGTTGCCAGATAACCAAAACAATGGTCAGGACAAAAATAGCGCCTGCCAGTAACATAAAACCTCCTGACAGGGCGACTTTGTCGCCCTGTATATGCCAAAAAATTAACTCATCAACTCTCTGAGCTTTTCAATACCGGCGGGCTCTGACGCCAGTACCGGAACGAGCGCTATACGGGTAGCGTGCTGATTCTTAACAGCCTCAATCTGAGGCAGTTCCTGCTGGGCGCGCTGGCAAAGCAACGGAGAACGCGTATCCGCAATGGAAAGGCTGTTATTGATAATCCAGCCCCACGGATGAATCCCCGCTCTTTCAAGGTCAGCCTGCAGGTTTGCCGCTTCCAGCACCGGTGTGGTTTCAGGAAGCGTAACCAGCAGAACTTTGGTTCTATCCGGGTCCTGAAGCTGCATCATTGGGGTAGTAAAATGACCTTTACTCCCCATTTTCTTGGCAATCTCTCGGTGGTAAGCCCCAGTCGCATCCAGCAGCAACAGCGTGTGTCCGGTAGGGGCGGTATCCATGACAACAAACCGTTTACCCGCTTCACGAATCACCCTGGAAAAGGCCTGAAACACGGCAATTTCTTCAGTACAGGGAGAGCGCAAATCCTCTTCCAGTAGCCGTTTCCCTGCTTCGTCCAGATCTCTTCCTTTCGTCTCAAGAACATGCTGGCGATAGCGTTCGGTTTCATCGTGAGGGTTGATGCGGCTGACCTGAAGGTTTTTGAGGCTGCCGTTCAGCGTTGTACTCAGGTGCGCAGCAGGATCAGAGGTCGTGAGATGCACGTCAAATCCCATGTCTGCCAGCCTTACGGCGATGGCAGCAGCCATCGTGGTTTTCCCTACGCCACCTTTGCCCATCAGCATAATCAGGCCGTGTTCGCTGCGAGCGATATCATTGACCAGGCCAGAGAGCGATAAATTTTCAGGCGTGTACTGGATGTTCGTTACCGGGAGCGGTAATGCCTCAGAACCGGTATCCAGCAGTCCCTTCAATGCTGAAACACCAACCATATTGACTGGCTGTAGTAATAGGGTATCTGTCGGTAGCCCAGATAAACCGGCAGGAAGATTTGCCAGTGCCTCCTGCTCACGTTGCCAAATCGCAGCGGCCAGGGCGTCATGTTCAGTTTCGGCTTTAGGCAGCACACCATTAATCACCAGGTATTGGTTTTTCAGGCCAATTGCGGCGAGTTCTTCATGGGTGCGGGCGACTTCCTGCAGCGTAGATTTTTGCAGTCGTGCAACCAGAACCAGGCGGGTACGTTCAGGATCGGACAACGCCTCTACTGCATGAGCATACTGCTCACGCTGCTTTTCCAGCCCGGCCATTGGGCCAAGACAGGAAGCACCATCTGGATTACTTTCAATGAAGCTACTCCAGGCACCGGGAAGCTGGAGAAGGCGAATCGTGTGGCCCGTCGGCGCTGTATCAAAAATGATGTGATCGAAACGGGTCAGCAGGGAAGCGTCTGTCAATAAGCCGGTGAACTCATCAAACGCCGCAATCTCAGTCGTACAGGCTCCTGAAAGCTGCTCGCTGATACTGTTAACAACATCATCAGGCAGAAGACCTTTGATAGGATCAACGATTCTGGCGCGGTATTGCTGGGCGGCTTCCTGCGGGTCAATCTCCAGAGCAGAAAGCCCAGGAACTGCCGTCACAGGGCGAATGGTATTACCGATAGCCTGATCGAATACCTGACCGACATTGGAGGCCGGATCGGTACTGACCAGCAAAACCCGCTTACCCTGTTCAGCAAGGCGGATTGCCGTCGCGCAGGAAATAGAAGTTTTACCTACACCTCCCTTACCGGTAAAAAACAGGTAAGGCGGGATATTCTGTAAGAATTTCATATGTCCTCCTGACATATTCAGCAACAGGAAGTATTACCACCACAGCAGCTGGTGGGAGCTAACCCTACCTTCTCCAGCGGAATACCGAACCAGCGAGCCAGCTCAGCGCGTTTTGGGTATCGCCCTGCCATCACCGTTTCACCGTCCAATAGCAGTAACGGAAGACCTTCTGCTCCAGATGCTTCGAGGAATGCTTTCGCTTTCTCATTCTGAACAAAGCTCATGGGCTGCTGCGCCAGGTTGTAACGTTCAACCTGTACACCACGTCCTTTCAGCCACTGCACATCAGCAGAAAAATCAACCAGAACCTGATCGACATCTGAGCCACATACGCCGGTACTGCAGCACATTGCCGGGTCAAACACCGTTAACGTCTTCATTTTGAATACCTCACATTTGGAAAAACATATATGTTCAGGCAAATTTTTTAGATGCAAACAGCCTTACCGCTACCAGAGCAGTTTGCCGATGCCAGCTTACGGGCGATGGCCTGTACGTCGTCCTGTTGGCTTAACCAGGCCTGCTCAATCACCTGAGCAGCCCAGGATGGAATATGCGGGGATAAGCGATAATGAACCCATTTCCCCTGCTTGCGATCCAGCAATAGACCGCTTTCCCGGAGCATTGCCAGATGGCGGGAGATCTTGGGCTGCGACTGATCCAGCGCTGTACAGAGATCGCACACGCACAGCTCTCCCATCTCTCTGAGCAGCAGTACGATCCCTAGACGGGTTTCATCGGAGAGGTTTTTGAAGAGTTGTAGGGGCTTCATAGGAATTTCTCCTCTGACGGAAACATTCATTATCACGCGGAAAAATGAAACGATCAACATCACATGCATTTTTTCATATATGAAAGCAAAACTCAAAATTTTTAAAATTTAATAGTAAAAAATGTGAATAGGAAATATGATTTAACATCATGTTTTAAAACAATAAAACGTTTCAGCTTAATAACTTAGTAGGACTTTGATATGTACACTAATGTAGGAAGCTATTGGTATAAATTTGATTTTCATACACACACTCCTGCCTCATCAGATTACAAAGCGCCAGCAGAAACAGCAAAAGAGTGGCTCATTGCCCTGATGGAAAGAGAGGTTGACTGCGTTGCAGTAACTGACCATGTTAGTGGGGCATGGATTGATATCTTGAAGCAAGAGCTAAAAGCGCTTGAAACATCCTATCAAGAATATCGCCCATTAATTTTATTCCCAGGATGTGAAATAACCGTAAGCACCGGGCAATCTAGGGTTCATATATTATCAATTTTTGACCCCTCTTGTGGCACAGCTAAAATTAATGGTGTGCTTGGCATGTGTGGGATTACGGAAGGACATGGAGATGCAGAGTCAACATGCGCTACCGAATCTGTTGATAAAGTAATTGAGCTGATAAGCAAGGAAAATGGAATTGCTATTCCTGCGCATATTGATGGTCCTAAAGGGCTATTAAAGGGAATAAAAAACAACAACTCAGAAATAAGTACATGGGCAAAAAAAATTGTTGCAGCAGAATTTGTCGATTTAAACTTCCTTGATAGCGTAGATGTAGAACTACAAAAGACATTTCAAGATATAGGTAGAGTTAAAGGTTCTGATGCTCACGAAAAGTCTAGACTAGGAGCTAATACCTCTTGGATCAAGATGGGAAAACCAACAATTGATGGTTTAAGGCTTGCCTTATACGATAATAAATTCTGCGTAAGTAACGAAATTGACGATCCTAATTCTCTACCAAACCTGTCAATTAACAACCTAACAATTAAAAAAATGACCCACTGTGGAATTATCCCAGGAAAACCTGTTGAGATAAAACTGCACCCTCTCTTCAATGCTATAATTGGTGGACGTGGCGCTGGTAAATCAACATTTGTTGAATCACTACGAATTGCGATGGGTAGATCTGAAGAGTTAGTCGGCTTACAATCTATAAAAAGAGATCTAGATTCTTTTATTGATGGAGTTACTAGAGATGATACCGAAATCAGTGTAGGAATAAAGAGGCGTGATGATTTATTTAATGTTATATGGACAAAAAATAATGACATTGAAATAAAGAAATTTGAAAATGAAGAGTGGCAAGATGCTCCGGGCAAACCAGAGGAAAGATTCAATATAAGCATTTATAGCCAAAAGCAAATCAATGCCTTAGCATCTAATCCTGAAAGTTTACTAAACATAGTTGATCGAACACCACAAGTAGATATTTCCAGCTGGAAACAGAAATTAGCTTCCCAACAAGTTACATCAATTAATTTAGCAAAAAGCATTAGGAAAATTGAGCTGAGCGCTCTTGAAAAAACCTCTATTCAAGCTCAAATTGATGACTTAAACTCTGATATATCCAGCTTTGAAAAGGGTGGGCATAAAGATGTTTTTAATAACTATCAAACGCTATCAAAAAAACAAACAAAAATAGAAGATAGTTTCCAAATAGAAAGTTTGAGCAATGCATTACAATCAATTATTGATTTTAACACAGTCCCTCTTGATTTATCTAATTTAGGACATGAGTTAGAAAATGAAAATGAAGTAAGTGAAATTCATAAAAATTTCACTGCTGAAATTGATAAAGTCATATCTGATATCAAATCATCAAAAGAAAAGATTGACAACATTGTACAGCAAACCGTACAAGCACTCGATAACTCTGAATGGAAAAAAAATAGTAAAAAAATCATTGATCGGTATAAGGACGTTGTTCAAACTTACGAAAGCAAAGGGCATGAACTGAACCCTCAAGAATATGAACAATGGATCGAAAAAAGAAATAACACACAAAAACAGTTAGATGAAATCGTAGAAGAAGAAAATAAACTTGAGTCTTACAAAACAGATTTTAATCGTTCGATTTCCTTGAGTTACATCTTACGTAGACGCCTACAAAAAAAACGAGAGAAATTCATCCGTTCAGTAATTGGGAATAATAAATATGTTAAAATGTCAATCATTCCATTTGGAGATAAAAACAATATTGAAAATGATTTCCGTTCTATTCTAGGTTATAGCAATGGGTTCAATTCATCCATTTATCAAGATGATCGTGAAGATAGTTTACTTTATAAAGTGATAAATGATGGTGGAGATTTAAGAAAAACGATAAAATATATCTCAGAAATAAAGGATACTATATTCAAAATTGCAGCAAGTGAAGATGTAACTATACATAGAGTCGATGGCAGATTTAAAACATCGTTATGTGAAAAAATAAAGTCGCAGCCAGAAATATTAGAAAGAATAATTAATTGGCTTCCACAAGACCGTTTACTGGTAGAATATGCAAGAGATGTTGAAAAAGGGAAGTTCGCCTCAATTGACAGAGGTTCTGCGGGACAGAAAGCCGCTGCAATTCTCGCATTCCTGTTAAGTCATGGAGATAATCCAATAGTAGTCGATCAACCAGAAGATGATTTAGATAATGCTCTAATCAATAAGTTAATAGTATCTCAAATACATAGCAATAAAAGAAGAAGACAAATTATAATCATTACCCACAACCCAAACATAGTTGTAAATGGAGATGCTGAGTACATAAATGTTATGCATTTTAACGGCGGTCAGGTGCAATTACTATCTGCAGGTGGTTTATGTGACACTGATGTCAGACTTAATGTTTGTGAGATAATGGAAGGTGGAAAAGAGGCCTTCAACTTAAGATATAATCGCTTACTTAAAATGTAAGAATAATCTAATTGTAGCAAAGGATTGCTACAATTAGACTCAAGAATATATAGCTCTTAGTATTTTAAAAGTAAACAAGAGTTCTCTATATCACTATATAACCCACATAAACGCTAGCGTGTTATACGTTTCGCGGATTAGTTTTTATCGACGTGAGCAAGCTGTAACTCACTCAAGACAGTGTTAAATTTCTATTCATGCAAAATGGTACGCATCATGTGGTGGAACCCATGCAGCATAATGCACCGTGCTACGAGTCCACCAGACATCAGTATGAGCTTAAAACGTAATTGAAATAAGCAGGGGTTCCTTTGACAACTTGCTCAATAACGCTTAAATGATTTTGCCTAGCCTCATCAAATGAGCTGCCTCCATATCCATCCTGGAGGAGAGCGTCGCGAATAGCTTGAGAAATAAAACGGTCAGCAAATCCCGCCTCAAATATACTCATGGATAGCACGTCAGGGAGGCCATTTTTTAGGCTCTTCTGAAAATGAGCGAGCGATGCCCCTTGCTCTCCGATTATTTCCTCTGGACTAAAAAGGAATTGTGCAAGAGCTGCCAGAATGAGCGAACAATCAAATGCCAGTGTGCTCTCCAAGAACTTAAGAATATCGTCGTCACTCACTTTTTGTTTACGCTTACCGGCTTTCTTTTTAACCTGCATCTGAGATGCTTTCTTGAAGATTTCTCCGTAACTCATTCCGCACATCCACGAAAGTGCGATCTCGAACCCTGCACCTGCAGGCTCGACGCTACGGAAAAAACGATTGTCGCAGAGCTCGGTCAGTAGTGGCCAGACGGCATTGAGCCATCCATTAGAGGAATCCAGCGCTAGCAGCATTGCTCTATGTTCGCCTGACCATACTTCAATAAATTTAGTCTGCTTTGCGCCCAGCAATGTCTTGCCGAAGAATGCCTGCTTTAAGGGTGAGCTCTCAACCGACTCAATACGTCTGGCAACCAATCTGAAGTATTCTTCAAGTTTCTCAGCCTCTTCGGCAGAGGCAAGCGAGTACGCCAATGTCTCGCGTGCAAGTTCCCCGGCCCTCTGTTCAAAGGCGGTTGCATCCATCGCAGCACAGTTTGCCATTAGATAGCTTTCAAGTGTATGCGTCATCTTTTTCCGTTCTGCCAAGGAGCTCAACAGCGCTTTTACTAGAGCATCTTTTTGCGACTTACTGAGGCGAGGGTCTGAATCCGCCACCAGATTAGCCCAGCCTTCCCACTCAACCTCCTTATCCATAAAATCCAGCAAATCGCCCCCAGCAAAGGGCAATTCTTGGTTACGGGGGAGTGCAAAAGGTTTTAACAATAAAAGGAGTGAACTGGTAACGCCTTCAGCGCGGTCAGGAGAGAGAAGCTCCACAGCGCTTTGAAATTTCCATCCTTCCTGCCAATTTTTCCTTCTGTCCCAAACTGTTGAATCAGCGAAGATTACAACCCCCTCAGTATGCATCCCTGCACGACCGGCACGCCCAATAAGATTCTGGAAGTCGCGAACTTTGACACGTCCTACCCCCTGATATACTCCCTGCACGATAAGATAGCGAATAGGCAAGTTTACACCTTGAGCAAGCGTAGATGTGCATGCAATAAAGTTAATCAGTCCTTTCTGCATACCATGTTCTAGTGCTAAGCGTATACCCTGAGGTGTATTACTGTGATGCGTGTATATACCCAGCTTTGCAGCTTTTAAAAGAAAGGAATTGCTACCGAAATTACCCTCAATAATAGTTTTCAGTGCCATGACTTCTTCAGGATTAGCGTAGGTTGAAGGCCATAACGTGTTATATCCTGCATCCGCAATCTGGACAGCCCTTTTTGCTATACCATTTGCAATCAACTTTGTCCCACAGAAAATAGCTACGGATCCCTTACTAATAACGCGTAGACCCAAATAGAGCGATACGTCGCTCGATTTCGTCCGGGTCGGAAATATCGAGCTGTCTGCTTTAATTCCCGATAGCTGTGCCGCTTCGATTATTCTCGGAACAAAGTAGTCCTCTTTGTCATATCCATTTTCATAAAACATTAACTGTCCAAGCGACTCTGTCCAGCTTGCAAAGGCAACAGACCGGCTCGTAGGTAATAGCGTTGCGCCGTCAATAACCTGTGCCTTATCCTCACCCATCAGCCAGCTAGCAATGGCCTGTGGATTTTGCATCACAGCTGAAATAAGTAGAGTCTGCGCTGTATCAGGCAGCAATCCCTTGATTTCGGTGAGCAACAATTCATAGGTTATACCTCTCACGCCAGTATCAAACTGGTGCCCCTCGTCGTAAACGACAAGACCAATGTGTTTCAAAGCCTGAGAGGACTGACGCAGCACATAGAGAAACTTTTCGGGTGTGAGGACTAATACGTTCGATGTTGAGGGCGGGGCACTTCCCAGAAGGTCAGCAATTTGTTCAACGAAGTCAATCTGCAAGGCATCCGTCAGCTCATTGACTTTAATGTCATCGCCGGCCAAATCTTGCCGAAGTGATAAGGCAATTTCATGGCAGAGTGCCCGAAAGGGTGCAACCACAACCGCAAGCTTCGTGCGCCCAGACATGAATGCACTGCGCAGAACTAACTCAATCGACCTAGTTTTCCCGGCACTTGTAGGCATCTGAATCAAGCCCGAGTCACCTCTGAATATCCCTCTTTCCCCTAAAAGAATCTGAGAAGGCCAGAGTTCTTTAGGAAAGCGTTCCCTCTGAATGACCGGCCGCCAATGATCCACTGATAAACCTGAATATTGGGAGAGGGTTACCCAAGCAGATGCTGCAAGCCTCATACGACAAATCGATATGGCGACATCTGCATAAAGCACTTCCTCGGGAGTGCCCATTTTATAAGCCTCATTCCTGAGGAGTTTCATCAGTACATCAATCTCTTGTAGCTGGGTACCTTCGGCAAAATGGTTAGCAACAGCACGCGAAAACGATGTTAGCAGCGGTCCATAACGTTTGTCGTCTAAAAGCCAGTAAGTCCTCCAGTCCGCTTTGAGCAACCATTGAAGCAAATGCTCAACATTGTTGTCTTCTTCTTTAGGTTCAATTCGACGGGCAAGGACTAAGCTACTTCCCGGGCGTCGAGCCACATAATAGGCGGCAGAGGCTAATAGTAATGTTGTGCTTTCGAGGCCTTGTGCAAATCCTGAATCCAGAACTGCGTCAAAAAAGCTGGCGCAGAAATTCAGCTCCGCTTGCGGCTCAGGGGGAAGAGAAACTAATGGCAGTGACAGCTCAGCCAGCACCCCGGTAACGTCGCCCAAGGTTGCTACGGTCATAATAAACAGCTGCAGAGGATCTGAACCTTCAGGCATTCTGAGATGCAGAGACTCATCCAGACCAAACTCGTACATCTTACCTTTCGAGCGTGTTATGCCAAAGAGGCGTTTGCTATTGAATCCAGCCTTCATTTGCAGGCCCTCTCGTAAAGTTCATGAACCAGTTTCATCTGAAGATCGGATCTCACAACCATCAGATAAAGTGCTGCCTCATTTGAGTGCGTGTTGGCCAGTGTCTTGGCAAGCTCTTCTTCATTGAAAGCTGTGTTGCAAAGAACAGCAACCGCACCTGAGTAATATGTATAAGGGTTATCTGCAGGATTCTGAAACCGTGCAATTCGGCTCACTTCCAGTGTCTTTCCTTCACGAAGGTACCTACGTTTAGTGGCGTTTAACGTGAAAGCTTGCCTTATGTGTTGATCGTTAGAACCATCGTCAACAGCATTTTGGAGCTGGCCACCATATATACCACCTGAAAGAGACGCTTTAACTTCAAAGGCATAAAGGGCATCCCCTCGATTGGGAGTAGCAATATCCAACTGATGGAAGCCTAGTATATCAACGCCTTTGACGGACTCATTGTTGCTGGCTTTGTCAGCGTATTTTCCTCGGGGTACCCACAGATTGAGCGTGAACTCCAAGTAGTCGGAAATGAGAAATTCAGCGAAATCACCAGAACGAATTGATGGCCCGGGAGCCTTGACTTTGTCGGGGAAAATATGTGCATTTAGATACTGTTCTATCGTCATTCCTGTCCCGCACAAGAGCTCAGGAAGCTCCTGGTCTGTACAGTATTGCCGACGAAAATGCAGTGCCCAACTGTCAAGAATCGCCGGATCAGTTGGGGGCGAGAACTCCCAAACATTTATGGTCCGGCCTTCAACGGTTATCAAACCTGCTGACCTTAAATGTAAACCTTTTAAATGGTCGGGTAGCATAACAGCTCCTTTTGTTGGGCATTCACCTTAAAACAAGATCGGCAATCCATTACTACTGTAACAATGCTGTCAAAACATTAGATTAAACGGGGGATAGTAACCTCGTAAACAATTACTGGTTTGCAGTGGGGTAATTTACGGCATACTTGCCACCGCAATTAGTAGTTTTGGGGCTGACATTTATGACGGACGTCCTCGAGTCTGAGTTAAGGTATCTTATTCTGTTTATACGCACCCGCGAAACCCTAGCCTGCCTCCTCTTAATCAGCTCAAACACATGCTAAAATGTCAGCCCTCAACACAGGTCTGACCAGATACCTATTCACCGCCCGTTGAATGCCACTGGAGCGATGATTCAATAATACGCCGATACATGGTGTCGATCTGACGCGGTGCACGACGAATGTATTGCTCCGCCCTATCTCTTTGTTCTCCAGATAGTTGTTCTAAATACTTCACAATTTTTTCGGCTGTTGGAAGGATTTCTTTACCGTTGAATTTTGGAGGGAGACCGGTCCATACCACATGGTCCACGTTATTGGTGTCAGCCCATTCAGACAATCCTGGGATCAGTTTTGGAGAAGGCTGACCAGCAGACCACCTGCAAACATGCTTTTCAATATTTTTTATTGGGATACCTTCACGGCAACGTAAAGCCTCAATACTAGAGGTAAGATCCACTGATTCCATTATCGCCCACAGGGAAGGCACTAATCGATCAGTTTCGACTAGCACAAGCGTAATCCGTCCATCTAGCGACTGTCTGGCGAATTCAACGGATATAAGTGGGCCATCCTCAGACCATTTCCCCTGAACAGGTAAACCTCTTGGCTCCCAAATTAAGGAACCCCATCCAAGACAAGCGATACGAGCCATTATGCCTCCATTAGCATGGTCAGTTTAAAGGTAAAACTCACATATCTTACCGTGCCCCATTGGCACTACATTCAATCGACTTTCTGAATCCCTCACAGAGCGTTATAGCCTGCGTTTGTATCTATCGTTTGAACTTACATAACTAAGCAGATCTTCAGAAGTAAATGTAATTTTTCTCCAGAAAGCAGAAATGAAACTCAGCAAAAAAAGAAATTTTCTGGTATGGAACTCCTCCGTTTTGAAGGAGACCTGCTTGTATTTTCACTTTATCTAACGAATAAGTAGCTAAGTTTGTAGGTGAAATTATGATGCTATGATTAGATTAATTTTACCAATGTTATCAATGTAATCCGCATACCACTGCATCATCTCCCTCCGCCCTTCCAGATACAACGCATGGTTGTACGTCCCACGAATCGCATTCTTATCGACATGCGCAAGCTGGGTTTCAATCCATGCCGTATTGAACCCTTCCTCGTGCAAAATCGTACTCATCGTGTGACGGAAACCATGCCCCGTTACCTTCCCCGTGTATCCAATCCGCTTGAACACCTGATTTATACTCGCTTCGCTCATCGTTTTACGGGGGTCATTCCTTCCTGGAAACACCAGAGGATATTGCCCAGACATCACTTTGAGCTGCTGTACGATCTCCAGCGCTTGGGTAGAGAGGGGGATAAGGTGAGGCCGTTTCATCTTCATTCGCTCGGCAGGAATTTCCCACACCGCTTTCTCAAGATCAAACTCACTCCAGAAAGCACCTCGAAGCTCGCCAGTACGGACTCCCGTAAGGATCAGCAGACGAGCGGCAAGAACAACCAGCGGACTTCCTGTATAGCCTGAGAGAGCTTTGAAGAAATCAGGTAACTCCTCAACAGTAAGGAAGGGATAATGCTTTGATTCATGCCCTGACATCGCGCTGGTTAGATCCGCCGCAGGATTGTATTCCGCACGGCCGGTAACGATGGCGTAACGAAAGACTTCGCTGCAGCGCTGGCGAACCTTCTTAGCCTTCTCTGTCGCACCACGGCTTTCCATTCGACGTAGCACATTCAGCAGAACTAGCGGTTTGATTTCATTCACCGGTTGCTGGCCTATATAGGGGAAAATATCTTTATTGAAAGCTTCGATAATGTCGGAGGCATAACCTTCTGACCATCGGCTCACCTTCGTTCCGTGCCATTCAAGCGCAACTGCCTGAAACGTATTATTGAGCTGCACATCCCGAACCAGCTTTTCTTCTTTCTTGGCAAACGATGGATCGATACCCTCGGCCAGTTTTTTCTTGGCTTCATCACGCAGTGCTCTCGCTTGTGCAAGGGACACTGCCGGATAGACCCCAAAAGCCATACGCTTCTCTTTTCCATTGAAGCGATATTTCATCCGCCAGTATCGGGAGCCAGAGGGAACAACCTCAAGATACAAACCAGCACCATCTGCCAGCTTATAGGCTTTCTCTCTGGGTTTAGCTGCATCTACCTGTCGCGCATTTAGCTTCATTGGGGGCATCTCCCTGGACCGAACACAGAATGCCCCCACTTATGCCCCCAACTGTAACTTGATTTCGGTTGAATACAGTTGATAACAGGAGATAAGATACGGGCTAGAAACCGCAGTATAAGGGCTTTGAGTTGATTTCGGTAGACTTGAGAAGAGTTTGAAATGGTGCCGATAATAGGAGTCGAACCTACGACCTTCGCATTACGAATGCGCTGCTCTACCAACTGAGCTATATCGGCCCTGCAAGAGGTGTTCACGAGCGTGAATCACGAGGCAAAAGGTTAGAACTTAGCGGGCGATGCGTCAATAGTCAGTGGAATCAACTGCCTATTTTTGCATCGCCCGTTCTCATTTACGCACGAATGGTATCGTCGCCGAAACCAATCCACTTATAGGTGGTTAACGCTTCCAGCCCCATCGGGCCGCGGGCGTGCAGCTTCTGAGTGCTGACCGCCACTTCCGCGCCGAGGCCGAACTGGCCGCCGTCGGTGAAGCGCGTGGAGGCGTTCACGTAGACCGCAGAAGAGTCCACTTCATTGATAAAGCGGTTGGCGTTACGCAGGGTGCGGGTCAGGATGGCGTCGGAGTGCTGGGTGCCATGTTCGCGGATATGGGCGATAGCCTCATCCATATCGGCCACCACTTTGACGTTCAGATCCAGCGACAGATACTCGTCGTCATACTGCTCCGCTTTCACCGGCTCGACCTTTGCAGGGCCATTTTGCAGCGCGGGCAGGGCGGAGGGGGCGGCGTGCAGGGTGACGCCGCTCTCGGCCATCTGCTTGCTTAACGCCGGCAGGAAGGTGTCGGCGATGTTGCGGTGTACCAGCAGCGTTTCCACGGTGTTGCAGGTGCTCGGCCGCTGGGTCTTGGCGTTGACAATGATCTTCAGCGCAGGGGCGATCTCGGCGGTTTCATCAACGAAGATATGGCACACGCCAATCCCGCCGGTGATCACCGGGATCGTTGACTGCTCGCGGCACAGCTTGTGCAGGCCCGCGCCGCCGCGGGGGATCAGCATATCGATGTATTTATCCATCTTCAGCATTTCCCCCACCAGCGCGCGATCCGGGCTCTCGATAGCCTGTACCGCGGCGGCCGGCAGACCGCACTCCTGCAGCGCCTGCTGGATCACCTTCACCGTGGCGGCGTTGGTGCGCCAGGTCTCTTTCCCGCCGCGCAGGATCGCCGCGTTGCCGGTTTTCAGACACAGGGAGGCGACGTCGACTGTCACGTTGGGACGCGCTTCATAAATCACGCCAATCACCCCCAGCGGGACGCGGCGACGTTCAATACGCAGACCGCTGTCCAGCAGCCCGCCGTCGATCACCTGGCCGACC
Source organism: Klebsiella sp. GG_Kp175 (assembly GCF_040062325.1). Lineage (NCBI taxonomy): Bacteria > Pseudomonadati > Pseudomonadota > Gammaproteobacteria > Enterobacterales > Enterobacteriaceae > Klebsiella > Klebsiella sp. GG_Kp175. The sequence continues at coordinate 450,155 of NZ_JBEAFX010000003.1, read as the reverse complement.
GGGTCGGCCAGATTGCACACCTGGCGCACATCGCTGGCGATGCCGCTCAGACGCGCCGGGGTCAGCGCGAGGCGATCGAGCATCGCTTCACTCAGACCATTGGCGCGAGCTTCCGCTAAATCTTCCGCGTTGGCGCGCAGAATATCGTCGGTCTGCGCTTCCAGATAATCGGCGATCTTTTCCAGTACCTGGTTCTTTTCCCGGCTGGAGAGTAACGCCAGCTGCCAGGAGGCCGCTTTGGCGGCAATGCCCATTTGTTCCAGCATTTTCAGCTCCTTAACGGATGATCATATCATCGCGGTGGACGGCCACCGGGCCGTATTCGTAGCCCAGAATGGCATCGATTTGCTGCGAGTGCTGGCCGGCGATAAGGCGCAGCGCGTCGCTGTTGTAGCGGCTGACGCCGTGTGCGATATCGCGTCCTTCGCTATTGCGGATGCGGATCACTTCGCCGCGGGAGAAGTTGCCGCTGACGATTTTGATGCCTTTTGGCAGCAGCGAGCTGCCTCGTTCGAGGATCGCCTGGGTCGCGCCCGCATCGACGGTCAGTTCACCGGCCGGCGGCGCGCCGAAGATCCAGCGCTTACGGTTCTCCAGCGGAGACTCCAGTGCGTGGAAGCAGGTGCCCACCGGCAGACCTTCCATCGCGTGGCCGATGACGTCCGGGCGGTTGCCGGCGGCGATAATAGTATCAATCCCCGCGCGGCAGGCGACGTCCGCGGCCTGCAGCTTGGTGCCCATGCCGCCGGTGCCGAGACCGGAGACGCTGTCGCCGGCGATGGCGCGCAGCGCGTCGTCGATGCCGTAGACGTCTTTAATCAGCTCCGCCTGCGGGTTGCTGCGCGGGTCGGCGGTGAACAGGCCAGGCTGGTCGGTTAACAGCAGCAGCTTATCCGCCCCGGCGAGGATCGCGGCCAGCGCGGAGAGATTGTCGTTATCGCCCACTTTGATTTCCGCGGTGGCGACGGCGTCATTTTCGTTAATGACCGGGACGATGCTGTTATCCAGCAGCGCGCGCAGGGTGTCGCGGGCGTTGAGGAACCGTTCTCTGTCTTCCATGTCGGCGCGGGTCAGCAGCATCTGGCCAACGTGAATGCCATAGATAGAAAACAGCTGTTCCCACAGCTGGATCAGACGGCTTTGTCCCACCGCCGCCAGCAGCTGCTTGGAGGCGATGGTGGCGGGCAGTTCCGGGTAACCAAGGTGCTCGCGCCCGGCGGCAATGGCCCCGGAGGTCACGATGACAATACGGTGTCCCATGGCGTGAAGCTGTGCGCACTGGCGCACGAGCTCGACGATATGGGCGCGGTTCAGGCGACGGGACCCGCCTGTTAAAACACTGGTGCCCAGTTTTACCACCAGCGTCTGGCTTTCACTCATGATTCTCTGCCGTTCAAAAGGAATATCGATATCGAGCTGATGTTGTAGCAGGAGTCGGCCCGCTTGCCAACACCCGGGGCGGCGGGCGCGCCATTTTATTGCGCGGGATCGGGCATTCTGGAGAGGGAGTATGACAAAAATATGTCAGATACATTTAAATACGCTTTTTTATAAAAAGTTCCACCTTGTCATAAATATTTAATCTCCCGGCGTTAAAAAACCTCCTGTTTTTGATGGGCGAGCGCCCGCAATTGAATAGCGCGTATAAATAAATCACCAGGACTGAATAATGAAAAAGAGTACTCTGGCATTAATGATGATGGGCTTTGTGGCTTCAACGGCGACACAGGCAGCGGAAGTTTATAATAAGAACGCGAACAAGCTGGATGTGTACGGCAAGATTAAAGCCATGCATTACTTCAGCGACTATGACAGCAAGGATGGCGATCAGACCTACGTGCGTTTCGGTATTAAAGGCGAAACGCAGATTAACGAAGACCTGACCGGCTATGGCCGTTGGGAATCTGAATTCTCGGGTAACAAAACCGAGAGCGACTCCAGCCAGAAGACTCGTCTGGCGTTCGCCGGCGTGAAGCTGAAGAACTACGGTTCTTTCGACTACGGCCGTAACCTTGGCGCCCTGTACGACGTGGAAGCCTGGACCGATATGTTCCCGGAATTCGGCGGCGACTCATCCGCTCAGACCGATAACTTTATGACCAAGCGCGCCAGCGGCCTGGCGACCTACCGCAACACCGACTTCTTCGGTCTGGTGGATGGCCTGGATCTGACCCTGCAGTACCAGGGTAAAAACGAAGGCCGTGAAGCGAAGAAACAGAACGGCGACGGTGTCGGCACCTCGTTAAGCTATGATTTCGGCGGCAGCGACTTCGCCGTCAGCGCAGCCTACACTAGCTCCGACCGTACCAACGATCAGAACTTGCTGGCCCGCGGCCAGGGTTCGAAAGCGGAAGCCTGGGCGACCGGCCTGAAATATGACGCCAACAATATCTACCTGGCGACCATGTACTCTGAAACCCGCAAAATGACCCCGATCAGCGGCGGTTTTGCCAACAAAGCGCAGAACTTTGAAGCGGTGGCCCAGTATCAGTTCGACTTCGGTCTGCGTCCGTCCCTCGGCTATGTGCTGTCGAAAGGGAAGGATATCGAAGGGGTGGGGAGCGAAGATCTGGTTAACTACATTGACGTGGGCCTGACCTACTACTTCAACAAAAACATGAACGCCTTCGTGGATTACAAAATCAACCAGCTGAAAAGCGATAACAAACTCGGCATCAACGATGACGACATCGTCGCGCTGGGCATGACCTACCAGTTCTGATCAACTGCAGAACCACCCGCCGCAGCCCAGGCTGCGGCTTTTTTTTTAGCGGCGATTCTTCGCCAGATGCAGGGTGTCGCTGTTCATGGTGATCTGCGCGTTATACTCCTTCGGCAGACGACGCGCCTGATAGAACGCCGACTCCCAGTAAGGGTTGTCCAGCGAAGAACGCATCACGCCCTGGCTGCTCGAGGCGTGAAGGAAATTATGATCGGTATCGTAAAAGCCAACGTGCATCCCGGCCCGGGTGCGGAAGAACACCAGATCGCCGGGACGTAAATCCCGCTTATTGACCCGCACGCCCATGTGCAGTAGCTCGCGGGTGGTGATCCGCTCCATCGGCAGGTTAAAGCGATCCTTCAACGTGCGCCAGACGAAACCCGAGCAGTCGACGCCGCTTTGTTCAGTACCGCCCCATTCATAGGGGGTTCCCTGCCAGGTGTGCATCTGATCATGCAGGGCCGCCACCACCGGGATCAGATCGTCCGATCCGCCGTCAATGGTCATATCCGCATGAGATTTTGTGTTCTTTGCCTGTTTCGGTGAGGAGGAGCATCCTGCCAACAACAAAAAAGGAATTAAAAAGAGAGCATGCGTCAGTTTTGGCTTCATATCGTTATTTTCGAAGTAGCAAGCAGACTGCTTTGTTTTATAGCCGATTAAAAAGAACGGCTGAATAAGCCGAGGCCGCCTTTACGTTTATTTACGATTAAAAATAAACAACCAGCCGAGAGATCACCCATAAAAGGCAGTTGTCACTTCCGAACGGCCTGTGCCAGGATTCTGATTAAACATTTCACGAGGCATTCCATGACGCATTACGCCATCTCTGGTGAGACTTTGCCCGGCGCCGCTTTCGACGCGGGGTGGATGACGTCTGCGCCTCATCATCGCTTCGCCACGCTCTGCCCACCGCCTCCCCCTCCAGACCGGGTTGTTTTCGGCGCTTAACGCCGTCTTTGCAGGCGCTTACCTGCCGGTATGACGCTTGATACCTTGTGTTTGACGTTCTGGAGCATGCTATGCACGTTCGCTATTCTCTGCTCGCCTCGCAGGCGACAACGGCCATTTTTGTGCTGCTGTGGGGCAGTGCGGCCATTTTCACCCGCTGGGGACTGGACAACGCCTCGCCGATGGCGCTGCTGGTCTTTCGTTTTCTGATTGCCCTGGTCGCGCTGGCGCCGCTGGCCATCGTCCGTCGGCGCTGGCTGCCCGCGCCGGGCACCCGCTTGCAGACCGCGGCCACCGGCCTGATGCTGATTGGCGGCTATTCGGTCTGTTACTTCGAGGCGATGGCCAACGGCGTGACGCCGGGACTTATCGCCACCATCATGGGGATCCAGCCCATCCTCACGCTTTGCGTGGTGGAGCGCCGCCTGCAGGGGCGGCGGCTGCTGGGGCTGCTGCTTGCCCTGGCGGGGCTGGTGCTGCTGGTATGGCGCAGCCTGGCGGCGTCGCCCATGGCGATGGCGGGGATCCTGTTTGCGCTGGCGGCTTTGCTGCTGATGACTTTTGGCGCGCTGTGGCAAAAGCGCAGCCGTCAGTCGCCGGCGGATGTCCTGCCGCTGCAGTATGCCGTGAGTCTGGGGCTGTGCCTGTTGATCGCCCCGGTCAGCGGCTTCCGGTTTACCGTTAACGTCGGGTTGATTATTCCGGTGCTGTTTCTCGGGCTGCTGATTTCGGTGGTCGCCCAGCTGCTGCTGTATCGTCTGCTGAGCGCGGGAAATATCGTCAATGTCACCAGCCTCTTTTATCTGGTGCCGGCGATCACGGCGCTGCTGGATTATCTGCTGCTGGGCAACCGGCTGCCGGCGGCGGCGATGGTCGGTATGGTGGCGATCGTCGGCGGGATCGTATTGGTGTTCCGCACCGGCAAGGTCCGCGCCGGCTGACGACGAGCCGGGCGCTGCGGCGTCCGGTTCATTTTCCTGTCATCTTTTTTACGCATGCTCCCGGCAGCTTATTTTGACCAGTAAGGGAAAGTACCATGGGCAACACGCTGACGATTTTTGATCTCGATAACACCCTGATACAGGGCGATAGCAGTACGGTCTGGAGCCAGTTTATGGTTCGCGAAGGGCTGGCGACGCAGAAGGGGTATCTTGCCCGCGAGGCGCAGCTGATGGCGGATTATGACCGGGGAGAGATGAATATCGCCGATTATGTGGCCCTGATCCAGGCGCCGCTTGCCGGAATACCGAAATCGGACGTTGATGCGCTGGTGGCCCGCTGCGTGCGCGAGGCGATCCTGCCCCGGGTCTATCCGCAGGCGTGGGAGCTCATTCGTCGTCTGCGGGCCAAGGGGGAGCAGATGCTGATTATCTCCGCCTCGGTTAGCCTGCTGGTGCAGGCGGTGGCCGCCGCGCTGGAGATCGATCAGGCGCTGGGCATTGACGTGGCGATGGTCGACGGCGGCTACAGCGGGGTCATTGCCGGGATCCCCAGCTATCAGCAGGGGAAGGTGGCGCGTCTGGCGCAGTGGCGCGAGGCGCATCCGCAGTATGACGGCGAGGTGACGTTCTATACCGATTCCATTAACGATCTGCCGCTGTGCCTGCATGCGGATCGCGTGCGGCTGGTTAATCCCTGTCCGCAGCTGCAGGCGGCCGGTGCCGGATACGGCTGGCCGGTGCTGAGCTGGCGGCTGGAATAGCGGAGCGGATAAATGTTTCTTCGGGTTCAGTCGTTCCAGACCGGATAAGCCCTGCAGGCCGGGTAAGGCACAGCCGCCACCCGGCATAAAAGCAGCTCCGTGCCTGATGCCATCGCCCGGTGGCGCTGCGCTTGCCGGGCCTACAGACAGTCGGAGCCGGACGAGTAGGCCGGGTAAGGCGCAGCCGCCACCCGGCGGAATATCGGCGCAACCGGAAATGTCCCTGCTCGCCCTGCGTTTAGCAGGGCTACCACTCCTGGGCTTTTTCCGGGCAGATTGCGCTCCCCATATTTTTTCTGCGCTATGTCACTCATGGTGCCTGGAGCGCACAGGGGGCGGCCAGTCGCCGCCGCCCCCTGTACCCCCGGGCTCCGGCCAGCACCGGCAGTTTCAGTCGCGCAAGTGGGTAAATTAATGACTGATTGCTCGGGCCGTAGGCCGGGTAAGGCGCAGCCGCCACCCGGCATAAAAGCAGCTCCGTACCCGCTGTCATCGCCCGGTGGCGCTGCGCTTACCGGGCCTACGATGTGTCAGCCAGTGAGAGGACCCCGCAGGCCGGGTAAGGCGTAGCCGCCACCCGGCACAAAGGTGCGCTAGCGTTCGTCCTGATACAGCGGCACCACGGCGCCGCCGATATAGCGACGGCGCAGCCAGGCGGAGAGGGTGTCCATGATCATCACCACCGCCACCAGCAGCAGGGTGATAAACATCACCACATCCCAGTTCCACAGGCGCATATTCTCGGCATAGATAAGCCCAATACCGCCGGCGCCGACGAAGCCCAGCACCGCCGCGGAGCGGGTGTTGGATTCAATCTGATACAGGCTCAATGCGAGGAAGGTCGGGAACGACTGGGTAAAAATGCCAAAGCGATGCTTTTGCAGGCCGTTCGCGCCCACGGCGGTCAGTCCGCGCCCGGGGGAGCGGTCCACCGCTTCGTGTCCTTCCGCGTACAGCCGTCCCAGCAGGCCGGTGTCCTGCATGATGATCGCCAGCACCCCGGCCAGCGGCCCGAGGCCTACCGCGCGCACGAAAATCAGCCCCCAGATAGCCATGTCGATCCCGCGCAGCACATCAAACAGGCGGCGCATCAGCAGGGCGAGGGTCCCCAGCACCACGCCGCGCATGATGTTGCGGGCGGCGAAGAAGGAGAGCAGCAGCGCCAGCACCGTGGCGGTGAGCGTCCCGGCGAAGACGATAGCCAGAGTGATGCCGATTTGCGTGAAGTAATAGCCGAACGGCCAGTTCCAGAAGTCGTGCCAGACGAACATCCGCGCCAGATAGCGGCCAATCTGCTGTAGGCCGGTGGTCAGCTGTTCGCCGCTGATGCCGAACTGCAGAAAAAACCAGACGTAATAGAGCAGGCAGGCCAGCGCCACCAGTCCGACGTAGCGCAGGTAGCGCCCCTGGACCTGATAGAGCTGCTTATGCTGCCGCCGGCTGGCGGCGAGATCCGGTTGCATGTGCCAGACGCTCATTTCTTACCCTCCAGTACCCACAGGCGCAGACGACCGGACAGCATGTCCAGCGCCGACACCACCAGAATGATCAGCAGCAGGGTGATGCTCACCTGATCGTAGCGGTCGAGCTTGATGTTGGTCATCAGCTCCTGGCCGATGCCGCCCGCGCCCACCAGCCCGAGAATGGTCGACGAGCGGAAGTTGATTTCAAGCCGCATAAAGCCATAGGAGAGAAACAGCGGTTTCACCTGAGGCCACAGGGCGAAGCGAATTTTCTGCAGCGGGGATGCGCCGCAGGCCGCCAGGCCGCGTACCGGTTTGTTTTGCGCGCTTTCCACCGCCTCGTAGAACAGTTTGGTCAGGCTGCCGACGGTATGCAGCATCAGCGCCAGAAAGCCCGGAATCGCGCCGATGCCGAACGCCATCACAAAGATCACCGCCCACGCCAGCTCGGGCATGGTGCGCAAAAACGCCACCAGCACGCGAATGGCAAAGCGCACCGGCGCCGGGGACCAGGCGTTATTGGCGGCAAGAAACGCGAAAACCGTGGCAATGGCGACGGCCACCAGGGTTGAGGCCAGCGCCAGCTGCAGAGTTTCCCAGATCAGCGGCAGCTGGATCGGCAGGCGATAGCCCCACCAGGCCAGCGAGCCTTTGGTCTGCACGTCGGCGAACAGGTTGCCGGCGCTCAGGGGCGGAATGGTCTCTGCCATATAGTCAAAGAAATGGGGGAGCGAGTGCCAGATAGTCAGCAGATTAAATTCCGCGGCGCTGCCGGCGGCAAAATAGAGCGCCAGCAGCAGCAGCGACCAGCAGACGGCATCGCGCTTTTGCCGCGAGCGTACCTGCTGGTAATAGCGTTCAAATTCGGTGTGGGTCGTCTTCATGCGTCGGGGATCTTCAACGTAGCGCCGCCGCTTACCCTGGGGCAAGCAGGCGGCGTTGAGGCAGGATTAACGCGCGCTCACCAGCTCGCGTTTCATATCAATAATCTGCTGGAAGTCAGCCACGCTGCCCGGGCCGATGTGCTGAGTACCGCCCATCGCTTTGATAAAGCAGGCGTGATCCTCAGTATCCAGTTTTTTCACCGCCGCCACGACCTTCGCTTTAAAGTCCGCTGGCAGCGCATTGCTCACCAGGATCGGGCCGTTCGGGATCAGCGGCGATTGCCAGATAATGCGGATCTGCTTCATCAGATCCGGATGATCCATGCGAATCAGGCGGTTGAACGCGCCGGTGGTGTAGCCGGTGTTGTAATCGCCCACCATCGAGGCCCAGGTGACCGCGCCCGCGAACTGGCCATTCAGCACGCCGAGGATGTCCTGCTCGTGGCCACCGGAGAAGGTGACGCTGGAGAAGGTGTTGTTGTATTTGTTGTCGGCGTTACCGCCAAATTTTTCTTTAAACGCATGGTTAGGGATCAGATACCCGGAAGTGGAGTCCGGGTCGGCGAAGCCGAAGGCTTTGCCTTTTAAATCGTCCAGCGTTTTATACGGGGAGTCAGCTTTGACAATCACCACCGAGTGGTAGCCGCGAGACTGATCTTTGTCGTCCACGGCGATACCAACGATATCCACCGCTTTGGGGTTATTAAGATAAACCGAGGCGTAAGAGGAGGGAGACATGCTCAGCACCACGTCGACTTTCCCTCCCAGCAGACCCTGGATCACTCCGGAATAGTCGGAAGAGTTGCGCAGTTTGGTGTCCACGTTCAGCTCTTTATCGAGGAAGGCCTTCACGCACTGGTTATCGCCGATTTGCTGGGTGGCGTTCTGGCCGCCGAGAATGCCCAGATTCAGCTCTTTCGGCTGCGCCGCCGCTGCCTGCCATGCCATCATCATGCCCGCGACCATTGCGGATAAACGAACTGCGCCAGTCATAGATTTTTTCATTATGTTGCCCGTGTGAGTGAAATTAATGCAATTGGCTAACTTCATCGCCGTACAGCCGCTGCAGCACATCCTGCGTCAGCCGGGAGGGGTGATCGTCAAAAATAAGCTGGCCGCTGGCGACGCCGATAACCCGGGTGCAGTAGGTCTTCACCAGCTCTACCGAATGCAGGTTTACCATCACGCTGATGCCCTGCTCGCTAATCTCGCGCAGTACATCCATGATGCGCTGGGTGTTTTTCGGATCCAGCGAGGCGACAGGCTCGTCGGCCAGCAGGATGCCGGGGTTCTGCATCAGCGCCCGGCAGATCGCCACCCGCTGCATCTGCCCGCCGGAGAGGTTCTCCGCCCGCTGCAGCGCGTGCGGCAACATGTTCATCCACTCGAGCAGCGCAATGGCGCGCGCCCGGTCGGCTTCAGGAAAGATTTTAAACAGCGATTTCAGGGTTGAGGTCTGGCTGAGGCGGCCCAGCAGGACGTTGGTGAGCACATCGAGACGGGGCACCAGGCAGAAGTCCTGAAAAATCATCCCGCAGTGGCTGCGCCAGGCATTGAGCGCGCGCCCTTTCAGCCGGGAGACATCGTGCGGGGTACCGACTTCCGGGTAACTAAGAATTTCGCCGCCGCTGGCGCTGTGGGTGCCGTTAAGGACATGCAGGAGCGTCGATTTACCGGCGCCGGAGCGGCCTATGATGCCAACCATTTCGCCAGCGTGCAGATCAAAACTGATGCCGTCCAGCACCTTGTGCTGGGCTTGATAAGCTTTACTCAGATTACGCACGCTTAAGACCTTCCGCTGCCGGCCGGCATTGAGTTCGGTGAACGGCTGGAAATCAGTTTCGGCCACCGCGGCAAGAGAGCTGTTCATAAGAGTGTCCAGGTTCGTCATTAACTGGCCACTATTAATAGGTCTTTATGTGAAATTTCGATGACGGTATTGCGAACAAACCGTGAACAGGCGGGAAAGGGCGGCGGTGAGCGGTTCACCGTGCGCGGTACGCTGGCGAAGCGCCGAAAAGCGGCTATGCTTTCGGGAACGCGGAGGCTGGCGTCCCCGTGCGGCAGGAACCCATCGGCAAAACTCGTTTTATCTTGCTAATGAGGTCTGTTTAATCGAATAGATAATGCTTCTGCCTTTGTTTAGCATTCATCATTCCGCAAAATTAACATATATATAACTATTTTGTGCGACATGTTAATCTATTTATGAGTCTTATGCATTGGTGAATCATCCTGGTTATTGCTGATTTTTAGACTTATATTCTTTATTTTTGAATAAATTTGGTTTATTTGACAACTGCATTCTGCCCTTCATTAAGAATATTCCTAACATAATAGGGTGAAGATCCTGGGTAATATAAAATTCTGCTAAGAATTGAGGGTTATATTGCTAATAACCTTATGAAAATAAATACCTTTTTCTTTCGCTCAAAAATGAGATATTTTCAGTTTTTGTAAATATTGACCTGGGCGCGAAATTCATTGCCTTCCCGCATGTTGACACTCCATAGGAAAAAACTTAAATTCAACGCCAAGCAGAAAATAATTATAGTTTAACCCCGCTTATTCAATATTGATAAGTAATGCGTGTCTTATTTAATGGCGATTTACTAAAGGAATCGAATACGCCAGTAAACTTTATAGGCCTGGCAAGCAGTGACGTTTTAAAAATGATTACTTCAAGGACTATGAGGTTAAAAACTATATGGAATATAAAAGCTGTTCCGATAAGTATATTTGGTCTGCCGATGACTCCTACTTCTATAAAGGATTGTCCGAACTGATTGTAGATATCGACGAATTAATTTATCTGTCGCTAGAGAAAATCAGAAAAGATTTCGTGTTTATCAATCTCAATACGGCTTCGTTAAACGAGTTTATCAGGCGCGACAGCGAATGGCTATCCGCGGTAAAGGGGAAACAGGTCGTATTAATTGCGGCCAGGAAGTCAGAAGCCTTAGCGAATTACTGGTATTACAATAGCGATATTCGCGGCGTGGTATATGTTGGCCTGAGTCGCGATATTCGAAAAGAGCTGGCCTATGTGATTAATGGCAGGTTTCTCCGTAAAGATATTAAGAAAGATAAAATTACAGACCGGGAAATGAAAATTATCCGCATGACCGCCCAGGGCATGCAGCCGAAATCGATCGCCAGAATTGAAAATTGTAGCGTGAAGACAGTATATACCCATCGGCGCAATGCCGAGGCCAAGCTGTATTCCAAAATATACAAATTAGTTCAGTAACACCCAGGCAAGTTAATTTTTGAATGGTTCACCGGGACATCATGTCCTTAATTCAACTCAGGAAGAAAAAGCGATGAAAAAAAAGGTTCTGGCAATAGCTCTGGTAACGGCGTTTACCGGTATGGGCGTGGCGCAGGCTGCTGACGTAACGGCTCAGGCTGTAGCGACCTGGTCTGCGACCGCCAAAAAAGACACCACCAGCAAGCTGGTGGTCACCCCGCTCGGCAGCCTGGCGTTCCAGTATGCCGAAGGCGTGAAAGGTTTTAACTCGCAGAAAGGTCTGTTTGACGTGGCGATTGAGGGTGACGCAACGGCGACCGCCTTTAAGCTGACCTCGCGTCTTATCACCAACACCTTAACCCAGCTGGATACCTCCGGCTCCACGCTGAGCGTGGGCGTGGATTATAACGGCGCAGCGGTGGAAAAAACCGGTGATACCGTGATGATCGATACCGCCAACAACGTTCTGGGCGGCAACCTCAGCGCGCTGGCTAACGGCTACAACGCCAGCGGCCGTACCACCGCGCAGGATGGTTTCACCTTCTCGATCATCAGCGGCACCACCGATGGCACCACCGCCGTGACCGATTACAGCACCCTGCCGGAAGGGATCTGGAGCGGCGACGTCAGCGTACAGTTCGACGCCACCTGGACCAGCTGATCCTTGTGATGCGCCAGCAGGGGGGCTCCCCCTGCTTTTTTCACGGACGGAATTGTTATGAAAAAGCACCTTCTGGCCCTCGGGCTGCTGCTTGCCGGAGTATCGCCGGCGCAGGCGCTGGATGTCGGCGATATCTCATCGTTTATGAACAGCGGCAGCAGCACGCTGAGCAAAACGATCAAGAACAGCACCGACAGCGGCCGCCTGATCAATATCCATCTCGAACGGCTCTCTTCCCCACTGGACGACGGACAGGTTATCCCGATGGATAAACCGGATGAGGTGCTGCTCACTCCCGCCAGCCTGCTGCTACCCGCCCAGGCCAGCGATGTGATCCGCTTCTTCTACAAAGGCCCGGCGGATAACAAAGAGCGCTACTACCGCATTGTCTGGTTCGACCAGGCGCTCAGCGATGCCCAGCGCGATAACGCCACCCGCAGCGCGGTGGCCACCGCTTCCGCTCGCATCGGCACCATCCTGGTGGTGGCGCCCCGGCAGGTGAACTACCGCTTTCAGTATGCCAACGGCTCCCTGACCAACACCGGGAATGCGACGCTGCGGATCCTCGCCTACGGCCCCTGCCTGAAGGCCGCCGACGGTAAGGAGTGCAAAGAGAACTACTACCTGATGCCGGGTAAATCACGCCGTTTTACGCGCGTGGACACGGCGGATAAAAAAGGACGGGTTGCGCTTTGGCAGGGTGAGCAGTTTGTTCCCGTGAAATAGACAGCTGTGCAGATGGATAACGACGATGCCTCTACAACGGATTTCCCCAGGACTGAAAACGCGGCTTGCCTTCGGCATGTTTTTTTTGTTCGTTCAGCCCGACGCCAGTGCGGCGGCCCCAGGCGCGCAGCAGATTGGCGGGGTGATTATTCCGCAGGCCTTCAGCCAGGCGCTGCAGGACGGCATGAGCGTTCCTCTTTATATTCATCTTGCCGGCAGCCAGGACACCCGGGACGATCAGCGGATCGGCAGCGCCTTTATCTGGCTGGATGGCGGCCAGCTGCGCGTTCGGCAGATCCGGCTGGAGGACAATGAGGGTAACGCCAGCGTCAGCGAACAGACCCGACAGCAGCTGATCGGCCTCGCCAACGCCCCGTTCAGCGAGGCGCTCACCATTACTCTGACCGAGAGCGCGCAGCTGGATCTCAGCCTGCGCCAGCTGCTGCTGCAGCTGGTGGTCAAGCGCGAGGCGCTGGGCACTGTGCTGCGCTCGCGCAGCGAAGACATCGGCCAGTCGAGCGTCAACGCCCTGAGCAGCAACCTGAGCTATAACCTCGGCGTCTATAACAACCAGATGCGCAACGGCGGAAGCAACACCTCCAGCTACCTGTCGCTGAACAACGTCACGGCGCTGCGTGAGCATCACGTGGTGCTCGACGGCTCGCTGTACGGCATCGGCAGTGGTCAGCAGGACAGTGAATTATATAAAGCCATGTATGAACGCGATTTCGCCGGCCACCGCTTTGCCGGCGGGATGCTTGACACCTGGAACCTGCAGTCTCTGGGACCGATGACCGCTATTTCGGCGGGCAAGATTTACGGCCTTTCCTGGGGGAACCAGGCCAGCTCCACCGTCTTCGACAACAGCCAGTCCGCCACGCCGGTGATTGCCTTTTTACCGGCGGCGGGCGAGGTGCATCTCACCCGCGACGGCCGGTTGCTGAGCGTCCAGAACTTCGCCATGGGCAACCATGAAGTGGATACCCGCGGCCTGCCGTACGGTATTTACGACGTGGAAGTGGAGGTGATCGTCAACGGGCGGGTGGTCAGCAAACGCACCCAGCGGGTCAATAAGCTGTTCAGCCGGGGACGCGGCGCCGGCGCGCCGCTGGCGTGGCAGGTATGGGGCGGCAGTTTTCATATGGATCGCTGGTCGGAGAGCGGAAAAAAGACCCGGCCAGCGAAAGAGAGCTGGCTGGCGGGCCTCTCGGCCTCCGGGTCGCTCAGCACCCTGAGCTGGGCGGCAACGGGCTATGGCTACGACAACCAGGCGGTGGGAGAAACTCGCCTGACGCTGCCGCTGGGCGAGGCGATCAACGTTAACCTGCAAAACATGCTGGCCAGCGACAGCTCGTGGAGCAGCGTCGGCAGCATCAGCGCCACGTTGCCGGGGGGCTTTAGTTCAGTGTGGGTCAACCAGGAGAGAACCCGCATTGGCGATCAATTGCGGCGCAGCGATGCCGATAACCGGGCGATCGGCGGCACCCTCAACCTGAACGCGCTGTGGTCGAAGCTGGGAACGTTCAGCGTGAGCTACAACGATGATCGCCGCTACAACAGCCATTACTACACCGCGGATTACTATCAGACGGTCTACAGCGGCGCCTTTGGCTCGCTCGGCCTGCGGGCGGGGATCCAGCGCTATAACAATGGCGACAGCAGCGCCAACACCGGGAAATATATCGCCCTCGATCTGTCGCTGCCGCTGGGCAACTGGTTCAGCGCCGGGATGACCCATCAGAACGGCTACACCATGGCTAACCTCTCAGCGCGTAAACAGTTTGATGAAGGTACCATTCGCACCATCGGCGCCAATCTGTCGCGGGCCATCTCCGGCGATACCGGGGATGACAAAACCCTCAGCGGCGGGGCGTATGCCCAGTTCGACGCCCGCTACGCCAGCGGCACGCTGAACGTCAACAGCGCAGCGGACGGCTACGTCAACACCAACCTCACCGCCAGCGGCAGCGTCGGCTGGCAGGGCAAAAATATCGCCGCCAGCGGACGAACCGACGGCAACGCCGGGGTGATCTTCAACACCGGGCTGGAGGACGATGGTCAAATCAGCGCCAGGGTCAACGGGCGGATCTTCCCGCTCAGCGGTAAGCGTAACTATCTGCCGCTCTCCCCTTATGGCCGCTATGAGGTGGAGCTGCAGAACAGCAAAAACTCGCTCGACAGTTACGACATCGTCAGCGGGCGCAAGAGTCATCTGACTCTCTATCCCGGCAACGTGGCGGTGATTGAGCCAGAGGTGAAGCAGATGGTCACCGTCTCCGGTCGTATTCGGGCGGAAGACGGCACGCTGCTGGCGAATGCGCGGATTAACAACCATATCGGCCGTACCCGCACCGATGAAAACGGCGAGTTTGTTATGGATGTGGATAAGAAATACCCCACGATCGATTTCAGCTACGGCGGCAATAAAACCTGCGAAGTGGCGCTGGAGCTCAGCCAGGCGCGCGGCGCCGTGTGGGTGGGGGATGTGGTTTGCAGCGGCCTCTCGTCGTGGGCGGCGGTGCAGCAGACAGGAGAAGAGAATGAAAGTTAACCCATTAATCGCCCTGGCGATCCTCGCGCTGCTCTGGCCGGCGGCTGCGCTCAGGGCGGCGGTGACCAAGACCACCTGGTCGGATGCGCCGGCGCGCGAGTTTGTGTTTGTGGAAAACAACTCCGACGACAACTTTTTCGTCACTCCCGGCGGGGCGCTGGATCCGCGCATGACCGGCGCCAACCGCTGGACCGGCTTAAAATACACCGGCTCCGGCACCATCTATCAGCAGAGTCTCGGCTATATCGATAACGGCTACAACACCGGGCTCAATGCCAACTGGAAGTTTGATATGTGGCTGGAAAACTCGCCGGTTTCGCACCCCTTAACCGGCCTGCGCTGCATCAACTGGTACGCCGGGTGCGATATGGCCACCAGCCTGATCCTGCCGCAGACCACTGACGCCAGCGGGTTCTATGGCGCGACGGTGACCAGCGGCGGCGCGAAGTGGATGCACGGTATGATGTCGGACGCGTTTTATCAGTATCTGCAACAGATGCCGGTCGGCGGCAGCTTCACGATGACCATCAATGCCTGCCAGACCTCGGTGAACTACGACGCCAGCAGCGGCGCGCGCTGTAAGGATCAGGCCTCCGGCAACTGGTATGTGCGCAACGTCACCCACACCAAAGCCGCGAACCTGAGGTTGATAAACACCCACTCGCTGGCGGAGGTGTTTATCAACAGCGATGGCGTGCCAACCCTTGGGGAAGGGAACGCCGACTGCCGGACGCAGACCATCGGCAGCCGTTCAGGATTAAGCTGTAAGATGGTCAATTATACCTTGCAGACCAATGGGTTAAGCAATACGTCGATCCATATTTTCCCGGCGATCGCCAACTCGTCGCTGGCCTCGGCCGTCGGGGCGTATGATATGCAGTTCAGCCTCAACGGCAGCTCATGGAAGCCGGTGAGCAATACCGCCTATTACTACACCTTCAACGAGATGAAGAGCTCAGATGCGATCTATGTGTTCTTCTCCAGCAACTTCTTTAAGCAGATGGTGAATCTCGGGATCAGCGATATCAATACCAAGGATCTGTTCAACTTTCGCTTCCAGAACACCACCTCGCCGGAGTCAGGCTGGTATGAGTTTTCCACCTCCAATACGCTGATTATCAAGCCCCGTGATTTCAGCATCAGCATTATCTCTGACGAATATACCTCGGCGCCGTCGCGGGAGGGGTATGTCGGCAGCGGTGAACCGGCGCTCGATTTCGGCTACATCGTCACCACCAGCGGTAAAACGGCTGCCGACGAAGTGCTGATCAAAGTGACCGGACCGGCGCAGGTGATTGGTGGGCGCTCCTACTGTCTCTTCAGCTCCGATGACGGTACGGCGAAAGTGCCGTTCCCGGCGACGCTCTCTTTTATCACCCGCAGCGGCGCGACCCAGACCTACGACGCCGGGTGCGATGACAGCTGGCGGGATATGACCGATGCGCTGTGGCTGACCACGCCGTGGACCGATATCTCCGGCGAAGTGGGGCAGATGGATAAGACCACGGTGAAATTTTCGATTCCGATGGATAACGCCATTTCGCTGCGGACGGTAGACGATAACGGCTGGTTTGGCGAAGTCAGCGCTTCAGGAGAGATTCATGTCCAGGCGACGTGGCGCAACATTAACTAAGGCCCTGCTGACGCTGAGCTGCCTGCTGGCGGCGCCGCTGGCGCAGGCGATCTCGGTCGGCAATCTGACCTTTTCCCTGCCGGCTGAAGCGGATTTCGCCAGCAAACGGGTGGTCAATAACAATAAAAGCGCGCGGCTGTACCGGATCACTGTCAGCGCCATCGACCGCCCTGGCGGCAGCGAAGTGCGCTCCCGGCCGGTGGATGGCGAACTGCTGTTCGCCCCCCGCCAGCTGGCGCTGCAGGCCGGGGAGAGCGAATATTTCAAATTTTATTATCATGGGCCGCGGGATAACCGCGAGCGCTACTATCGGGTCTCGTTTCGTGAAATTCCCACCCGTAACCTGACGAGGCGCAGCCCGACCGGCGGCGAAGTCAGCATGGAGCCAGTGGTGGTGATGGATACCATCCTGGTGGTGCGCCCGCGGCAGGTACAGTTTAAATGGTCTTTCGATAAGGCGGCCGGGACGGTGAGCAACACCGGCAATACCTGGTTTAAGCTGCTGATTAAACCCGGGTGCGATTCGACCGAAGAGGAGGGCGACGCGTGGTATCTGCGTCCCGGGGACGTGGTTCGCCAGCCGGCATTGCGCCAGCCGGGGAACCACTATCTGGTCTATAACGACAAATTTATTAAGATCAGCGATACCTGTCCGCTGAAGCCCCGCCCCGCGGAGTGAGCCTTATCCGGCGGTCGCGCGGCGGGTAAAGCGCCGGCTGGCCAGCAGGCTCAGACCGCAGCACAGCAGGTAGTACACCGCGCCGGTGAAGACGAAGATCGCCAGGGGATAGATTTGCACCCGGTTGTTGACCTGGCCGGCCACGGTGGTCAGCTCCGGGACGTTGACGATAAACGCCAGCGAAGTGTCCTTCAGCAGGCCGATAAAGATCCCCACCAGCGACGGCTGAACGTTGCGCAGCGCCTGCGGGAGCAGCACCAGGCGCAGCGTTTGCCAGGGGGCGAACCCCTGGGTCAGCGCCGCCTCATACTGTCCTTTCGGCAGCGACTGCAGCCCGGCCAGCACCGAATGCATCACCGAGGCGGCGGTAAACCACGCCAGCGCCAGGGTCACGGTCACCGCGCCGGGCAGATCGCCGCCGGTCAGCATCGGCAGCAGATACCACAGCCAGAAGATGACAAATATCAGCGGGATGCCGCGGATAATTTCCGCCCACAGGAACAGCAGACGTCGCGTCAGCCCGCCGTAGCGCCAGGCCAGCCCCGCCAGCGCAATGCCTCCCGGCAGCGCCAGCAGGGTGGCGCCGATGGCCATCAGCAGGGTCAGGGCCACGCCGCCGGGCTGGCCCTCCGCCAGCCGGCCCCACAGCAGGTAATCAAGGTTATCGGCGATCACCGCCAGATTAGCGTTCATGTTGGGCGCTCCGTTGCAGTTTTCTTCCCGGGCCGAGACGCGTTAGCGCCACGCCCATCGCCACCCCCAGCGCCAGATACAGCGCGGTGCCGACGGCAAACGCCTCCAGGGCGTGCGCGTTATAGCTCTCAATCTGCCGCACCTGATAAGTCAGTTCCGCAAAGCCGATGCCGCTGGCCAGCGATGAGAGTTTCATCAGGTTGAGATACTGGCCGACAATCGGCTGCCAGGCGTTGGCCAGTCCCTGCGGCAGGAGGATAAAGCGCAGCTCCTGCCATGGGGTAAAGCCCTGCGACAGCGCGGCTTCCCGCTGCCCGTGGCTGACGGCGCGCAGTCCGGAGGCGATCTCTTCCACCAGAAAGGCGGAGGTAAAGACCCCCAGCCCCCACATCGAGCAGAGGAACTCCGGCGTCAGCCACCAGACGTTGCCCGGCAGAATGGACCAGGCGTGCTCGTCGTTTACCACGTCCTTCACCGCCAGCGGCAGCAGGTTCCAGGCGGCAAAGTACCAGAACAGCAGCTGGACCAGCAGCGGAGTATTGCGAAACAGCGAGACCCACGCGGCCACCAGCCCGCGCCCCACGCGGCCGCCGCCGAGACGCAGGGCCAGCAGCAGGACCGCCAGCGCAGTGGCGAGCAGGATCCCGGCGACGCTGACCCAGACGGTGGTGAGAAAACCAGAGATAATCCATTGCAACGGCTGTCCGCTCAGGACGCCGTGCCAGTCAAGCATCGGCGTCACTCGAGGCTCTCCTGGTGCAGCGGATCCAGCACCTTCTGCAGAAAACGCCGCGCGCGGGCATGCTGCGGATGGGCGAAAAACTCAGCCGGCGGGGCGACCTCGAGAATGTCGCCGCCGTCGATAAACACCACCCGGTCGGCAATTTCGCGGGCAAACTGCATCTCGTGGGTCACCACCAGCATGGTGATCCCACTGTGGGCGAGGTTTTTCATCACCTGCAGCACTTCGCCGATCATCTCCGGGTCGAGGGCCGAGGTGGGCTCGTCGAACAGGATAATCTGCGGCGAGGAGGCCAGAGCGCGGGCGATGGCCACCCGCTGCTGCTGGCCGCCGGAGAGCTGCGCCGGCATCTGCTGCGCTTTCTCCTCCAGCCCGACCTGGCGCAGCAGCGCAAGCGCTCGCTCCTGAGCCGCGCTTTTTCCCCAGCCGTGGACGCGCTCCAGCGCCAGCGTGATGTTCTCCTGCGCCGTCAGGTGGGCGTAAAGGTTGAACTGCTGGAAGACAAAGCCGACGCGGCTACGCAGCTGGCGCAAGGCGCTGCCGCTCAGCCGGCTGGTGGGTTTACCGTCGATCAGGATCTCGCCGCCGCTTAAGGATTCGAGCTGGTTGATCAAGCGGATCAGCGTCGATTTTCCCGATCCGGAAGGACCGAGGATCGCCACCACTTCGCCGGGCTCGACCTGCAGGTTGATAGCGTTAAGCACCTGATGATCGCCGTAGCGCTTGGCTACCTCACGAAACGTTATGCTGGCGCGCTGCAGACGTGAAAAATCCGCGGCCGGGGCCGCGGAGTGGGAGAATAAACCCGAGAACATATTATTTCGCTTCTATGGTAAAGGCGCGCGGCTGCGGCGTTTTAGTGGCAGGGCCAAACCAGACATCGTAAATTTTCGCGGCTTCGCCGGTTTTCTCCAGCTTCACCAGCTCATCGTTGACGGCCTTCAGCAGGGCCGGTTCGCCTTTCTTCACGCCCACGCCAATCTCTTCTTTGCTGAGCAGATCGGGCAGAATTTTAAACTTGGCTTTATCCGGCGCTTCCGCCAACAGACCGGCAAGGATAGTGCTGTCCTGGGTGATGGCCTGGACGTTGCCGTTGCGCAGGGCGGTCAGGGCCAGCGGAATATCGTCATAGGAGAGGACGCGAGCCTGCGGGAAACGCTGGTGCAGGGCCTGTTCGCCGGTGGTGCCTTTCACCGCGCCGATGCGCGCTTTGCTGTATTCATCAAGCTTATCCGGAGAACCGGCCGGCACGAGGAACTGCTGGCCGGTGACGAAATACGGCGTTGAGAAATCAATAACCTGGGCCCGCTCCGGGGTGATGGTAATGTCGGCGACGATCAGGTCGGCTTTGCCGGACTGCAGCAGCGGAATACGGTTGGCCGGGTTAGTGGCCACCAGCTCGAGTTTGACGCCGAGCGCTTTCGCCAGCGCCTGGGCAAAGTCGACGTCGTAGCCGACGATATGGTGGGTTTTGGCGTCTACGGAGCCGAACGGCGGGTTGGCGTCAAAGGTGGCGACTTTCACGACGCCAGCGGCTTTGATGTCAGCCAGCTGGTCGGCCTGCGCCTGCGAGGCGAGCAGCAGCATACCCAGCGCCAGTGCGATTTTTGTGGTTTTGTTGCGCATAGTTTTTCCCCTGAATCCCTGTTTTGTTTTGTGGACATCACGCTCCCATAAATTGCCCATCGGCGGCAAAGAAGAAAAAATTCTTATCTATAACCAAAAAGAACTTAACAAACCTGTGGGTATTCTTTATGCGCCGCTGGCGTTTTCCCGGTGCGACAACGACCGCCGAACGGTTCCCTCTCCCTCAGGGAGAGGGTTAGGGTGAGGGGAAAAGGACCGGGAGTAATATGCGCCAGCCAGGATTGCAAATTCGGAATTAATATTTCCCGCGCCCGGCCAACTGTGGTTGAAATAGACCCAGGCGATACGCTTCCCGACAGAGGAGAAAACGAAAGTGGCATTGTGGCAACGGTTAACGGGCTGGCTGGCTTTTTTGTCCAACGGTGAAGCCGGACAGCAAGATACCCAACGCGTCATGGAGGCGATCCTGCCGGTGGCCAGCCTTTACGGCGTGGACATTGGCAACGTGGAAACCCGGTGGTTCCGTCATGATAAGACATACTGAGCGACGCAGGACGCGAGAAGCCTACTGGAACGAGGTGTGCTTTGTGTAGCAAGAGACTGCCTGAGGTTGCGGCCTCGCAGGAGGCGCCGCCGCAGCCCAGGCAGTTTTGACCATGCCTATCCCCCCAGATACATCCGCTTAATTTCCGGATTAGTCAGCATCTCCCGCGCCGCGCCTGACAAGGTGATCCGGCCATTCTCCAGGACATACGCCCGATCGGCGATCGCCAGCGCGGCCGTCGCATTCTGCTCCACCAGCAGCACCGTCATATTCTCTTCGCGCAGTTGCTTAATGATGCCGAACAGCTCGCCGACAATTTTCGGCGCCAGTCCGAGGCTCGGTTCATCCAGCATCAATAACACCGGCTCGCTCATCAGCGCCCGGGCGATGGCTAGCATCTGCTGCTCGCCGCCGCTCATGGTGCCAGCCATCTGATGGCGCCGCTCCTTGAGCCGTGGAAAGAGGGCGTACATGCGATCGCGCAGGCGGGTGTAGCCGGCGAGATTATTGTAAGCGCCCATGCGCAGGTTCTCTTCGATGGTCAGGTTGGTAAAGACCCGGCGTCCCTCCGGCACCAGCGCAAGCCCGCGGCGCACGATCTGGTGGGTCTGGCTGCGCGAGATATCGTCGTTAAGGAAGCTGACGCGCCCGCTGGAGCGCACCAGGTTGACGATCCCATTGAGGGTGGAGGTTTTACCGGCGCCATTGCTACCGATCAGGGTGACGATCTCCCGGTCATAGACGTCGATATCGACGCCCTTCAGCCCCTGGATCACGCCGTAAAAAACCTTCAGTTCCCGGGCGTTAAGCATAATTGGCTTCTCCCAGATAAGCGGAAATGACGTCCGGATGCTGGATCGCCTCGGCCATCAGGCCGCTGAACAATGGCTTACCATACTCCAGGACCATCACCCGTTCGCACAGGCGGTTGACGAAGGGCATATCGTGCTCGATTAACAGGACGCTGAGCTGATAGTCATGGCGCATGCGGAAGATCAGCTCCGCCAGATCCTCGGTCTCCTTTGGGTTCATCCCGGCAGCCGGCTCATCGAGCAGCAGCAGCTTCGGCGCGGTGGCCAGCGCGCGGGCGATCTCCACTTTGCGCTGGTTGCCATAGCTCAGGTTCGTGGCCTGCATATGGGCGAAGTGGGCGATGCCGATATCCTCCAGAATGGCCATCGCTTTGGCCTTCGCCGCCCGCTCGGCCGGAAAGTAGCGGCCAATGTGCAGGGCCGCCTCCAGCAACGAATAGCGGCTGGCCCGGTCGAGCCCGACCATCACATTCTCCAGCACCGTCATAGAGTTAAACAGCCGGATATTCTGGAAGGTGCGAGCGATCCCGGCGTTCACCACCTGGTTGGGCTTCAGCCCCTTCAGCGAGGCGCCCGCGAGGGTGACGCTGCCGCTGGTGGGCTTATAGTTGGCGGTGATGACGTTAAACAGGGTGGTCTTACCCGCGCCGTTCGGGCCGATAAGGCCAAAGATCTCCGCCTCGTCAACATGGAAGCTGACGTTGTCGATGGCCCGCAGGCCGCCAAACTGCATGGTGACGTCCTGCACCTGCAGGATGATTTTATTTTCCGCCATAGCCGCCGCTCCTTCTTCCGGTCTGCCAAATCTCTTTTTTCCCCAGCAGCCCTTCGCGGGCGAAGAGCATGATAATCAGCAGCAGCAGGGAGAAGACCACCATTCTCAGGCCCGGATAGGCGCCGAGATCGTGACCGAAGAACTGCAGCGGCTGGTCGAGGAAGCGCAGCCATTCGCCGCTGCCGACCACCAGTACGGTGCCGAGCAGGGCGCCGGTGGTGCTGCCGAGTCCGCCGAGGACGATAATAATCAGCAGCTGGAAGGTGAGCATAAAGTCGAACAGCCCCGGGGAAATGGTGGTCAGCAGGGAAGCCAGCAGACCGCCGCCGATCCCTTCGAAGAAGGCGCTGGTGGCGAAGGCGCAGGTTTTAATGCGGAAGGTGTTGACCCCCATGGCGATCGCCGCATCTTCATCGTCGCGAATAGCTTTCATCATCCGGCCATACTTCGACCACACCAGCTGGAGGATCATGCCGGTGGCCAGCAGGGCGAACAGCCCGCACCAGAACAGGAGATGCGGCTGCTGCGGAATATCGTTCAGCCCGATGGCGCCGTTGGTGATTTGCGGGTTGTTAATGGCGAGGATCTTGATGATAAACCCGAAGCCGAGGGTGACGATGGCCAGGTAGTCGCCCCGCACCCGGAAGACCGGCACGGCGAGGCACACCGCCAGTGCCGCCGCGCACAGGCCGCTTATCAGCAGGGCGGGGAGGAAACCCGCGTGCAGGCTGAGGATCCACGGGCTGGGGGCGGCCATTTCAAACATGTCTACCTTGCTGTCGCTGGAGAGGATCAGCAGGGCGGTGACGTAGGCGCCCACCGCCACGAAGCCGTTCGGCTCCAGCGACAGCTGGCCGGTCACGCCGTTGATCAGGTTGTAGCTGACCGCGAGGATCATAAAGATAAAAATGGTGCTGATGACGCGAACAATGTAGTCATTGAAAACCACGTTGATTCCGGCCAGCAGCGCGATACAGATGACAATAATGGCCAGGTTGCGCAGCTGCGCCCCGGCGGTCGTCGTCGCGTTGAGCATCAGAAACGGCTCCTTTCCAGACGTTCGTCGCCCATAATGCCGACCGGGCGGAACAAGAGGACCAGAATCAAGAACAGGAAGGCGAAAGCATCTTTATAGCCGCCCAGTTCGGGGAAGATCGCCACCGCGACCACTTCGGTAAAACCGAGGATAAAGCCGCCCAGCACCGCGCCGGTGACGCTGCCGATCCCGCCCAGCACGGCGGCGGCAAAGGCCTTCAGGCCGATAAGCACGCCCATCAGGGGATCGATCGTCGGGTAGCTGATGGAGTAGAACACGCCGCCGAGCGCCGCGAGGCTACTGCCGAGGGCGAAGACCAGGGAGATGATCCGGTTGGCGTCAATACCCATCAGGCGCACGGTGTTGACGTCAAAGGCCACCGCGCGGATCGCCATCCCATAGCGGGTGCGGTACAGCAGCCAGAGGATCGCCAGCAGCAGCAGGACGGTGATCAGCGGCACAATCCACGCCACGTTGGTAATGATGACGCTGCCAAAGGCCCGGGTCTGGTTGAAAAAGTCCGGGGCGGAGAAGAAGCGCGAGCTGCCGCCGAACAGCACGTTAAACAGGTTTTCGAGGAAGAAGCTGACGCCGATGGCGGTGATCAGCATGGAGATTTTCGAGGCCTGACGCAGCGGACGATAGGCAACCCGGTCAATCAGCATACCAAACAGGCCGCACAGCCCGAGGGTCAGGAAAACGGCTACCCCGAAGGGTAGCCCAACCGAAGAAAATAAAAACAGCGTACTAAACGCGCCGACCATCATCACGTCCGCATGGGCGAAGTTGATCAGCCGCAGCACGCCATAAACCATCGTATAACCGATGGCAATCAGGGCGTACATGCCCCCAAGACTCATTCCATTGACCACTTGCTGGAGAAAAATGGCGCCGTCCATTTTGTAGCCTCGTCACAACTTAAGGGTTAACCACGGTACGAAACGCCAGCTTGCCATCTTTCACTTCGTTGATGACCGCGCTGCGAATGGCATCGCCGTTCTGTAAGGTCAGCGTGCCGGTCACGCCCTGGAAATCTTTGGTGGCGCGGATTTTTTCATTTACGCAGACCCGATCGTGGGGATCGCTGCACTGGTTCATGGCGTTGACGATGACGTTATAGGCATCCGCCGCCATTGCGCCCCAGGTATGGGTCGGCTGCTGGTATTTGGCTTCCCAGGCTTTGATGAAGGTTTCCCCCGCCGGGGTCTGCTCTTTGGCGTTCGGCGAGTAATAATCGGTGGTCATATAGCCGTTGACCGCGTCTTTACCGACATCGAAGAAGACCTGATCCGCGGCCAGACCATCGCCGCCCACCACCGGTTTGTTGAGCCCCAGCTGTTTAGACTGCACGGCAATCAGCGCCCCTTCGGTGTAGTAGATCGGCATATAAATCATGTCGACATTCTTCGCCTTGACGCTCGCCAGCTGGGCTTTAAAGTCCTTGCTGCCGCCCGGGGCCTGGACCTCGATGGGAATGGTGCCGCCGTTTTTCAGGAACTGGGTGCGGAACGCTTTCGCCAGGCCGACGGAGTAATCGTTGCTGCTGTCAAACACGATGGCGGCGGTTTTGGCTTTCAGATCGCGGGAGGCCAGATTGGCCCCGACCACCCCCTGGAAGCTGTCCGAGAAGCAGACCCGGCTGACGTAGGGATGGTTGCGGGTGACCCGGTCGTTGGTGGCGGTGGAGGAGACCAGCGGCGTTTTGCTGTCGTCGGCGATTTTGGTCATCGCCAGGGTGTTGGAGGAGGTGACTTCCCCGATCACGGCATCCACTTTATCGCTGGAGACCAGCCGCTGCATGGCGTTGGCCGCTTCGACTTTATCGCTTTTATCATCGATAACGATAAGCTTGATGGTATCGCCATTTTTTAACGTCGGGGTGATGGCCTGAATAATGTCCAGACCTTTCTGCGACGGCTGGCCATAGCCGCTGAGGGCGCCGCTCAGGGGTAATACCACCCCGATTTTAATTTCCGCTGCCTGCGCGCTGCTGGCGCCGACCAGCGCGGCAACCAGCGTGGCCATTAAAGACGCTTTCCCGGAAAACGATTTCATGGGTATTTCTCCGTCGGTCGATTATTTATCTTTAACCATCAATGACTGCATAACATTGAGGAATAATTAGCCAGCGTGTCCGGCGAATTATTGGCTGTTATGTTGAATAGATAACGAGATATATACCCTAAATAATTCGAGTCGCATGAAGGCGGCAAGTGAGCGAGTCCCCAGGCGCTTACAGAAGTAAGTGACTGGCAGCCAACGCACATGCAACTTGAAGTATGACGGGTATTTTTAATGCGCTGAATTACCTTACAACGTCCGTTTCGTTTTTACTCATGCAATATTCTTATTACCTGCAGGCAAGGGCATAAGGCTGGCGACCACACGGTTTTTGATACGGTGAACGCATTTTGCCGGGTGGCGACAGGCGCCTTACCCGGCCTGAAAACACGCAATATACCGGTTAAACGGTTTTCGTCGGCCCGCGCAAGCGAAGCGCCGCCGGGAAATTTCAGCGTGCACCCGAATATAATATTCAGGTGCGCCCGGTAATATTAACAATCTATTCTTCGGCTCACGTGACTTATTATTTTAAAGGGGGCAACGGTTTTATTTTCCCATGCAGCGCCGGATTATCGCTTTCATCTTTCAGGCGCACGCCGGTAAGCCGTCGTAAAAAAGCCTGCTCCAGCAGCCAGGCCAGTTTAAAGGCGGCGGCGTCATGGCTCAGTCCTTCCGGGCGAATATTGGAGATACAGTTGCGCTCCGACTCCAGCCGCTGCCGATGCGGCTGCCAGGTGAGGTAGACGCCGAGGCTGTCCGGCGAGGAGAGACCCGGTCGTTCGCCAATCAGGATCGCCACCGCGCGGGCTTTCAGGGTTTCGCCAATATCATCCCCCAGCGCCACCCGTGACTGATGGGCCAGCACCACCGGCGCCAGGCCGATACCCAGCGTCTGCAGGTAGGGCAGCAGGGCGCGGATCAACGGCACCGCCTGGCGCTCTACCGCCCATGAAGAGAGGCCGTCGCCGATCACCAGCAGCAGGTCGGCGGGGCGGACGCCGCTGGCGGCGAGGTCGGCGCGGCTTTCGTCGGCAAGCTGCCTTCCGAGATCCGGACGCCGCAGATAGGTGTGACGGTCCGGCGCGGCGCTGTGCACCGTCAGAGCGTCGAGGCCGAGCGCCGCCAGCGGCGCCACCAGCTGCTGGCTGGCGAACGGCTGATGAATAGCATCCCGCGCTCTGGCGTGGGCCAGACCAAAGTTGAGGACTTCGCGGGTCGGCAGGCTGGCGCCGCTGCGCCCCAGGGCAATCCGCGCATCGGTAAATTCACGCAGCGGGTTCCAGGCGTCGGGACGGTTCATACGGAGGCTCCTTGCGGCAGGACGGACAACAGTGGATGACGGGCGTCGGTGAGCCGCAGCGCGCCGTGCGGATCGATAATCTGCATCTTCGCCAGCCAGTCGGCGAACTCCGGGGCATGCTTTAAGCCCAGCAGACGACGGGCGTACAGCGCGTCATGGAACGAGGTGCTCTGGTAATTGAGCATGATATCGTCCGCTCCGGGCACGCCGATCAGGAAGGTGAGCCCGGCGGCGCACAGCAGGGTCAGCAGGGTGTCCATATCATCCTGATCCGCTTCCGCGTGGTTGGTATAGCAGACGTCGCAGCCGATCGGCAGGCCCATCAGCTTGCCGCAGAAGTGATCTTCCAGCCCGGCGCGAATAATCTGCTTGCCGTCGTAGAGATACTCCGGACCGATAAAGCCGACCACCGTATTGACCAGCAGCGGTTCAAAGTGGCGGGCGACGGCGTAGGCCCGCGCCTCGCAGGTCTGTTGGTCGACGCCGTGGTGGGCGTTGGCCGACAGGCAGCTCCCCTGCCCGGTCTCAAAATACATCACATTGTTGCCGAGGGTACCGCGACCGAGGCTGAGGGCCGCTTCGCGGGCCTCCTGCAGCATGGCAAGATTGATGCCGAAGCCGCTGTTGGCCGCTTCGGTTCCCGCCACCGACTGAAACACCAGATCCACCGGCGCGCCGCGCTCAATCAGCTGCAGCGTATTGGTGACGTGGGTCAAAATGCAGGACTGGGTGGGAATGGCGAAGCGCTGGATAATATCGTCCAGCATCACGTTCAACTGCGCCAGCACCGGTAAGCTGTCGCTGGCCGGGTTGATGCCGATCACCGCGTCCCCGGCGCCGTACAGCAGCCCGTCGAGCATACTGGCGGCAATGCCTTTCAGGTCATCGGTGGGATGGTTGGGCTGCAGGCGCACGCTGAGGTGGCCGGGCAGGCCGATGGTGTTGCGAAAGCGCGTCACCACCTGACATTTGCTGGCGGCGAGGATCAGATCCTGATTACGCATCAGCTTGCTTACCGCCGCCGCCATCTCCGGGGTGATAGCGCGGGCGACCCGCTGCAGCGTGGCGGTATCGGTGGCATCGTCCAGCAGCCAGTCGCGGAAATCGCCGACCGTCAGGTGACGCAGGGCGGCAAAGCCCTGCGCATCGTGGGTGTCGATGATCAGGCGGGTCACTTCGTCCTGCTCGTAAGGGATAAGCGGATTGTCGAGGATGTCGGTCAGCGGCACCTCGGCGAGGGTCATTTTCGCCGCCATCCGCTCTTCGGCTGAGTGGGCGATAACCCCCGCCAGGGCGTCGCCGGAGCGGGCCGGCGACGCTTTCGCCATCAGCGTTTTCAGACTATCAAAGCGCCATACCTGGCCCGATAGCGTGGTTTTATACATGCCGCCTCCTCAGGAGACCGTTCGCAGTTGAGGATCCACTGGCGCCCGTTCACGGGCCGCTGCGGTTTTGCGGAACCACAGGTAGCCGCCGAGCATCATCGCCGCGAAAATCAGCGCCAGCAGCAGGTTATACCAAACCATCGCCACCAGGCAGAGCACCGCCATGCCGAGGGCAAAGGCCGGCGCCAGCGGGTAGAGCGGCGCGCGGAACGGACGGATCAGCTTCGGCTCGCTACGGCGCAGTTTGAACAGCGCCGCCATGGAAGTGATATACATAACAATAGCCCCAAATACCGACATGGTGACGATGCAGGCGGTTAGCGGCATGCCGCTGATGGTGATCAGCGAGTCGGAAAAAATCGCGGCGATGCCCACCACGCCGCCGGCGAGGATCGCCAGATGCGGAGTGCGGGTGCGGCGATTGAGGGTGGCCAGACCGGCGGGCAGATAGCCGGCGCGGGCGAGGGAGTAGATCTGCCGCGAGTAGCCCATAATGATGCCGTGGAAGGAGGCGACGAGGCCAAACAGCCCCAGCCACACCAGCATATGCAGCCAGCCGCTGCCATTGCCCACGACCGTCTTCATCGCCTGGGGCAGCGGATCGTTAATATTGGACAGCGCGCGCCAGTCGCCGACGCCGCCGGCGAAGACCATCACCCCAATCGCCAGCACCGTCAGCGTCAGAATGCCGCCGCCCAGGGCGCGGGGAATGGTGCGCTGCGGATCTTTGGCCTCTTCGGCGGCCATGGAAGCCCCCTCAATGGCGAGGAAGAACCAGATAGCGAACGGAATGGCGGCGAACATCCCCGGCAGCGCCAGGCCGCTAAAGCTTTCCGCGCCCGCCCAGCCGTTAGTGGTGAAATGGCTCCAGGAGAAGCCGGGGGCGACTACGCCCATAAACACCAGCAGCTCGAAGATGGCCAGCAGGGTGACGATCAGCTCGAAGGTGGCGGCGATGCCGACGCCGAGGATATTGAGCGCCATAAAGATCACGTAGGCGCCGCAGGCGACCCATTTCGGATCCAGCGCCGGAAACTGCACGTTGAGGTAGGCGCCGATGGCCATGGCGATGGCCGGCGGGGCGAAGACGAATTCAATCAGAGTGGCAAAACCGGCGATAAAGCCCCCGGTGGGCCCGAAGGCGCGGTAGGCATAGGCGAAAGGGCCGCCAGCGTGCGGGATGGCGGTGGTCAGCTCGGTAAAGCTGAAAATAAAGGCGCAGTACATGGCGGCGACCGCGAGGGCGACGACCATAAACCCCATCGTGCCCGCCTGCGACCAGCCGTAGCTCCAGCCGAAGTACTCCCCGGATATCACCAGTCCGACGGCGATCCCCCATAAACGAAAACTGCCGAGCGTTCTTTTTAAGGTGGTGGTGTGCTCTGTCATACGTGTTGCCTCGCCAGATAGAAAGGTTCTGAACGACAGGCTGCAAAGAGAGTGCCAGAACGTTGTCCGTCGCGATGAGGCGCCAGTTCGGGGAGCGCCCGTCGGCGCTGCGCAAAAATGGGGCAGGCTGCACGTTGTCGGCGCGCGACCTGGTGCAGCGGCTTTGCTTTTTCAGCGGCGGCACGGTATAACACTTCTTCTTTTGGATGTTTAGATGTCTATACGTTTATACGCATCATGTCCCGGGCAAGCGGGCTGGCGTGAGAAAATAAAATGCAAAGCACAACACAACAACAAGGTGGGCAACTGAAGCGCACCATGAAAACGCGTCATCTGATCATGCTGTCGCTCGGCGGCGTGATTGGCACCGGCCTGTTCTTTAATACCGGCTATATCATCTCCACCACCGGCGCGGCCGGGACGCTGCTGGCGTATCTGATTGGCGCCCTGGTGGTCTGGCTGGTGATGCAGTGCCTCGGCGAACTGTCGGTAGCGATGCCGGAGACCGGCGCTTTCCACGTTTACGCGGCGCGTTACCTTGGCCCGGCGACGGGCTATACCGTGGCGTGGCTCTACTGGCTGACGTGGACGGTGGCGCTGGGTTCGAGCTTTACCGCCGCCGGCTTCTGTATGCAGTACTGGTTCCCGCAGGTGCCGGTCTGGATCTGGTGCGTGGTGTTCTGCGCGGTGATCTTCGGCCTTAACATCATTTCGACCCGCTTCTTCGCCGAAGGCGAGTTCTGGTTCTCGCTGGTGAAAGTGATCACCATCATCGCGTTTATTATTCTCGGCGGCGCGGCCATTTTCGGCATCATTCCGATGCAGGATGGCTCCCCGGCGCCGGGCCTGCGCAATATCACCGCCGAAGGCTGGTTCCCGCACGGCGGCCTGCCGATCCTGATGACCATGGTGGCGGTGAACTTCGCCTTCTCCGGGACGGAGCTTATCGGCATTGCCGCCGGGGAGACGGAAAACCCGCATAAGGTTATTCCGGTCGCCATCCGCACCACCATCGCCCGGCTGATTATTTTCTTTATCGGCACCGTATTTGTGCTGGCGGCGCTGATCCCGATGCAGCAGGCGGGGGTGGAGAAAAGCCCCTTCGTGCTGGTGTTTGAAAAGGTGGGTATCCCTTACGCGGCGGATATTTTCAACTTCGTGATCCTGACGGCGATCCTCTCGGCGGCCAACTCCGGCCTGTACGCTTCCGGGCGGATGCTCTGGTCGCTGTCGAACGAGAAGACGCTGCCGGCCTGCTTTGCCAAAGTCAATAAACGGGGCGTGCCGGTGACCGCGCTGTCGGTGAGTATGCTGGGCGGCGTGCTGGCGCTGTTCTCCAGCGTGGTGGCGCCCGACACGGTGTTTGTGGCGCTGTCGGCGATCTCCGGTTTTGCGGTGGTGGCGGTGTGGTTGAGCATCTGCGCCTCGCACTTTATGTTCCGCCGCCGCCATCTGCAGCAGGGTAAGGCGCTGAGCGACCTGCAATATCGCGCCCCCTGGTATCCAGTGGTGCCGATTCTGGGCTTTGTGCTGTGCCTTGTGGCCTGCGTGGGCCTTGCTTTTGACCCGAGCCAGAGAATTGCGCTGTGGTGCGGGATTCCCTTTGTGGCCCTGTGCTATGGTGCCTGGTATCTTACTCGTTCACGGAAAATGACTCAGGAGCCCCAACATGTCGCAGACTAATCCGTTTACCGCCCTGCTTGCCGCCCAGCCTTTCGTGCTGCTGGACGGCGCTATGGCCACCGAGCTGGAGGCCCGCGGCTGCGATCTGGCCGACAGCCTGTGGTCGGCGAAAGTGCTGCTGGAGAACCCGCAGCTGATCCGCGATGTGCATCTCGACTACTTTCGCGCCGGGGCGCAGGTGGCGATCACCGCCAGCTATCAGGCCACCCCGGCGGGTTTTGCCGCACGCGGGCTGGATGACGCGCAGTCCCGGGCGCTGATCGGCAAAAGCGTCGAGCTGGCGCGCAAAGCGCGCGAGGCGTACCTCGCCGAGAACCCGCAGGCCGGCACGCTGCTGGTCGCCGGTTCGGTGGGGCCGTATGGCGCGTTTCTTGCCGACGGCTCGGAGTATCGCGGCGATTATCAGCGCAGCGCGGCAGAGTTCCAGGCCTTCCACCGCCCGCGCATCGAAGCGCTGCTGGATGCGGGCGCCGACCTGCTGGCCTGTGAAACCCTGCCGTCATTCGCCGAGATCCAGGCCCTGGCGGCCCTGCTGCAGGAGTATCCCCGCGCTCGCGCCTGGTACTCCTTCACGCTGCGCGACGCCGAACATCTCAGCGACGGCACGCCGCTACGCGAGGTGATGGCCGCCCTGGCGGATAACCCGCAGGTGGTTGCGGTGGGGATTAACTGTATCGCGCTGGAAAATACGCCCGCGGCGCTGGCGCATTTGCACAGCCTGACGGCGCTGCCGCTGGTGGTCTATCCTAACTCCGGCGAGCATTATGATGCGGTGAGCAAGACCTGGCACCATCATGGCGAAGCCTGCGCCAGCCTGGCGGATTATCTGCCGCAGTGGCTGGCGGCCGGGGCGAAGCTGATCGGCGGCTGCTGCCGCACCACGCCGAAGGATATTGCTGAGCTTAACGTGAAGCGCTGAGTTTTTTGCCGGGTGGCGCTGCGCTTACCCGGCCTACACCTTGCGCGATCCGTAGGGCGGGCAAGGCGCAGCCGCCACCCGGCGCCAACCATCTGCCACCAACCTACCGCTCAAAATCAACTATCCTTTCCCGCTTTTGTTCTAAAAACGATTCGCTATTAGCCAGAATTTTTAATTACTTCATCTCCATCCTGATGCCGGAAATACTGCACCTATAACAACTCAGGGGAAGCAGACATTATGGCATTCACATCGCGAATTACTCTTCTGGCGGCGCTGGCCGTCGCCGCCTTCCAGGCGCAGGCGGTCAACGTGACCGTGGCGTATCAAACCTCCGCTGAGCCGGCGAAAGTCGCCCAGGCGGACAACACCTTCGCCAAAACCAGCGGGGCGACCGTCGACTGGCGGAAATTTGACAGCGGCGCCAGCGTGGTGCGCGCTTTGGCCTCCGGCGATGTGCAGATCGGCAATATCGGCTCCAGCCCGCTGGCGGTGGCCGCCAGCCAGCAGGTGCCGATTGAAGTGTTCATGCTTGCCTCAAAGCTCGGCAACTCCGAAGCGCTGGTGGTGAAGAAAAGCATCACCAAACCGGAAGATCTGATCGGCAAGCGCATCGCCGTGCCGTTTATCTCCACCACCCACTATAGCCTGCTGTCGGCGCTCAAACACTGGGGCATCAAGCCGGGCCAGGTGCAGATTATTAACCTGCAGCCGCCGGCGATTATCGCCGCCTGGCAGCGCGGGGATATCGATGGCGCTTACGTCTGGGCGCCAGCGGTTAATGAACTGGAAAAAGAGGGCAAGGTGCTGACCGATTCCGCGCAGGTTGGGGAGTGGGGCGCGCCGACCCTCGACGTCTGGGTGGTCCGTAAGGACTTCGCCGAGCAGCATCCGGAGATTGTCAAAGCGTTCGCTAAAAGCGCCATCGACGCCCAGCAGCCCTACATCGCCAACCCGGAGGCATGGCTGAAACAGCCGGACAACATCAGCAAGCTGGCGCGCCTGAGCGGAGTGCCGGAAGCCGATGTCCCGGGGCTGGTGAAGGGCAATACCTATCTCACCGCCGCTGAGCAGGCGCAGGCGCTGAACGGGCCGGTCAATCAGGCCATCGTGGATACCGCGCGCTTCCTGAAAGAGCAGGGCAAAGTGCCTGCGGCGGGAACCGATTATCGTCAGTACGTGACTGACCGCTTTGTGAAGTAAAGGAGGCGCCGATGCTGCAAATCTCGCATCTTTCCGCCGACTACGGCGGTAAACCGGCGCTGGCGGATATCAACCTGACGCTGGAGAGTGGGGAGCTGTTGGTGGTGCTGGGGCCCTCGGGCTGCGGTAAAACTACCCTGCTGAACCTGATTGCCGGATTCGTGCCCTATCAGCACGGCAGCATCACTCTCGAAGGTCAGCGGGTGACCGGGCCGGGCGCAGAGCGCGGCGTGGTCTTCCAGAATGAAGGTCTGCTGCCGTGGCGCAATGTGCAGGATAACGTGGCGCTGGGTCTGCAGCTGGCGGGCGTGGATAAAGCGCAGCGCCGGCAAGCGGCGGCGCAGATGCTGAAGAAGGTGGGTCTCGAAGGGGCGGAAAAACGCTTTATCTGGCAGCTGTCCGGCGGTCAACGCCAGCGGGTGGGCATCGCCCGGGCGCTGGCGGCGAATCCGCAGCTGTTGCTGCTGGATGAGCCCTTCGGCGCGCTTGACGCCTTTACCCGCGAGCAGATGCAGACATTGCTGCTGAAACTGTGGCATGAGACCGGCAAACAGGTGCTGCTGATCACTCATGACATTGAAGAGGCCATCTTTATGGCCACCGAGCTGGTGCTGCTGTCGCCGGGGCCGGGACGGGTGGTGGAGCGGCTGCCGCTTGATTTCAGCCGTCGCTTTGTCGCGGGCGAATCCTGCCGCAGTATCAAATCCGACCCGCGCTTTATTGAACAGCGGGAATACATTCTGAGCCGGGTGTTTGACCAACGGGAGGCTTTCTCATGAGCGTGGTACTGAACGACAAACCGCGTCAGTCGACGCTGAAATGGCGCTGGCCGCTCTCCCGTCAGCTTACCCTCAGCGTGGCGACCCTGGCGGTGCTGCTGGCCGTCTGGTGGGCGGTCGCGGCGCTGCAGCTGATTAGCCCGCTGTTTCTGCCGCCGCCGGGACAGGTGTTGCAGAAGCTTATCACCATCGCCGGGCCGCAGGGCTTTATGGATGCGACGCTCTGGCAGCACCTGGCGGCGAGCCTGACGCGGATCGTTATCGCGCTGCTGGCGGCGGTGCTGATCGGCGTACCGGTGGGGATCGCCATGGGGCTCAACTCAACGGTGCGCGGGATCCTCGATCCGCTGATCGAGCTTTATCGTCCGGTGCCGCCGCTGGCCTACTTACCGCTGATGGTGATCTGGTTTGGCATTGGTGAAACGTCAAAGATCCTGCTGATCTACCTGGCGATTTTTGCCCCGGTAGCGATGTCGGCGCTGGCGGGGGTGAAAAGCGCGCAGCAGGTGCGGATTCGCGCCGCCCGTTCGCTGGGCGCCAGCCCGGCGCAGGTGCTGTGGCTGGTGATCCTGCCCGGCGCGCTGCCGGAGATCCTCACCGGGCTGCGCATTGGTCTCGGGGTGGGCTGGTCAACGCTGGTGGCCGCTGAGCTGATCGCCGCCACCCGTGGGTTAGGGTTTATGGTGCAGTCCGCCGGCGAGTTTCTCGCCACCGATGTGGTGCTGGCGGGGATCGCAGTCATTGCCATTATCGCCTTTTTACTGGAACTGGGGCTGCGCGCGCTGCAGCGCCGCCTGACGCCCTGGCATGGAGAAGTACAATGAGTGAACGTCTGAGCATTACCCCGCTGGGGCCGTATATTGGCGCGCTGGTGACCGGGGCGGATTTAACCCGTCCGCTGAGCGACAACCAGTTTGAGCAGCTGTATCACGCGGTGCTGCGTCATCAGGTGGTATTCCTGCGCGAACAGAATATCAACCCGGCGCAACAGCGCGACCTGGCGCTGCGGTTTGGCGACCTGCATATTCATCCGGTCTACCCTCACGCCCCTGGCGTGGAAGAGATTATCGTCCTCGATACCCACAACGATAATCCGCCGGATAATGACAACTGGCATACCGATGTCACCTTTATCGACACGCCGCCCGCCGGCGCCATTCTGGCGGCGAAAGAGCTGCCGGCGACCGGCGGGGATACTCTGTGGACCAGCGGCATTGCCGCCTGGGAAGCGCTGTCAGAACCCTTCCGGCAGCTGCTGAACGGCCTGCATGCGGAACACGATTTCCGTAAATCGTTCCAGGAGTATAAGTACAACAAGACCGAAGCCGAGCATCGGCGCTGGCAGGAGGCAGTGGCGAAGCATCCGCCCCTGCTACACCCGGTGGTGCGTACCCACCCGGTGACCGGCAAGCAGGCGCTGTTCGTTAATGAAGGCTTTACCACGCGGATTGTCGACGTGACCGAGAAAGAGAGCGCGGCGCTGCTGAGCTTCCTGTTTGCCCATATCACCAAACCGGAGTTTCAGGTGCGCTGGCGCTGGCAGCCGAACGATGTCGCTATCTGGGATAACCGGGTAACCCAGCATTACGCCAACGCCGACTATCTGCCGCAGCGGCGCATTATGCACCGGGCGACGATCCTCGGCGATAAGCCGTATTTCCGGGCGGGGTAAGGCTTGTAGCCGGTTAAGGCATCAGCCGCGAGCCGCGGAGAAAGGCGGATACTGCATTGCCCGCTGCTTACCGGAGGCGGCGCCTGACGCGCCTTTTCCGGGCTACCGAACCGTCGGAAACGGTGAACCATAGCCCGGCTAAGGCGCAACGCGCCGCAAGCCGGGAAAAAGCTTTTATGCCGATTTTTGCGCACCCAGATGCGCGCCAATATAGCGCTGATAGCGGTTCGCTTTCAGATAGGTCAAATCCACCAGCACCAGACCATCCACGCAGTTATTGAAATCCGGATCGCTGCCGAAATCGATAAACTGCACGCCGCCCGGCTCGCACACTTCCGAGTACTGCTTATACAGCGGCGGGATCGCGCAGCCGAGGTTGCCGAGCAGGGACTTCAGCCGGGCCAGGTCGTCGTTGTAATCCTCCCCGCCAAACTGCGCCAGCACATCGGGCAGCGACGCCGGATAAGGGCGACGGGACTCCGCCAGCGGGTGCGTGGCCGGGAACCACAGCCGGTAGAACGCCACCAGCAGATCGCGAGCGGCGGGCGGCAGCCCACCAGAAATCGATACCGGGCCAAACAGATAGCGATAGTGCGGGTAGCGCGCCAGATAAGCGCCGATGCCGGACCACAGGTAGTCCAGCCCGCGTCGACCCCAGTAGCGCGGTTGGATAAAGCTGCGCCCCAGCTCAATGCCGTGCTGCAGGATGTCGTCCATTCGCCCGTCGTAGTGGAACAGACTGGAGCTGTAGATCCCCTCCAGGCCGCGCTTTGCCAGCTGGATGGCCGTCGGCATAAAGCGGTAAGCGCCGACGATCTCGAGGTCTTCTTCATCCCACAGGATCAGATGCAAATAGTCGTCATCATACCCGTCGATATCCCGCCGTTTGCCGCTGCCTTCGCCAACCGCGCGGAAGGCGATTTCCCGCAGGCGTCCCAGCTCGCGCAGCAGCGGCGCCTCCTCCTGACCGTTGCGCTGCCAGAGGTAAATCACTTTGCCATCGGCGGTGCGGCCCAGGCATTCGGCCTTGTGCAGTTCGCGTTTGAGCCGCGCCCGATCTTCCGGGCGGGCGATGGCGCTTTCAGTTTTGAACTGCCCAGGCAGCCCTTTGCGCAGCTGTTCAAGGTGCTGATAGCAGCGGCCGGTAAGTTCGCGAGCGCTGGACTGGGCATCGAACCAGCTCGACCAGGGGATCTGCTGGCCGATGCGCACCGGCAGGCTGCTGTTGCGCCGGCGAAACATCTGCTGCATCAGCAGGAGCAGCGGCAGGTTGTCGGAGACCAGGGTGCTGGCGTAAAACAGGGCGCTGTTGTGGGCATGAATCCACGCCGGCAGCAGCGGGGCGCGATATTTCGCCGCCAGCTTAATAAAGCCCGAGTGCCATTTTTTATCGCGAATGCCGCGACGGGTAAGGCGAGAGACTTCCCCCGCCGGGAAGAAAATCAGTACCCCACCGGCCTGTAGCTGCTGGTCCATCTGCTGCAGCGCCGTTTTAGCGGTGCGGCCATGAATATTATCCACCGGGATAAACAGCGAGCTCAGGGGCTCAAGGTGGGTGAGCATGCGGTTGGTGACCACTTTGACGTCGCGTCGCACGCGGGATACCGCATACAGGAGCGCCAGGCCGTCGAGGGTGCCGGTGGGGTGGTTGGCGATAATGACCAGCGGGCCATATTCGGGGATTTGTTCGAGATCGTGCGCCGGGATGGCGCAGCGGATATTGAGGTATTCCAGCACCTGTTCGACCGTATCAAGCCCCTTCAGGTGGCGGTGACGGTCGGCAAATTGTTGAAACTCTTCCTCATAAAATAGCTTTTTTAACAGTTTCTTTTGCCAGGGGGCGGGCCTCGCCTGAGGCCACAGGTCATCGAGTACGTTGTCGAGACTAAACATAGTGGCTCCTCCTCCGTCCTGCCCAGACAGTAGAAGGTAGAGATGTCGTTCAGATTACAGTTGGGTGAAGATTCGGTCGCAGCAAGCGAGGTTTCCCGGATAGCGGCTAACGCCTCATCCGGGCTACGGTTGGCGCCGATTTGTAGCCCCGGTAAGCGTCAGCGCCACCGGGGAGAGGCTATCGGCGTTCACCGCAGCTAAGATCAAAGCTATCGCCAGCCCAATTTGGGGGATATAGCCCGCGCTGGACATCGCGATGAAAGGTTGAAAATGGCCAATCGATCACTCGGGTGACCCAGCCATGCTTAAGTGGATTGATATGGATGTAATCAACGTGTCGGCGGTAATCATCTTCATCGCGTATGGCATGCTCCCAAAAGCGAGGTTGCCAGAGGGGGTGTCGTTTTAACGTTCTGGTAAAACAGCCTTTGATATCTCTCCAGCGTGAAGAAAAATCGTCATCATTATGAGGTAGTGTCCAGATGCAATGCAGATGTTCAGGCAACACCACCCAGGCATCAATAATAAAGGCGCGATGTTGTTTAACTACGGCGACAGAGTAGCGCAATAATTCTATGTTTTCAGTTAGGTGCATGCTTCTACGGTCTTTAAGGTTAACGGTGAAGAACCAGGTTCCCCCTTTAATGTAATAACGTCGATAAGCCACCACAGGATCTCCTGGAATTCGGTATTTATGATGTGGTTTAACACGTTAGAAGGCGAAATCCGGTACGCCAAGAAGAACGCGCAGAAGATGGAAAGCGGCGTGCAAAATTTTAGCTACAGATATTGTTTAGCGCCTGTCCCCGGATAGCGGCGCAAGCGCCTTATCCGGGCTACGGTGTGGTGGTCGCGATAAATACAGCGCACCGGAGATGAGGTTTGGTAGCCCCGGTAAGCGTCAGCGCCACCGGGGAGAGGGAGGCTTAACGGAGGATGTTTTTCTCGGCCAGGTCGAGGGCGAAATAGCTGAAGATCAGATCGGCGCCCGCGCGTTTGATAGCGCCGAGGCTTTCCAGAACCACTTTCTCTTCATCGATAGCGCCCGCCTGGGCGGCGAATTTGATCATCGCGTACTCCCCGCTGACCTGGTACGCGCCGAGCGGCAGATCGCTGCGCTCGCGGATATCGCGCAGAATATCCAGGTAGGCGCCCGCCGGTTTCACCATCAGGCAGTCGGCGCCCTGGGCTTCATCGAGCAGCGACTCGCGAATGGCTTCCCGGCGGTTCATCGGGCTCATCTGATAGGTTTTACGATCGCCCTTCAGCGCGGTACCGGCCGCTTCGCGGAACGGGCCGTAGAAGGAAGAGGCGAACTTGGTCGAATAGGACATGATCGCCGTATTGGTGAAGCCGGCGGCGTCCAGCGAGCGGCGAATCGCCTGCACCTGACCATCCATCGCGGCGGAAGGGGCGATGAAATCCGCGCCGGCGGCGGCAGCGACAACGGCCTGTTTGCCGAGGTTTTCCAGGGTCGCGTCGTTATCCACCCCGTGGTCGCACAGCACGCCACAGTGGCCGTGGGAGGTGTATTCGCAGAAGCAGGTATCGGACATGACGATCATCTCCGGCACCGTGGACTTACAGATCCGCGACATACGCGCCACCAGACCATTTTCATTCCAGGTATCGCTGCCGGTGGCATCGGTGTGATGAGAAATACCAAAGGTCATCACCGAGCGAATGCCGGCATTGGCGATGCGTTCGATCTCGCGCGCCAGATATTTTTCCGGAATGCGCATCACCCCGGGCATCGCCTCGATCGCTTTGTAATCATCAATTTCTTCTTCAACAAAGATCGGCAACACCAGGTCGTTCAAACTCAGTGTTGTCTCTTCAAACAGGGCGCGCAGCGCAGCGGATTGACGCAGGCGGCGGGGGCGAGTGATTAAATCTGTCATGGTTTGCCTGATTTTGTGAAATGAAAGAGGGTAGTGTAACTGAAATGGCATCAGGATGTTTCGCCAAAACGATCGTTATGTCGCATCGGCGAAACCTCCCCCGGGCTTACTGACTGGCCGTCTGCATGTTGGGCTGCATGCCGCTCAGCTCGCTGACCAGATCGTTGATGCCATCGCTCATATTGTTGAAACGGGTTAACGGCGAGCGGGTCACCACCACAAAAGCGCCGACGTTAGCCTGCGGATTCATCGCCATATAGGTGATAAACCCGCCGCCGCCGCCGGTTTTCTGAATAATCCCCGGATGGCCATTCTTCGGCTTCATATACACCCAGCCAAGCCCCAGCGCGTCGGCGCGGCCAGGCACGTCCATACCGATCACCCGAGTCAGCTGGTTACGCTGATAAATCAGCGTCTGCATCCGGTCGGCCTGCTGGCTGCGGGTATAGAAATCGGATGACAGGAACTGCTGCATCCAGCGCATCATATCCCCCGGCGTCGAGTAGACGCCGCCGCTGCCGATCGCCGCCAGAGTGTTGTTACACGGGCTGGCGCCTTTCTCCGGGATCATCAGCCGCTGGCACTGATCCGGCGATGGGGTAAAAGTAGTGTCCTTCATCCCCAGCGGCCGGGTGATCTGCTCTTCAAACAGCTGCGGATAAGGTTTGCCGGCGGCGGTGGAGAGCGCGTCCGCCAGTAAATCGAAGGCCAGATTGGAGTAGGCTGCCTGTGAGCCCGGCGCGGTCTTCAGGGTGGCGGTTGAGAGCCAGTTCCAGCGCTGCTGGCGGGTTGGCCAGACAAACACCGGACGATGAGCGGCGCCGCCAGGCTGCTCGCGCGGCAGGGCGCTGGTATGGGTCGCGAGATTCACCAGAGTGATTGGTTTTCCCTGCCAGTCAGGCACTCGGGCGCCCGGCGGAGCGTATTTGCTCAGCGGATCGTTGAGTTTCACCACCCCCTGGTCGAGCAGCTTCACCAGCATCTCGCTGGTCATCAGTTTGCTGAGGGAGGCGATACGGATCACCGAGTCGAGCTGCGGGTGTTGATTATTCCCCGGGCGGGTTTCGCCAAAGCTGCGAAACACACGCTGATTGCCATCGATCACCACCAGCGCCATGCCGGTGGCGCCGCTGCCGTAGTAGATATGATTGGCGTAACGATCGACCACATCCGAGGCGAAAACCGGGTCAACGGTAGGCTGTGCGGCCTGCGCCGAGGTCCACGACGCCGCGCACAGCGCAGCAAAAATGAGCAAACTACGTTTCAACGGAGATCATCCATTAAATAAATAAAAAAGAAGAGGGTATTTATACTACGAAGTG
This sequence comes from Klebsiella sp. GG_Kp175, assembly GCF_040062325.1. Classification (NCBI taxonomy): domain Bacteria; kingdom Pseudomonadati; phylum Pseudomonadota; class Gammaproteobacteria; order Enterobacterales; family Enterobacteriaceae; genus Klebsiella; species Klebsiella sp. GG_Kp175. The sequence continues at coordinate 409,234 of NZ_JBEAFX010000003.1, read as the reverse complement.
GCGCAGAACAAAGCGGGATTCACGACATTCCTGCAGGAAAAAGGTAACGGTGCGTAAAAAAGACTTTTTTACGCTTTCGGATACCGGCTTTTTTCGCCGGCGCGTATGATGACCGTTTGGCTGAAGGTTTGCGGGAGAAAACAATGGCGGCTCAACGGGTAGTGATGGTCGTGGATATGCAAAACGGCGTGTTCGCCACGCCGCGTCTGGCGCGCGAGCGCTGCGTCGCGCAAATTAATCGTCTGGTGCGCGCGGCGGATAAAGTGATTTTTATTCAGCATGATGAGGCCGGCGGCCTCGAAGCCGGCAGCGAAGGCTTCGCCCTGCTCCCTGAGCTGGAACAGCCGGCCGGCGCGCTGTATGTCACCAAAACCGCCTGCGACGCCTTCTACCACACCTCGCTGGAGCAGGTGCTGCGGGAACACGACATTCAGCAGTTCGTCATCTGCGGTTGCGCCACCGACTACTGCCTCGACACCACCATTAAAAACGGCGCCAGCCGCGGGTACGGCATTGTTATCGCGGAAGATGCCCACACCACCGCCAACCGCCCCGCCGCGCAGGCCGCGACGCTGATCGCCCACTACAATGAGGTGTGGCGTACGCTGACCGTTCCTGGCAATCCTTTACAGGTGAAACCCACAGAAACAATTCTGCACGCCTGGCAGCAGAACTAAGCTGTTGATATCCGGTCTTATCATCCGTCTTCCCCGCGAGAGCGCTTTCACGCGGCGGCCGACGTATGCGTCGTATACAGCAATAGCAGAACGATAAGAAGTTAGCAGGAGACAATGATGTTTAAATCTTTTTTCCCCAAACCGGGGCCGTTTTTTATTTCTGCCTTTATCTGGTCGCTGCTGGCGGTGATCTTTTGGCAGGCGGGCGGCGGCGACTGGCTGCTGCGGGTCACCGGGGCATCGAAGGATGTGGCGATCAGCGCGGCGCGCTTCTGGTCGCTCAACTATCTGGTGTTCTACGCTTACTATCTGTTTTGCGTCGGCGTGTTTGCGCTGTTCTGGTTTGTCTACTGCCCGCATCGCTGGCAGTACTGGTCGATTCTCGGCACGTCGCTCATCATCTTCGTCACCTGGTTTCTGGTGGAAGTGGGGGTGGCGATCAACGCCTGGTATGCGCCGTTCTATGATCTGATCCAGAGCGCGCTGGCCACCCCGCATAAGGTCAGTATCAACCAGTTTTATCATGAGATCGGCATCTTTCTCGGCATCGCGCTCATCGCGGTGATCATCGGCGTGATGAACAACTTTTTCGTCAGCCACTACGTCTTCCGCTGGCGCACGGCGATGAACGAACACTACATGGCCCACTGGCAGCATCTGCGCCATATCGAAGGCGCCGCGCAGCGTGTGCAGGAAGATACCATGCGCTTTGCCTCCACCCTGGAAGATATGGGCGTAAGCTTTATCAACGCGGTGATGACCCTGATCGCCTTCCTGCCGGTGCTGGTGACGCTCTCCGAACACGTTCCTGACCTGCCCATCGTCGGTCACTTGCCGTATGGCCTGGTGATTGCCGCGATCGTCTGGTCGCTGATGGGGACCGGCCTGCTGGCGGTGGTGGGGATTAAGCTGCCGGGTCTGGAGTTTAAAAACCAGCGCGTGGAAGCGGCCTATCGTAAAGAGCTGGTCTACGGCGAGGACGATGAAACCCGCGCCACGCCGCCGACGGTGCGCGAGCTGTTCAGCGCGGTGCGTCGCAACTATTTCCGTCTCTATTTTCACTATATGTACTTCAATATCGCCCGCATTCTCTATCTGCAGGTGGATAACGTTTTCGGCCTTTTCCTGCTGTTTCCGTCGATCGTTGCCGGTACGATTACCCTCGGGCTGATGACGCAAATTACCAACGTTTTCGGCCAGGTGCGCGGTTCGTTCCAGTACCTGATCAGCTCGTGGACGACGCTGGTGGAACTGATGTCCATCTACAAACGTCTGCGCAGCTTTGAGCGCGAACTGGACGGCAAGCCGCTGCAGGAAGCGATCCCGACATTACGTTAATCAAGACAAGGAAGCAGGATGGCCGCACGTTTATCGCGCATTATACCCGGTTCATTGACGCTGCTGGCGGCCGTGGTGCTCAGCGCCTGTACCAGCCAGCAGGCGCCGGTGCTGAAAGAGGGTGAGAAGCCCGTTGACGTGGCGTCGGTGGTGCGGCAGAAAATGCCCGCCAGCGTCAAGGATCGGGAGGCCTGGGCGCAAGCCATCGCCACCGCCTTTGACAGCCAGAAGCTGGCGCCGACGGAAGAGAACGTCTGCTCGGTGCTGGCGGTCGCGCAGCAGGAGTCCAATTATCAGTCCGATCCGGTGGTGCCGGGGCTGAATAAAATCGCCTGGCAGGAGATCGACCGCCGGGCGGAAAAAATGCACATTCCGCTGTTTCTGGTCCATACCGCGCTGAAGATCACCTCGCCAAACGGCAAAAGCTACAGCGACCGTCTGGACAACGTGAAGACGGAAAAGCAGCTGAGCGCTATTTTTGATGACTTTATCGGGATGGTGCCGATGGGGCAGAAGCTGTTCGGCTCCCTGAACCCGGTGCACACCGGCGGCCCAATGCAGGTCAGCATCGCCTTTGCTGAGCAGCATACCTCCGGCTACCCGTGGAAAATGAACGGTACGGTGCGCCAGGAGGTCTTCAGCCTGCGCGGCGGCCTCTGGTTTGGTACCTATCATCTGCTGAACTACCCGGCCAGCTACAGCGTGCCGTTGTACCGTTTTGCCGACTTTAACGCCGGCTGGTATGCCAGCCGTAACGCCGCCTTCCAGAACGCGGTGGTGAAAGCCAGCGGGGTGAAACTGGCGCTCGACGGCGACCTTATCCGCTATGACAGCGATGAGCCGGGCAGCACCGAGCTGGCGGTACGTCGCCTGGCGGGCCAGCTGGGGATGAGCGACAGCGAGATCCACAGCCAGCTGAAAAAGGGCGACAGCCTGGCGTTTGAGAAGACCGACCTCTATCAACAGGTTTTCCGTCTCGCTGATAAAAAAGCGGGCAAAACCCTGCCGCGGGAGATGTTGCCGGGGATCCAGCTTGAGAGTCCGAAAATCACCCGTAATCTGACGACGGCGTGGTTTGCGAAACGGGTCGATGAGCGGCGGGCAAGCTGTATGGCGCGGCGTTAACGGCGCCGACGCCAGCGTACAATGATCGCCAGCAGCCCGATGAACGCGCAGCCGACCAGGAAAGGGATCAGGCCAAAGAGGGTGCCAACGGCGAGACTGATGTCGACCTGCGGACGGCTGGCGTCCTGGGCCTGCATCAGGCGCTCAAACACCCCCGGGGCGTGGATCAGCATGCTGAGCATCTGCGCGCCGGCCCAGCAGCAGATCAGCACGAACAGCCCGTAGGCGACATGGCTGCCGGTCAGCGCCCCTCTTTTTTTATTTCCCAAAAGCGATTTTGAAAAACTGAATTCAGCCATAGGCCCTCCCACCTCTGTACTGCTGGTTTTTTCTCCAGCTCTATGGCAGGTATTCTGGCAGTGCGGCGCCGTCGCCAGTATCAGATTGCTGGTAATTGCCCTCCAGGAATAATCCTGTTTTCGCCGTTGTGTTAACCGCGCCACAGGAAGGGAAAAGGGAGACCGGCGTCGCAATCCAGCAACATTCTCCATATCGCTACAGACCGCCGCGGGCGGCTATGCGAAGATGCGTTTTTTGCTGTTGGAGGCCGCATGAAGCTCACTGATAAAATTCGCCGCGACTGGCACTACTACGCGGTGGCGCTGGGGTTAATTTTTATTCTTAATGGCGTGGTGGGGCTGCTGGGGTTTGAGACGCAGGGCTGGCAATCCTACGCCGTCGGTCTGGTCACCTGGGTGATAAGCTTCTGGATTGCGGGCTTTGTGATCCGCCGCCGCCCGGCAGAGGAGGCCTGAGGCCGCCGCTGCCAGGCGGGGTAAAACGCGTTTTAGTTCATGGAGGTTTTCAGCGCCCGGTCCGCGGCATGGCGCTCCAGCGCCAGCTCAATCAGGCGGGTGATCAGACTGGTGTAATCGAGGCCGCTGGCCTGCCACAGCTTCGGATACATACTGATATTGGTGAAGCCCGGCAGGGTGTTGATCTCGTTGATCACCACCTCGTTGTCGGCGGTGAGGAAGACGTCGACGCGGGCCATGCCGCTGCAGCCCAGGGTCTGGTAAGCCTGCACCGCGATAGCGCGGATCTTGTCGTTGATCTCCGGGGCGATAGCGGCCGGGACCACCACCTTCGCGCCCTGGTCGTCGATATACTTGGTGTCGTAAGCGTAAAACTCGCTGTTGAGGACAATTTCACCGCAGGTGCTGGCTTGCGGATGGTCGTTACCCAGCACCGCACACTCAATTTCCCGCCCTTTAATACCTTGCTCCACCACCACTTTATGGTCAAATTCAAAGGCCAGGGCCACCGCCTGATGGTACTGCTCTTCGTTTTTAACTTTGCTGACGCCAACCGACGATCCCTGGTTGGCCGGCTTAACGAACAGCGGCAGGCCCAGCTTCGCTTCGACATCGGCGAAGCTGAACTGCGCGCGGTTGGCGCGGGTCAGGGTGATAAACGGTGCGACGGCGAGCCCGGCGTCGCGCAGCAGGCGTTTGGTCACATCTTTGTCCATACAGGCCGCAGAGCCCAGCACATCGGATCCGACGAAAGGCAGATTGGCCATGCGCAGCATCCCCTGCAGGGAACCGTCTTCGCCCAGCGTGCCGTGGACGATGGGGAAAATTACATCGATGGCCGCCAGCGGCTGGCCGCTTTCGGCGTTAATCAGTTGCTGCGCCTCGCGGCCCGGGATCTGCGCCAGGGTCACTGTTGAAGGGCGCAGGGCGATGCGGGCAGGATCCTGAGCGTTGAGCAGGTAGTTGCCGGCGTCGTTGATGTGCCATAGCCCCTGTTTATCAATCCCCAACAGAACCACATCGAAGCGTGATTTATCAATCGCTTCCACGATATTCTTCGCTGACTGCAGCGACACTTCATGCTCTGCCGACTTACCGCCAAAAACGATCCCAACCCTCATCTTTGCCATTTCAACTTCCATCCAGATTACATCAAAGGGCATAACATACCATGTGAAACCGCCGCCTGCCTGCCATAATATTTACCTGATCAATTGACGGGAGCGGGCGTGAGAGGAAAGACGCTGCTGGTGCTGGCCGGGCTGCTCGGCGCGGGCCTTGTGGGATATCGCTATCTGCCGCCACACCTGAATCCGCTGGCGCCGCTGGCCCTTGACGATCCCCCGGGCTGGCTGACGTCGTTCAAGCTGCGCAGCCTGACGGCCGACCAGTGCGCCTCCCTGCTGGCGGAGGCCAACCGCCGGCGGCTCATCGCCAGCCAGCCGGTGGCCGACAGCGAGGGCGCCTGCCCGCTGCGTAATGTGGTGCGGGTGGCTAATTTTGGCTCGGTGCAGTTGAGCAGTAGTTTCCTCGCCAGCTGCCCGCTGGCGCTCAGCAGCGCGCTGTACGTCGAGCAGCAGGCGAAGCCGCTAACCCGTCAGCTGATGGCCAGCGATCTGCGCCAGATCGATCATCTCGGCAGCTTCGCCTGCCGCAATATCTACCATCGGGAACAGGCGCGGCGTAGTGAACACGCGACGGCGGATGCCCTTGATGTTAGCGGCTTCCGCCTGACGGACGGCAGACGCATCAGCGTCCTGCAGGGCTGGCGCAGCGATCGCTCTCACCCCTGGCTGGCGGCGCTGTTAAGCAACAGCTGCCCTTACTTCGGCAACGCCCTGGGGCCGGAGTACAACGCGGCGCACGCCAACCATTTTCACTTTGGGATGCGCGGGCAGGGCTTCTGCTTTTGAGCATAAAGCCCTGTGAGCAGCCTGAATGACCAGAAAATGCTTCGTCAGCCTCTCATGCGCAGTCATAAAACACCAAACTCACCGCCAGCGCATCTATGGTAGTACACCAGTACAATGAAATTGCTAAGCTAGATAATAATTGGCAAATCATTAATGAATACGCGTAGTTATGGAATCCTGGAAGGTTAATCTTATCTCCGTCTGGTTTGGTTGCTTTTTTACCGGCCTGGCGATCAGTCAAATTCTCCCCTTTTTACCGCTCTACGTCTCCCAGCTGGGCGTCACCTCGCATGAAGCGCTGTCGATGTGGTCGGGGCTGACCTTCAGCGTCACCTTCCTCGTCTCGGCGATCGTCTCGCCGATGTGGGGGAGCCTGGCGGACCGCAAAGGCCGCAAGCTGATGCTGCTGCGCGCCTCGCTGGGAATGGCGATTGCCATTTTACTGCAGGCCTTCGCCACTAATGTCTGGCAGCTGTTTATCCTGCGGGCGATCATGGGCTTAACCTCCGGTTATATCCCTAACGCCATGGCGCTGGTGGCCTCCCAGGTGCCGCGCGAGCGCAGCGGCTGGGCGCTGAGCACCCTGTCGACGGCGCAAATCAGCGGCGTGATCGGCGGGCCGCTGCTGGGCGGCTTCCTGGCGGACCACGTCGGGCTGCGAATGGTCTTTTTTATTACGGCGATCCTGCTGACCATCAGTTTTCTGGTGACCCTGTTTCTGATTAAAGAGGGCGTTCGCCCGCAGGTCAGCAAAAGCGATCGTCTCACCGGGAAACAGGTCTTTGCCTCCTTGCCCTATCCGGGGCTGGTGATCAGCCTCTTTTTCACCACTCTGGTGATCCAGTTGTGCAACGGCTCAATCGGCCCGATTCTGGCGCTGTTTATCAAGTCGATGGCGCCGGACAGCAACAATATCGCTTTTCTGGCCGGGATGATCGCCGCGGTACCCGGGGTGTCGGCGCTGATCTCTGCGCCACGGCTGGGTAAGCTTGGCGACCGCATCGGCACCTCGCGGATCCTGCTGGCGACGCTCTGCTGCGCGGTGGTGATGTTCTTCGCCATGTCCTTTGTCACCACCCCTCTGCAATTAGGTACGCTGCGTTTTCTGCTCGGCTTTGCCGATGGCGCGATGCTTCCGGCGGTGCAGACCCTGCTGCTGAAATACAGCAGCGACAGCGTCACCGGGCGCATCTTTGGCTATAACCAGTCGTTTATGTATCTGGGCAACGTCGCCGGGCCGCTAATTGGCGCTTCCGTATCAGCGATGGCCGGCTTCCGCTGGGTGTTTATTGCTACCGCCATTATCGTTTTCATTAACCTCTGGCAACTGGCATGGATGCTGCGCCGTACCCGCCGGGCGAATGCCTGAACCTCTGCTGACGGTATTTAACGCAATACCGTCAGCGTTATTCGACGTCGGTCGATTTACCATTACTTTTTGTTATCGCCATTGCGTGAGCGCTATTCCATTTTATTATTTCCGACGTCATTTAGTTATAAACAGCCCCGGTTGTGATTAAACAATACTATTTATAGTGGTATTTTGTTGTGGTAAAACGTTTCGCTGTATATTGGGTGTTGCGACGATTCTTATTTTAAGTAATTCTGGGGTCCGTCATCAGGTATGACATCTCAATCGAAAAACAGGCCTCGCATAAGGAACTGGTGCTATGAAGAATCTCATTGCTGAGTTACTGGTTAAACTGGCGCAAAAAGAAGAAGAAGCAAAGGAACTGACGGTGCAGGTTGAAGCGCTGGAGATCGTGGTTACCGCATTATTGCGCCATATGGAGCATGATGCCCAGCAGGCATTGATTCAGGATATTGAGCAGGCGATAGACCAGGTGACGCCTTGTCCGCCGGTCAACGACCAGGATGCCATCCTGCTGCAGCAATATCTAAAGAAGCTGTTGCGGCATCCTCGTAGCTAATCTTTGCGACGCGACAAGGATGCCGTCATTTTTCTGTCATCTCCCTTTTATAAAGTCTCCCACGTTTTGTTTTTTTAAGTATTTTTTACATGGAGATGACAAAAGTGAAATTAAGCGCCCTGTTTATTGCCCTGCTGCCTCTGCTGGGCTCGCCGGTTATTCATGCGGAAACCACGACCGCGCCGGTTCTGGAAAATCGCGCTGCCCAGGGAGATATCACCACTCCCGGCGGCGCGCGTCGTTTAACGGGCGATCAAACCGAAGCGCTGCGCGCCTCGATAATCAATAAGCCGGCCAAAAACATTATCTTGCTGATTGGCGATGGGATGGGCGATTCTGAAATTACCGCTGCGCGAAATTATGCGGAAGGGGCGGGCGGTTTCTTTAAAGGCATTGACGCCCTGCCGTTAACCGGGCAGTACACGCACTATTCGCTGGATAAAAAAACCGGTAAACCGGACTACGTCACCGACTCGGCGGCCTCCGCCACCGCCTGGACCACCGGCGTGAAGACCTATAACGGCGCGCTGGGCGTCGATATTCATGAGAACGCGCATCAGACCATCCTCGAACTGGCGAAAGCGGCGGGACTGGCCACCGGCAACGTTTCCACCGCCGAGCTGCAGGACGCTACCCCCGCGGCGCTGGTGGCGCATGTGACATCGCGTAAATGCTACGGCCCTACGGTTACCAGCGAAAAATGCCCCAGCAATGCGCTGGAGAAAGGGGGCAAAGGCTCCATTACCGAACAGCTGCTGAACGCCCGGCCGGATGTCACCCTGGGCGGCGGCGCGAAGACTTTTGCCGAAACGGCGACGGCGGGCGAGTGGCAGGGCAAAACCCTGCGTGAGCAGGCGGAAGCGCGCGGCTACCAGATTGTGACCGACGCGGCCTCTCTTGCCGCCGCGACGGAAGCCAGCCAGGATAAACCGCTGCTGGGACTCTTCGCCGACGGCAATATGCCGGTACGCTGGGAAGGGCCCAAGGCGTCTTATCACGGTAATATCGATAAGCCGCCGGTAACCTGTACCCCAAACCCGAAACGCGACGCCTCGGTGCCGACGCTGGCGCAGATGACGGAGAAAGCGATTGACCTGCTGAGCCGCCACGAGAAAGGCTTCTTCCTGCAGGTGGAAGGTGCCTCCATCGATAAGCAGGATCATGCGGCGAATCCGTGCGGCCAGATCGGCGAAACGGTTGATCTCGACGAGGCGGTGCAGAAGGCGCTGGAATTTGCCAAAAAAGACGGCAATACCCTGGTGATCGTCACCGCCGACCATGCGCACGCCAGCCAGATCATCCCGGCGGATAGCAAAGCCCCGGGCCTGACTCAGGCTCTGAATACTCACGATGGCGCAGTGATGGTCATGAGCTACGGCAACTCAGAGGAAGAGTCGATGGAGCACACCGGCACCCAGCTGCGCATTGCGGCCTACGGTCCGCATGCGGCTAACGTCGTCGGCCTGACCGATCAGACCGACCTCTTCTCAACTATGAAAGCTGCCCTGAGTCTGAAATAAGTCGCTGCCGGTGGCGAAATCGCGTCACCGGCTGGTTTTTTTTCTATCTGCGTCCAGACTTACAACGATCCACTCACAGAAGGATGGTGCGATGAAAATAACCTTACTGATGACCCTACTGTTTGGCTTGATCTTTATCAGCGCGGTTGGCGCGGCAGAAAAAACGCCCACTCCTCAGCAGCAAAGGATGACGGACTGCAATCAGCAAGCGTCAGCCAAAACGCTGAAAGGGGAGGAGCGCAAAACCTTTATGAGTCAGTGCCTCAAAAAAGAGACCACGACCTCGCAAGGAAAACCCCTCACGCCCCAACAGCAGAAGATGAGCGACTGCAACAAAGCGGCTTCGGCAAAATCACTGAAGGGCGATGAACGCAGTACCTTCATGAGTAGCTGCCTGAAGAAAGCCTGAAAAAAAGGGAGCGCACGCGCTCCCTTGTTCTTTGACCTCTCAGGGCTTGCAGCCCGCCAGCTCAGCTTCAGGAGCGGCTCAGCTTCTCTGATTTTTCCATGCACTGGCTGATGGCTTCGATCACCGCGGAGCGGAAGCCTTTTTCTTCCAGCACGCGCACGGCTTCGATGGTGGTCCCGCCAGGAGAGCAGACCATATCTTTCAGCGCTCCCGGATGCTCACCGCTCTCCAGCACCATTTTGGCAGAGCCCATCACCGCCTGCGCGGCGAATTTGTAGGCCTGGGCGCGCGGCATCCCGCCGAGGACGGCGGCATCGGCCATCGCTTCGATAAACATGAAGACATAGGCCGGCGCGGAGCCGCTCACACCCACCACCGGATGGATCATCGGCTCGGCAATTTGCTCCGCCTGGCCAAAGCAGCGGAAAATGGTCAACACTTCAGCCACATCTTCGCTGCTCACCAGCGCGTTTGGCGTAACGGAGGTCATGCCGGCGTTAACCAGCGACGGGGTATTGGGCATCGCGCGAATAATTTTGCGATCGTGGCCGAGCGCGCGCGCCAGCTGGTCAAGCGTGACGCCGGCGGCGATGGAGACCACCAGCGACTCTTTATTCAGGCTGGAGGCGATATCGCCCAGCACTTTGGTCATGATCCCCGGCTTCACCGCGCCGAAGACGATATCGGCAATTTGCGCCACTTCCTGGGCGCTATCGGCGGCGTTGATGCCGTACTGGTCGCGCAGAGCCGCAACCTTGTCCGGCGACGGGGTGTAGACCCAAATTTGTCCCGGCTGTACCTGGCCGCTGGCGATCAGTCCACCCAGAATGGCCTTACCCATATTGCCGCAGCCGATAAAGCCAATTTTCTTATCCATCACCATTCCCCTCTGCTTTTTTCGTTACGATCTGATTAGCTTATCATCCTGGCGCTTTCATGGGGGAGAAAAGCAGGTAACATTGGCGACACTTATTGCAGGTAACAGGAGCTGGCATGGCCATTTGGGTGGATGCAGACGCGTGTCCGAACGTGATTAAAGAGATATTGTTCCGCGCGGCAGAGCGGACCCAGACGCCGCTGACGCTGGTGGCGAACCAGCCGCTGCGCGTACCGCCGTCGCGTTTCATCCGCACCCTGCGGGTTGAGCAGGGTTTTGACGTGGCGGATAACGAAATCGTCCGTCAGTGCGCGGCGGGGGATTTAGTGATCACCGCCGATATTCCGCTGGCTGCGGAGGTGCTGGCGAAGGGCGGGGCGGCGCTCAATCCGCGCGGAGAGCGCTACAGCGAAGCGACGATCCGCGAGCGGTTGACGATGCGGGATTTTATGGAGACATTACGGGCCAGCGGCGTTCAGACCGGCGGCCCGGATAGTTTATCGCAGCGCGATCGGCAACAGTTTGCCGCCGAGCTGGAGAAGTGGTTGCTGGCGGTTAAACGTCAGCAGGGTTAAACCCAACTGTCGTCATCGCTGCCAATATCATCATCGCCAAAGCCGGCGTCGAAGTCGTCGTTCCAGGTGTTGTCGGCAAGGAACTGATCGTCTCCCTGACGGAACGGATCGTCACCCGCGGCGGTCTCCTGTGCGGCGGGGGCGTCAGCATCAGGCTGCGGCTTCTCTTCGATGATATTCACAATCTCCTGCGGGTGCGAGCCGCTGAACATACTGGTCAGCATATTGCCCAGCACCACCCCGCCCGCTACGCCTGCGGCCGTTTGCAGCGCGCCCGCCATAAAGCCGCCGCCGCGTGCGGCAGCCTGCGGGGCATAGCTCTGCTGCTGCTGTGGGGCATACTGCGGCTGTGAGCTGGCCTGCGGGCGACCGTATTGCTCCGCGCCCGGGATCGGGTCAGAACCGCGTGACGAGCCGCCGCCGCCAAACAGGCCGGAGAGGAAACCGCCGCTGCTGGGCTTCGCCGCCTGCAGCTGGCTGACCTGGCTCTCCAGCGCCTGGATGCGATCGTTGAGCTGTTTAATCGCGGCTTCCTGGATAAGGATGGTTTGCGCCATATAGTAGGGGGCCGCCGGCTGCGCGCTCACGTGTTGGGCAATCCGCTCCTCGGCGCTGGCATCGCGCGATGCACTGTGCGCCTCAGCCTCTTTCAGCCGGGAAAACAGTCCATCAATAAGGCGTTGTTCTTCAGATTGCATGTTACATTCCTCTGTCACACTGTCGAATAGGCATCAGGGTGCGTCTGAAACACGATGTTGTAAATATGTTGCTTCGTAAAGCTATGCATAAATGTGTTACCGTTTACGCCAGCAGTGGATAAAAAATAACGCCAGGCAGAAAAGTAAAGCTGGTTAAACACCAAATGCAATGATAAGTTTACATTAAGAGCCCTTTGTCTCACTGCGGTGATGGGGTGTAAAGAAGTTGTGTAACGTTTTCTTTACGACTACGTTGCGGAACAGACAGCGATAATACGTTCTTTCGTTTTCCTTTTTTTACGACAGACGGAACCAGGGGGTCTTCGGTTATGACACAGCCAATCTTTCTCATCGGGCCACGCGGCTGCGGTAAAACCACCGTCGGCCATGCGCTGGCGCGAGCGCGACATTTTCAGTTCTCCGATACCGATCATCGGCTGCAGGCCCATGAGCAGCGGACGGTGGCGGAGATCGTGCAGGCGGAAGGGTGGGCGCGCTTTCGCGAGCTGGAGACCCTGTCGCTGAAGGCCGTGACCCTGCCGAATACGGTGATCGCCACCGGCGGCGGCATCATCCTCGCGGAATGTAACCGTCAGTTTATGCGGGAGAACGGCGTGGTGATTTATCTTCAGGCGTCGGTGTCGGCGCTGATTGACCGTCTGGAAGCCTACCCAAAAGCCGAACAACGGCCGACGCTCACCGGGAAACCGGTGCGTGAGGAAGTGGGCGAGGTGCTGGCGCAGCGTGAAGCGTTATACCGTGATGCTGCCCATCATATTGTCGATGCTACAGCCTCCCCGGATCGGGTGGTGGAGCAAATTATGACCATGCTGTGCGGCGCGACGGCAGCTCCGGTAAGTTAAGAATTTACTTACATTAAGGCGGCGAGGGGCGCCTATACTTGATAGTTCTGATACCGGAAGAAGGAAGAACTATGCCAAACAGACCCCCATATCCGAGAGAAGCGCGCGTGGTTGCGGTAGAGAAAGGTCCTCAGGGTCAGACGGTGACCTGGTATCAACTCCGCGCGGACTATCCTGAGCCCGATTCGCTAATCAGCGAACATCCTACCGAGCAGGAAGCCGTGGATGCCAAGCGGCGTTATGAAGATCCCGACAAGTCTTAACCCCTGAGCCCGGATTGCCTGTCCTGCGGGCAATATCGGGCGTATCTCACATTTTTTATTTATCAGTCGTACTAATGAATTTCTAACACACGGATTTTTCAGGCACGCCGCCGCTGCCCGGTAATCTTTACATTCAACCGCGGCGTGGAGCTGCTACGCTTCTCGACGGTTGATTTTTACTCACCAGGGGGGCGAATGCTGTGTGTGGTAAGCCTGTGTTGAAGCAGTGGTAGTGAAAAGGTACATGATATGAGTAGTGCAACGATGGCAATTTTGACCATCGGCGTTGTGCCGCTGGCGGGAGTATTACCGCTCCTGACCGAACATATCAGGGAAGAACAGATCGCTCACATCAGCCTGCTGGGCGAGATGACGCGTGACGACGTGATGGCAGAGTACGCCGTGGGTGACGGCGAACAGGGTCTGTTGACCTTGCTCAGCGATAACCAGCTGGTGATGGTGTCGCGACAAAAAATTGAACGTGATGTTCGCAGCGTGATCGCCATGCTGGATCGACAGCATTTTGATGTGATCCTGCTGCTCAGCTCCGAACAGCTGACCGGTTTTACCACCCACCACGCGATCCTCCTCGAGCCGCAGCGGATCATTCCGCCGCTGGTGGCGTCGATCGTCGATGGGCACCAGGTCGGGGTGATCGTGCCGGTGGAAGAGATCATGCCCATGCAGCGACAAAAGTGGCATTCACTGGAGAAGTCACCGTACTACGCGTTGGCCAACCCGTTTACCGGTAGCGACAGTGAGCTGTTAACCGCCGGTAAAGCGCTGCTGGAGCAGGGGGCCGACGTGCTGGTCCTCGACTGTCTCGGTTACTATCAGCATCATCGCGATGTGTTACAAAAAGCCCTTGATGTCCCGGTTTTGCTGTCGAATGTGCTGGTTTCCCGACTGGCGGCAGAACTATTAGTCTAATGTGTTAATTTCACGTGACAGGGGCAAGGAGCGCCCCCTATATTGAGCCTTTCAACGACGATCAGAAGGGCTTGTTTATGCTTCAAAGCAATGAATACTTTGACGGAAAAGTGAAATCCATTGGCTTCACCAGCAGCAGTACCGGTCGCGCCAGCGTTGGCGTGATGGCGGAAGGGGAATACACCTTTGGTACGGCGCAGCCGGAAGAGATGACGGTGGTCAGCGGGGCGCTGAATGTCCTGCTGCCGGGTGAGACTGAGTGGAAAGTTTACGCCGCCGGCGAAGCCTTCAATGTGCCAGGCAACAGCGAATTCCATCTGCAGGTGGCTGAGCCAACCTCCTATCTGTGCCGCTATCTGTAAGTCAGCGTAACGCCCGGCGCTTGCCGCCGGGTTGTATTTTTCTTTCCTGCCAGGCAGGAAAGAAAGCGGCGCTTAGCGCTGCGCTTCGCCGCCGAGCCCTTCCACCAGGCTTTGGATCAGGGCAGCCAGTTCGCCGGTCATTAAGATAAAGTCGGCGTCAAAGCGCTGGGCGAAATCTTCCCGATCGATATCTTCGTTTTGGTCGCGTAATTCATCGCAGAACTTGAGGCGCTTAATTGACGCGTCGTCGCAGATCACAAACTGAATACGCTGCTGCCAGTCCAGCGCCAGCTTGGTGACGACCTTCCCGGCCTCAATGTGCACAGCGATTTCGTCGCTGACCAGATCCTGCTTCTTGGCGCGGATCACGCCGCCATCTTCCAGCATCGCTTTCAGCTCGGCTTCGTCCAGCAGCTGGAAGCCCTGCGCTACGGTGCCGGAGCGGACCCACTCGGTCAGCGTCAGCTCGATCGGATTCTCCAGGGTCAGCGGCACCACCGGCAGCGAGCCGAGGGTTTTACGCAGCAGGGCCAGGGTATCTTCCGCTTTCTTCGCGCTGGCGCAGTCCACCATGATCAGGCCGTTGACGGTGTCGATCCACATCATCGTCTGGCTGAAGCGGCTGAAGGCGCGCGGCAGCAGCGAGTGCAGCACTTCATCTTTCAGGGAATCTTTCTCAGTCTTCTTCAGCTTGCGCCCCTGATCGGCTTCGAGCTTCTGGATCTTCGCCTCCAGCGCCTGCTTGATCACCGGCGACGGCAGGATCTTTTCTTCTTTACGCGCGCAGATAATGATCTGGCCGTTCGCCGTATGCGTCAGCGCGTCGCTGTGCGATCCCATCGGCGATACCCAACCGGTTTTCGCCATATCCTGGCTGCCACAAGGAGTAAATGTCAGCTCGGCCAGCTGTTTTTCCATCTCCTCGGCGCGCAATTCGATATCGCGGCTGAGACGGTAAACCATTAAATTTTTGAACCACAGCATGATAATTTCCACGGCTTTGTCGTTAAATCAGGCGGGCATGATAGCGAATTGTCGCTATGCTTGCATTGTTAATCGGGGTGAGGAGCTGAGCGTGCGTATTGGTATTGATTTAGGTGGTACAAAAACCGAAGTGATAGCCCTGAGCGACCAGGGAGAGCAGCTGTTTCGCCATCGGTTACCCACGCCGCGGGAGGATTACCGGCAAACCATCGAGACTATCGCTACCCTGGTGGCGATGGCCGAGCAGGCGACCGGACAGCGTGGCACCGTGGGGATGGGGATCCCGGGCTCGATTTCACCCTATACCGGGGTAGTGAAAAACGCCAACTCGACCTGGCTCAACGGCCAGCCCTTTGATAAGGACCTCAGCCTGCGCCTTGACCGTGAAGTCCGGCTGGCTAACGACGCCAACTGTCTGGCGGTGTCGGAAGCGGTGGACGGCGCGGCGGCGGGGGCGCAAACGGTGTTCGCGGTGATTATCGGCACCGGCTGCGGCGCGGGCGTAGCGCTCAACGGGCGGGCGCATATCGGCGGCAACGGTAACGCCGGCGAGTGGGGACATAACCCATTGCCGTGGATGAACGACGATGAGCTGCGCTACCGTGCGGAAGTGCCTTGCTACTGCGGTAAACAGGGGTGTATCGAAACCTTTATCTCCGGCACCGGCTTTGCCACTGACTATCAGCGGCTGAGCGGCAAGGGGTTAAGCGGCAGCGAGATTATGCGCCTGGTGGGTGAAGGTGACGAAAAAGCCGAACTGGCGCTGAGCCGCTATGAACAGCGGCTGGCGAAATCGCTCGCCCACGTGGTGAACATCCTCGATCCGGACATCATCGTGCTGGGCGGCGGAATGAGCAACGTCGAGCGGCTGTATCAGACGGTGCCGGACCTGGTGAAACAGTGGGTCTTCGGCGGCGAGTGTGAAACGCCGATCCGTAAAGCGATGCACGGCGACTCCAGCGGAGTACGCGGCGCGGCATGGCTGTGGCCGCTGCAGGGGACCTGAACCACTCCCCCTCACCCCGGCCCTCTTCCGGAGGGAGAGGGGGAAAGGCGGCGTCGGTGGTTGGGGGTGTGGCAGGAACCCCCGGTCTCTTGCGGGGAGAGGGGTAATCGCAACAGCGTACGAAACGGAAAACCAGCGCCGGACGGTTCCCTCTCCCCCCGGAGAGGGTTAGGGTGAGGGAACATCGTAATGACTCAGACCTCACTCCACCGCAAACGCTCTATCCAGCCGACTGTAGCCCAGGCCATTTATCTTCTTCACTTTGATCTGCACCGGAATGCGATCTTTCATCGCCTCCACGTGGCTGATCACCCCGATAATCTTGCCGCTGGCGTTGAGGGCATCCAGCGCGTCCAGCGCCGTGTCCAGCGTTTCGCTGTCGAGGGTGCCGAAGCCTTCATCAAGAAACAGAGAGTCAATCCGCGTCTTATGGCTCACCAGGTCCGACAGCGCCAGGGCCAGCGCCAGGCTGACGAGGAAACTTTCGCCGCCGGAGAGGGTGCGGGTGTCGCGCACGGCGTCGGCCTGCCAGGTATCGACCACCTCCAGCTCCAGCGCTTCGCTGGCTTTGCGCTGCAGCAGATAGCGCCCGTGCAGGCGGTTAAGCTGCTGGTTTGCCAGCCAGACCAGATTATCCAGCGTCAGCCCCTGGGCGAATTTGCGGAACCGATCGCCGGTGCTGGAGCCGATCAGCGAGTTGAGATAGCCCCAGTCATCCGCCAGCTGCGCCGCCTCTGCAATCTGCCGCCCCAGCGCCTGCTGATGCTGACGGCTCTCTGCGTCCTGCCTGAGCTGCTGACGGATCTCGCCCTGGCGGGTGGTGTTGTCCCGCAGCCGCTGGGCCAGGTCGTGCAGCTGAGTTTGCAGGGCGGGGATGTCCGCGTCCGTCCCTTGCGGACGCAGCGCCAGGTGCACCTGCTGCTGCCGGGTCGCCTGCTCGCAGAGCGCCGTCGCCTGCTGAAGCTGCTGCTCCAGCGTCTGTTTTAACTGCGTTAGCCGCTGGGCGGTCTCGTCGTCCAGCAGCGCGGCGAGGAACGCCTGCCGATCGTTAAAGCGGCTGGCGGCCAGGGCGGCGGTAAATTGCGCCTGCGACTGGTCCAGGCGCGCCTTCTCTTCGGTCTCCAGCTGCTGCTGGGCGACAAGCTGGCTGTGCAACGCCAGGCACTCTTCGTGGATCGCGCGCCAGTTGTCGGGGATCGCCGGTTCCGCTTCAGCTTCAGCCTCTGCCTCGTCGCTGGCTGGCAGCGTCTCGAGCAGCGGCTGCAGGGCGGCAATCTGCTCCAGAATGGCGCCATGCCGGGTCTGTTGCGCCTGCCACTGGGCAAATTCGCTTTCGCGAGCGTTCAGCCAGGCGGATTCTGTCCCTTCTTCCGGTAGGGTCAGCGTCAGGGCCTGCAGGGCGCTCTCCAGCCCCTGGCGCGTGGCCGTCAGCTGCTGCAGAGCCTGGCGCTCCAGCGCCTCCTGATCGTTGAGCTGGCTCTGCAGCATCAGGCGCTGGCTGAGCTGGTAGAGCTGTTGCTCGTAGTGCTCCTGCTCCTGGATCCAGTCGTTTATCTCTTGCGCAATATCCCGCGTGACCTGCAGAGAGGCGCAGGTTTCCTGCCACGCTTTAGTGAGCGCTTGCTCTTCCTCAGCGAGCCGCCCGGCCGCTTCGGTCTCACGCTGGAGCTGCTGCGTCAGGGCGTTGACCTGCCCGAGGATCAGCAGACCTTCTTCTTTTAGCGCGGCGACCTCTTTTTCCAGCGCATCGCGGCGGCGCTGATTATCCGTGACTGTTAGCGAAGCGTATTGCTCAATCGCTGGATGTTCACAGGAGCCGCACAGCGGGCAGGGCTTACCCGCCTCAAGCCGGGCGCGGTAATCTTCCAGATCTTTAATCGTTTCTTCCCGCTGGCAGAGCGCTTTCAGGTCGAGATAGTGCTGGTTTTTGTCTTTGTACTGCGCCCGGCGTTGCGCCAGGGTAGCGTTGAGTTTTGCCTGCTCCGCCTGCGCCTGCTGTACGCTTTCGGCGTTCTGGCGCAGACGCTTGCGCAGCAGCTGATGCTGTTCATGCAGGGAGAGCAGCCGCTGGCGAAGCGGTCGCGACTGGGTTTGCTGCGCTATCGCCGCCGCAACGTCATCGGCGCTCAGCGACAGAGGGCTGGACGGCAGCGCGGTCAGCTTCTGGCGCAGCGCGGCCAGGCGGCTGGTCTGGGTCGTCAGCTGCTGTTTATCCCGCGTTAGCTGCGAAAATTGCGCCCGCCAGCCGGCAATCTCCTGGCCCCACAAGCGGAATCGCTCATGGGCCGCCAGCCACTGCGCCAGATCGGTCAGTTCAGCCTGCCGCTGCTGCTGGGCGTGCAGGGCGCTGCGGCGGATGCGCGCGCGCAGCGCCGTGCTGGCAAGTAAGCGAGCATTTACTTCATTGATTCGCTGGCGGGTTTGCTCCAGGCCTGCCGCGTGCTCCTGCTGGCGCTCCCACAGGGGGCGCAGCTGGGCGGCGGGCTGCGCCAGCTCAAGCTTCGCCAGCGCCGGCGCGGCGTCGGCCAGCGCCTGGCGGGCCTGCTCCTGGCCGCTGACCGCCTGCTGCTGCTGCTGCGCCAGCTCGTCGCGGCGCGTTAGCCACTGGAGCTGCTGCTGCTGGTTTTGCTGTTGCGCCAGCAGGGCTTTCTCTTCGTCAGTAAGCACCTGCAAACTTTCCTGCAGCGCCTGCTGCTGGGCCTCCGTCAGCAGGACGATGCCCGCCGCCTGGGCTTCGAACTTCTCCAGCGTATGGCGAGCGGTTTTGTGCTGCTCATAGACCATCGCCGAAATCTGACCGTAGATTTCCGTGCCGGTCAGCTCCTCTAGCAGCTCCGCGCGATCGCTCGGCTTCGCGTTCAGGAAGGCGGCAAATTGTCCCTGGGAGAGCAGCATCGAGCGGGTGAAGCGGCCATAGTCGAGGCCGGTGAGCGTCGCGGTTTGCTCCAGCTTATCCGAGACCTTATCGGCGAGGATTTTGCCGTCGGCGCAGCGCGCCAGCTCGACGCGGGGCGCCTGCAGGTTGCCATCCGGCTGGTTACGCGCCCGGTTCTGGCTCCAGAAGGCGCGGTAGGCGATGCCCTTCACTTCAAACTCCACCTCCGCCAGACACTCGGCGGTATCGCGGGTCATCAGGTCGTTTTGCGACTGGGAGACTTTATTCAGGCGCGGCGTTTCGTGGTAAAGCGCGAGGCAAATGGCGTCGAGCAGGGTGGTTTTCCCGGCGCCGGTGGCGCCGGTAATGGCGAACAGGCCGTTGCTGGCGAACGGCTCGGCGGTAAAGTCTATCTTCCATTCCCCTTTCAGGGAGTTAAGGTTTTTCAGACGCAGACTGAGGATTTTCATGCGTTTTCGTCCTCCGCGGTGAGCGTATGCAGCGTATGGGCGAACAGCTCGTGCAGCCGGGCGCGCTTCTCATCGTCAATCTCGGTCAGCGCCAGCCGGCGCTCGAACACCTCTTCCACCTTCAGTTCGCTGAGGGTCTCCCGCTGGGCGTTGAGCAGTATTTTCTCGCGCTGCTCGCGGCTGCGGCGCACCAGCAATACTTCCACCGGCAGATCCTCCGTCAGCGCCTGAATTTGACGCTGAATATCGTGCAGGTACTCCTCGGTGGTGATTTCGATATCCAGCCACACCGGCGGGTCCTGTTCAACGCCGCGCCACTGCTCCAGCTGGGCGGTGATGGCGGCCAGATCGCCTTTGATGACCGCCAGCGGCTGGGTGACGGGCACCTCGAGGGTTTCCACGGCGCTGAGTCGCCCATCGCTAAAGCTCACCAGATGCACCGATTTCGCTTTGCCGGTTTCATCAAAGCTCAGCGGCAGCGGCGAGCCGCTGTAGCGGATGTGCTCGCAGCCGCCGACCACCTGCGCCCGGTGAATATGGCCCAGCGCAATGTAGTCGGCAGGGGGGAAGTGCTGCGCCGGGAAGGCATCCAGCGTGCCGATATAAATGTCGCGAACGGCATCGCTTTTGCTGGCGCCGACGGTGGTCAGATGGCCGCTGGCAATGACGGGCAGCGGGCGATCGCCGCGCAGCGCGCAGGCCTGCTGATACTGTTCCTGATAATAGTCGCTGATGGCGTGCAGCAGCTGCTGCTGTTTTTCCCGACCGGAGTGGCCGGCCTGGCTGATGACCAGCTCGCGCGGGCGTAAAAACGGCACCGGGCAGAAGATAGCCCCAGGGGTGCCGTCGCGCCGCGGCAGCTCAATGGGCGGGCAGCCGGCGTTCGCCACGACGGTGGTGTGTAAAAAGGCGAGGATATCGCGGGATTCATTGAGCATCGCCACCGAATCGTGGTTGCCCGCCAGCACCACCAGGCGACAGCCGGTCTGCTGCAACTGGACGACAAAGCGGTTATACAGTTCGCGAGCGTAGCTCGGCGGCGATCCGGTATCAAAAATATCGCCAGCCACGATGATGGCGTCGACTTCATGCTCCTGCGCGCGGGCCAGCAGCCAGCTCAGGAAGGCGTCATGTTCGGCCGCACGGCTTTTGCTGTAAAAATTCTGGCCCAGGTGCCAGTCGGAGGTGTGAAGGATGCGCATAAATCTTCCCTAGCGAAAAAAGCATGAGCGGCAGTATACCATTTGTCGGAGAGGGGTAAGTCCGCGTCATGCTTCAAAATACCCGATCATCAGACGGTCATTTTTTTCATAAATCTGTCACAAAAGTGACGCATAATGACGCCGCACTTCTATACTGATGGCTAAAAAACACAGGGTAAATAATGGCGAGAAGAATTCTGGTCGTTGAAGATGAAGCTCCAATCCGCGAAATGGTCTGCTTTGTTCTGGAGCAAAATGGCTTTCAGCCTGTCGAAGCGGAAGATTATGACAGCGCGGTGAATCAACTCAATGAACCCTGGCCTGATTTGATTCTCCTTGACTGGATGCTGCCGGGCGGTTCGGGGCTGCAGTTTATTAAGCTGCTCAAGCGCGAGGCGATGACCCGTGATATTCCGGTGGTGATGCTGACCGCGCGCGGAGAAGAAGAGGATCGCGTTCGCGGCCTGGAGACCGGGGCGGACGACTACATTACCAAGCCTTTCTCACCGAAGGAGCTGGTGGCGAGAATCAAAGCGGTGATGCGCCGTATTTCGCCGATGGCGGTGGAAGAGGTGATTGAAATGCAGGGGCTGAGCCTCGATCCCTCATCGCACCGGGTGATGACCGGCGAAAGTCCGCTGGACATGGGGCCAACGGAATTTAAATTATTGCATTTCTTTATGACCCATCCGGAGCGGGTGTACAGCCGCGAGCAGCTGCTGAACCACGTTTGGGGAACCAACGTCTATGTGGAAGACCGCACGGTGGACGTCCATATTCGTCGCCTGCGCAAAGCGCTGGAACACAGTGGCCATGATCGGATGGTGCAAACGGTTCGCGGCACGGGGTATCGTTTCTCCGCCCGTTTCTGAATTTTGACAGGAGTGTGACCCGTGCTGGAACGGCTGTCATGGAAAAGGCTGGCGCTGGAGCTCTTTTTAGCGTGTATTCCGGCCCTGATTCTGGGGGCGTTTGTGGGTCATTTGCCGTGGTTTTTACTGGCGGCAGTGACCGGTTTGCTGATCTGGCATTTCTGGAATTTGATGCGCCTGTCGTGGTGGCTGTGGGTGGACCGGAGCATGACCCCTCCGCCCGGCCGCGGCAGCTGGGAGCCGCTGCTGTATGGTCTGCACCAGATGCAGATGCGTAATAAAAAGCGTCGACGTGAGCTGGGAAGCCTGATTAAACGCTTCCGCAGTGGAGCGGAATCGTTGCCGGACGCGGTGGTCCTGACCACGGAGGAGGGAGCCATTTTCTGGTGTAATGGCCTGGCGCAGCAGATTTTAAACCTGCGCTGGCCGGACGACAGTGGGCAAAACATTCTTAACCTTCTGCGCTATCCTGAATTCGCCACCTACCTGAAACAGCGTGATTTTTCAAAACCGCTCAATCTGGTGCTGAATAATGCCCGTCATCTGGAAATTCGCGTGATGCCCTACAGCGACAAGCAGTGGCTAATGGTGGCGCGCGACGTGACGCAGATGCATCAACTGGAAGGGGCGCGGCGTAACTTCTTCGCTAACGTCAGCCATGAGCTGCGCACCCCGCTGACGGTGCTGCAGGGCTATCTGGAGATGATGCAGGAGCAGGTGCTGGAAGGGGCGACCCGTGAAAAGGCCCTGCACACCATGCGTGAGCAAACCCAGCGTATGGAGGGGCTGGTGAAGCAGCTGCTCACGCTGTCGCGTATTGAAGCCGCGCCGGCGCTGGCGATGAATGACCGCATCGACGTGCCGATGATGCTGCGGGTGGTGGAGCGCGAGGCGCAGACCCTCAGCCAGGATAAGCAGACGCTGTTTTTTACCGTCGATGAGCAGCTCAAGGTGCTGGGCAACGAGGAGCAGCTGCGCAGCGCCATTTCTAACCTGGTTTATAACGCGGTGAACCACACCCCGCCGGGCACTGAAATTCGCGTCAGCTGGCAGCGAACGCCGCAGGGGGCGCTGTTCAGCGTCGAAGATAATGGGCCAGGCATTGCGCCGGAGCATATTCCCCGTCTGACCGAGCGTTTCTATCGGGTGGATAAAGCCCGCTCCCGGCAAACGGGGGGCAGCGGCCTGGGGCTGGCGATTGTCAAACACGCGGTCAACCATCATGACAGCCGACTGGAAATAGAAAGTACGGTGGGCAAGGGAACCCGTTTTAGCTTCCTGCTCCCGGAACGATTAATTGCCAGAAACGACACCTGAGCGGCGCACTGTCAGCTTATCTTGCCAATGACCAGCTTCGGCTGGTCATTTTCATTGGCAGTCATTTTACCCTCGCCTATTTAATGAACGTGCGCTGCTTTTTTGTTCGCATGATAAGCCACGGGTTTTCCATCAATATGGTAAATGATTCTGGTGTGAAACTGATAACCAGCATAATCATCTGCTTTTGCGATCGTGCCTTGCTTTAAAACGTTATAAGCGTTTAAATTGCGCCTGCGCAGTCGATGACAGACTGCTTTTGCGTGGTAATACCAAAAACAATTCTTTCCCACGCCGCTTCGGGAGCATATCTCGCTGAGTTTACCGGCAATCGCCGCTGTATCGTCCCTGAGAGGGTAGCGCGGTATTTTTCCATTTTTTTACAACACCACATCCACAGGCAGTAATGAATTTATGACCCATCAGTTAAAATCTCGCGACATCATAGCGTTGGGCTTTATGACCTTCGCGTTGTTCGTTGGCGCAGGCAATATTATTTTCCCTCCGATGGTTGGCTTACAGGCGGGCGAGCACGTCTGGACGGCGGCGATCGGCTTCCTGATCACTGCGGTGGGTCTGCCGGTTCTGACGGTGGTGGCGCTGGCGAAAGTCGGCGGCGGCGTTGAAAGCCTGAGCACCCCGATTGGTAAAGTGGCGGGTATCCTGCTGGCGGTGGTGTGTTATCTCGCGGTAGGACCGCTGTTCGCGACCCCGCGCACCGCGACCGTCTCTTTTGAGGTCGGGATTGCGCCGCTGACCGGCGACGGCCCGCTGCCGCTGCTGATCTACAGCGTTATCTACTTCGCGCTGGTGATCCTGGTCTCACTCTATCCGGGCAAACTGCTGGATACGGTGGGAAATTTCCTTGCGCCGTTGAAAATTATCGCCCTGATTGTGCTGGCGGTCGCCGCGGTTGTCTGGCCGGCGGGCCCGATCAGCGACGCGATGGAAGCGTATCGTACCGCGCCATTCTCCAATGGCTTCGTCAACGGCTACCTGACCATGGACACCCTCGGCGCGATGGTGTTCGGGATCGTGATTGTCAATGCCGCACGCTCCCGCGGCGTCAGCGAAGCGCGTTTGTTGACCCGCTACACCGTCTGGGCGGGCCTGATGGCAGGCGTCGGTCTGACCCTGCTGTATCTGGCGCTGTTCCGTCTGGGCTCTGATAGCGCCACCCTCGTGGACCAGTCCGCTAACGGCGCGGCAATCCTCCACGCTTACGTGCAGCATACCTTCGGCGGGGCGGGCAGCTTCCTGCTGGCAGCGCTGATCTTCATCGCCTGCCTGGTGACGGCGGTGGGTCTGACCTGCGCCTGCGCTGAGTTCTTTGCCCAGTATCTGCCGTTCTCCTATCGCACGCTGGTCTTCATCCTCGGCCTGTTCTCGATGGCGGTCTCCAACCTTGGTCTGAGCCACCTGATTCAGGTGTCGATTCCGGTGTTGACCGCTATCTATCCGCCGTGTATCGCACTGGTTGTATTAAGCTTTACCCGCAGTTGGTGGCATAATTCGTCACGTGTTATCGCGCCGGCCATGTTTATCAGTCTGATGTTTGGTATCATTGACGGGATTAAGTCATCGGCGTTTGCCGCTATCCTGCCGGCCTGGACCGCGCGTCTGCCGCTGGCGGAGCAAGGTCTGGCCTGGCTGATGCCGACCGCCGTGATGGCAATCCTCGCGGTGATCTGGGACCGTGCCGCCGGACGTCAGGTGACCTCCAGCGCGCACTAACCGGCGTTGAGGACAAGCGTTTAACCACGGGACTTCGGGTTCCGTGGTTTTTTATTTTTTGTGTTAAACGGCATTGAAAAAACACGATGGAAAGTAGTAACAAGCTTAAGCGCGGGCTAAGCACCCGGCACATCCGCTTTATGGCCCTGGGTTCCGCCATCGGCACCGGGCTTTTTTACGGTTCAGCCGACGCGATTAAAATGGCCGGACCCAGCGTACTGTTGGCCTACATTATCGGCGGCGTCGCGGCATATATCATTATGCGCGCGCTCGGTGAGATGTCGGTGCATAACCCTTCCGCCAGCTCATTCTCCCGCTATGCTCAGGAAAACCTCGGCGGACTGGCGGGCTATATCACCGGCTGGACCTACTGCTTTGAAATCCTGATCGTCGCTATCGCCGACGTCACCGCCTTCGGTATCTACATGGGCGTCTGGTTCCCGACGGTGCCGCACTGGATCTGGGTGCTCAGCGTGGTGCTCATCATCTGCGCCGTCAACCTGATGAGCGTCAAGGTGTTTGGCGAGCTGGAGTTCTGGTTCTCGTTCTTCAAAGTGGCCACCATCATCATTATGATCCTCGCCGGGTTCGGCATCATTATCTGGGGGATCGGCAACGGCGGCCAGCCGACGGGCATTCATAACCTCTGGAGCAACGGCGGCTTCTTCAGCAACGGTTGGCTGGGAATGGTGATGTCGCTGCAGATGGTGATGTTCGCCTACGGCGGTATCGAAATCATCGGCATCACCGCCGGTGAGGCGAAAGATCCGGAGAAATCCATTCCACGCGCTATCAACTCGGTGCCGATGCGCATTCTGGTGTTCTATGTCGGCACGCTGTTTGTCATTATGTCTATCTATCCGTGGAACCAGGTGGGTACCGACGGCAGCCCCTTTGTCCTGACCTTCCAGCATCTGGGCATTACCTTCGCGGCCAGCATTCTTAACTTCGTAGTCCTGACGGCCTCGCTGTCGGCGATTAACTCCGACGTGTTCGGCGTGGGCCGTATGCTGCACGGCATGGCCGAGCAGGGGAGCGCGCCGAAGGTGTTCGCCAAAACCTCGCGTCGCGGTATTCCGTGGGTGACGGTGATGGTGATGACCATTGCGCTGCTGTTTGCGGTATACCTCAATTACATCATGCCGGAAAACGTCTTCCTGGTGATCGCCTCGCTGGCCACCTTCGCCACCGTGTGGGTGTGGATTATGATCCTGCTGTCGCAGATTGCCTTCCGCCGCCGTCTGTCGCCGGAGGAGGTCAAAGCCCTGAAATTCAAAGTTCCCGGCGGGGTGGCAACCACGGTTGTCGGCCTGCTGTTCCTGGCGTTTATTATCGCCCTGATCGGCTATCATCCGGACACCCGCATCTCGCTGTACGTCGGTATGGTGTGGATTGCACTGCTGCTGCTGGGCTGGGTCTTTAAGATCCGTCGTGAGCGCCGCCTGGCGCAGGCACAGTAATCAACATCGCCCCGGTCAGCATCGCGCGACCGGGGCGGCTTGCCGACCCGCGTCCTCCCCCGTTATCCTCCCCCAAAAAATCCTGTGACGATGAGTTCTGCGCCTGACGGCTATGGCAAGGTGTGCCCATTCTGCACAATGAGGATTCACGATGTTGAAGGCATGGCACCTTCCGGTTGCACCCTTTATCAAGGTGCAACAGGACCGACTGTTTATTACCCTGTGGTTGAGCGGTGAGTCGCTGCCGCAGCGGATCACGCTGCGCGCGGAAGAAGATAACGAAGAGCTGTCGCTGCCGATGCAGCGCCTCCGCCAGGCGCCGAGGCCGGGTGTAGTGGCATGGCGCGGCGAAATCCATCTCGCCAGCGGTCAGCCGCGCCGCCGCTACAGCTTTAAGCTACTGTGGGCCGACCATCAGCGCTGGTTTACGCCGCAGGGCTTCAGCCGTTTCCCGCCGGCCAGGCTGGAGCAGTTCGCCGTCGACCTGCCGGACGCCGGCCCGCAGTGGGTGGCCGATCAGGTTTTCTACCAGATTTTCCCCGATCGCTTTGCCCGCAGCGCTGCGCGTGACGCCGAACAGGATGCGGTCTATTACCATCACGCGGCGGGACGGGAGATTGTGCGCAAGGCGTGGGACGAACCGCTTACCGGCGAGGCGGGCGGGTCGACGTTCTACGGCGGGGATCTCGACGGCATCAGCGAAAAACTGCCTTACCTGAAGCAGCTCGGCGTCACCGCCCTGTATCTGAACCCGGTCTTCGCCGCCCCCAGCGTGCATAAATACGACACCGAGGATTATCGGCGCGTCGATCCGCAGTTTGGCGGCGACGCGGCGCTGCTCCGCTTGCGCCACAACACCCAGCGGGCGGGGATGCGCATGATCCTCGACGGCGTGTTCAACCATACCGGCGATTCCCATCCCTGGTTCGATCGCCACCAGCAGGGCAGCGGCGGCGCCGGCCACCATCCGGACTCCCCGTGGCGCGACTGGTTTACCTTCTCCGGGGAGGGGCAGGCGCACAACTGGCTGGGCTATGCCAGTCTGCCGAAGCTCGACTATCGGTCGACCAGCCTGGTCAACGAGATCTATGCCGGCGAGGACAGCATCGTACGCCACTGGCTGAAGGCGCCGTGGAGTATGGACGGCTGGCGTCTGGACGTGGTGCACATGCTGGGCGAAGGCGGCGGGGCGCGGAATAACCTGCGGCATATCGCCGGCATCACCCAGGCGGCGAAACAAACGCAGCCGGAAGCCTTTGTCTTTGGCGAACATTTTGGCGACGCGCGCCAGTGGCTGCAAGCGGATGCCGAAGATGCGGCAATGAACTACCGCGGCTTCACCTTCCCGATCTGGGGATTCCTCGCCAATACCGATATCTCTTACGATCCGCAGAAGATAGACGCCCAGACCTGTATGGCGTGGATGGATAATTATCGCGCCGGGCTGTCGCATCAGCAGCAGCTGCGGATGTTCAACCAGCTCGACAGCCATGATACGGCGCGTTTTAAATCTCTCCTTGGCAAAGACGTAGCGCGTCTGCCGCTGGCGGTGGTGTGGCTGTTCAGCTGGCCCGGGGTACCGTGTATCTACTACGGCGATGAGGTGGGCGTAGATGGCAATAACGATCCGTTCTGCCGCAAACCGTTCCCGTGGGATCCGGCGCTGCAGGATACCCAGCTGCTGGCGCTGTATCAGCGAATGGCGAAACTGCGTAAAGCCCACCAGGCGCTGCGCTACGGCGGCTGCCAGGTGATTTACGCCGAGGATAACGTGGTGGTGTTTGTCCGCGTCTACAAACAGCAGCGGGTACTGGTGGCGATTAACCGCGGCGAAGCCTGCGAAGTGGTTATCGAGGATTCGCCGCTGTTGGACGTGGGAGCCTGGACGCTGCAGGAGGGCGCCGGCGCCTTCCATGACGGGGTACTGACGCTCCCGGCTATCTCCGCCTGCGTCTGGTCCGGTCGTTAACGATAGAGCTGGCTCAGCAGGTCGTCGCGGAGGAGCGCCTCCCGCCACCAGCGCTGAGCCAGTCCGTCATTCCCGCTGCGCCAGGCCATGTAGGTGATATCTTTTTCCCGCCAGCCGGCGACGCTTTTCTCCACCAGACAGCCTTTTTCCAGCCACGGGCGGGCGATATGACGCGGCAGAAAGCCGCAGCCCAGCCCGGCGCACAGCAGTTCGACTTTGCTGGCGAAATCATCGACGCCGATTTGCGGCTGTTCATCAAGCAGATTGCTGTTCAGCGGATGGCAATAGCGGGCGCTGTCGCGGATCACCACCGCCCGGTGCTGGCTGAGCTGCTTATTGCTGAGCGGCGTTTCCGCTCCGGCCAGCGGGTGGGCCGGGGCGACCACGAAAATGTTATCCAGCGCGCCGAGGGTTTGCCATGACCACTCGGCAGAGGTGGGCGGCTCATTGATGGCGCCGAGGATAATATCCGCGCCATGGTGGGTCAGCTCTTCCCATGAACCGGCGAGGGTGTGATGACTGAAGTTCAGCCGGGTCTGCGGGTTTTGCGCGTAGAACTCGGCGATCAGCGGCAGCAGGGCCGAAAAGGGAAACGAGGCGTCGAGGGCGATCGCCAGCTCTCGCTCCCAGCCCGCGCTCAGCTGCTGGGCCTGCTTTTCCAGATCTCTGGCGGCGCTTAAAAGCTGTCGCCCCTTCTCCAGCATCAGCCGCCCGGTATCAGTAAATTTTGCCCGATGGCCGGAACGATCCAACAAGACGATCTCCAGATCGCTCTCCAGCTTCTGGATCATATAGCTCAGAGCGGCGGGGGTTTTATACAGCGACTCTGCGGCGGTGGCGAAGGATCCGTGTCGGTCCAGCGCATCAAGGATCATCAGAACATCAAAGTTTACGCGCATCAGGAGTTTCCATTCATTAATTTCCCCTTGTTGTACCTAAGCGCAATAATCAATGCCAGTGAATAAATCAGAACAGTTTGCCGTAAAATTTTGATGAACGCTGGCATGAGTAAATACTAACCGCTGATAAAATATAAACCACAAAAAAACTTTAATAACTTGTTAGAAATAACTGGCTATACTCACCATGCTTTATCAGTCAGGATCTACACGACGCATTAACCATCATGTCATCTTTTTAACTAATTGATTAAGAAGGTATTTAATGTCTATTCGTGAACTGCTCGATCCCACTAATTCCGCCCTTATCTTTATTGATCATCAGCCACAGATGTCATTCGGCGTGGCGAATATCGATCGCCAGACCCTCAAAAATAACACCGTGGCGCTGGCTAAAGCCGGTAAAATTTTTAATGTACCGGTGATTTACACTTCCGTAGAGACCAAAAGCTTCAGCGGTTATATTTGGCCGGAATTATTGGCCGTGCATCCTGACGTCAAGCCGATTGAGCGTACTTCAATGAACTCCTGGGAAGACGATGCCTTCGTTGCGGCGGTGAAAGCGACCGGCCGTAAAAAGCTGGTGATCTCCGCTCTGTGGACCGAAGTTTGCCTGACGTTTCCGGCGCTGATGGCCCTGGAGGCGGGCTACGAAGTGTATGTGGTCACCGATACCTCCGGCGGTACCTCTGTCGACGCCCATGAGCGCTCCATTGACCGGATGGTGCAGGCGGGCGCGGTGCCGGTGACCTGGCAGCAGGTGCTGCTGGAGTACCAGCGCGACTGGTCGCGCAAAGCGACTTACGATGCGGTGATGGACCTGGTGCGCGAACACAGCGGCGCCTACGGGATGGGCGTGGATTACGCTTATACCATGGTGCATGGCGCGCCAGAGCGTAAAGCTTAAATACACTTCACCCTTCAGGCTGCCTCTTTGTTAGCTGGGTTTGCCCGCCCCGGTCACTGACTTATGTCAGCTCCCGGGACGTGCCGGCTTGCCGCCTCGACGCAGCATGAATGACGTTGTGTATGGTCATCTATGGCTAATGGCGAGAATCATCCTGCCATTCCCCTGAAGCAAGGAATCTTTATGGCGCAGCAAAAATCGGTGACCCTGGTCATCAGCCATCTGCTCGATCCGCAACACGGCCAGCGCTACGAAGAGTGGCTCGGCAAAATCATGCCCATCGCGGCTGAGTTTCCCGGCCATCTCGGGGCGAATGTGATCCGGCCCGCCGCAGGGCAGAATCTGTGGAGCGTGATTATCCGCTTCGACACCCTGGAGCATCTCTATGCCTGGACGCAGTCGGAAACCCGTCGTCAGCTGGTGGCGGAAATTGCCCCGCTGCTGACGGAGGGCGATCGGACGGAGGTGCGGACCGAACCGGCCTTCTGGTTTACCCCGCCGGTGGCGAATGTGCGCCAGCCGCGGCGCTGGAAACAGTTTCTGATCACCCTGCTGGTGATTTTCCCCAGCACCAACCTGGTGCCGACGGTGACCGGCATGCTGTTGCCGTCGCTTAAGGGGAGCCTGCTGCTGCACCTGATCAATGATGCCTGCGTGGTTGCGCTGGTGGTCTGGTTCTGGATGCCCATCGTGACCCGCCTGTTTGCTGGCTGGTTGAAGAAAAACTGAGTCAGCCTCCCCAAGGAGTGTGTTATGTCGCAAACTGCCACACTGATTCTGACCCACGGCCAGATTCATACCCTCGATCGTGCGAATCCGCTGGCGGAAGCCGTGGCCATCGCCGACGGAAAAATTGTTGCCACCGGAAGCCACGATCGGATCATGAGCTTTGCCGCCGAGGGAACGCAGATCGTCGATCTCAAAGGGCATACGGTGATCCCGGGCCTCAACGATTCTCACCTGCATCTGATCCGCGGAGGGTTGAACTACAACCTTGAGCTCCGCTGGGAGGGCGTGCCCTCTCTGGCCGATGCCCTGCGAATGCTTAAGGATCAGGCGGATCGCACACCGTCGCCGCAGTGGGTGCGGGTGGTCGGCGGCTGGAGCGAATTCCAGTTCGCCGAACGACGGATGCCGACCCTGGAAGAGCTAAACGACGCGGCGCCCGATACGCCAGTGTTTGTGCTACATCTCTACGATCGCGCACTGCTGAACCGCGCGGCGCTGAAAGCCGTGGGGTATACCAAAGAGACGCCGGATCCGGTGGGCGGAGAGATCGTCCGCGATAGCCACGGCAACCCGACCGGGATGCTGATTGCCAAACCAAACGCCATGATCCTCTACGCCACCCTGGCCAAAGGGCCGAAGCTGCCGCTGGATCTGCAGGTGAACTCCACCCGTCAGTTTATGCGCGAGCTGAACCGACTGGGGCTGACCAGCGCCATCGACGCCGGGGGCGGTTTCCAGAACTACCCGGAAGATTACGAAATTATCGAGCAGCTGCACGCAAAAGATCAGATGACCGTGCGCATCGCCTACAACCTGTTTACCCAGCGACCGAAGCAGGAGCTGGAGGACTTCGAGCGCTGGACCGATATGCTGAAGCCGGGGCAGGGAACCGATTTCTATCGCGCCAACGGCGCCGGCGAGATGCTGGTGTTTTCGGCGGCGGATTTTGAAGATTTCCTGCAGCCGCGGCCGGATTTGCCGCAAGGCATGGAAGATGAGCTGGAGCGGGTGGTGCGCCATCTGGTTGAACATCGCTGGCCGTTCCGCCTGCATGCCACCTACGACGAGTCCATCAGCCGGATGCTGGACGTGTTTGAGAAGGTGAACCGTGACATTCCGTTTAATGGCCTGCACTGGTTCTTCGATCATGCCGAGACCATTACCGAGCGCAACATTGAGCGGGTGAAGGCGCTGGGGGGCGGCATTGCGGTGCAGCACCGGATGGCCTTCCAGGGCGAATATTTTGTCGATCGCTACGGCAAAGAGGCGGTGAAACATACGCCGCCGGTAGCGAAAATGCTGGAGCTGGACGTACCGGTAGGGTTAGGGACCGATGCCACCCGCGTCGCCAGCTATAATCCGTGGACCGCGCTGTACTGGCTGGTCTCCGGGCGCACCGTTGGCGGGATGGCGATGTATGACGACAACAACCGCCTGCCGCGCGATGTCGCGCTGGAGCTGTGGACGGCGGGCAGCGCCTGGTTCTCCAGCGAGCAGGGTAAAAAGGGCCGTCTGGCCGCCGGTCAGCTTGCCGATCTGGTGGTGCTGTCGAAGGACTATTTCAGCGTCGCGGAAGAGGAGATCAAAGGCATTGAGTCGGTGCTGACGGTGGTTGATGGCAAAGTGGTGTACGCCGCCGGTCACTTCTCGCCGCTGGCGCCGCCGCCGATCCCGGTGCTGCCGGAGTGGTCGCCGGTGGTGAAGGTCCCGGGCCATTACCGTTCCGCTCCGCCAGCGGCGGCCAAAATTGGCGCCATAGTCCAGATGCACCAGTGCTGCGGTAGCTGCGGTGTCCACGGCCATCAGCATGATATCGCGCGGAAATCGTCGATTCCCGTCTCCGACGAGCAGGCCTTCTGGGGCGTGCTGGGTTGCTCCTGCTTTGCCTTCTGATGCCTGACGCCTCCGCCCCGGTTGCTAAGGGGCGGAGGTCTCAGCCACCTTTCACGCATCAATAGCGCTGCTGTGAGCCAAAAAGCGCCATGCGGCGGGCAATCATTTCGCGTACTGGCTGCAGTCCCTGGGCGATCACTTTCCGCGGATCGTTCACATCGTGCCCGGTATCGGCAGCAAAGATCGCCTTCACCTGCTGGCACCAGGCGTACATATTTTCGGTATTAACGTTAATCTTGGCGGTGCCGCAGGCAATCGCCCGGCGCATATCCTCATCGGCAATACCGGTGCCGCCATGCAGCACCAGCGGAACCTTCACCCGCTCGGCAATGGCTTTCATCTCGGTAAATCCCAGTCGGGCTTTGCCTTTATACAGGCCATGGGTGGAGCCCAGCGCGGCGGCGAGGCAATCCACCTGGGTTTCTGTCACCAGGGTGTAGCACTCCTGCGGATCGGCGTAGATGACTTCGGAATTGACAATGCCGTCTTCACTGCCGGCGATAGTCCCCAGTTCGGCCTCCACGGAGATACCTTTGCTGTGCGCCAGCGTCACCAGATGGCGAGTAATGGCCAGGTTTTCCCTGAACGGCAGATGCGAGCCATCAAACATAATGGAACTGAAGCCGGCGGCGATCGCCGCTTCGCAGGCCTCCCGGGAGGTGCCATGATCCAGATGCAGCGCCACCGGAACATCAATATGCAAATACTCCATGGCGTTAACTACGATGTCATGAATACATTTTAACCCGAGCATATGCTTAACCGTGCCGCCGGACACGCCCAAAATAACCGGTGAGCGGCACTGCTGGGCAGTGCTTAATACGGCGCCGACCCATTCCAGATTATTAATGTTGAACTGACCGACGGCGTAGCCGTCCCGCAGGGCATGCTGAAGCATGTCCTTCATCGACACTAACATATTCACCTCTTGATATTTATTAAATGCAGTTATTCTTCAAAATATTGCTTTAAGTTTCTCTCGTAGCTATTTAACGAGTGGTGGACGACCGCCAGGTCCGGCATAGATTCCCGTACCCCTTTTTTCTCAATAGAAATGGCGGCGGTCAGGCTGGCAAATAAAATAATATTATCTATGTGCCATGAGTAGTGGACGCCATAGGTGAAGGCGCCGTGAAATACATCCCCGGCTCCGGTGGTATCAACGGCATTGCACAGCCAGGAAGGAACGATCTGCAGCATACCGCTTTTTAAAAAAGCGCAGCCTTTTTCGCCAAGGGTAATAAATGCTTCACCGCGGCAAATTTTATTCAGCTCAATCAGCGCCGCTTTAATTTCTGCTTCGGTGCTCAAAGAGCGATAGCTCATATAATCGCGGGCAAAATGTTCGCTCACTACAAAATAGTCGGTCCAGGCTGCGAGTTTTATATTGCTGGCGCGCAGTGACCCGCCGTCCATCACGACTCTGGCGTTGGGCAGTTTCTTAATTAAATATTCACTGATTTCCGGCTCATGGCCGTCAATTAAAATGGTGACCGGATCCTCGGTGGCAATCAGTCGTTCGGCGAGGTCGTCCAGTTTGAGCTTTTGATCGTAGGTCAGGGAAGGCGGTGTCTGCATCTTGCGGGTAATAATCGTCCGCGAACCCGTTAAGCGATTGACCAGCACCGAGGCCAGCGGGGTGATCATGTCATCGGAGAAAACCACCTGGCTGGTATCCACCCCCGCTTCGGCAAACTCATCGATAATGCGCTGACCGTAAAGGTCCTGATGCAGATGGCCGATGTAATAGACCTCCTCACCCCATAATCCCAGCAGCCAGGCCGCATTGGCCGCCGGGCCGCCGCCGCTTTCTATAAAATCATGACAAAAGTTTTTGGTATTCTCCTGGGGCCATTCATTGAGAAAGAAAAACTGATCGAAACAGGCAAATCCAATGGACAAAATAGCCATAACCACTCCTGATTATTTGTCAGCGGCGGGAAGCGTGACCTTCCCGCAGGGAAAAATGACCTCGCTTATTCATTTTTCTGCTTGGCAGTAAGCTCCTCATAGCTGAGCGTGTTGCCCACTACCCGTACCTGACGGAAGCAGAAAGGCACCAGCAGCGCGACGAGCAGCGCCAGACAAATCAGGTAGATAGTGACCTGGCCAAACTGGGTGAACGCGTTACCGATAATGATGCCCCACACTGCGAAGTCGAAATCGGCGAAGGTGCTGTTTTCAAACCCGAGGTTGCCGAGCGCCGGCAGCAGCATCGCCGGCAGGAAGGCGAGGAAGATCCCGCCGATAAAAGCGGCGATGATACACCCGCGCTTACCGCCCAGCTTGTCGGCAAAGACCCCGGAGGTGCCGCCGCAGAAGAAGTGCGGCACCATGCCGGGAATAATCAGCGCCATGCCCAGTCCGCCGAGCATGAGCATCCCGACCAGACCGCCCACAAAGGAGCTGATGAATCCCACCACCACCGCGGTGGGGCTAAAGGTGAAGAACACCGCGCAGTCAACGGCCGGGATGGAGTCCGGGATCAGTTTCTGGCTGATGCCCTGGAATGCCGGCACCAGATCGCCGAGGATCAACCGCACGCCGTTGTAGACAATGGCTACGCCAACGGCGAACTGCAGACCGGTCAGCACGGAGAAGATCAGCATATTCTGGTCGGTGATGGTGCTCAGGTACGCTGACCCGGCGACAGCGCTGCAGATGAAGTAGATAACAAACATCACGATACCGGTGGTGACGGTGGTATCGCGCAGAAAACCCCATTTTTCTGAGATTTCGGTATCGGCGAAGGAGTTTGCCGGATTGCCGGTCCGGCTGGCGATCCACGCCGAGAGGTAGTAGCCCAGGGAGCCGAAATGGCCCATGGCGATCCCGCCGTCCTCGGTCACCTGCCTGGTGTAACGCTGGCCAATGGCCGGGGAGATGGCTGACCATGAGCCCAACAGGAATCCGCCGATCAGGATCAACATCCAGCCCTGGAACTCCGCCGCCTGCAGGACGGCGGAGAACAGGCAGGCGAGAAAGAACGAATGATGGCCGGTGAGAAAGATATATTTATATTTGGTGCAGCGGGCTATGATCAGGTTGAAAATAAAGCCCAACAGCAAAATACTCATGGTTTCCACGCCCAGCATTTTCTGGGCGACGGAGACAATGGCTTCATTGTTAGGAATAACGCCGCGGATATTAAATCCAGCTTCGATAATACCGCCCAGCGGGTTGAGATTGGCAACGATAACGCCTGCGCCAGCGCTCAGCATCAAATAGCCTAAAATCGGCTTTAATGTACCGGTAAGGAGTTTGTTGCCGGGGGAGCGCAGCGCCACTAAGCCAACGAAGGCGATAAGCCCCATTAAAAAAGCGGGTTGACTGAATATTTCCGTTAAGAAACTAAGAATAGCCTGCATGGTCGTTCCCTCTATGCTG
This sequence comes from Klebsiella sp. GG_Kp175, assembly GCF_040062325.1. Lineage (NCBI taxonomy): Bacteria > Pseudomonadati > Pseudomonadota > Gammaproteobacteria > Enterobacterales > Enterobacteriaceae > Klebsiella > Klebsiella sp. GG_Kp175. The sequence continues at coordinate 373,294 of NZ_JBEAFX010000003.1, read as the reverse complement.
ATTAAGAGTGAGTCGCAGCAATTTTCATCAGCGCGTCGGTAATATCCTCGGCGATTTTTGCTTTATGGATGTAGCTGCGAATAATGGCGACATGACAGTGGGCCGGAAATTGATTTGCCAGTTCTTTGATCGTGACGTAAAGGTCGGCTTTTTCCCCGACGGCGTTAGCAAAATCGACCGAAGCGACGTCCGCTTTGATACCTAATTCTTCACAGATCTTCTTCACATTATTCGCAGCCATCAATGAACTGCCAATACCGTTACCACAAACCGTTCTGATAACTAACATAATGACTACTCCATTTGTTTTTGGATGAAATGTAAGACTGAATTCACGTCATTTTCCTGCTGAAGAAAAGTCACGATATCTGACTCGATCAGCGAGGCAATCAGTTGGATCATTTTGATATGACTGTCAGCATCGGCGCCGGCGATCGCGATGACGACGGTAACCGGATCGAACTCATCGTGGCCGAAGGTCACTGGTGTGGCGGTGGTGACAAGCGAAAATCCGGTCTGCAATGCCCCTTTTTCCGGGCGGGCGTGCGGCATGGCAATCCCGTCATCTATCACGATGGCGGCGCCAAAATCCTCGTATACTGTCAGCATCTCGTTGACATATTCGGCGCTGCAAATCTGGCGCCTGGCGAGTAATGAACCCGCCAGTTCGATGGCCTCCTCCGCATGGGAAATATTCTGCTTCAGGGCGATTAACGTCGGGTCAAAAATAATATCCATTCTCTTCTCCTGAACGTATTCCTGTTCCTGAGTAAAATCATGACCAAATACATTGATAAAAATGATGGATGAGATCACATCCGCGGTTTTAAATATTGATGGCGATCACATCGACGGCAAAGTGCTGGCTGAAAATCATATAATTAATTTATTTGTTTTTCAGACTGTTATGAAGTGGTTGAGATTTAACGCTGAAATTTGACAGAGAAAAAATGAGAGGCAGAGCGAAATTTTTCAGCAGAAGTGTATTGCTGGTCACAAATATCAGCGGGTCATTTTCTTAAATTTTGACGCCGCTAACAAAAAAGGCCCGCTTGAGCGGGCCTTTTATAAAAACGTGTGCCGATTACAGGCTGGAGACGTTTTCGGTCAGGTATTTTGCCACGCCTTCCGGAGAGGCAGCCATACCTTCTTTTCCTTTTTCCCACTGCGCCGGGCAGACTTCGCCGTGCTCTTCGTGGAACTGCAGCGCGTCAACCATGCGCAGCATTTCGTCGATGTTACGGCCCAGCGGCAGGTCGTTAACCACCTGGTGGCGAACCACGCCGTTGGCGTCGATCAGGAAGGAGCCGCGCAGCGCCACGCCTTCGTCCGGATGCTCGATACCGTAAGCTTTCTGGATTTCACGTTTGATGTCGGCAACCATCGCGTATTTAACCGGGCCGATACCGCCCTGGTCTACCGGAGTATTACGCCATGCGTTGTGCACGAACTCGGAGTCGAAGGAAACGCCAACCACTTCCACGCCGCGTTTCTGGAATTCTTCGTAACGTTTGTCGAACGCGATCAGCTCAGACGGGCAAACGAAGGTAAAGTCCATCGGCCAGAAGAACAGAACGGTAGGTTTACCGTTGGTGTGCTGTTTGAAATTGAATTTCTCAACGATCTCACCATTACCCAGCACAGCGGCTGCAGTAAAATCCGGCGCTTGACGAGTGACCAGAACCATTTGATTCTCCTGTAATTACTAAGGTTATTTGGAACGCAACGCGGGCAAGTATAGAGCCTGTCCGCCAATAACACAAAGAGGCGCTGACAATCGTTCAGCCAGCTTTTACCTATCAATGTCGCAGCGATTACAGCTGTTTGTTTTTCGCCTGACGCATCATCTGCGGATAAAAGCGCCAGAACTGCCCCTCCAGCCGGTCGTAGTGAGTATCCAGATCCTGCCAGGAGTCGCGCAGCGCCTCGAGACGCGGGCGGCGGCTGGCCATGCCATTGAGCACGCGCTGAATAAAATCCATCTCCTGGTAGCGCTCCAGCCAGCGCTCCGACCAGAGGTATTGATTGAGATTGACGAAGCGGGGCGGCGAGTCGGGCAGGATCGGCACGATCTGCCGCTCGGCGTAGCGCACGAACTCGTCCAGCGGCAGGTCAGGGGAGAGTTGCGCCCAGTGCTGCGACAGGAAATGATCCCACATGACGTCGAGGGTGATGGGGGCGACGCGGCGGGTCTGCGGGCGAAACCACTCCCGCGCCTCTTTGACTTCCTCCAGGTTGTCAGTCAGCACGTCAATTCGCCGATGCATATAGATGCCATCGACGATCGCCGCCGGATAGTCGCCCTGCGGGTTGCCGCGCACAAAGTCGGCCATCAGATTGCCGGGCAGCGAACTGTCGGCGAGATGGGCCAGGTGCAGGTGGGCGAGAAAATTCATAGCGACGACATCCTTTAAATACTTTATGGCGAGCAGAGTGAGCGGTGTAGCGCTGCGCGTCGCCCTGAACGGCAGCCCCGGTGCCCGAATGGCGTGCTGTCTGGCCGCGCGCGGCCCTCTGCCACCGGTGATGCATTCGGCTGCCGCATGGCGGCATTCGGAATGATTTGGAATATAGATTATGTCATTCGTCCGGAGGGGTAAAGGTTGCAGGCAGAACGCCCCGGCACTAGACTACCCGCCTCTTTATTCAGTCTGAGTTACCGTCATGCGCGTTACCGATTTTGCTTTTGAACTACCCGAATCTCTGATCGCCCACTATCCGATGCCTGAGCGCAGCAGCTGCCGCTTACTTTCCCTGGACGGGCCGACGGGCGCGCTGACGCATGGCACCTTCACCGACATCCTCGATAAGCTCAATCCTGGCGATCTGCTGGTGTTTAACAACACCCGGGTGATCCCGGCGCGTTTGTTCGGTCGTAAGGCCAGCGGCGGCAAGATCGAAGTGCTGGTGGAGCGGATGCTGGATGATAAGCGCATCCTCGCCCATATTCGCGCCTCGAAAGCGCCGAAGCCGGGCGCCGAGCTGCTGCTGGGCGACGACGAGAGCATTCAGGCCACCATGCTGGCGCGTCACGGCGCGCTGTTTGAAGTGGAATTTAACGACGAGCGCCCGGTGCTGGAGATCCTTAACGGGATTGGCCATATGCCGCTGCCGCCCTACATTGACCGCCCGGATGAAGACGCTGACCGCGAGCTCTATCAAACCGTCTACGGCACCAGGCCGGGCGCGGTAGCCGCCCCGACCGCTGGTCTGCACTTCGACGAACCGCTGCTGGATAAACTGCGCGCCAAAGGCGTTGAGATGGCGTTTGTCACCCTGCACGTGGGCGCGGGTACCTTCCAGCCGGTGCGCGTCGACAGCATTGAAGAGCACACCATGCACTCTGAATATGCGGAAGTGCCGCAGGAGGTAGTCGATGCGGTGCTGGCGGCGAAGGCGCGCGGCAATCGCGTGATCGCGGTGGGCACCACCTCGGTACGCTCGCTGGAGAGCGCGGCGCAGGCGGCGAAAGACGCCCTGATTGCGCCGTTCTTCGACGATACGCAGATTTTCATCTATCCGGGTTATCAGTACCAGGTGATCGATGCGCTGGTAACCAACTTCCATCTCCCTGAATCCACACTGATTATGTTGGTGTCGGCGTTTGCGGGTTATCAGCACACCATGAACGCCTATAAGGTAGCGGTGGAGCAGAAATATCGCTTTTTTAGCTACGGGGATGCGATGTTTATCACGTACAATCCGCAGGCTATTTCTGAGCGTCCCTGAAGAGGCCGGCCCGCCGGCTTTTTGGACGCCATGACGCATTTTTTTAGCCACGGAATCATTCCGTGGCGAGTATGAAAACGTCGGACTGTTTTTCTGACGCAGGAGCAAGCATGAAATTTGAACTGGATACCACCGACGGTCGCGCCCGCCGCGGTCGCTTGGTGTTTGAGCGCGGCGTGGTGGAAACACCGGCCTTTATGCCCGTTGGCACCTACGGCACCGTCAAAGGGATGACGCCGGAAGAGGTGGAAGCCACCGGCGCGCAGATTATTCTCGGCAACACCTTCCACCTGTGGCTGCGCCCGGGTCAGGAGATCATGAAGCTGCACGGCGATCTGCACGATTTTATGCAGTGGAAAGGACCGATCCTGACCGACTCCGGCGGCTTCCAGGTGTTCAGCCTTGGCGATATCCGTAAGATCACCGAGCAGGGCGTGCATTTCCGCAACCCGATCAACGGCGATCCGATTTTCCTCGATCCGGAAAAATCCATGGAGATTCAGTACGATCTCGGCTCTGATATCGTGATGATCTTCGACGAATGTACGCCGTATCCAGCGGACTGGGATTACGCCAAGCGCTCAATGGAGATGTCTCTGCGCTGGGCGAAGCGCAGCCGTGACCGTTTCGATAGCCTTGGCAATAAAAATGCGCTGTTCGGCATCATTCAGGGCAGCGTTTACGAAGATTTACGTGATATCTCGGTGAAAGGTCTGGTAGAGATTGGCTTTGATGGCTACGCTGTCGGCGGTTTGGCGGTCGGCGAGCCGAAGGAAGACATGCACCGTATTCTGGAGCACGTCTGCCCGCAGATCCCGGCCGATAAACCACGATACCTGATGGGCGTCGGGAAGCCGGAAGATCTGGTGGAAGGGGTACGTCGCGGTATCGATATGTTCGACTGCGTCATGCCGACGCGCAACGCGCGTAACGGCCACCTGTTCGTCACCGACGGCGTGGTGAAAATCCGCAACGCGAAGCACAAAAGCGATACCGCGCCGCTGGACGCCGAGTGTGATTGCTATACATGTCGCAATTATTCACGCGCTTACTTGCATCACCTTGACCGTTGCAACGAAATATTGGGCGCGCGTCTCAATACCATTCATAACCTGCGCTACTATCAGCGTTTAATGGCTGGTTTACGCAAGGCTATCGAAGAGGGTAAATTAGAGAGCTTCGTGACCGATTTTTACCAACGTCAGGGGCGCACCGTGCCTCCTTTGAACGTTGATTAATTTTAATAATGAGGGAATTTCAATGAGCTTTTTTATTTCTGATGCGGTAGCGGCAACGGGTGCACCGGCGCAGGGCAGCCCGATGTCTCTGATTCTGATGCTGGTGGTGTTCGGTCTGATTTTTTACTTCATGATCCTGCGTCCACAGCAGAAGCGCACCAAGGAACATAAGAACCTGATGAACTCCATCGCCAAAGGTGATGAAGTGCTGACCAACGGCGGTCTGGTCGGTCGCGTGACCAAAGTAGCGGAAACTGGCTACATTGCTATCGCGCTGAACGATACCACTGAAGTGGTTATCAAACGTGACTTCGTTGCTGCCGTTCTGCCGAAAGGCACCATGAAGGCGCTGTAATCTAACTTTTCCCAAAGGGAACTGCCGTGTTAAACCGTTATCCTTTGTGGAAGTATGTCATGCTGGTCGTCGTCATTGTCGTCGGCCTGATCTATGCGCTTCCCAACCTGTATGGTGAGGATCCGGCTGTTCAAATCACTGGCGCGCGCGGCGTCGCCGCCAGTGAGCAAACGCTGATCCAGGTCCAGAAAACTTTACAAGAAGAAAAAATTACCGCGAAGTCTGTGGCACTGGAAGAGGGCGCTATTCTTGCGCGCTTCGACACCACTGATACCCAGCTGCGCGCGCGTGAAGCGCTGCTTACCGTGCTGGGTGACAAATACGTCGTGGCGCTAAACCTTGCTCCGGCAACCCCACGCTGGCTGGCGGCACTCTATGCCGAACCGATGAAGCTGGGTCTTGATCTGCGCGGCGGCGTGCACTTCCTGATGGAAGTCGACATGGACACCGCGTTAGGCAAACTGCAGGAACAGAACATCGACAGCCTGCGCAGCGAGCTGCGCGACAAAGGCATTCCTTACGCGACCGTGCGCAAGGAAGACAACTACGGTCTGAGCATCGTCTTCCGCGACAGCGCGGCGCGCGACCAGGCTATCTCTTATCTCAGCCCTCGCCATCGCGATCTGGTGATCTCCTCTCAGGGTGACAACAGCCTGAAAGCGGTGATGACCGATGAGCGCCTGAAAGAAGCCCGTGAGTACGCGGTTCAGCAGAACATTAACATTCTGCGTAACCGTGTGAACCAGCTGGGCGTCGCCGAACCGCTGGTTCAGCGTCAGGGCGCTGACCGCATCGTCGTTGAGCTGCCGGGTATCCAGGATACCGCGCGGGCGAAGGAGATCCTTGGCGCGACCGCGACCCTCGAGTTCCGTCTGGTCAATACCAACGTTGACCAGTCCGCCGCCGCCTCTGGCCGCGTACCGGGCGACTCGGAAGTGAAGCAGACGCGTGAAGGCCAGCCGGTGGTGCTGTACAAGCGGGTGATCCTGACCGGTGACCATATCACCGACTCGACCTCCAGCATGGATGAGTACAACCAGCCGCAGGTCAACATCTCGCTGGACAGCGCGGGCGGTAACATCATGTCCAACTTCACCAAGGACAATATCGGCAAGCCGATGGCGACCCTGTTCGTGGAGTATAAAGACAGCGGTAAGAAAGACGCCAACGGTCGGGCTATCCTGGCGAAAGAGGAAGAGGTGATTAACATCGCCAACATCCAGTCGCGTCTGGGTAACAGCTTCCGTATTACCGGTATCAGCAACCCGAACGAAGCGCGCCAGCTGTCGCTGCTGCTGCGTGCCGGCGCGTTGATTGCGCCGATTCAGATCGTCGAAGAGCGGACTATCGGCCCAACCCTTGGTATGCAGAACATCAAGCAGGGTCTGGAAGCCTGTCTGGCCGGCCTGGTGGTCTCCATCCTGTTCATGATCCTCTTCTATAAGAAGTTCGGTCTGATTGCGACCTCGGCGCTGATTGCCAACCTGGTGCTGATTGTCGGCATTATGTCCCTCATCCCGGGGGCGACGCTGACCATGCCGGGCATCGCGGGTATCGTGTTAACCCTTGCGGTGGCGGTCGATGCTAACGTTCTGATCAACGAGCGCATCAAAGAAGAGTTGAGCAACGGGCGTACCGTTCAGCAGGCGATTGACGAAGGTTATCGCGGCGCGTTCAGCTCGATCTTCGACGCCAACGTGACGACGCTTATCAAAGTGATCATCCTGTACGCGGTCGGTACCGGTGCCATTAAAGGGTTTGCGATTACTACCGGTATCGGTATCGCGACCTCAATGTTTACCGCTATCGTCGGCACCCGTGCCATCGTGAACCTGCTGTACGGCGGCAAGCGCGTTAAAAAGCTGTCTATCTGAGGAGTGCGTTGTGGCACAGGAATATACTGTTGAACAATTGAACCACGGCCGTAAAGTCTGGGACTTTATGCGCTGGGACTACTGGGCCTTCGGCATTTCAGGTTTTCTGCTGATTGTGTCGATCGCCATCATCGGCGTCCGCGGCTTTAACTGGGGTCTCGATTTCACCGGCGGTACGGTGATCGAAATTACCCTTGAGAAGCCGGTCGATCTCGACCAGATGCGCGATTCCCTGCAAAAAGCGGGCTTTGAAGAGCCGCAGGTGCAGAACTTTGGCAGCAGCCGCGACATCATGGTACGTATGCCGCCGGTGCATGACGCCAACGGCAGCCAGGAGCTGGGCAGTAAGGTCGTGACGGTGATTAACGAATCGACCAGCCAGAACGCGGCGGTGAAGCGCATTGAGTTTGTCGGCCCGAGCGTCGGTGCGGACCTTGCGCAAACCGGCGCCCTGGCGCTGATTGCCGCGCTGGTCTGTATCCTGATCTACGTCGGCTTCCGCTTCGAATGGCGTCTGGCGGCGGGGGTGGTTATCGCCCTGGCGCACGACGTGGTGATCACCATGGGCGTGCTGTCGCTGTTCCATATCGAAATCGACCTGACCATTGTGGCCTCGTTGATGTCGGTTATCGGCTACTCGCTGAACGACAGTATCGTGGTATCGGACCGTATCCGTGAAAACTTCCGTAAGATCCGCCGCGGTACGCCGTACGAGATCTTCAACGTGTCGTTGACCCAGACGCTGCACCGTACCTTGATCACCTCCGGGACCACCCTGATGGTGATCCTGATGCTGTTCCTGTTCGGCGGCCCGATTCTGGAAGGCTTCTCGCTGACCATGCTGATCGGTGTTTCCATCGGTACGGCTTCTTCTATCTACGTCGCCTCCGCGCTGGCGTTGAAGCTGGGCATGAAGCGCGAGCATCTGCTGCAGCAGAAGGTGGAAAAAGAAGGGGCGGACCAGCCGTCAATTCTGCCGTAATACGGTTCAGTTGAAATAAAGCAATCCCGGCCCAGGCGGCCGGGATTTTTTTTGCCCGCGACAAAACCTGCTGACAGTATGCTGTCAGGAGCCCTCCCATACACTCCTTTTGAACTCAATAACGAGCAGGAGGAAGTATGAATAACGTGATTAACTGGTTTGAAATTCCGGTCGCCGATATGGATCGCGCCGTCGCGTTTTATGAGCCGGTGATGCAGGTGACGCTGCGTCGCGAAACCATGGACTGCGCCGAGCTGGCGGTGTTCCCGCATCAGGACCCGGCCCCCGGCGGCGCGCTGGCCAAATTTGAGGGTATCGCGCCTTCAGCGCAGGGCGCTATTATTTACCTGCATACAGACCATCTTGCCGCCACACTCGACCGCGTCGCCTCGGCGGGTGGGGCGTGTGTTTTCGGGCCGCTGACGCTGCCGAATAATATTGGCACCATCGCGCTGTTTACTGACAGCGAGGGCAACCGCGTCGGCCTGCATCAACCGGCTTAACCTGAACTTTTTGTGAAGTGAAACATGACCCGACGCGCCGACCGTTTATTTCAGATTGTGCAGACCCTGCGCGGCAGGCGGCTCACCACCGCCTCGCTGCTGGCGGAGCGGCTGGGCGTGTCGGAGCGCACCGTGTATCGCGATATTCGCGATCTCTCCCTCTCCGGCGTGCCGGTGGAGGGGGAGGCGGGTAGCGGCTACCGGCTGCTGGCGGGCTACGATCTGCCGCCGCTAATGCTGACCACCAAAGAATCCGAAGCGCTGATCGCCGCGATCCGGCTGCTGAAAACCTGGGGCGGCGAGGCGCTGTCGCAATCGCTGGAATCCGCACAGGAGAAGATGCTGGCGATCCTGCCGGAGGCGCGCCGACGCCAGGCGGAGCAGACCCGCCTGTTTGCCCCCGATCTCGGCGCCCATCGCTATGCCAAAACCTTCTTTGACATCATTCATCAGGCGGTCTCCGGCCAGCAGGTGCTGGCGTTGCGCTATCAGGATGAGTCCGGTCGGGTGACCGAGCGCGACGTGCTGCCGCTGGGGCTGTTTTTCTGGGGGGAGCGCTGGCTGCTGGTAGCCTGGTGTGAGCTGCGCAATGATTATCGCAACTTTCGCCTCGACCGCTGTCTGGCGGTCAGGGCGACCGAGCGTCGATTCAGCGAGTGCGCCGACCGCTCGTTAAATGATTTTCTGCGCAAGGTTCGGTGCGACGTGTGGGAGAAATAAAAACGCCCGGATGGCCCGGGCGCTGTCTTGCCGTTTCAGCAATTAGAAGTTGTAACCAACCACGAAGTAACCACCCCAGCCGGTTGAGCGGACGCTGAAATCGCCATCGCCGAAGTTCAGCTTGGCATCGTCAGCCCACTGGCCGCCGTTATGGAAGTAACGGGCCACTACCGAGTAGTGCCAGTGCGCGTAGTTCAGCGCCAGGATGTGGCTGGAGGCGATGGAGTTGCTGGTGCGCGCGTGCTTCCCGTTCAGATCGTAGAAGTTGTCATCGCCGAGGTCAGAACCCCAGTCGAAGTTGGTGAAGCCGATGTAGCTCAGCGAACCGCCCCACAGGTCGGTCAGCGGCACAAAGTATTTCACTTTGAAGCGGTAGCCGTCCCACTCGTTCTCATTGGACGCGCCGTAGTTCTGCCACTGGTATTTGGCGTAGACGTTCAACGACAGGCTCATCGGCAGGCCGGTGTCGATATCGGTACCCAGACCCATATACCAGGTGCTCTGCTCCTGGGAATCATTGCGGCCCATATCGTAGATATAGTTGTTCGCGAAATACCACTCTTTGAACGGCCCGAAGCTCAGATCGGTGTTGGTCAGCTTGTCGATAGAGAAGCGCGGTTCGATCTCCATAAACAGCGGAGAACCGTTGTTCCAGATACCTTTTGCCGTGCTATTGCCGCCGAAGAACACCGGAGCATCGATATAGCCGTAAAAATCAAACCAGTCTTTTTTGGCGAACGCTTCGTATTCCAGATAGGTATCGTTACGGATCTGCGGTCCGAAACGGGTGTGGTAGCTCCCTACCACGTTAACACTCTGGTGCCACCAGTCAGACAGATACTGCGGTTTGTCGTTTTCTGCCGCGCCCGCGGTAAAAGAAGTGGAGAGCGCCACAACCGCACCCGCTGCCAGTAATGTTTTTTTCATAGTAATGCCACTGTTTAAATTGAGCCTGAAGGCGTTAAAAGAAGTGCCGAAGCGTTTCTAAATATTTCGTCTTTCTGTGGGGGTCTATTATAGGAATCATTGCTCACAAAAATACGTGTTGTTTCACATAACCAGAACATGCGTAATCGATTGCGTTCACGATTCTATGCATTTCTTGACAAAATGCTACTGAAAATCGCGATGCAGAACGATTTCTAATGAACTCTTGTGAAAAGTTGTAAGTGGAGAAGAATGACGGGGCAGGATGTCGCCGGGCAGGGGAAAGCCCGGCGCAAAGGCTTACTGTGCGGCGGCGGGCTGGATATCGTGGACGCGAATAAAACCGACTTTGTCCGGCGTCACGTTCAGGCGCAGCGGGATGTTGACATCGCTGGGTGCGAGGATGCTGGCCGGGGCGCTGATCAACTGATCCTGAACATTTACTTCCTGGTAGCTGTGGGTAGTGCCGGTGATCTGTCCGGAGGCGACGGTGGCGGTAAAGGCCGGCAGCGGATCGTTGGATTCGCCCTGAATACGTAACGTCAGGCGTGACCCGTCGCCATCCGGCGTAATGCTCGCCACCGACATGCGCAGGGTGCCGATCTGGCTCTCCAGCCGCGCCGGGGTTTTCGCCTCCGGCAGCAAATAGACGCCGCGGGTAGATTTCGCGTTCAGCGCGTTTTGCTGGGTAATTTTGATCGTTTGCTGATTGAGCTGGGTCATCTCCTGGCTCAGGGTGCTCACGCTCTGGTGCATCTGGCGGATTTCGCTTTGCTGGGCGCAGGCGGTAAGGGTAAACAGGCTGCCCGCGATGGCGAGTTTCAGGTAACGTCTTGTCATGGTCAGGATTCCGTTTGCAGAGGATGCTTAATGGTAGCCAAACCGCCTGTCTCTCCCATAGATCCTTTGTCTCAAAAGCTCTTTCTTTGTAGTCAGGTCACTTCGCGGTAAACTACCCTTCAGTTTAACTACCTGTCAGGACGCGCTATGCATTGCCCTTTCTGTTTCGCCGTGGATACCAAAGTGATTGACTCTCGTCTGGTGGGGGAAGGCTCTTCCGTGCGTCGCCGTCGGCAGTGTCTGGTCTGTAATGAGCGCTTTACCACCTTCGAAGTGGCGGAGCTGGTGATGCCCCGGGTGGTGAAGAGTAACGATGTGCGTGAACCCTTCAACGAAGACAAGCTGCGCAGTGGGATGCTGAAAGCGCTGGAGAAACGTCCGGTCAGCGCCGATGACGTCGAAATGGCGGTCAACCATATCAAAACCCATCTGCGCGGCACCGGCGAGCGCGAAGTGGCCAGCAAAATGATCGGCAATCTGGTGATGGAACAGCTGAAAAAACTGGATAAAGTCGCCTATATTCGCTTCGCGTCGGTCTATCGCAGCTTCGAAGATATCAAAGAATTCGGCGAAGAGATCGCCCGCTTACAGGACTAAGCCATGCAGGACGAAATGTACATGGCGCGTGCGCTTAAGCTCGCCGCCCGCGGTCGCTTTACCACCCATCCTAACCCTAACGTTGGCTGTGTCATTGTAAAAGACGGCGAGATCGTCGGCGAAGGGTTCCACTATCGCGCCGGCGAGCCGCACGCCGAAGTGCACGCCCTGCGGATGGCGGGGGAACAGGCGCGAGGCGCCACCGCCTATGTCACCCTTGAGCCCTGCAGCCACCACGGCCGTACGCCGCCGTGCTGCGATGCGCTGATTGCCGCCGGCATCAGCCGCGTGGTCGCCGCGATGCAGGATCCGAACCCGCAGGTGGCGGGGCGCGGCTTGTACCGTCTGCAGCAGGCCGGTATTGAAGTCAGCCACGGGCTGATGATGAACGAGGCGGAAGCGCTGAACAAGGGCTTCCTGAAGCGGATGCGCACCGGTTTTCCCTGGGTGCAGCTCAAGCTGGGTGCTTCGCTGGACGGCCGCACGGCGATGGCCAGCGGCGAAAGCCAGTGGATCACCTCCCCGCAGGCGCGACGCGACGTGCAGCGTCTGCGCGCACAGAGCCATGCCATTCTGACCAGCAGCGCCACCGTACTGGCGGACGATCCGGCGCTGACCGTGCGCTGGCAGGAGCTGAGCGCCGATACCCAGGCGCTGTATCCCCAAGAGAATTTGCGCCAGCCGCTGCGCGTCGTGATCGACAGTCAGAACCGCGTCACGCCTGAGCATCGTATTGTGCAGCAGGCGGGGGAAACGCTGTTTGCCCGCCTGGGCGCCGATGAGCGCCAGTGGCCGGACAGCGTGCGCACGCTGCTGGTTCCGGAACATAACGGCCATCTCGATCTGGTGCTGCTGATGATGCTGCTTGGCAAACAGCAGATCAACAGCGTCTGGGTGGAGGCGGGGGCCACGCTTGCCGGGGCGCTGCTGCAGGCGGGGCTGGTCGACGAGCTTATCGTCTATATTGCGCCTAAACTGTTAGGCAATGCGGCGCGTGGATTATGCGCGCTGCCGGGGCTTGAAGAACTGAGCCAGGCGCCCCATTTTAAATTCAATGAGATACGTCAGGTTGGCCCGGATGTCTGCCTGCATTTAACCACTGCGTGAGGCTTTCCTGATTATTAGGAAGCAGCGCTCAGAATAATATGATAAAATCCGCCCCCCTTGCGGGGCACATGAACCCGAAGGAAGAGTATGAACATTATTGAAGCTAACGTTGCTACCCCGGACGCTCGCGTCGCCATCACCATTGCGCGTTTCAACAACTTTATCAATGACAGCCTGCTGGAAGGTGCGATTGACGCCCTGAAACGCATTGGTCAGGTAAAAGATGAAAACATCACCGTTGTTTGGGTTCCAGGCGCGTATGAGCTGCCGCTGGCGGCTGGCGCACTGGCGAAAACCGGTAAATATGACGCGGTGATCGCGCTGGGTACGGTGATTCGCGGCGGTACCGCCCACTTTGAATATGTGGCAGGCGGTGCCAGCAATGGCCTGGCGCACGTCGCTCAGGACAGCGAAATCCCGGTAGCCTTTGGTGTTCTGACCACTGAAAGTATTGAACAAGCCATTGAGCGCGCTGGCACCAAAGCCGGTAACAAAGGCGCAGAAGCTGCGCTGACCGCGCTGGAAATGATTAACGTATTGAAAGCCATCAAGGCCTGATTTTTGTAAGGGGAATTCCGTGAAACCTGCTGCTCGTCGCCGCGCCCGTGAGTGTGCCGTTCAGGCGCTCTACTCCTGGCAGTTGTCCCAGAACGACATCGCTGATGTCGAATACCAGTTCCTGGCGGAACAGGACGTAAAAGATGTTGATGTTCTGTATTTCCGCGAACTGCTGTCCGGAGTGGCGACTAACAGCGCGTACCTCGACGGCCTGATGAAGCCCTACCTGTCCCGTCAGCTGGAAGAGCTGGGTCAGGTGGAAAAAGCGGTGCTGCGTATCGCGCTGTTTGAGCTGTCCAAACGCGATGACGTACCGTATAAAGTGGCCATCAATGAAGCTATCGAACTGGCGAAAACCTTCGGCGCTGAAGATAGCCACAAGTTCGTCAACGGTGTGCTGGACAAAGCGGCTCCGGTAATTCGTCCCCACAAGAAGTAAACTGCAGGCCGGGTTTTGCGAGGGTCGTCTCGCAACCCGGCCTTATTTATTATTTTGCTGAGGCATAACGTATGGCATGTGGCGAATTCTCCCTGATTGCCCGTTATTTTGATCGCGTTAAAAGCGCTCGTCTTGATGTCGAGACCGGTATCGGCGACGACTGCGCTCTCCTGAATATTCCCGAGAAAAAAACGCTGGCAATCAGCACCGACACTCTGGTGGCGGGCAATCACTTCTTACCCGATATCGACCCGGCCGACCTCGCCTATAAAGCCCTGGCGGTGAACCTGAGCGACCTCGCAGCGATGGGCGCGGAGCCGGCGTGGCTCACCCTGGCGCTGACCTTGCCGGAGGTGGATGAAGCCTGGCTGGAAGCCTTCAGCGACAGCCTGTTTGTCCAGCTTGACTACTACGATATGCAGCTGATTGGCGGCGACACCACCCGTGGCCCGCTCGCCATGACTCTGGGTATCCACGGCTTTGTGCCGCCTGGGCGCGCCATGAAACGTTCAGGTGCGAAGCCGGGAGACTGGATCTATGTCACCGGTACCCCGGGGGACAGCGCCGCCGGCCTGGCGCTGTTGCAGAACCGGCTGACGGTGGATACGCCGACTGACGCCGACTATTTGCTGGCCCGTCACCTGCGTCCGATGCCCCGCGTGCTGCAGGGCCAGGCGCTGCGCGACCTGGCGACGTCGGCGATCGATCTCTCCGACGGCCTGATCTCCGATCTGGGTCATATTCTCAAAGCCAGCGGCTGCGGCGCGCGCATCGATCTTGATGCCATGCCGTACTCTGACGCGATGCTAAGCCAGGTTGATTCTGAGCAGGCGCTGCGCTGGGCGCTCGCCGGTGGCGAAGATTACGAGCTGTGCTTTACCGTACCGGAGCTGAACCGTGGGGCGCTGGACGTGGCCCTTGGCCATCTTGGCGCGCGTTTTACCTGTATCGGACAGATTGCGCCGGAGAGCGAAGGTCTGCAGTTTATCCGCGACGGTAAGCCGGTCACGCTTGATTTAAAGGGATACGATCACTTTGCGTAGTCGAGACGAGGCGCTTAGCCGCCTGAGTATGCGTAATCCATGGCATCTGCTGGCGACCGGCTTTGGCAGCGGCTTAAGCCCGGTGGTGCCGGGCACGATGGGCTCGCTGGCGGCGATTCCGTTCTGGTATCTGATGACTTTTCTCCCCTGGCAGCTCTACTCGCTGGTGGTGATGATGAGCATCTGTATCGGGGTCTATCTGTGCCATCGCACGGCCAAAGATATGGGCACCCATGACCACGGCAGCATCGTCTGGGACGAGTTCGTCGGGATGTGGATCACCCTGATGGCGCTGCCGACCCTGGACTGGCAGTGGGTGGCCGCCGGCTTCGTCATTTTCCGTATCTTCGATATGTGGAAACCGTGGCCGATTCGCTGGTTTGACCGCAATATTCACGGCGGAATGGGGATCATGGTGGACGATATCGTCGCCGGCGTGATCTCCGCCGGCGTGCTGTATGTTATTGGCCATCACTGGCCCATCGGTCTGCTTTGACCGCTTCTCCCCGGCAGCGCCATGCTTTCGGGGAAATCACGCCCGTCACTTAAATCCCACCACCGGGTGCGGCTGATAGGGCGCCTCCAGTTTGTCGATCTGTTCCGGGGAGAGCGTCAAATCCACCGCCTGCAACAGATCATCGAGCTGCTCCTGACGCGACGGACCGATAATTGGCGCGGCGACGCCGGGCTTGCTTAACAGCCAGGCGAGGGCGACCTGCGCGCGACTGGCGTCGAGCTCTTCCGCCACGTCCGCGAGATTCCCGGCGATCTGCGCGTCATTCTCTTCGCTGGTGCTGTAAAGCGATTTGCCGAACTCATCCGAGACCAGCCGGGCGGTGGTCTCACCCCATGGGCGGGTCAGCCTGCCGCGCGCCAGCGGGCTCCACGGGATCACCGCCACGCCGTTACGCTGGCACAGGGGCAGCATCTCATTCTCTTCTTCCCGGTAAATCAGGTTGTAGTGATCCTGCATGGTGACGAAGCGCGCCCAGCCGTTCTGCTGCTGAAGCGCCAGCGCCTGGGCAAACTGCCGGGCATGCATGGACGAGGCGCCGATATAGCGCGCTTTGCCGGCTTTCACCACCTCGTCCAGCGCTTCGAGCGTCTCTTCAATCGGGGTGCTGTAGTCCCAGCGGTGGATCTGCAACAGGTCGACATAGTCCATACCGAGACGGCGCAGGCTGTCGTCGATAGAGCGCAGGATCTGCTCCCGGGAAAGCCCTTCCGCCAGATCGCCGACCTGGTGATAGACCTTGGTGGCGACAACCACCTCGTCGCGGCGGGCAAAGTCGCGCAGAGCGCGGCCGACGATCTCTTCGCTACTGCCGTCGGAGTAGCTGTTTGCGGTATCGAAGAAGTTGATGCCGCCTTCAATGGCGTGCTGGATGAGCGGGCGACTGCTCTCTTCCGGAAGCGTCCAGGCGTGTCTGCCGCGGTCCGGCTCGCCGAAGGTCATGCAGCCGAGGCAGAGTCGGGAAACACGTAAGGCAGTATCGCCGAGGGGGATATAGTGCATGGTGCGCTCCTGCTATTCATCAAGGGTATCCCTTAAGCATAGCAGGAGCGGGAGGGGCGATTATGCCAGCCAGTCGAGGATTTTGGCTTCAATACCGGCGGCATCGAGGCCGAGGTCGGCGCGGATCTCTTCCTGAGTGCCCTGCGGAATAAAGACGTCCGGCAGGCCAATATTGAGCACCGGTACCGCCCGGCGATGGGCCATCAGCACTTCATTCACGCCGCTGCCGGCGCCGCCCATAATGGCGTTCTCTTCCAGCGTCACCAGAACGTCGTGCTCGCCTGCCAGCTGCAGGATCAGCGCGGTATCCAGCGGCTTCACAAAGCGCATGTCCACCAGGGTGGCGTTGAGTTTGTCCGCCACCGCTGCGGCCTCCGGCAGCAGGGTGCCGAAGTTGAGGATCGCTACCTTCTCGCCCTGGCGTTTCACTACCCCTTTGCCGATCGGCAGCGATGCCAGCGGCTCCAGCGTCGCGCCGGTGCCGCTGCCGCGCGGATAGCGCACCGCGCAGGGTCCGTCGCTGTAGTGGTAGCCGGTGTACAGCATCTGGCGGCATTCATTTTCATCGCTCGGCGTCATCACCACCATATCCGGAATACAGCGCAGGAAGGAGAGATCGAACGCCCCCTGATGCGTCTGGCCGTCTGCGCCGACAATCCCGGCGCGGTCGATGGCAAACAGCACCGGCAGCTTCTGAATAGCCACATCGTGGATCACCTGATCGTAGGCTCGCTGCAGGAAGGTGGAGTAGATGGCCACCACTGGTTTGTAGTCGCCAATCGCCAGTCCGGCGGCGAAGGTGACTGCATGCTGCTCGGCGATGGCGACATCAAAGTACTGATCGGGGAATTTCTTCGAAAATTCCACCATCCCTGAACCTTCGCGCATCGCCGGGGTGATGGCCATCAGCTTGCTGTCTTTGGCCGCCGTTTCGCAAAGCCAGTCGCCGAAGATTTTCGAATAGGAAGGGAGACCGCCGCTGCTTTTGGGCAGTACGCCGCTGGTATGGTCGAACTTTGGCACCGCGTGGAAAGTGATCGGGTCTTTCTCGGCGGGCTCATAGCCGCGGCCTTTTTTGGTCATAATATGCAGGAACTGCGGGCCCTTCAGGTCGCGCATGTTCTTCAGGGTGCTGACCAGACCGAGCACATCGTGGCCATCCACCGGGCCGATGTAGTTAAAGCCCAGCTCTTCAAACAGCGTCCCAGGCACCACCATGCCTTTGATATGCTCTTCGGTCCGCTTAAGCAGCTCTTTAATCGGCGGTACGCCGGAAAAGACCTTTTTGCCGCCTTCGCGCAGGGTGGAGTAGAGCTTACCGGAGAGCAGCTGCGCCAGATGATTATTCAGCGCCCCGACGTTCTCGGAGATCGACATTTCATTGTCATTCAGCACCACCAGCAGGTCGGGTTTGATATCCCCGGCGTGGTTCATCGCCTCAAACGCCATGCCGGCGGTGATCGCCCCGTCGCCAATCACGCACACCGCGCGCCGCTGTTTATCCTCTTTCGCGGCGGCGATAGCCACCCCGATGCCAGCGGAAATGGAGGTGGAGGAGTGACCGACGCTCAGCACGTCGTACTCGCTTTCACCGCGCCACGGGAAGGGGTGCAGGCCGCCTTTCTGGCGAATGGTGCCGATTTTGTCGCGGCGGCCGGTCAGAATTTTATGCGGGTAGGCCTGGTGACCGACGTCCCAGATCAGGCGATCGAAGGGCGTGTTATAGACGTAATGCAGCGCCACGGTCAGTTCCACCGTGCCGAGGCCAGAGGCAAAGTGACCGCTGGAGCGGCTGACGCTGTCCAACAGGTAGCGCCGCAGCTCATCACACAGCTTCGGCAGGCTCTCTTTTGGCAACAGGCGCAACTCCTGGGTGGAATCTACCAGCGCCAGGGTCGGGTATTTGGCAATATCAAAACTCATCAGAGACTCATTTATTGTTTATTTATCGCGCTGAATAATGTAATTCGCGAGCGCTTCCAGTGCCGAAGTATCCAGAGATTGTGCGGCCAGTTCATCTAACGAACGGCGGGCATCAGCGATCAGGTCGTGCGCTTTCTTCCGGGCTTGCTCAAGACCCAGGAGGGCGGGATAGGTGCTTTTACCCAATTGCTGGTCGGCACCCTGACGTTTGCCAAGGGTCGCAGTATCCCCTACCACGTCGAGAATGTCATCCTGGACCTGGAAGGCCAGGCCGATATTTTCCGCATAGCGATCCAGCGCGGGCAGGGCGGCACGCCCGCGCTCGCCGGCGCTCAGCGCCCCCATGCGGACGGCGGCGCGGATTAGCGCGCCCGTTTTGTGGCGGTGGATACGTTCCAGCGCCTGCAGATTCACCTGCTGTCCTTCCGCCTGTAGATCCAGCGCCTGGCCGCCGCACATGCCCGCCACGCCGCTGGCCTGCGCCAGTTCGGAAACCATCGCCAGACGATCCCGGTCAGGGACGTCCGTCATCGGCGCATCACTGAGTATAGAGAACGCCAGCGTTTGCAGGGCATCTCCCGCAAGAATTGCGTTGGCTTCGCCAAATTTAATATGGCAGGTCGGCAGTCCGCGACGCAGATCGTCATCATCCATCGCCGGCAAATCATCATGCATCAGGGAATAAGCATGAATGCATTCGACCGCGGCGGCAGGGGCATCCAGCGTGGTGCGGCTCACGCCGAACATCTCGCCGGTAGCGTAGACAAGGAAGGGACGCAGGCGTTTACCGCCTAAGAGTGCGCCATAATGCATCGCTTCCACCAGCGGAGTGTTCTGAAAGGGCTGCGGCGCGATAAAACGGCGCAGCGCCTCGTTAGCCTGTTCCACACAGGCCTGCAATTGTTGCGGGAAATCCATTTATTCAGCGTCCGGCGTAAAAGGCGTGGTCGGGGAATCTTCACTATCCGCCAGCAGGATCTGCACGCGCTGTTCGGCCTGCTGCAGCTGGCTTTGCCCCTGGCGGGCCAGCTGGACCCCGCGCTCAAATTCGCTGAGCGCTTCTTCTAACGGCAAATCGCCGCTTTCCAGACGGTTTACGATCTGCTCCAGTTCGCCCAGTGCAGTTTCAAAGCTGGCCGGGGCCTCATTTTTCTTTGGCATAGTGAATATAGACTCTTGTTATTTCGCGACGGCAATACCGGGTATGGTAACGAAGTCACGCGTGTAAGCAAATAACGCGCAATGGTGATATACTCCGCGCCCAGGATGCAGGCACCGGTGTGCGCTGCTTTACAACTTTTGCTTAAAGCCCCGTCGGGCTTGCCAACGAACTATTGTCGCCATGAAGTTTATCATTAAATTGTTCCCGGAAATCACCATCAAAAGCCAATCTGTGCGGTTGCGCTTCATTAAAATCTTAACCGGGAACATTCGTAACGTTCTCAAAAACTATGACGAGACGCTGGCCGTCGTTCGCCATTGGGATCATATCGAAGTTCGTGCGAAAGATGAAAATCAGCGCCCGGCTATTCGCGATGCGCTGACCCGTATTCCCGGCATCCACCATATTCTGGAAGTCGAAGACGTACCGTTCACCTCGCTGCACGATATTTTTGAGCAGACGCTGCCGCTGTGGCGCGAGGCGCTGGAAGGCAAAACCTTCTGCGTGCGGGTGAAGCGTCGCGGCAAACATGAATTCACCTCAATTGAGGTGGAGCGCTACGTCGGCGGCGGCCTGAATCAGCATATTGAAACGGCGCGCGTGAAGCTGACCGACCCGGACGTTACCGTCAATCTTGAGATTGAAAATGATCGCCTGCTGCTGGTGAAAGGCCGCTATGAAGGTATCGGCGGCTTCCCGATTGGCACGCAGGAAGATGTGCTGTCGCTGATTTCCGGCGGCTTTGACTCCGGCGTCTCCAGCTACATGCTGATGCGCCGCGGCTGCCGCGTGCACTACTGCTTCTTTAACCTTGGCGGCGCCGCCCATGAGATTGGCGTCCGCCAGGTCGCGCATTACCTGTGGAACCGCTTCGGCAGCTCTCACCGCGTTCGCTTTGTGGCGATTAACTTTGAGCCGGTGGTCGGCGAAATCCTTGAAAAAGTGGATGACGGCCAGATGGGCGTGGTGCTCAAGCGCATGATGGTCCGCGCCGCGTCAAAAGTCGCGGAACGCTACGGCGTGCAGGCGCTGGTCACCGGCGAAGCGCTGGGCCAGGTCTCCAGTCAGACTCTCACCAACCTGCGCCTGATCGACAACGTCTCCGATACCCTGATCCTGCGTCCGCTGATTTCGCATGATAAAGAGCACATCATCGACCTGGCCCGCGAGATCGGTACGGAAGATTTCGCCCGCACGATGCCGGAGTACTGCGGCGTGATCTCCAAGAGCCCGACCGTGAAGGCGGTGAAGGCGAAGATTGAAGCGGAAGAAGAACACTTCGATTTCAGCATCCTCGATAAAGTGGTGGAAGAGGCGAGCAATATCGATATCCGCGAAATCGCCCAGCAGACGGAAGAGACGGTGGTGGAAGTGGAAACCGTGAACGGCTTTGGCGCCAACGACGCGATCCTCGACATTCGCTCCATCGACGAGCAGGAAGACAAACCGCTTAAGGTCGAGGGGGTTGAAGTTGTTTCTCTGCCGTTCTACAAGCTGAGCACTAAGTTTGGCGATCTCGATCAGAGTAAAACCTGGCTGCTGTGGTGCGAACGCGGAGTGATGAGCCGTCTGCAGGCGCTTTATTTGCGCGAGCAGGGCTTCAGCAACGTGAAAGTTTATCGCCCGTAACAGGTTGTTATGATGCAAAAGGCCTTCCCTGATGGAAGGCCTTTTTACTATTGGATGGGGAGTGTATTAGCGCAGGGTCAGCGCCAGGTCATTGAGTTGATCGATGACAATATTCCAGCCCTCGAAAAATCCCATCTGCTCATGCTGCTCGCGGGTTTCATCATCGGCATGCAGCACTGTGGCCGTATAGCGACACCCGCCCTGTTCATCGGCAAAAGTGATGATGGCCGTCATCGCGAAGGGGGAAACGGCGGGGCGATAATCCGCCGTCAGCATCGAGGTCATGACGATTTTTTGTTGCGGGATAACCTCAAGAAAACAGCCGGGGTTATCGCTGCGTTCACCGTCAGGGCCGTGCATCACGGTGTGAAAGGCCCCGCCGGCGCGTAAATCAAAGGTCAGAACCTCGGTTTGCCAGGGCTTCGGGCACCACCAGGTTCGGAGTAATGCCGGGTCGGCCCACGCGCGCCACAGGGCTGCGGCGGGCGCGCTGAGCAGGCGGCTGATAACAAGATCGCGAGAATCGGTTGCGCTACGGGACATGCTACGACTCCTCAGGAAAAGGGGGAGCCAGTCCGCGGCGCGGACCGGCTATCAGGCTTCGTAGTAATTATAGATGCCGGCGGCCATCACCAACTGTGAGGCGACCTCATACGCTTTCTCGCGCCCCACCAGCAGATCGATCATTTTCAGGGCGAAATCAATCGATGTCCCTGGACCCTGGCTGGTTAACAGATTCACCCGCGGATCCCAGACCACCCGCTTATCCTGCCACTGATCGGCGGGGATCTGCGCCTTCAGCGCTGGAAAACCGGTCATGTTGCCGATCGGGAACAGATGATGAGGTACCAGCACGGTCGCCGGAGCGGCGCAGATAGCGGCCACAATGCGCCCAGAGAGATGAAACTGGCGGACGGTTTCCACCAACAGCGGGCTGTCGCGAAAGCACTCCGCTCCCTTGAGGCCGCCCGGGAGGACGATAATATCGAAATCGCCATCGGCCACCTCGACCAGAGGAGCATCCGCCAGCAGCTTGACGCCGCGCGAGCAGACGATGGTCAGGCCGCCGTCGCTGGCGACGCTGGCGGTGGTCACCTTCACCCCGCCGCGGACCAGCAGGTCGATAGTGGTGACCGCTTCGGTCTCTTCGCTACCAGGGGCGAGGCAAATCAGTGCCGACGCGCTCATATTCATTCTCCTTACGCTTGACCAGTTCAAATAAGCGGGCGTTTTCCGGTACGGCAACGCCGTGGGCGCGGGCGCGGTTGAGCAGAAAACCGGTGATATAGTCGATCTCCGTGTGCCGCTGGGCGCGAACGTCCTGCAGCATGGATGAGATATTTTCTGCCGTACTTTCAATCACCTGTTCGACATAAAATAGCAGGTTTTCCGCCGAGGTATGAATACCTTCGCGCTCCATCACTGCCGCCACCTCGCGACAAATGGCCGCAACTTCCTGCGGATAGTCGCGCAGATCGCCATTTTTACACCCTTTTATCGCGGTCAGGGGGTTAATCACGCAGTTAACCGCGAGTTTGCGCCAGGTGGCCGAGAAAATATTGTTGTGCCAGGCGACATCCGGCAGCACGTTCTGCAGCACTTCAGCGAGGTAGCTGTAGTCCTGTTCGTAGCTTTTCGCCGGCCCGATATGCGTGGTGCCCTGGGCGACGTGGATGATGACATTCCCGTCGCGGCGCGCCGCCTGGGTGGTGGAGGCCAGCAGTAAAGGCTGTTTCACGCCGCGCAGCTCCTCGACGGTGCCCATGCCGTTATGCACCAGCACAATCGGCGTGGTGTCCGGCAGGATCGCGGCCAGGTGCTTCACCGCGTTTGAAACCTGCCAGGCTTTTAAAGTGACAATCAGCAGCTCGCTGCTGGCAAGAAAATCGGGATCGTTGGCCGTCAGCGACTCGTTGAACACCGAGCCGTCGGTTTCAATGACGTTGACGCTACAGAATGGCTGCGGCACGCGCAGCCAGCCCTGGACTTCATGTCCCTGTTTGCACAACGCGGTCAGCCATAGTTGTCCCAGTGCACCGCATCCCAGTACGGTTACTTTCATTGTTCCTCCTCATCTGCCGCTACCCCAGGCGCTGATGACTAAAGTCTATCTCGTCGCTTTTCGCATCGTCGCACGGAAAGGGGGTTTCGGCGTCGTCGGGCAGCATGGGGAAAATAGCGCGAGCGTTGCGTAATCAGCTAAGCTTCCGGGATAACAAGTTGAGTTATGCCGCGTTGCAGGTATTATGCAACGCAAAAGAAACGGAAGGAGAGGAAAAGATGCCATCTTTCGATATTGTCTCTGAAGTTGATCTTCAGGAAGCCCGTAACGCGGTAGACAACGCGAGCCGCGAAGTCGAGTCGCGTTTTGATTTTCGTGGCGTTGAAGCCACGTTTGAATTAAACGACGCCAACAAGACCATTAAAGTGCTGAGCGAGTCTGACTTCCAGGTGAACCAGCTGCTGGATATCCTGCGCGCCAAGCTGCTCAAGCGCGGCATTGAAGGCACCTCCCTCGACGTGCCGGAAGATATCGTACACAGCGGTAAAACCTGGTTTGTTGAAGCGAAGCTGAAGCAGGGCATTGAAAGCGCGGTGCAGAAGAAGATCGTTAAACTGATCAAAGACAGCAAGCTGAAAGTGCAGGCCCAGATTCAGGGCGAAGAGATCCGCGTGACCGGTAAGTCCCGCGACGATCTGCAGTCGGTGATGGCGCTGGTGCGCGGTGGCGATCTGGGACAACCGTTCCAGTTCAAAAACTTCCGCGACTAAGGCGGCCGACAGACAGCAAAAAGCGGGGAATTCCCCGCTTTTTTATACCCCTTTGATGAGCTGCTCTATCTCGAAGCGGTTGGTGACTTTGCTGTCGATTTTGATATACACCGAACGCTCCTCGGGCACCACCAGCGCCTGATGAACCCCGCTGGCATTCAGCAGACGCGCCTGCAGCGCGCTGTCGACCACCACGCCGTCCGGTACCTCTACCCGCAGGCTGCTGACGTAGGGCGGCTCGCTCATGGTGCTGGCCACCAGCAGCCACAGCATCGCCAGCAGGGCGCCCAGCAGAAACACGGTCTGCGAATCAAAGAAACCATCGACCCAACCGCCAAGGGCGCCGCCAATCGCCACCCCGAGGAACTGGCTGGTGGAGTAGACGCCCATCGCGGTGCCTTTGTAGCCCGCCGGCGACTCTTTGCTAATCAACGACGGCAGCAGCGCTTCCAGCAGGTTAAACGCCAGGAAGAAGAGCTGAACGCCCGCCACCAGTTCCCAGAAGTAGCCTCCTGCGCCCCAGAGGACAATCTCCGCAATCAGCAGGATGGCGACGCAGAGCAAAAAGACGCGCTTCATCTTACGCTTCACTTCGGCGTAGATGATAAACGGCACCACCGAGATGAAGGAGATAACCATGGTGACCAGGTAAATCTTCCAGTGCTCGGCGGCCGGGAAGCCGGCGGCCTCCAGCTGTCCGGGCAGCGCGACAAAAGTGGACATCAGCATGATGTGCAGGCACATGATGCCAAAGTTGAGCTTCAACAGGCGCGGCTCCGCCAGCACCTTGCTAAAGCAGCCCTTCACCATCCCGGATTCGCGGTTAAGCACGTGGTTCTGGCTGTTGGGAACCACCCACAGGGTGAGCAGAATGCCGACGGTCGCCAGGATGGCGATCATCCAGAACAGGGCGTGCAGACCCAGCTGATGGGTAATAATCGGCCCCAGCACCATGGCGATAGCGAAAGTGACGCCGAAGCTGACGCCAATAAACGCCATCGCTTTAGTGCGGTTCTGTTCGCGGGTGAGATCGGAGAGCAGGGCCATGACCGCGGCGGCGATGGCGCCGGAGCCCTGAAGGGCACGGCCAAGAATGATGCCCCAGATGGAGTCGGTGAGCGCGGCGATGACGCTGCCGAGCACGAAAATAAGCAGGCCGCCGACGATCAACGGCTTACGGCCAATACGGTCAGATAACAGTCCGAAGGGGATCTGGAACACCGCCTGCGCCAGACCGTAGATGCCGATCGCCAGGCCAATCAGCGCTTCACTGGCGCCCTGCAATGCCATGCCATACGTGGTCAGAACCGGCAGGACCATAAACATGCCAAGCATGCGCAGGGAGAATACCGTCCCCAAACCCCAGGTCGCGCGCAGTTCCCCTGGCGTCATTTTGTTATCGTTCATTACCACCTCAATATAAAAACTGCGCCTAGTGTAGCGGCGGGGGGTAAGAAGCGTAAATAAATGTTTGTTTAACAGATATTACGGGGCTGTTGCGCGATGCGGCAAGTTGGTAAAAATCAATAAACCAGTGGAGGAGGACTCCACTGGCGAGGGGGAAAATTAAGGTAAAGTAAAGTCAACCCACTGGCTGCCGGCATCAGCCGATTTGACGCATTGCTCGACCCAATAGACGCCGTGCAGACCGGCTTCGACGTCCGGATACCAGAAGTCTTGCAGGAAGGCGCGATCGTCACGGTCCGTAGCGTCAATCGCCTGCGCATAGCGGCGATAGAGGTTGGCCCAGGCTTCAAACAGCCCTTCCGGATGACCGCCGCCGATGCGATCGTCCGCCAGCGCGTTTGCGCTCAGGTAGGGCATCCCGCGTTCCAGAATGCGCGCCGGCTCGCCCTGCACCTCATAGCTGAGCTGGTTAGGATGCTCATCCCACCATTCGATACTCGCTTTTTCGCCGACGATGCGTACTTTTTGCGAGTGCATGGCGCCGCTGTTCACCGCGCTGGTCCACATCGAGCCAACCGCGCCGTTGTCATATTCCATCAGGACAAAGGCGTTATCTTCCAGCGGCGCGCGAGAGGGAACAAAGCTCTGGCGGGAGCACATCAGCCGTTTGATATTGAGCTGTGGCGCCATGGTTTCGGCGACAAACAGCGGATGGGTGGCCAAATCTCCCAGCACATAGCTGGGCCCGGCGAACTTCGGCGTCACGCGCCAGCGGGTAGATTCTGCCTGCAGCTCGACGGCCTGGTTATGAAAGCCGTGGGCGAACTGCATATTGACGATGCGGATCTCGCCGAGCAGCCCATCGGCAATCATCTGCCGCGCCTGCTGGATCATCTGATAGCCGGCATAGCCGTAGGTGACGCCGACGATTTTGTTCTGTTTTTTACTCAGGTCCACCAGTTCGCGCGCCTCTTCGGCGGTAAAACAGAGGGGCTTTTCACAGATGACGTGGAGGCCCGCTTCCAGCGCCGCTTTGGTGATGGCGAAATGGGTATTATTCGGGGTGGTGACCGAGACGACCTCGATCCCGTCAGGGCGCTGCGCCTCTTCACGAAACAGGGTCTGGTAGTCGGCGTAGCAGCGCTCCGGCGCGATGCCCAGTTGCTCACCGAACGCGCGCCCGCGCTCGGCATCGACGTCAAGCGCGCCGGCCAGTAGGGTGTAAACATTGTCACGCAGCGCCGCACAGCGGTGGCTGTAGCCGATCTGGCTGGTTCCCCCGCCGCCGATCATGCCCCAACGCAGGGAACGGGATAAGGGTTTCAGACCGTTTAACATGGTGCTCTCCTTTTTGAAATCATTCGCACTCTGAGGCGCTCAATGCCGACGCCTGCGGCAACGCGCATCCGGATAGACTGACCTAAACTTAAGGAAATGTTTGTTCTGTTTCAATTGTATTGTGGAATTTATTTTTCATATATGCGAAGGGGATCGAATAAGCAGAAGTTTATTTTCCGCTGGGTTGAAAAGGAGAGGGGAATCAACGGCGACGGGTACAGGCCGGAATGTGGCGGAATGCTTTTCGTTACAGAGCAAGATGAAATAAATTTTCTTTTTAACCTCAACGTGCGGTGCAATCCGCAGATTGCACCGGAGGAAGACGACGACATTACGCTCCGCGCACAGATGCGGGGGCTGGCGAAGCGGCGGGAGGATTACCGGCCGCAAAGATACCCTTCGCCGCCAGGCCTGCGACGGTGAGGGCTGCCGGGATGCCGAGGATCAAAAAGACGCTTTCGAAGGGCAGGTTGAGCGCCATCATCTCAGCGCCAGCAAAGGCGCTGAGGATCGCGCCGATCCGCCCGACGCCGTGCATCCAGCTGGATCCCGTCGCCCGCGCCTGCGTGGGGTAGTAACGGGCGGAGAGGGCGTTCATGCCGGTATTGGCGCCGTTCAGGCAGGCGCCGCTGATAAACGCCAGCATACAGAGCAGGGCAAAGCTGCCCGCCGCGTAGCCCATCGCCATGGTAAACAGGCCGCCGACGGCGTAGATCATCCCCAGCGCGCGATGGGGATTGATGCGGTCCATCAGCCAGCCGGCAAACAGCGAGCCGAGGGTACCTCCCGCCTGGTAGATGGCCGTCATGACGGCCGCCTGGCTGACGGTAAGCCCGACCTCCTTAACCAGCGTTGGCAGCCAGCTGCCGAGAATATAGACGAGGAACAGCCCCATAAAGTAGACCAGCCATAGCATCAGCGAGCCAAAGCCATACTGGCGGGAGAGCACAATGCGCATCGCATTCCCGGCCGCCGGCTGCGCCGGCAGGATAAACGTCACGTTGTCGCTGATTTGTCCGGGATAAAGACGATTGAG
This sequence comes from Klebsiella sp. GG_Kp175, assembly GCF_040062325.1. Taxonomy (NCBI): domain Bacteria; kingdom Pseudomonadati; phylum Pseudomonadota; class Gammaproteobacteria; order Enterobacterales; family Enterobacteriaceae; genus Klebsiella; species Klebsiella sp. GG_Kp175. The sequence goes on along the minus strand of NZ_JBEAFX010000003.1, from coordinate 345,599 downwards.
GATGGCGCGAATGCGCGCCGCGGGCGCTTGTTTGATCACCAGAAAACGAACCGATTCCGGCAGCCGCCAGATAAGCAGGGGGGCAAACAGCAGCGGCAGAATGCCGCCGAGCGCCATCAGCGAGTGCCAGCCAAACTGCGGGATCAGCCATGACGCGGTAAATCCTCCGGCCGCCGCGCCGAAGGTGAAGCCGCAGAAGATGACGGTAATAATAAATGAGCGCTGGCGTTCCGGAGCGTATTCCGACACCAGCGTCCCGATGTTCGGCATCGCGGCGCCCAGTCCGAGGCCGGTCATAAAGCGGAAGAACATCATCTGCTCAATGTTGTGCGAGAAGGCGGTGGCGATGGTCCAGAAGCCGAAGAAGAAGACGCTGTTGATGATGATCTTCTTGCGTCCCAGCCAGTCGGCGAGCGGGCCAGAGAAAATAGCGCCCAGCGCGAGGCCGATCAGCGCGGCGCTAATCACCAGGCCCAACTGGTGGTTGCTTACCCCCCACTCCAGCTTCAGCGTCGGGGCGATAAAGCCCATGATCGCGATATCAAACCCATCAAGAGCGATAACGCAAAAGCCGAGAAAAATAATCTGCTTTTGAAAGCGGCTCAGAGGATTACGGTTAATTAACTCTCTGACATCCAGGCGTTGAGTCTGTGTCATAGCGTATTCCTTATGCGCAGGAGCGCAGGTAGGGCTGCGCGGCATTGAACAGTAATTGCGCCCGCTGGAGGGGCGGCAGGGCGCCCTGCTCACCGTCCAGCGGCACTTCGAGGGAGACCGGTAGCGTTGCCGGCAGTGCCGCCATCAGACCGTGCAGATCCAGACCGCCTTCCCCCGGCACGTTGCGCGCTGAGCGGGCCTGGCGGATGAGCTCCTGCTCGCTTTCCGGCCGCTGCGCCGCGCCATCGCAGAGTTGCATATAGTTCAGATGATGCGCGGGCAGGCTGGAGAGGGCGGCGAGCGATTCCCCCGCGCGCCAGAAATGAAGGGCGTCCACCAGGATGCCGATATCTTCCCGCCCGCTGGCGGCGATCAGCGCCTGCGCATCGGCGATCGTGCGCAGCTGGGTCCAGGGCATCGGCTCAAGGTTCATGGTCAGGCCAAATGAGCGACCGGCTGCGGCGAGAGTGGCCAGGTTGTCGGCGCTGCGCTGCAGGTTGTCGTCATTCCCGGCGACTAACACCTGTCCGGCGCCAAGCCGCGCGGCGGTCTCCATAAAGCGCTGCAGCCGATCGTCGAGGGTAAACCCCGGGCTGAGGCGGACGATCTCCACGTCCGAGACGCGGATGCCGGTTTCCATCAGCGCGACCAGGGTCGCGCGGACGGCGGGGGTATCGCCCAGCATGTCGTAGTCCGGGTCGGCGGGTGTGGCGGGCAGCAGCCGCAGTCCCACGTGGGTAAAACCGGTTCTGGCCGCTATCCGCACCTGTTCGGGGGGAGGGACATCGAGCAGGCTCAGCGCGGCGAGCGATAGGGTACGCATGTTCATAAAGGGCTCCGGTACAGTTGCAGGTGAAGTTAGCCAGGGGTGTTGCCGTCCCTGGTTTTTATTGCTTTGTTTTTATTGTGTTTGCCGCCAGATTTTTGCCCACCAGGTAGCCGAAGGTCATAGCCGGCCCGAGGGTGATCCCTCCGCTGGGGTAATAGCCGCGCATCACGCTCGACATGTCGTTGCCGATGGCGAACAGACCCGGTATCGGCTGCTGCTGCCCATCCAACACCCGAGCGTGCTCGTCGGTTTGTAACCCGCTAAAGGTGCCCAGCGAGCCGGGCAGAATGCGCACCGCGTAGAACGGCCCTTCGCGCAGCGGTCCGAGCGTCACCTGATGGTCACCCTGCGCGCGGTTATAGGCCGATGCGCCGCGGTGAAAATCGATGTCTTCACCGGTGCTGGCAAAATGGTTAAAGCGTGCAACGGTTTCCGCCAGCGCATCGGTATCGATGGCGCACCGCTTCGCCAGCTCGGCAAGGGTGTTTCCTCGCCGCAGATAGCCGGTACGCAGCCAGGCGGTAGGGGAGAATGGAAAGGGCCTGGCGTGGCCCAGGCCATAGCGGCGCAGCGCGCGCCGATCGGCCAGCAGCCAGGCCTGCGGCGTGTCGCCCGCGGGCGTCGCCGCCAGCAGGGCGGCGATAAAGTCGTGATAGGAGTCGGCCTCGTTAACAAAGCGTTTGCCGTTAGGCAGGACGGCGATCACCCCGGGCTTGGCGCGTTCCACCAGATGGGGAAACATCAGCTGCTGGCCGCTGGCGAGGGTGACGCGGGACACCGGCGCCCAGGCCAGCGGGTGGCGCAGGCGGGTATCGAACTGGCCGCCGGCGGATTCGCCAAGGCGGATCCCCTCGCCCTGATTGTCAGGCGGCGCGGCGGAGAAATGGCCGTAACCCTCCGCGGCATGAGGCACCACCTGCGCCAGGCGCTGCCGATCGTGGGGAAAACCGCCGCAGGCCAGCACCACGGCGCCCGCTTCGACGAGTATCTCCCCGCCGTCGCTGCGCAGCACTGCACCGGACACTCCCTGCGGACCCTGCAGCAGTCTGACCGCCGGGGCGTTGAGCTGAAAACGCACCCCGGCGTCGAGGGCGGATCGCAGCAGACGGGCGACCAGCGCATTGCCATTGACCAGATGCAGCCCTCGTCCGGCGCGCAGCCGCTGCCAGCCGTGGCGCAGCAGGCGGCGGGCGGCATACAGCGCAGAGCGCGGCGAGCGGGTAGCGTTGAAAAAATGCGCCATGTCCGCGCCGCCGGCGATGCCCATCCCGGCAAGACTGATGGTCTCCAGCGGCGGGCGCAGTCGGTGGAGCCAGTCGCCGAGCAGGCGGCCATCGTAGGGCTGAGCGGTGACCGACCGCCCACCGTTCGCCGCGCCCGGCGACGCGTGAAAGTCCGGCATGGTGCTGCCCGACAGAAACTTCACCGCCGTCCGTTGATGAAAAAAATCCACCATTTCCGGCCCGTAATGCAGGAAGGTCTGCAAGCGAACGTCGGCGGCTTCTCCCCCCATCTCATGCTGCAGATAGGTCAGCGGGGCATCGGCCGCTTCGTCGATGCCCTCCGCTCGCGCCAGCGGGTTGCGGGGGATCCACAGCCAGCCGCCGGACCAGGCGCTGGTCCCGCCGAGCACTGACGCTTTCTCCGCCACCATGACGCTGGCGCCGTGCACTGCCGCGGTGACCGCGGCAGAGAGTCCCGCCGCGCCGGATCCGACCACCAGCACATCCACCTTCACAGGCCCGCTCATGATGGACTCCTTATTGCAATGGTGAAAAAGCGGTGGGGCGCATCAGCACCGATTCGAGGCGCTCCACGGCGGCCAGTTCGCGGTTTTTCCGCGAGAAGGTCTGCCAGCGCTCGTCCTGGGCCATCCGTGCGCGGCGTACCAGACGATCGTCCAGGCTTTCGTAAGCCCAGATGTGCACTACCTGATTGACCACGCCGATCTCGGTAAAAAAGAAGCCGATCAGTTTGCCAAGATGGTCAGTTTGCACCGCCAGGGCATCGCTTTGGTACAGCGCCAGCCAGTCGGCCATTTTCAGCGGATTGATGGTGTAGGTGCGTTTTTCGTAGATCATGATGTTTTCCTGATTAGTGGGTGGCGGGTTGCGCCAGATGGCAGGCGGCGAGGTAGCCAAACGTCAGCCCCGGGCCAAGGGTGATGCCGGGACCCGGGTAGGTGCCGGCCATCAGCGAATCCATGTCGTTTCCCACCGCGTACAGCCCCGCAATGGGGTTGCCTTCAGCGTTGACGACCTGGGCATCGGCGGTGGTGACCAGACCTCGAGAAGTCCCCAGATCGCCGGTATAGAGTTTGATGGCATAGAACGGCGCGCTGAGCAGGGGAGCGTTGCAGGCGTCAGGATGACGGCCCGGATCGCCCATCGCCCGGTTATAGCTGTTGCCGCCTTTGGCAAACTCACGGTCCACACCCTGCGCGGCGTCACGATTGTAGCGGGCGACCGTCTCGCTCAGGGCGTGGGCATCCAGCCCAAGCTGCTGCGCCAGCGCGGCCAGGGTATCGGCTCTATGCAGATAGCCAGCGGCGATCAGGGCGTCATTGTTCACCGGCGCCGGGCGCGCCAGCCCGAGGCCATAACGCTTCATCGCCTGCGCGTCGCACAGTAAAAAGCAGGGGGCATTCTCCGCTGCACGCTGCATCGCGCTCGCAAAATGGTGATAGGAGCTGGACTCGTTAACGAAGCGTACCGCCCGCTGATTGACGGCAATCACGCCCGGCTTGGCCCGGTCGGTCACCAGGTGGGGGAAGCGCTCCTCGCTACCGTCGGCCCGGGTCAGCACCGATACCGGCGCCCAGAAAAAGTTGGACGCGCGATCGGCTCCCTCGCGAGCGTTAAGTGCCGCCGCGAGACGCAGAGCGGCGCCATCATTGGCTGGCGGCGACATGGTGAAGTGCTCTCGGGTGTGAGGCCGATAGCGCGCCGCCAGCGCGCCAGCGGCAAAGCCGCCTGCGGCTAGCACCACCCCACGGCGGGCGTGTAGCGTCTCTTTTTGCCCCTGATAGTCAATCTCTACCCCGGTGACCGCGCCTTGCGATTCGCACAGCGCCAGCACATTGACATTCAGCCGAAGGCTCATGCCTTTACGCAGCGCCGTGGTCGCCATGCGGGCAATCAGCGCATTGCCCATCGCCAGGCGGGTGCCGCGAGGATATTTCACCCGGTCGCGGGCGTAGCGCAGCAGCAGCCGGGTGCAATGGGCCAGGGAGCGCAGCGAGCGACGCATATCGAGAAAATGTTGAATGTCGACGCGGTTGACCATCATCCCGCCAAACAGCAGCATCCCCGGCGGAGGCGAGCGCAGGTCGCGAAACGCGTCCCCCAGTTCACGGCCGTCATACTCGACCACCTCCAGCGCCCGACCGACGTCGACGGCGCCGGGCTCATCCGGATAGTAATCGGGTGAGAGCGGGCGCAGGCTATATTTCACCGCCCCCTCGCGCTCCAGAAAGGCGAGGGCCTCTCGCCCGGCGCGGACAAACGCCTCGGCGATATCTTCGCGGTAGTGGGCCTCGCCGATAATGGTTCGTAGATAGGTTTTGATCGCTTCGGCGCTACCGCTTTTGCCCTCGGCGCGCGCCTGGTCGGTATCGTGCAGCCACACGGCGCCGCCGGAGATAGCCGAGGTGCCGCCGAACTGACCGGCTTTCTCCAGCATCAGCACCGACAGCCCTTTGCAGCTGGCGGTGACCGCGGCGGCAAAGCCAGCGGCGCCACTGCCGATGACGATCACATCCCAGCTTTTCATGCCGCCGCTCCCTGCGCCGACGGGATGGCGCCGATAAACTGGCCCATCAGCGTCATCTGCGCCAGCGCCATTTCCGGCCCAGTCTGTACCCGGCAGCCGCGGGCGGCGGCGAAGGTGAGCAACGGCGTCATCACCGGAGCGGTGACAACGTCGGCCACGTGGGTGGCGCTGTCGAGCGTCTCCAGCAGCGCCTGGGGTAGGGGCAGTGCATCAAACCCGGCCATGCCGGCCGGCGAGCCATTGATCAGCAGATCGACACCGTGCAGGCTGTCCGGCAGCGTGCTCAGTTGCACCGCCGGAAAGGCCTCGGTCAGAAGATCGTGCAGGCGTTGCCGGGTGGCCGGGTTTTGATCGTGCAGCGCCAGTTGGCGGATCCCCGCCTCGCACAATCCCCAGGCGATGGCGCTGCCGACGCCGCCGCAACCGGAGAGCAGCGCCTGCTTACCTGCCGGCTGAAAACCCTGTGCCTCGGCGGCAAGCTGAAATCCGACGCCGTCCAGCATATCGCCCTGTAACCGGCCATCCGCCAGCTTGCGGATCACATTGATGGCGTTGAGTCGGCGAGCGCGCGGCGTAAGTTCGTCGACCAGCGCGGCGGCGCGTTGTTTATGCGGTACCGTCACCAGCACGCCGCTCATGTTCTGCCAGCCGCGCAGGGCGTTGAGGTAGGCGGCCACCGCGTCCGGGACGATATCCACCGGGATCATGACGCTGTCCATGTGCTGTTCGGCAAAGTAGCGGTTGAAGTTATCCGGTGATTTCACCTGGGCGATCGGATGACCAATCACGGCGACAACCTGGGTAGTTCCACTGACCATTTCAAACCTCATTTGTTAAATGAATGTTGTGAAAGTATTTCAGCGGAAGCTGGGAGCGACAACGCAGAATTCGGACATGTTGGTTGTTAATCGCACCATCGCTGCGATAATCGCAGGAAATCGATAATGATGTTGCAAAAATGTGAGCGAATATGCAAAACACCATTCATCCACGCGATCTGATCGTCGGTTTACAAAAAGGGTTGGCGTTGATCCAGCTTTTTTCCAAAAACTGCCCAAAGCTCACTGTTGCCCAGGCGGCGAAAATGAGCGGTCTGACACAAAGCGCGGCACGACGTTTTTTGTTGACGCTGCTGCATGATCGTTATTTGCAAACCGATGGGCGCTATTACTGGCTTACCCCGAAGACCCTGCGGCTTGGCCAGGCCTATGTTGATTCGGCGCAGTTTCCACGCATGGTGCGACCGATTGTCGAATACATCGCCAGCCGGACCGAAGAGCACGCCTCGGTGGGGGTGGTGGATGAAGATGAGCTGGTCTATATCGCCCGCAGCCGGCATACGCCGTTTAACTCCACGTCGGTTCGGCTAGGGGAGCGGGTGCCCATCTTCTGTACCGCCGGGGGGCGATTATGGCTGGCTTCGCTGCCGGAAGCAGAGTGTGAAGCGGTTCTGCAGCGCATTACCCGGGAACAACGCACGCCCTATACGGTGACCGACGTCGCGCCGCTGATGGAGAAAATCGCTCAGGTGCGGCGTCAGGGATACGCCACTATTGAACAGGAGTTTGAGATTGGCATGCTGGTGCTGGCGGTACCGTTAACCGACAGGGAAGGAACCTGGTGGGGAGCGCTAAGTCTGACCAGCCATCAATCGCGGACCTCGCTGGAAGCGTTATGCCGTGATCATCTCGATCTGCTCTACAGCGCGCAAGCGATGCTGGTGGGGTAAACAGGGCAGCCGATGCGCTGCCCTCGGCAAGATGTCGCTTAGGCTGATGCTTTGTTCAGGAAACTGCTCCAGTCGCTGGCGGCGTTATCGACAAAGGTGTTCCAGCTGTTGCCGGCGGTATTGACGAAGCTTCCCCAGTTATCCTTACCGGCGGTCACAAAGGTTTCCCAATTTGACTGACCGGTCAGGAAGGAACCAAACGCCATTGTGCTGTCGCAGACGAACGAGGCGAATGCGTTGCCAGAGGTGAGGACAAAGGAGGTGAAACCGATGCCCGAGTTGGCGACGAAGCTGGCGAAGCCGCTGGCCGCGCCGAACAGGTTAAAGCCGCCGGAGATGTAGACCATTTCGTTCAGTGTTAACTCTTTCATTGCAATTCCTTGTATTGAATATTTCCAAAACGGGCGTAAGCCCGAGGCGAAAGGTAGCACCGTAGAGCTGAACGGGGCGAGCGACGTCGGGCTGGTATAAGCTCATTTTTTCCTCATTTATTAGCGGGTAGCTACGAAAACGGTGTGGGGGAGGGGAGGGAAGTATGAATTGAGAAAGGAAAAAGACGTGAAACAGAAAAGAAAAAGCCCCGTAAAAACGGGGCCTTATATCATACTGGAGCGGGTGATTATCTCACATAAGCCAGCAGACTATGTGAATCCGGCACCATAAAGTCAACGGACATCATCACGGACAGCGCAGTGATGGCGACGATGGAAAAGACGAAGAGCTTACGCGCCCAGACTTTATCATCTGCCACTTTGTAGCCGCGCAGCGCCATGCCCAGCCACCAGACGCTGACCGCTGCCGCTACGACCAGGTATTTGTACCCGGCATAGCCGCCCAGCGAGAGCATCAGGGTCGCAACGGCAAAGGCGACGATGTACAGCGTAATATGGTTTTTGGCGACCGATATACCTTTCACTACCGGCAGCACCGGAATATTCGCCGCCTGATAATCCTTGAAGCGGAAAATCGCGATGGCGTAGGAGTGAGGCATCTGCCACAGGCTAAAGATAGCCAGCAGGATAGCCGCACCGCTGTCGAAATCACCGGTCACTGCGCAGTAGCCAATCACCGGCGGCGCTGCGCCGGAGAGTGAGCCAATCAGCGTGCCATAGACGGAGTGGCGTTTCATGTACAGGCTGTAGACGCCGACATAAACCACGAACCCCATCACCCCCAGCCAGCAGGCCAGCGGATTTGCGCCGAACCACAGCAGCATAAAGCCAGCAATACCCAGCAAGGTGGCGTACACCAGCGAAGCTTCTGGCGAGATCAGCCCTTTGACCAGCACCCGGTTTTTCGTCCGTTCCATCTTACGATCGATGTCCCGGTCGATGTAGTTGTTGAATACACAACCCGAGGCGACCACCAGGGATACTCCAAGGAGCGTCCAGACGAACAGCGGATAGTCGATGTGGCCTTTGGAGGCCAGCAGGAAACCGCCGATCACGGAGATCAGGTTGCCAAAAATAATGCCTGGTTTCGTAACTTGCAGGTATTGCTTAAACATACTCGCCGCTCTTAGTGCATCATCATGTTGTAGTTCAGGTTCCACATAATCCAGATGGAGCCGACAACCACGATCGCAATGATGATTACGGTGAAGATAAATGCGGTCAGGTTCCAGCCTTCATCGGACTTGCTGTTCATATGCAGGAAGTACACGAGGTGTACCACGATCTGCACCACAGCGGTCACCAGAATGGTGCCAAGGATAACCGCATGCGAGGCGGAGCCACTCATCACCATGGCGAACGGAATGACCGTCAGGATGATGGACAGGATAAATCCTGTCATGTAGCTCTTCACGCTGCCGTGAGAAGCGCCGCTATGATCGGTAGAATGACTCATTACATCGCCCCCATCAGATAGACAACCGAGAACACGCAGATCCACACCACGTCCAGGAAGTGCCAGAACAGGCTCAGGCACAGGATACGGGTGCGGTTAGTGCTGGTCAGGCCACGACGTGAAACCTGGAACATCAGCACCGCCATCCAGATAAGACCGGAGGTCACGTGCAGACCGTGGGTGCCGACCAGCGCGAAGAACGCGGACAGGAAGCCACTACGATCCGGACCAAAGCCTTCCATGATCAGGTGATGGAATTCATAGATTTCCATCCCGATAAATCCGGCGCCAAACAACCAGGTCAACGCCAGCCAGGAAACCACCTGGCTCTTGTTGTTTTTGTACATGGCGATAGCCGCCATGCCGTAGGTGATGGAGCTGAACAGCAGCAGTGCGGTTTCAACCAGAACGAACGGCAGTTCGAAAATATCTTTGCCAGTTGGTCCGCCGGCCGTGCCGTTCACCAGAACGGCATAGGTAGCAAACAGCGTAGCGAAGATAATGCAGTCGCTCATCAGGTAGATCCAGAAACCGAATACCTTCATCGGTCCTGTATCATGGTGCCCGTGTTCATGCGCGTGGGCAGTATGCGCAAGAGTATCAGTTGCCATTTTTCAGCCCTGCTTTGTTAATCTCATCGAAATGCTGTTTTTCCAGTTTTTCGACTTCTGCAACCGGTACGTAGTAATCCACGTCCTCGTCAAAGCTCTTAATAATCCAGGTCGCTACGATGCCGATGAAGCTGGCGATCGCCATCCACCAGATATGCCAGATCATGGCGAAACCAAATACCGTAGCGAAGGCGGCAATGACGATGCCGGCGCCGCTGTTCTTCGGCATATGAATTTCTTCATAGTGAGCAGGCTGTTTGTACGCTTCACCTTTCTCTTTCATTTCCCAGAAGGCGTCACGCTCGTGAACCTGAGGAACGATAGCGAAGTTGTAGAACGGCGGTGGAGAAGAGGTTGCCCACTCCAGCGTACGGCCACCCCATGGGTCACCGGTCAGGTCACGGTTCTGATCGCGGTCGCGAATAGAGACGTAGAACTGAATCAGCTGGCACAGGATACCGCAGGCGATCAGCGCCGCACCGCAAGCTGCAACAACCAGCATCGGGTGGAACTGCGGATCGATCTGCTGGCTCAGACGACGGGTCATCCCCATGAAGCCCAGCACGTACAGCGGCATAAACGCCACGAAGAAGCCGATGATCCAGAACCAGAAAGCGCGTTTGCCCCAGGTTTCGTTCAGGGTGAAGCCAAAGGCTTTCGGCCACCAGTAGGTCAGACCGGCGAAGCAACCGAACACCACACCGCCGATGATAACGTTATGGAAGTGCGCGATCAGGAACAGGCTGTTGTGCAGAACGAAGTCCGCACCCGGTACCGCCAGCAGCACACCGGTCATCCCACCGACGGAGAAGGTGACGATAAAGCCGATAGTCCACATCATCGCCGAGTTGAAGACGATGCGGCCCTGATACATGGTGAACAGCCAGTTGAAGATCTTAACCCCGGTCGGGATCGCGATAATCATGGTGGTAATACCGAAGAAGGCGTTTACGTTCGCGCCAGCACCCATGGTGAAGAAGTGGTGCAGCCAAACGATGAACGACAGAACGGTAATACAGACGGTTGCCCACACCAGAGAGGTGTAACCGAACAGACGCTTACGCGAGAAGGTCGCGGCGATTTCGGAGAAGACCCCGAACACCGGCAGAACCAGGATGTACACTTCCGGGTGACCCCAGGCCCAAATCAGGTTGATGTACATCATCATGTTGCCACCCATATCGTTGGTAAAGAAATGGGTGCCCAGGTAACGATCCAGGGTCAGCAGCGCGATGGTGACGGTCAGAATTGGGAAAGAGGCGATAATCAGGATGTTAGCGCACAGAGATGCCCAGGAGAATACCGGCATCTTGAACATGGTCATGCCCGGGGCGCGCATCTTGATAATGGTCACGAAGAAGTTAATACCGGTCAGGGTAGTACCGATACCGGAGAGCTGCAGCGCCCAAATCCAGTAGTCGACCCCTACGCCAGGACTGTATTCAATTCCCGACAGCGGCGGATAAGCCAGCCAACCGGTCTGCGCGAACTCACCGACGCCCAGAGACAGGTTAACCAGAATCACGCCCACAACGGTGAACCAGAAGCTCAGGTTGTTGAGGAACGGGAAGGCTACGTCGCGTGCGCCGAGCTGAAGCGGAACCACCAGGTTCATCAGACCGATAACGAACGGCATCGCCACGAAGAAGATCATGATAACGCCGTGGGCGGTAAAGATCTGATCGTAGTGATGAGGCGGCAGGAAGCCTGCTTCCCCGGCCGAGGCCAGCACCTGCTGGCTACGCATCATGATGGCGTCAGCAAAGCCACGCAGCAGCATGACGATTGCCACGATAACGTACATGATACCGAGACGTTTGTGGTCGACAGAAGTCAGCCACTCGTTCCATAGGTAGGACCACTTACCGAAGTAAGTGATGGCTGCCAGAAGCGCCAGTCCCCCAATGATAATCGCAGCCACCGTTACCACGATAATAGGTTCGTGGTAGGGCACTGCATCCAGTGTAAGTTTTCCGAACATCGTTTTCTTCCTCGGCCCCTTAGTGAGCGGTTTCCGCGTGGCTCATGTCCATGCCTTCCATCCCGTCGTGAGCGGCATGCTCGCCTTCAGGTTTGGACATGTTCATGCTCTCGTGAGACATGAATTTGTTCACAACATCTTTGAACAGATCCGGTTTCACGTTAGAGAAGTATTCCACTTTGTTGTATTCGCTAGGCACAGCCACTTTCTCGAACGCGGCCATAGAGTCCATGGCGTTCGGAGACTGTTTCGCTTTTTCAACCCACTGATCGAAAGTTGCACGATCCGGGGTAGCAATCGCTTTGAACTTCATACCAGAGAAGCCCGGGCCACTGTAGCTAGCGGAGATACCGTCATAAGTACCAGCTTCGTCAGCAATGAGGTGCAGCTGAGTCTGCATCCCGGCCATTGCGTAGATCTGGCTGCCTAAGCGCGGAATAAAGAACGAGTTCATCACCGAGTTAGAGGTCACTTTGAAGTGTACCGGTACGTTCGCCGGGAAGGCGATTTCGTTAACGGTAGCAATACCCTGTTCCGGATAGATAAAGAACCATTTCCAGTCCATCGATACGACTTCGATGGTGATTGGTTTCTCGTCATGGACAAGCGGTTTGCTTGGCTCCAGTGCGTGAGTGGTTTTCCAGGTCAGAACGGCCAGGAACAGGATGATCAGAATAGGTACCGTCCAGACCACAGCTTCCACTTTATTGGAGTGTGACCAGTTCGGGCTATACTTCGCATCTTTATTGCTCGCGCGATACTTCCAGGCAAATCCTACTGCCATCAAGACGGCGGGAATAACGACAATCATCATCAGGCCGAAGGCCGTCAGAATCAAAGAGCGTTGCTCCAGTCCAATCTGTCCTTTTGGGTCAAGGAGTGCAGAATCACAACCACTGAGTAATACAGTACCTGCGATTAATGACATCCATCCCAAACTTTTATTGTATTTCCTGAGTCTCATTGAACGACCTCAATTCCACGGGATCTGGTGGCGTTTAAAGTGTATGGGCATTTTACGGTAAGGTTGCATTACTGTAAACATGATTGGATCTCTGTCAGTTCTGTGTTAGCGGCTTCTGCTTGGTTTGTCACATATGTTACGTAGTGTTACGTAATCGCTTGCAAAGCCTGATTTTCGTGGGATCGATAACGAAAGGGATAAGAAAAGGTGTACTTAGCGGCGAATGGGCATAACCACCCAAAAATTAGAACAATTGTTTAACATTTAATTATCAAATAAAAGACATTGTGGAAACGTGAAATAAAAACGGCGTAGCTGAATCGGTTAAATTATTTAAAGAATCGAATGAAAACTGTCAATAATTTCCAGAAAACAAAAACGCACAAAACAACAAATAGCGCGGCGGGCAATATAAAAGCGTTAATAAGCCGTTATAATTACGTTTCGTAATTACAACGGCTAATAATGATGCAGCGTCCTTAAATCAGGTGGGTTTTACGCAGCGCCAGGTAGTCGAGCAGGCCGCCGAACAAAATACCGCCAACGGCGGTCAGCGCGGCAACTTCCAGCAGGCCGGACAGGAAGCTGAACGACGTATAATCCAGCGCGTTGAGGATCAGCAGACCCAGCCATACCGCCAGCAGCAGGCAGCCCAGCGTCAGGATCCCCAGTGCCAGCGCATAGGCCTGCGGATATTCGCTACGCGGCATAAAGCTTGCCGTGCGTTGGGTATGCTCGAGCGTTTGTCGGCACAGCAGCAGCAGCGCGATCCCCGGCACCGCCGCGACCACGGAGAAGAGATAGAAAGTGGACCAGCCGTGGGCCTCGACAAACCAGCCGGCAATCGGCCCGACGTACACGCGGCCAACCGCGGACAGCGCCGAGAGCAGCGCGAACTGGGTGGCGGAGAACGACTTGTTGCACAGCGTCATCAGCAGCGCCACAAACGCCGCCGTCCCCATTCCCCCGCACAGATTTTCAAAGAATACCGCGGTCGCCATGGAATAGAGGTGCTTATCGGTAATCGACAGCAGCCAGTAGCCGGCGTTGGAAACCCCCTGCAGCAGACCGAAGATCAGCAGCGCCCGGAACAGCGTCAATCGCTGCATCAGGACGCCGCCGTACAGGGCGCCAAGAATGGTGGCGAACAGGCCTAAGGTTTTGTTCACCATTCCCACCTCGCCGGCGTCAAAACCGACGCCGCGGATGAGAAAGGTGGTGGTCAGACTCATGGCAAACGCATCGCCAAGCTTATAAAGAACGATGAGCAGCAGAATCAGCCAGGCGTTGTTACGGCCGAAAAAATCTCGCAGCGGTTCAGCTACCGCCTGCTCCAGCGACCGGGGAACCGGGATAACGTCGCTTGGCTCGGGCGCCAGCAGCGTGGCGATGATGCAGGGCACCAGCAGCGCCGCCATCAGCCAGTACATGCCCTGCCAGCCGAGATAGCGGTCGGCGATCCACAGGGCCAGACCACCGGAGACCAGCATCCCGAGGCGATAGCCCAGCACGCTGATCGCGGCGCCAGCGCCGCGCTCTTCCGCTGGCAGAACGTCGGTTTTCCAGGCGTCAAAAACAATATCCTGCGACGCCGAACAGAAGGCGATCACTACCGCCAGCGCCGCCATCCAGCGCAGCTGGGAGGCAGGTTCGAGAAAGCCCATCGCCGCGATGGCCAGCAGAAGCAGGACCTGGGTGGTCACCAACCAGCCGCGACGGCGCCCGAGAAACGGCGGCGTGTAGCGGTCCATCAGCGGGGACCAGAGGAATTTAAAGACATAGGCCTGGCCGACAAGCGAGAAAAAACCGATCGTTTTCAGATCGATGTTTTCCACCGTCATCCAGGCCTGCAGGGTACCGGAGGTGAGGGCCAGCGGCAGACCGGAGGCGAAGCCGAGGATCAGCAAAATCGCTGATTTAGGCTGCTGAAAAATGCGTAAGTAGTGACTGGACATAGCATAAAGCACGAACCCGGCGGAGGCCGGGTTCGTGGGGGCATTAACGCGCGTTTTGCTTGATGAAATCGTGGATGCTGGTGTCCTGCGCCATATCGGCGATGGTATCAGTCAGGACGCTGTTGACGGCATCAGCGATGTTTTTGTTCGAGGCCTGGAAGGCACCTTCTACCGAGTAGCTGGCGCGGTAGTTTTTGGTCATCTTCGTGCCGTTTGCCGCGGTGGCGATGATGGCGATATCGGCTTTGGTGGCGATGTTGTAGCGCACGTTGCCCTGGGAGACGTCAGCGTAGAGTTTGTTGACGATGATCTGCAGATCGACTGCGCCGTTCGGGCCAATCATGTAGCCGCGCGCGGTCATTTGTTTCTCCAGCACTTCCTGCAGCAGGAAGCGCAGATCGCGGGAGGCGGTAAGGGTGACCTGTTGGTTGTCGCGCGTCACTTTCGCCAGCGCCTGGTCCGGACGCTGGTCGGCGCCGTTGATGCTGACGGTCACGCCCATAAGGCTAGGATCCTGCTGCGGCAGCGTGATTTTCGGCGATACTTCAATGGTGGTCGGCGGCGTGGCGCATCCTGCCAGCATAAACATGGCGACCAACGGGAAAAGGATCTTCTTAAGCATGTTCAGGTCTCAACGCATGGTGTTGTTATAAGGAAAATTACCGCCATCATAGCATTGCCAACGGCAAGGGGAAGTGGCAACGCGTGTAAATCCATCGCCCTGGCGGTTTTCTGAGCGTCCCGCCACGGTTAATCGCTCTTTCCCCGGCGGATCTGGCGACCAGAGCCAGTAAACGTGATACTTTTGAATGAAAATATCAGAACAATGCTAATTTTTTGTTGTTTTCTCCTAATGGAAGCGGTAAAAGCGGCTAACATTTAAATGGAGTGGCGGCATCTCAGCGTTGTCGGAGGAGAAAATTCATGATGATACGTGAACAGATCGAAGCAAAACTTAGAGCAGCGTTCGACCCGATGTATCTCGAAGTCGTGGATGAAAGTTATCGTCACAACGTCCCTGCGGGCTCTGAAAGTCATTTTAAAGTGGTGTTAGTGAGCGATCGCTTCACTGGCGAGCGTTTCCTAAATCGCCACCGTATGATCTACGGCACGCTAACCGAGGAGCTGTCGAATACGGTGCACGCCCTGGCGCTGCACACCTACACGATTAAAGAATGGGAAGCGCTACAGGATACGGTTTTCGCCTCGCCGCCGTGCCGCGGCGCGGGGAGCATCGCCTAGAAATCCCATTTGCAACCGCTGGCGCTTTTCCAGTATGTTGCTTGCAGATTTAGCAAAAACGGCCTACGGGCCGTTTTGTTTTGCCTGGAAAATGCGCAAACTCAGCGCTTTTGCGGACAAAATTGAGCGGGAAATGTGAAAAATGCCGCAGCACCAGGCGACAACCGTTCTCGACTCACAAAAGTGATGCCGCTATAATGCCGCGTCTTATATATGAATGTCTTCGGGATGATTCTGACGACAGGGAATGTGTTTCTGATTTGAAGAGGGCATCCCGGTTCTGCGAAGCCACCTACACGCGCTTCCAGAGTTGACCGAGCACTGTGATTTTTTTGAGGTAACAAGATGCAAGTTTCAGTTGAAACCACTCAGGGCCTTGGGCGCCGTGTAACGATTACTATCGCCGCTGACAGCATCGAGAATGCTGTCAAAAGCGAGCTGGTCAACGTAGCGAAAAAAGTTCGCATTGACGGCTTCCGTAAAGGCAAAGTGCCGATGAATGTTGTTGCTCAGCGCTATGGCGCTTCCGTTCGTCAGGACGTGCTGGGCGACCTGATGAGCCGTCATTTCGTTGACGCGATCATCAAAGAAAAAATCAATCCGGCCGGCGCGCCGAACTACGTTCCGGGCGAATACAAACTGGGTGAAGACTTCACCTACGCGGTAGAGTTCGAAGTGTATCCGGAAGTTGAACTGCAGGGTCTGGAAGCGATCGAAGTAGAAAAACCGGTTGTTGAAGTGACCGACGCTGACGTTGACACCATGCTGGAAACCCTGCGCAAGCAGCAGGCAACCTGGAAAGAAAAAGAAGGCGCGGTTGACGCTGAAGATCGCGTAACCATCGACTTCACCGGTTCCGTAGATGGTGAAGAGTTCGAAGGCGGCAAAGCTTCTGACTTCGTACTGGCGATGGGCCAGGGTCGCATGATCCCGGGCTTCGAAGACGGTATCAAAGGCCACAAAGCGGGTGACGAGTTCACCATCGACGTGACCTTCCCGGAAGAATACCACGCAGAAAACCTGAAAGGTAAAGCGGCTAAGTTCGTTATCAACCTGAAGAAAGTTGAAGAACGTGAACTGCCGGAGCTGACCGAAGAATTCATCAAACGTTTCGGCGTGGAAGATGGTTCCGTCGCTGGCCTGCGCGCTGAAGTGCGTAAAAACATGGAACGCGAGCTGAAAGGCGCTGTGCGTAACCGCGTGAAGTCTCAGGCTATCGAAGGTCTGGTTAAAGCTAACGACATCGACGTTCCGGCAGCTCTGATCGACAGCGAAATCGACGTGCTGCGTCGCCAGGCTGCTCAGCGTTTCGGTGGCAACGAGAAACAGGCTCTGGAACTGCCGCGCGAACTGTTCGAAGAGCAGGCTAAACGCCGCGTAGTGGTTGGCCTGCTGCTGGGCGAAGTGATTCGCACCAACGAGCTGAAAGCTGACGAAGAGCGCGTGAAAGGCCTGATCGAAGAGATGGCTTCTGCTTACGAAGATCCGTCAGAAGTGGTTGAGTTCTACAGCAAGAACAAAGAGCTGATGGACAACATGCGCAACGTGGCGCTGGAAGAGCAGGCTGTTGAAGCCGTGCTGGCGAAAGCCAAAGTGTCTGAAAAAGCCACTTCCTTCAACGAACTGATGAACCAGCAGGCGTAATTTCGCCGCGATTGTTCAAGGTTCGGGCAAAAACCCGTTGCCGAAAGGCGGCGGGTTTTTTTTTAGCTAATGATAGCCTCAGGCACGGTGCTAAAACGCATTTACCATGATAGCGTTACAGCAAAAGCTTGTTATGCTTGAAATATGGCAACGCCATCCCCATTACCGGGGGAGGCAACTGCATCCGCAATCGCACGCGTGTTGAAGAGGCGGTGACGCGTTCAGCGGATAGAAACTGTGGCTGATAATCCGTCCGTAAGGTTACAATCAGTGCAGCAGGTATTTTAAAATTACTCCAGGAGACGGAAATGTCATACAGTGGCGAACGAGACAACTTTGCACCCCATATGGCCCTGGTGCCGATGGTCATTGAACAGACCTCACGCGGTGAACGTTCTTTTGATATCTACTCCCGTCTGCTTAAGGAACGCGTCATTTTTCTGACCGGCCAGGTCGAAGACCACATGGCAAATCTGATCGTGGCGCAGATGCTGTTTCTGGAAGCGGAAAACCCGGAAAAAGACATTTACCTGTACATTAACTCTCCGGGCGGGGTGATCACCGCTGGGATGTCGATTTATGACACCATGCAGTTCATCAAGCCGGACGTCAGCACCATCTGTATGGGCCAGGCCGCGTCCATGGGCGCGTTCCTGCTGACCGCCGGGGCGAAGGGCAAGCGTTTCTGCCTGCCGAACTCCCGCGTGATGATCCACCAGCCGCTGGGCGGCTATCAGGGGCAGGCGACGGATATTGAGATCCACGCCCGTGAAATCCTGAAGGTGAAAGGACGCATGAATGAGCTGATGGCGCATCATACCGGCCAGTCTCTTGAGCAGATTGAGCGTGACACCGAGCGTGACCGCTTCCTGTCTGCTGCGGAAGCCGTGGAGTACGGACTGGTCGACTCTATTTTGACCCATCGTAATTGATGCCCTGGGCGTAAGGGTGCCGCTTTACGCTTCATCCTTCTCGCCACGTTTGCTGAGCGGTTGGCATTTTTCCGGACGCTTGCCGGGCAGGCAGGCGGCTGGTCGCTTCGCTACCGCCGCGATGTAGCGCGAAGGATTTTGTGTATATACTAATGAAGGGCGGCACAACGCTATATGGCGGCTTGCGCCTGAGAATGGCATTTGCGTCGTCGTGTGCGGCACAAAGAACTTAAAAAGAGGTTTGGACTCATGACAGATAAACGCAAAGATGGATCGGGCAAATTGTTGTATTGCTCTTTTTGCGGCAAAAGCCAGCATGAAGTGCGTAAGCTGATCGCCGGGCCATCCGTGTATATCTGCGACGAATGCGTTGATTTATGTAACGACATCATTCGCGAAGAGATTAAAGAAGTTGCGCCGCACCGCGAGCGCAGCGCGCTGCCGACGCCGCACGAGATTCGCCACCACCTTGATGACTACGTCATCGGTCAGGAACAGGCGAAAAAAGTGTTGGCGGTCGCGGTATACAACCACTACAAACGTCTGCGCAATGGCGATACCAGCAATGGCGTAGAGCTGGGTAAAAGTAACATTCTGCTGATCGGGCCGACCGGCTCCGGTAAAACGCTGCTGGCGGAAACGCTGGCGCGCCTGCTGGATGTGCCGTTTACCATGGCGGACGCCACCACCCTGACCGAAGCCGGTTATGTGGGTGAGGACGTCGAAAATATCATTCAGAAACTGCTGCAGAAGTGCGATTACGACGTGCAGAAAGCGCAGCGCGGCATCGTCTATATCGACGAAATCGACAAAATTTCGCGTAAGTCCGATAACCCGTCGATTACTCGCGATGTCTCCGGCGAAGGCGTGCAGCAGGCGCTGCTGAAGCTCATCGAAGGCACCGTCGCCGCCGTTCCACCGCAGGGCGGGCGTAAACACCCGCAGCAGGAGTTCCTGCAGGTTGATACTTCCAAGATCCTGTTTATCTGCGGCGGCGCGTTTGCCGGTCTGGACAAAGTGATTTCCCACCGTGTGGAAACCGGCTCCGGCATTGGTTTTGGCGCGACGGTTAAAGCGAAGTCCGACAAAGCGAGCGAAGGCGAGCTGCTGGCCCAGGTCGAGCCGGAAGATCTGATCAAGTTTGGTTTGATTCCGGAATTCATCGGCCGTCTGCCGGTCGTGGCGACCCTGAACGAGCTGAGCGAAGAAGCGCTGATCCAGATCCTGAAAGAGCCGAAAAACGCCCTGACCAAGCAGTATCAGGCGCTGTTTAGCCTTGAAGGCGCAGAGCTTGAATTCCGCGACGAAGCGCTGGATGCCATCGCCAAGAAAGCGATGGCGCGTAAAACCGGCGCCCGTGGCCTGCGTTCCATTGTGGAAGCGGCGCTGCTGGACACCATGTATGATCTGCCTTCGATGGAAGATGTCGAAAAAGTGGTCATTGATGAGTCGGTTATCGCCGGTCAGAGCAAACCGCTGCTGATCTACGGCAAACCGGAAGCGCAGCAGGCATCTGGCGAATAATTAGCCATTTCACTCAAGCAGTTAACAAAAAGGGGGGATTTTATCTCCCCTTTTATTTTTCCTGCATTCCCGCCGTTGAATGTGTGGAATACATCCCCATATACTGGATTACATATTAACGACGATGCAGTGAAGTGTGGCGTCGTCGGCTACCTGGCGGACTTTAAACTAAGAGAGAGCTCTATGAATCCTGAGCGTTCTGAACGCATTGAAATCCCCGTATTGCCGTTGCGCGATGTGGTGGTTTATCCGCACATGGTCATACCCCTGTTCGTAGGGCGGGAAAAATCTATCCGTTGCCTCGAAGCGGCCATGGACCATGATAAAAAAATCATGCTGGTTGCGCAGAAAGAAGCGTCGACGGATGAGCCGGGTGTAAACGATCTTTTCACCGTTGGAACCGTGGCGTCTATTTTGCAGATGCTGAAGCTGCCGGACGGCACCGTGAAGGTGCTGGTCGAAGGGCTACAGCGTGCACGCATTTCTGCGCTGTCTGATAATGGCGAGCATTTCTCGGCGAAAGCGGAGTATCTCGACTCGCCGGCGATTGACGAACGTGAGCAGGAAGTGCTGGTTCGTACCGCTATCAGCCAGTTTGAAGGCTATATCAAGCTGAATAAGAAGATTCCACCGGAAGTGCTGACGTCGCTGAACAGCATCGACGATCCGGCGCGCCTGGCGGATACCATCGCGGCGCATATGCCGCTGAAGCTGGCGGACAAGCAGTCCGTGCTTGAGATGTCCGACGTCAACGAACGTCTGGAATATCTGATGGCGATGATGGAATCGGAAATCGATCTGCTGCAGGTTGAGAAGCGCATTCGCAACCGCGTCAAAAAGCAGATGGAGAAATCCCAGCGCGAGTACTATCTGAATGAGCAAATGAAAGCGATTCAGAAAGAACTCGGCGAGATGGACGACGCCCCGGACGAAAACGAAGCGCTGAAGCGCAAGATCGACGCGGCGAAAATGCCGAAAGAGGCGAAAGAGAAAACCGAAGCGGAACTGCAGAAGCTGAAGATGATGTCGCCGATGTCTGCGGAAGCGACCGTCGTGCGTGGCTACATCGACTGGATGGTGCAGGTGCCGTGGAATGCGCGCAGTAAGGTCAAGAAAGACCTGCGTCAGGCCCAGGAGATCCTCGATACCGATCACTATGGTCTGGAGCGCGTGAAGGACCGCATCCTTGAGTATCTCGCGGTGCAGAGCCGGGTGAACAAAATCAAGGGGCCGATCCTCTGCCTGGTGGGACCGCCGGGGGTAGGTAAAACCTCGCTGGGGCAATCTATCGCCAAAGCGACCGGCCGGAAATACGTCCGCATGGCGCTGGGCGGCGTGCGCGATGAAGCGGAAATTCGCGGTCATCGTCGAACCTATATTGGCTCGATGCCGGGCAAACTGATCCAGAAAATGGCGAAAGTGGGGGTAAAAAACCCGCTGTTCCTGCTGGATGAGATTGACAAAATGTCTTCCGACATGCGCGGCGACCCGGCTTCTGCGTTGCTTGAGGTGCTGGATCCGGAGCAGAACGTGGCCTTTAACGACCACTATCTGGAAGTGGATTACGATCTCAGCGACGTGATGTTCGTGGCGACTTCCAACTCCATGAACATTCCGGCGCCGCTGCTGGACCGTATGGAAGTGATTCGCCTCTCGGGTTACACCGAAGATGAAAAACTGAACATCGCCAAGCGTCACCTGCTGCCGAAGCAGATCGAACGCAACGCGCTGAAAAAAGGCGAACTGACCGTCGACGACAGCGCCATTATCGGCATTATTCGTTACTACACCCGTGAAGCGGGCGTTCGTAGCCTGGAGCGTGAAATCTCCAAGCTGTGCCGTAAGGCCGTTAAGCAGCTGTTGCTGGATAAATCGCTGAAACACATCGAAATTAATGGTGAGAATCTGCATGATTATCTCGGCGTGCAGCGCTTCGACTATGGCCGCGCCGATAGCGAGAACCGCGTCGGTCAGGTGACCGGTCTGGCGTGGACGGAAGTGGGCGGCGACCTGCTGACCATCGAAACCGCCTGCGTACCGGGCAAAGGTAAACTGACCTACACCGGATCGCTGGGCGAGGTGATGCAGGAGTCGATTCAGGCTGCGCTGACCGTGGTACGTTCGCGGGCGGACAAGCTGGGCATTAACGCCGACTTCTACGAGAAGCGTGATATTCACGTCCACGTACCGGAAGGGGCGACGCCGAAGGACGGTCCGAGCGCGGGGATTGCCATGTGTACGGCGCTGGTCTCCTGCCTGACCGGCAACCCGGTACGCGCCGATGTGGCGATGACCGGGGAGATTACGCTGCGTGGACAGGTGCTGCCGATCGGCGGTCTGAAGGAAAAACTGCTGGCGGCGCATCGCGGCGGTATTAAGACTGTTCTGATTCCTGATGAGAACAAACGCGACCTTGAAGAAATTCCGGATAACGTTATCGCTGATTTGGATATCCATCCGGTGAAACGAATCGAGGAAGTTCTGACACTTGCGCTGCAAAACGAACCGTTTGGCATGCAGGTTGTGACCGCGAAATAGTGATTCTGCGCAAATTGCGCTAATAAAAATAGGGCTGGTAAGTCATTTCGGACTTGCCAGCCTTTTTTTGTGTAGCTAACTTAGATCGCTGGCAGGGGGGTCATCGACAACTGCTGTTGTAAGGGCATGACAGTCCTGATATAACTGCTGCGCGGTCGCACTATGAAGGACTCTGGTGCGATATAAATTATAAAGAGAGGAAGAGAACAGTGAATAAATCTCAACTGATTGACAAAATTGCTGCGGGTGCGGACATTTCTAAAGCTGCAGCTGGACGTGCGTTAGATGCTTTAATCGCTTCTGTTACTGAATCTCTGCAGGCTGGGGATGACGTTGCGCTGGTAGGTTTCGGTACCTTTGCTGTTAAAGAACGTGCCGCCCGTACTGGTCGCAACCCACAAACAGGTAAAGAAATTACTATCGCTGCCGCAAAAGTGCCGGGCTTCCGTGCTGGTAAAGCGCTGAAAGACGCGGTGAACTGATCGGCTTTCCCGTCAGGGAATGTGACGAAGTACAAGGGCGCATCGTGAGATGTGCCTTTTTTATTGCCTTTTCAGACCACTTTATGTGTGTTTATCGCCACTTGTGGGCTGACAATCACCCTGTTTTCTTGTCAAAATACGTCCTCACGCGCGGCGGCCATCACGTGCTATGCTGCGCGAGCTAAAGTCATCTACAGCGGAGCGTTGTTACACCATGATGGACAACCTACGCACGGCCGCCAACAGCGTCGTGCTCAAGATTATTTTCGGTATCATTATCGTCTCGTTCATTTTGACCGGGGTGAGTGGTTACCTGATTGGCGGTGGCAAAAACTATGCCGCAAAAGTGAATGGCCAGGAGATTGGCCGTGGGCAGTTTGAAAACGCCGTCGCCAGCGAACGTAACCGTATGCAGCAGCAGCTTGGCGACCAGTTCTCCGAGCTGGCGGCGAACGAAAACTACATGAAAACCATGCGCCAGCAGGTGCTGAACCGCCTGATTGATGAGTCGCTTCTGGATCAGTATGCCCGCGAGCTGGGCCTCAGCATCAGCGATGAGCAGGTGAAGCAGGCGATCTTCCAGACCCAGGCGTTCCAGACGAACGGTAAGTTCGACAACCAGCGCTTCAGCGGTATTGTCGCCCAGATGGGGATGACCACCGATCAGTACGCCCAGGCGCTGCGTAACCAGCTGACCACGCAGCAGCTGATTAACGCCATTGCAGGTACCGACTTCATGCTGCCCGGCGAGTCCGATCAGCTGGCGGCGCTGGTGTCTCAGCAGCGTGTCGTTCGCGAAGCGACCATCAACGTCAACGCCCTGGCGGAAAAACAGACCGCCAGCGATGAGGAAATCAACGCTTTCTGGCAGCAGAATCAGGCCCGTTTTATGGCGCCGGAGCAGTTCCGCGTGAGCTACATCAAGATGGATGCCGCCAGCATGCAGGAAAACGCCTCTGACGAAGAAATTCAATCATGGTATGACCAGCACAAAGATCAGTTCACTCAGCCGCAGCGTAATCGCTACAGCGTGATTCAGACTAAAACTGAAGCTGATGCGAAAGCGGTACTGGCCGAGCTGCAAAAAGGCGCCGATTTCGCCACGCTGGCAAAAGAAAAATCGACCGATATTATCTCTGCCCGCAACGGCGGCGATATGGGGTGGATGGAAGATGCCTCTACCGTGCCTGAGCTGAAAGACGCCGGCCTGAAAGAGAAAGGCCAGCTCTCCGGGGTGATCAAATCCTCGGTTGGCTTCCTGGTGGCCCGTCTGGACGACGTCCAGCCGGCGCAGGTCAAGCCGCTGGCTGACGTGCGCAATGACATTGCGGCGAAAGTGAAGCAGGAGAAAGCGCTGGATGCTTACTATGCGCTGCAGCAGAAGGTGAGCGATGCGGCCAGCAACGATAATGAATCGCTGGCGGGCGCGGCGCAGGTCGCCGGACTGCAGGTGGTGGAAACCGGCTGGTTTGGCCGCGATAACCTGCCGGAAGAGCTGAACTTTAAACCGGTCGCTGACGCTATCTTCAACGGCGGTCTGGTCGGTGTGAACGGCGCGCCGGGCAGCAACTCCGACATCATTACCGTTGACGGCGATCGCGCCTTTGTTCTGCGTATCAGCGAGCACAAAGCCGAGGCGGTGAAACCGCTGGCCGAAGTGAAGGCGCAGGTTAGCGATATCGTTAAGCACAATAAAGCGGAACAGCAGGCGAAGCGGGATGCCGATAAGCTGCTGGCGGCGCTGAAAGACGGCAAAGGCGATGAGGCGATGAAGGCGGCTGGCCTGAGCTTTGGCGCACCGCAGACGCTTTCCCGTACCGGCCAGGATCCGCTGAGCCAGCTGGCATTTACTCTGCCGCTGCCGCAGCAGGGCAAACCGGTCTATGGCGTTGGCAGCAACATGCAAGGCGATGTGGTGCTGGTGGCGCTCGATGAAGTGAAAGCAGGCAGCATGCCGGAAGAGCAGAAGAAGGCTATGGTTCAGGGGATTACCCAGAACAATGCCCAAATCGCTTTCGAAGCGCTGATGAGCAACCTGCGCAAGGCGGCGAAAATTAAGCTGGGCGACAGCATCGACCAGCAGCAGTAATTTCGCGTCGTTTCGCAAAAATACGCAACACCATGTAATCCTCAAGGGCCGCTTTCGCGGCCCTTTCCATTTCTGTGATTTGCCTTTTGTCGGCCATCCGCACTGACGCTATCGTAGCCTTGCTGTCTAAACACAAGGAGATATCAGCATGAAATATGGAATAAAAGCACTGATGGCCGCGGGCGTTCTGGTTTTCGCGGTAGGCGCACAGGGCGCGCTGGCTGCCCCCACCAGCGGCAAAGCGGCGGTAACCAAAGAGCATGTCCAGGCGTCCTCTTCGGCGAAGGCGAAAGCGGAGCCCGGCGAGGCCGACAACGGGGCGACCAAAGTCAGCATTAACCACGCCAGCGCCGAACAGCTGGCGCAGGCTCTGAATGGCGTGGGGTTGAAAAAAGCCCAGGCGATTGTCAGCTACCGTGAGGAGTACGGACCGTTCAAAACCCTTGATGATCTGAAGCAGGTCCCGGGGATGGGCAGCGCGCTGGTGGAGCGGAATTTATCCCATCTGACGCTGTAAATTTTTTGCCAGCGCTTGCACAGCGGTGATTTTTTGCCAGGATAAAGAGGTTGCATCAAGTGGTGTGACCTCTTACCTCATAAACAACAATAACAGAAAGGCATTGATGCTATGCAGACACAAATTAAAGTTCGCGGCTATCATCTGGACGTCTACCAGCATGTGAATAACGCACGCTACCTGGAGTTCCTTGAGGAGGCCCGCTGGGATGGTCTGGAAAAGAGTCCGGCATTTCAGTGGATGACCGAGAAAAACATCGCCTTCGTGGTGGTGAATATTAATATTAACTACCGCCGTCCGGCGGTCCTGGGCGATGTGCTGACGGTGAGCAGCAAACTGGAGCAACTCAACGGCAAAAGCGGCACGCTCAGCCAGGTGGTCACTCTCAACCCCAACGGCGAGGTGGTGGCCGATGCGCTGATTACCTTCGTCTGTATCGATTTGAAAACCCAGAAGGCGCTGCCGCTGGAAGGGGAACTGCGTGAGAAACTCGACCAGATGAACTTGCGCTGACAACCGTCGCGTGCGTGCGTGCCGGGCGGTGGCGCACCTCGACCCACGGAAGGTGATGAACCCCTTGCCCCGGTAAGCGTAGCGCTACCGGGGAAGTTGAACTGAAGCTTTTGGAAGATACCTCTGCGGAGGCTATGCCTGTGTCAGCCCGGTTTTTTGCTTCATCACCGCCATTACCCCGACTTTATCGGCCAGATACTGGTTAAGCCCGTTAGCGCGCAGGTTGCAGGCGGCGCACTGGCCGCAGCCATCGCCCTTAATGCCGTTGTAGCAAGTAAGGGTTTCCCGGCGCACCAGATCTAACTGACCCCAGTAGTCGGCCAGCGCCCAGGTCTCGGCTTTGTTCAGCCACATCAGCGGTGTTTCAAAGCGTATGTCTTTCGCCATTCCAAGGCTGACGGCGTGGTGCAGCGCTTTGACAAACTCATCGCGGCAGTCCGGGTAGCCGGAGAAGTCGGTCTCGCACACGCCGGTGATGATAGCTTCGGCTTTTACCTGATAGGCGTAGATGGCCGTCAGGGTTAAAAACAGAATATTGCGCCCCGGGACAAAAGTGTTGGGAATGCCCTCGGCATCAGGCTGATAGTCCGGTACCGGAATGTTATCGCGGGTCAGGCTGCTGACCGCCAGTTCATTGAGCAGGGTAACGTCCAGCACTTTATGCGCGACGGCGCCAAGTTTCAGGGCGAGTTCGCGCGCAACGTCGATTTCCGCGCGGTGGCGTTGGCCATAATCAAAAGTGACGCAATGCACTTCATCATACTGTTGCAGAGCCTGCACCAGACAGGTGGTTGAATCTTGTCCTCCGCTGAAGACAACTACGGCGCGTTTCATGGCAATTCCTGACTAAATGAGTAAAGGCGATATGGTAGCGCCAGACGCCCGCCACCACCAGCTCTGTCACGTCGACGCCGGCAGCCAGGCGCTGGCGAAGTCGAACCAGCCGCGGGCGTTGAGGCGCAAGCCATTGAGTCCCGGCGGGGCGCTGATGCGATAGTTGTATTTAAACAGCGGCGTCATGATGGCGTCTTCCATCAGGCTGTTAAATACGTTGCGCAGCGCATCGTTGCGGCTGCGGGCTTCCGGCTGCGCCTGTACCGCGTCTAATGTCGCCTGCAGATGGGCATATTGCGCCCCGGTCAGCAAATTGGGCCACAGCATATCGCAGCGCAGCCACTGCTCCAGGGCATACTCCGGCGCTTCGCCGATCAGGCGGTCGCCCATCATCAGGTCGGCCTGCCCCAGATGTTGGCAGCCTTCCCAGTTTTTGGCGTCATGGAACAGCAGCGTCAGCTCGCAGCCGAGCACAGCCAGCCGCTGTCTCAGCTGTTCGGCCATGGCGTGGAGTTCGACCGGCAGATGGTAGAGCAGCGTGAGCCTGGCCGGCAGCGGCACCGCGCTGTTTTCCGGCCCCTGCGGGATGGACCATCCCGGCAACACCTCATGGCTTGGCGTAATCAGATCCTCGTCGAGCGGCAGCGTGTCCAGCAACGACGAGCGGTGAATTATCGATACCAGCCGCTGGGCCTGCGCTTTGCTAAGCCGAGGGCTGTGACGCAGGGTCAGATAGCAGAAGCCAAGACTGATGCTGTTGCTGACCTGGCGCAGGTTATGCAGCTCTTCGCGATCGCCAATAGTGATCTGCACCGGGTGGCGGCAGCTGGTCCCGAGATCGCGATCGAAGAGCTGGGGGGTGATCCAGTACTCCACCGCCTGGATCAGCGGATGCTGCAGGTGGTAGCGGGGATGGTTCTCCAGACGGACGAGTTCCGGACTAAACCGCTTCAGGCGGAACGGTCCGCAGCCGATGGCCGGATCGTCAGGATGGGCCAGCACGCTGCAATAGCTGGCGAGGCGGAACGGCAGCCAGTAGTCAGGACGATGCAGCGTGATGGTCAGGCACTGGGCGTGAGTGACATCGATGCGGCTGATGCTGGCGAACAGAGTCCGCAAGGCGGGCAGATCCAGCAGCAGCAGTAAGCGCTGCCGCAGCTGTGCGGTTTCCACCGCATCGCCGTTGTGCCAGCACAGCGTGGAGCGGATATAAAACTGCCAGCGCAGGCCGTCAGGGGAGACCTGCCAGTGGTGCGCCAGATCGCCGATCGGCATATTGTCACCTTCGTCGAAGCGCGTCAGCCCGGCATAGATCTGCCCGGCCAGATGCTGCTCGGCGCGTCCGGGCAGAAAGCCGGGACGCAGCGGCTCCAGCGGGCGATAGTAGGGAATACGCAGCGTCGGGGTATTGTTTTGCCATTGACCGCCCAGAAAGGGGTGGAGCAGGGCTTTCAGCTCCACCGGGGCTAGCTGCGCCAGCTCCAGCGCGTTTTGCTGCTGACCTTTATGCAGCGCCTGCTCCATCATCTCATTGCGCAGACGTTCCGGCGTTTTGTAAAAAGAGAGCAAGCCGCGCTTGCCGCGCCCGGAGCTGGCCTGCCAGCTTAACCATCCAGCTTCCTGCGCCTGACGCAGTAGGGTACGGACGTGGCGTTCGCTGCAAAAACAGCGTTCCGCCAGCTCGCCGACGGTGACCTGCTGCGGCGCCCCGGCAGAGGGCTGCCACAGCCGCTGGTACTGGTTTAAACGGTGTAAGAGTCTCATAAGCGCTGTCGCCCACCGGGCCGCAATAAACCCGGAACAATTTATATTATCTATTCACTATTACTTCCGTATATCCCAGGTGATACTGCAACACAAGCGAAGCCCATCACACATCGGGGAAAACACCATGGCAAAACTGGCAGCATTTGATATGGACGGCACCTTACTGATGCCGGACCATCGTCTCGGAGAAAAGACGCTCACCGCGCTGAAACGGCTGCGGGAACGCGATATCACTCTGACGTTCGCCACCGGCCGCCATGCGCTGGAGATGCACCATGTGATGGGTGAATTTTCCCTGGACGCATTTCTGATCACGGGCAACGGGACGCGCATCCACTCGCTGGAAGGGGAGGAGCTGTACCGTCAGGATCTCAATCCCGAGGTAGCGGAAGACGTGCTGCATAGTCGATGGGATACCCGGGCCAGCATGCACGTGTTTAATGACGGCGGTTGGTTCACCGGCCAGGCAAGACCTGAGCTGCTGAAGGCGCATGTCTTCAGCGGGTTTCGCTATCAACTGTGCGATCCGAAACGTATGTCGGCGCATCATGTCACCAAGATCTGCTTCTGCGGCGATCATGACGATCTGCGCCGCCTGCGGATCCAACTGAATGAGGCGCTGGGCCAGCGCGCGTTTCTCTGCTTCTCGGCGATGGACTGTCTGGAAGTGCTGCCGGTTGGCTGCAATAAAGGCGCGGCGCTGGCGAGGCTGAGCCAGCACCTGGGACTCACCCTACAGGAGTGCATGGCCTTCGGCGATGCGATGAACGATCGCGAGATGCTTCGCAGCGTTGGGCGGGGGTTCATCATGGGCAACGCGATGCCGCAGCTGAAAGCCGAGCTGCCGCATCTCCCGGTTATTGGCGACTGCCGGCATCAGGCGGTCTCCCATTTTTTAACGCATTGGCTGGATAATCCTGATCTTCCTTATTCCCCCGAATAGAGAGACCCTTCCAGCAAGCCAGATAGCATTCTATCTGGCTTTTTTTATGTTCTGCCGACCAGCCGGGTGATCTCCGCCTGCCAGGGGGCGATATCGCCGATGTTGGCCGCCACCCACTGCGGGTTGTAATAGCTTTCCAGATAACGCTCGCCGCTGTCGCACAGCAGGGTGACGAGGGAACCCGTGCGTCCTTCCTCGCGCATCCGCGCGGCCAGCTGCAGCACGCCCCACATGTTGGTCCCGGTCGAGGCGCCGACTTTTCGTCCAAGCTGAGTTTCCAGCCACAGAGCAGTGGCCACGCTCGCCGCATCCGGCACGCGCAGCATCTCATCGACAACATCGGGAATAAACGATGGCTCGACGCGCGGGCGGCCGATGCCTTCAATTTTGCTGCCGATCGGGCTGCGCAGGCTGGCGTCGCGGGTCTGCCAGTAATCGAGGAACACCGAATTTTGCGGGTCGACAACCATCAGCTGCGTCTCGTAGCCCTGGCTGCGAATATAGCGGCCAATGGTCGCCGAGGTGCCGCCGGTGCCGGCGCTCATCACGATCCACGACGGCTGCGGGTGCGGCTCATGGCTCATCTGGCGGAAAATACTGTCGGCGATATTGTTATTGCCGCGCCAGTCGGTGGCTCGCTCGGCGAAGGTAAACTGATCCATATAGTGGCCGTTCAGTTCACGCGCCAGCGTTTCGGAAGCTGCGTAGATTTCGCAGGCGCTCTGCACAAAATGGCAGCGTCCGCCGTAGAACTCGATCTGTTCGATTTTTCGTCTGGCGGTGCAGGAGGGCATCACGGCGATAAACGGCAGCCCCAGCAGGCGGGCGAAATAGGCCTCAGAAACTGCAGTCGAACCCGAAGACGATTCGATAATCGTGGTACCTTCTTTGATCCAGCCGTTGCACAGGCCATAGAGAAACAGCGACCGCGCCAGACGATGTTTGAGGCTACCGGTCGGATGCGTACTTTCATCCTTCAGATAAATCGGGATCCCCGGAAAACCAGGCAACGCCAGGCGAATCAGGTGTGTATCGGCGGAACGCTGATAGTCGGCGTTAATTTCACTAATGGCGTGTTTTACCCAGGCGCTATTCATCTCGGATTCCTGTTTGTCATTTTGTGCCCAGCTTAGCGGATTGTGCGGGAAAAATTGTTGCTATTTGACCTTTCAATTACAATTGCGGGAGTAAATTATTCTCTCTGGTGGCCTTATGTTAGATAAAATTGACCGTAAGCTGCTGGCGCTGCTGCAGGAAGATTGCACCCTCTCTTTGCAGGCGCTGGCCGATGCCGTTAATCTGACCACGACCCCTTGCTGGAAACGCCTGAAACGACTCGAGGATGAGGGTATTCTCCGCGGGCGCGTCGCCTTACTGGATGCGGAAAAGGTGGGGCTGGGGCTGACGGCGTTTGTCCTGATCAAGACCCAGCATCACAGCAGCGACTGGTATTGCCATTTTGTGAGCGAAGTGACGCAGATGGCTGAAGTGCTCGGCTTCTGGCGGATGGCGGGGGAGTATGACTATCTGCTGCGGGTGCAGGTGGCCGATATGAAGCGCTATGACGACTTTTATAAACGGTTGGTGAACAGCGTGCCGGGGCTGTCGGATGTCACTTCGAGTTTTGCCATGGAACAGATAAAATACACCACCGCCTTGCCTGTCGAATAACGGTATTGCGCCGTAACCCATAACAAATCAGGATTTTACTGCTTGCGATTATTTGCACAACTCAGCTGGTATTTCCGCCGGGAGTGGCGCCGCTATCTTGGCGCAATTGCCCTGCTGGCCATTATTGCCGTCCTGCAGCTTGTTCCGCCGAAGGTGGTGGGCATTGTGGTCGACGGCGTGACGCAACAACATTACACCGCGGAGAAGGTGTGGATGTGGATCGGCGCGCTGGTGCTGATCGCGGTGATGGTCTACCTGCTGCGCTATGTATGGCGCGTGCTGCTGTTCGGCGCCTCTTATCAGCTGGCGGTCGAACTGCGGGAAGACTTTTACCGGCAGCTGAGCCGCCAGCATCCGGCGTTCTATTTGCGCCATCGCACCGGGGATCTTATCGCCCGCGCCACCAATGACGTGGACCGGGTGGTGTTTGCCGCTGGTGAAGGGGTGTTAACCCTGGTGGATTCCCTGGTGATGGGCTGTGCGGTGTTGATTGTGATGTCGACGCAGATTAGCTGGCAGCTCACCCTGCTGGCGCTGCTGCCGATGCCGCTGATGGCCCTGGCGATCAAACGCAACGGCGATGCCCTTCACGAACGTTTTCGCGTCGCCCAGGCGGCCTTTTCCAGCCTCAACGATCGCACGCAGGAGAGCCTGACCAGCATCCGCATGATTAAGGCGTTCGGGCTGGAGGATCGCCAGTCGGCGCAGTTTGCCGCCGATGCGGCCGATACCGGAGCGAAAAATATGCGCGTGGCGCGAATTGACGCGCGCTTCGACCCTACCATCTATATCGCCATCGGGGCGGCGAACCTGCTGGCCATCGGCGGCGGCAGCTGGATGGTTATCCACGGCAGCCTGACGCTGGGGCAGCTGACCAGCTTCGTGATGTACCTTGGCCTGATGATCTGGCCGATGCTGGCGCTGGCGTGGATGTTTAACATCGTGGAGCGCGGTAGCGCGGCCTATGGTCGTATCCGCACCCTGCTCGAAGAGGCGCCGGCGGTGGACGACGGGACCGAGACGGTGCCAGCAGGCCGCGGCGTCCTGCAGGTCGCTATCCGCGATTTCATCTATCCGCAGGCGAGCAAACCTTCACTGGAACAGGTTAATTTTACCCTTCAGCCGGGGCAAATGTTGGGAATCTGCGGGCCGACGGGCGCCGGCAAAAGCACCATTCTGGCCCTGCTGCAGCGCCATTTTGACGTCACCAGCGGCGAGATCCGCTTTCACGATCTGCCGCTACCGCGTCTGCAGCTCGACAGCTGGCGCGAACGGCTGGCGGTGGTCAATCAGACGCCGTTTTTATTCTCCGATACCGTCGCCAATAATATCGCGCTGGGAAAACCGGACGCGACGCCGGAACAGATTGAGCGGGTGGCGCGGCTGGCCAGCGTGCATGACGACATTCTGCGTCTGCCCCAGGGGTACGATACCGAAGTGGGCGAGCGCGGCGTGATGCTCTCCGGCGGCCAGAAACAGCGTATCTCTATTGCCCGCGCCCTGCTGCTGGAGGCCGAAATTCTGATCCTGGATGATGCCTTATCGGCGGTGGATGGTCGCACCGAACACCAGATCCTGCATAACCTGCGCCAGTGGGGAGAGGGCCGGACGGTGATCATCAGCGCCCACCGGCTGTCGGCGCTGACCGAGGCCAGTGAAATTCTGGTGCTGCAGCACGGACATATTGCCCAGCGCGGCCGCCATGAGGCGCTGGCCGTGCAGCCAGGCTGGTATCGCGACATGTATCGCTATCAGCAGCTGGAGGCCGCGCTCGACGAGGTTCCCCAGGAGCAAGAGGAGGTCCTGGATGCGTAGCTTTACCGAACTCTGGCCGACGCTTAAACGCCTGCTGGCCTATGGTTCACCGTGGCGTAAGCCGCTGGCCATCGCGGTGGCGATGATGTGGATCGCGGCGGCGGCAGAGGTGAGCGGTCCGCTGCTTATCAGTTATTTCATCGACAATATGGTGGCGAAACATACTCTGCCGCTGAAGCTGGTGGCAGGCCTGGCGGCAGCCTATATCGGTCTGCAGCTGCTGGCGGCGTTACTGCACTATAGCCAGTCGCTGCTGTTTAACCGCGCCGCGGTTGGCGTGGTCCAGCAGTTACGCAGCGATGTGATGGATGCCGCCCTGCATCAGCCGCTCAGCGAGTTTGATACTCAGCCGGTCGGGCAGCTTATCTCCCGGGTAACCAACGATACGGAAGTCATTCGCGACCTGTACGTGACGGTAGTGGCGACGGTGCTGCGTAGCGCGGCGCTGATCGGCGCGATGCTGGTGGCGATGTTTAGCCTCGACTGGCGGATGGCGCTGGTGGCGATCGCGATTTTCCCGGCGGTGCTGATCGTGATGATCATTTATCAGCGCTATAGCACGCCGATCGTGCGCCGGGTACGCGCCTGGCTTGCCGACATCAACGATGGCTTTAACGAAGTGATCAACGGCATGGGGGTCATCCAGCAGTTCCGCCAGCAGGCGCGTTTTGGCGAACGGATGCGTGAGGCCAGCTACGCCCACTACCTGGCGCGGATGCAGACGCTACGCCTCGACGGTTTTCTGCTGCGTCCGCTGCTGAGTCTTTTTTCCTCGCTGGTGCTGTGCGGGCTGCTGATGCTGTTCGGCTTTAGCGCGGCGGGCACGATTGAGGTCGGGGTCCTGTATGCGTTTATCAGCTATCTCGGACGCCTTAACGAGCCGCTCATTGAGCTGACCACCCAGCAGTCAATGCTGCAGCAGGCGGTGGTCGCCGGCGAACGCGTTTTCGAACTGATGGACCGTCCGCGCCAGGCGTGGGGCGCCGATGACGCGCCGCTGAGCAGCGGTCGGGTGGAAATCGACCATCTCTCCTTCGCCTACCGCGGGGATCGTCTGGTCCTCCAGGATATCACGCTGGATATCCCTTCCCGCAGCTTTGTGGCGCTGGTCGGGCATACCGGCAGCGGGAAGAGTACCCTCGCCAGTCTGATGATGGGCTATTACCCGTTAACCCACGGGGAGATCCGCATCGATGGCCGGCCGCTCGCTTCTCTCAGCCACAGCGCGTTGCGTCGGGGCATCGCGATGGTGCAACAGGATCCGGTGGTGCTGGCGGATACCTTCTACGCCAACGTCGCGCTGGGCCGGGACATCAGCGAAACCCAGGTCTGGGAAGCGCTGGAGGCGGTGCAGCTGGCGGCGGTGGCGCGCAGCATGAGCGACGGCCTGTACACCCAACTGGGCGAGCAGGGCAATAATCTCTCCGTCGGACAGAAGCAACTGCTGGCGCTGGCGCGCGTGCTGGTGGAGACCCCGCAGGTACTGATTCTGGATGAGGCGACAGCAAACATCGACTCCGGTACCGAGCAGGCGATCCAGCAGGCGCTGGCGAAGGTTCGCCAGCATACCACCCTGGTGGTTATCGCCCATCGGCTGTCGACCATCGTCGAGGCGGATACCATTCTGGTTCTGCATCGTGGTCAGGCCGTCGAGCGGGGCAACCACCAGCAGCTGCTGGCGGCGAAAGGCCGCTACTGGCAGATGTATC
Source organism: Klebsiella sp. GG_Kp175 (assembly GCF_040062325.1). Classification (NCBI taxonomy): domain Bacteria; kingdom Pseudomonadati; phylum Pseudomonadota; class Gammaproteobacteria; order Enterobacterales; family Enterobacteriaceae; genus Klebsiella; species Klebsiella sp. GG_Kp175. Next base: position 311,034 of record NZ_JBEAFX010000003.1, on the reverse strand, counting down.
AGCTACAGCTGGCTGGTGAAGAGCTGGCGGCCAGCGCCAGAGAAGAGTCGCTCAGCGCCTGATGCACCACCAGCAGGCAGCGAAGGCTGGGCGGCCTGTCGTGGTGCAAAAACGTTACATCAAATGCACCGCTGTGGTGCATTTTTGCCCGTTAAATGCCTTTGCGCCGGCTAATGCCTGACCTCTCGCCTGTTTTTTGCCATCAAAGGGCCGCTAAGCGGCCTTTTTTCATTTCTGGCATAGCCCTTGCTTTATATCCATCGTGTTAGCTGCGGCCATTACCGAATACTGACTGGAGGGGACTTATGAAGCTGGTTACCGTGGTAATCAAACCATTCAAACTGGAAGACGTGCGTGAAGCCTTGTCTTCCATCGGCATTCAGGGCCTGACGGTCACTGAAGTCAAAGGATTTGGCCGTCAGAAAGGACATGCGGAGCTCTACCGCGGCGCCGAGTATAGCGTCAACTTTCTGCCAAAAGTGAAGATTGATGTGGCGATCGCCGACGATCAGCTGGATGAAGTTATCGATGTCATCAGCAAAGCGGCTTATACCGGAAAAATTGGCGACGGCAAAATTTTTGTCGCTGAATTGCAGCGCGTCATTCGCATCCGTACCGGCGAAGCTGACGAAGCGGCACTGTAATTTCCAGACCACACAGTGATGGGGAACGAAACAATGAAAATGGCAACAATGAAATCGGGTCTGGGGGCATTAGCCCTTCTTCCGGGGCTGGCGATGGCCGCGCCTGCGGTAGCGGACAAAGCCGATAACGCGTTTATGATGATTTGCACCGCGCTGGTTCTGTTTATGACTATCCCGGGGATTGCGCTGTTTTACGGCGGCCTGATCCGCGGTAAGAACGTTCTTTCCATGCTGACGCAGGTGATTGTCACCTTTGGCCTGGTCTGCGTACTGTGGGTCATTTATGGCTATACCCTGGCCTTCGGCACCGGCGGCAGCTTCTTCGGCAGCTTTGACTGGGTGATGCTGAAAAATATTGAACTGAAAGCGCTGATGGGCACCTTCTATCAGTATATCCACGTCGCCTTCCAGGGCTCGTTCGCCTGCATCACCGTCGGGCTGATCGTCGGGGCGCTGGCTGAACGTATCCGTTTCTCCGCCGTGCTGATTTTCGTGGTGGTGTGGATGACGCTCTCCTACGTGCCGATTGCGCATATGGTCTGGGGCGGCGGTCTGCTGGCGACGCATGGCGCGCTGGATTTCGCCGGCGGCACCGTTGTGCACATCAACGCCGCGGTCGCCGGGCTGGTGGGCGCGTATATGATGGGCAAACGCGTGGGCTTCGGCAAAGAAGCGTTCAAACCGCATAACCTGCCGATGGTGTTCACCGGCACCGCTATCCTCTACGTGGGTTGGTTCGGTTTCAACGCCGGGTCTGCCAGCGCAGCGAATGAAATCGCGGCCCTGGCGTTCGTTAACACCGTCGTGGCGACCGCCGCTGCTATCCTGGCGTGGACTTTTGGCGAATGGGCTCTGCGCGGCAAACCTTCACTGCTGGGCGCCTGCTCCGGGGCAATTGCCGGTCTGGTTGGCGTTACGCCGGCGTGTGGTTATATCGGTGTCGGCGGCGCGCTGATCGTCGGTATCGCCTCTGGCCTGGCGGGTATCTGGGGCGTGACTGCGCTGAAACGCTGGCTGCGTGTGGATGACCCTTGCGACGTCTTCGGCGTTCACGGCGTCTGCGGCATCGTCGGCTGTATTCTGACCGGTATCTTCGCGGCGACTTCTCTGGGCGGCGTCGGTTATGCGGAAGGCGTCACCATGGGCCATCAGCTGCTGGTGCAACTGGAAAGTATCGGCATTACCGTGGTCTGGTCCGGCGTCGTCGCTTTTATCGGCTACAAAGTAGCGGATATGACCGTAGGGCTGCGCGTGCCGGAAGAGCAGGAGCGCGAAGGGCTGGACGTCAACAGCCATGGCGAAAACGCTTACAACGCCTGACAGAAAACCCTTCTCCATGTAGCAAAAAGCCTCCCGTAGGGGAGGCTTTTTTTATGCGTTGCGGTTGCGCATCACCCCTTCCTGCACCGTTGAGGCAACCAGCGTGCCATCCTGGGTGTAGAACTCGCCGCGGACGAAGCCGCGGGCGCTGGAGGCCGAGGTGCTTTCGACGCTGTACAGCAGCCACTCATTGATATTAAACGGCCGATGGAACCACATCGAGTGATCGATAGTGGCGACCTGCATGCCGGGCTCAAGGAAACCAACGCCGTGCGGCTGCAGCGCCACCGGCAGGAAGTTAAAGTCCGAGGCATAGCCCAGCAGATACTGATGAATGCGCAGATCGTCGGGAACGGCGCCGTTGGCGCGCAGCCACACCTGACGCACCGGCTCGGCGATATGGCCTTTCATCGGGTTATGAAACTCCACCGGGCGGATCTCCAGCGGCTTATCGCAGAGGAATTTGTCTTTCACCTGCGGCGGCAGGAGATGCGCCAGCTTGCGGGCAATGTCGGTTTCCGAAGGCAGCCCATCAGGGGAGGGGGCGGCCGGCATCGCTTTCTGATGTTCATAGCCGTGCTCTGGCGCCTGGAAGGAGGCGGTCATATAGAAGATCGGCTTCCCGTTCTGGATGGCGGCGACCCGGCGGGCGCTAAAGCTGTTGCCGTCGCGCAGCACCTCCACATCGTAGACGATCGGTTTTTGACTGTCGCCGGGGCGCAGAAAGTAGCTGTGAAACGAATGCACCAGACGTTCAACGGGCACGGTCTCTTTTGCCGCATACAGCGCCTGGCCCACCACCTGGCCGCCAAAAACCTGGCGCAATCCCAGGTCTTCGCTCTGTCCACGGAACAACCCTTCCTCAATTTTTTCCAAATCTAATAATGCCAGCAGGTTAGAGAGTGCCTGACTCATACTTTTCCTCAGTTAACAATGGCGGCGCCGCGCGCGTAATGTGGCAAAGTATAACCTGGAATCGCAAGTGGTCCGATGGGTGTAATAATCTGAATAACAACCGGTCAACAGGAAGAAATCTGCGATCTGTGCCACACTTATTGACGACACGAAAGTTCCTGCCGGCGAAGCGGCGGAACATCCTCCTGGGTATTAAGGGATGATAAGGAGAACATCATGAAATTTGCCTATATGTTTAGTGCCTTAGCCGTCGCCGCGACGCTGACCGCCTGTGCTAATCACCACTCGAACAATTCTTCGACGCAGGCGGCTGCACCCGACCCTTACGGTATTGCGACGCTGAGCGTGGCGCAGCAGCAGCCGAGCGTCACGGGGACGATTAATATCCGCCAGAGAATCGCTTTGCCGCCGGATGCGGTGCTGACGGTGACCCTGTCGGATGCTTCTCTGGCCGATGCGCCAGCCCGCGTATTGTCGCAAAAAGCGGTGCGTACCGAAGGCAAGCAGGCGCCATTCAACTTTGCACTGCCTTACAACCCGGCAGATATTCAACCGAACGCCCGCATTCTGTTGAGCGCAGCGATTACGGTTAACGGCCAGCTGATGTTCATTACCGATACCGTGCAGACGGTGATCAACCAGGGGGGCACCCATGCCGACCTGACGCTGGTTCCGGTTCAGCAGACCGCCGTGCCTGTCGCACAGTAAGCTCGCTAAGCCCCCGAATGGGGGCTTTTTTTTGGTCTTCAGTAAACCCAGCGATAGCGCTGGAGATCGATATGGCCGCCGCCGGAGACCTGCACCCCTTCGGCCAACAGCGCCTGACGCTGCCGCTGCAGATCGGGGCCGGTGAGGGAGATATCGCCATGGCGATTGACCACCCGATGCCAGGGCAGAGTGGACCCTTCCGGCAGACGCTTCAGCACACCGCCCACCTGGCGCGCCGCGCGCGGCGAACCGGCCAGCCTGGCGACATCGCCATAGGTCGTGACATACCCTTCCGGTATCGACGCCACAATGTGCCAGACACGTTGGGGAAATGTATCGTGCGGATCCATATTCAGTCCTGTTACCCGAAAAACGCCAGCATAAGCGCTGATCTTCAGGCTGTACAGCCTGCCCGATCAGGCGGGCTGTTCGACGGTGAACGTCAGAGCGAGGCCGAGGATCTGCATGCCATGGACATTGTCGGAAGGTGAACTGGCGATGAGGCTCTCAAGGAATTTTAACCGCTGCGAGGTCGCGTTGATGATCAGCTTCGCGCGCAGGCCCGGCATGGTCAGCGACGAGATGGGGTATACCACCCGACCGCTGATGTAGACCGGTAGCTTGCGCAGTTCCACCTGGCGCAGGACGCCGACGGTGGAATAGAGCAGCGCCAGCGGCGTGACCGCCCGCACCGGCGCCTGACTGATGGTCACGAAGTCGAGCATTTTTTCAGGGCGCAGATAATTCACCCCCTGAAAGGCGATGGTCATCCCTTCAATGGCGGGTAAAGGCAGAGTGATGGTCTGTGGTGATGAGTCAGTCATTCGATTACCGTCGAGACAAGGTGCTGATGATAAAAGGGGACGCAAGATGGCTAAGTATGGTGGATATCCCGACTGTGTGCTGAGCGCGCGCTCGCAATCTCACAGGTTGAGCGTGAGTGACTGGTTTTATTCGCATTATTGCGCAATAAACCAGCAGGCAGTCGGGGCGTGCTTGCAATTCACCAGGTCAGCAGGGATAATGCGCCAGCGCGTTGGGTAACAACGCTCTCAATGGGGGCTCTGTTGGTTCTCCCGCAACGCTACTCTGTTTACCAGGTCAGGTCCGGAAGGAAGCAGCCAGAGCAGACGACGTGTGTGCCGGGATGTAGCTGGCAGGGCCCCCACCCATTTCGGCCTTCGTAATTTTCCCCTTGTATTTGTGCGGTCTTCTCTGCTGGCCAGAATTTATTTCTGATACAGATCACATATTATTTTTAGTTGCTAAAACACCCTCTACTTATTCCATAATATTTACTTGTCATAAATCTGAAATGCTACTGAAATATTAATGTCATTTGCGTGTCATAAATAAAGCGCATCTTATTGGTGGGAATTTGTTGCCAGATCCATGCTATAAAATATATCTCTGGATCAGCATGTTAACTTCGTGTATTAATTATGATGATTTTATTGCACGGGAAGCGTAGCTATGACCACAGTGGTTTTGAATGTAAAAATTGACGCTGAGTTAAAAGAGAAGTTGCGTCATTATGCGGAAGTGAATAACGAGAACCTGGGTACGGCAACGGAAAAGCTGCTGCAGCTGGCTTTTCAGCTGGAGGCGTCAGCAGATGAGGCGGGGGTGACGGAAGAGGACATTGACAGCCAGCATACCGAAGAGGAAGCGACGCCATTAACCCCTAAAGAAATCAAAGCATTAAGAAAACTTCTGAAGAAGAAAAAATGAAACAACAATTCTCTACAGCCAGCAACTATAGCGAAGCCTGCGATATGTTGCGCTCAGGATACGTGAAACACGTTCGCCTGAACTGGAATATCGGTAGTGATGAGTTCTTTCGCATTGCCTCCGACTGGTGTGACACCGGCGCTAAAATTAAAAAAGATGAAGATGGCTTTATTATTTCCTTGAAAGGGTTTCCTATTCCGCGCCAGCATTAATGAAATTGCCTTATTTCCGTCACCGGGTTGCCATAACCAGATGGCAGGATACCCAGGCAATTTTATAAAAACATCTCATATACCTCATGGATGACGGACTTTTGACGGGCTGAAGCCAGCCCGTCGATATTTTCTTATATTATTTTCCGCAAACGCGTACTTTCCCGCTGTTCTGCAAGGCTGTGCCACAATGGTTGTAGCGTGGAGAAGGCCTGGCGCAATGCTTCATCCGGCAGCGTAAACGGCAGACGTAAATAGCGATCGAACGCGCCCTCCAGACCAAACCGCGTGCCGGTGCCGATATGGATCCCCTGGCTTTCCGCACGTGCAGAGAACAAAGTGGCTAGCATGTCAGGGAGTTCCACCCAAAAAGAGAGCCCGCCTTCCGGTGGCGTAAAGCGCCAGCGGGGAAAATACTCTTTCATCAGCTCTTCGCACATGTCCCGGCGCGCCTTCAGCATCTCCCGTCGCGGCGGCAGCAGCGTGGCGGCGTTTGCCAGCAGCCAGCTGCAGGCCAGCTGCTCCAGCAGCGGCGTACCCAAGTCCAGAGAGTCGCGGGCCTGAATAAGCGAGGCGATTGTTCGCGTGCTGGCGCGGATCCAGCCGATGCGCAGTCCCCCCCAGAAACTTTTCCCGGCCGAACCGATGGTGATCACCGCGGCGTCGGGATTAAAGCAGGCCAGCGGCGGCGGGGGCGGGGCGTTATACCAGAGGTCGACCATGGTCTCATCGATCACCAGCGTTGTTCGCGTCCTGGCCGCGATGTCCGCGACCCGCTGGCGGGTGAGGGCATCCATACAGCGCCCGGTGGGGTTGTGAAAATCCGGCATCAGCCATGCCAGACGCGGCGCGGTCTGCGCAATGATCGCCGCGAATCCATCGCAGTCCCACCCCTGCTGTGGGAGTGCGACCCCAATGGGCCGGCAGGAGGCGCCCTGAATGGCGCTGATGGCCATTGGATAGGTCGGGGCATCAATGACCACCCGGTCACCGGGGCCGGTGAACAGACGCAGGATTAGCGCGAAGGCGCTGAGCGCGCCGTTGACCACCATCACTTCATCGGGCCGCGTCGGCAGGCCACGTTCGCTGTAGCGCCGGGCAATCGCTTCCCGTAGCACCGGGAGCCCCTGCTGATCGTAACCGGTCTGGGCGAGATAGGACGGCAGCAGGGTCATGGCATGCTGAAAGGCCTGATGGACCTCCGGACCGGCGCTGAGGGCGGCGGTAGAGAGATTGATCGTCGAGGGGGTCGCAGAGGGCGGCGGCAGGTCGGCAGGGCGTTCCGGCAAAACAATGCGCGACCCGCTCCCCTGGCGGCTTTGGAGAAATCCCTCCTCCCGCAGCTGGCCGAGGGCGCTGGCGATGGTCGTCCGGCTGACGTTGAGGGCCGCCGCCAGCTCGCGCTCGCCGGGCAGGCGCGTCTGTAGCGTCAGACGGCCATCGAGGATCAGCAGGCGGAGCGCTTCCGCCAGCTGGCGCCATAGCGGTGTGCGTGAACTGGACTCCTGCCAGTTGCCGAGCAGGCGTACCAGGGACTGTGTTCCAAAGCGTCGGGCTGACATAGCGATCCACTTTTCCAAAACTGGCCATTAATTATCAGTCCATTTTTGCTGATGATGAGGGCATTCGCAATGATGTTGAGGAAAAAATATGCTTCGTCGCCTGCTGCAGTTATATATCGGTCTGGTGCTCTACGGCGTGTCCACGGCGCTCTTCGTGCATGCTAATCTCGGCGCCGATCCGTGGGACGTCTTTCATCTTGGAGTGGCTAAACAGCTGGGGATCAGTTTCGGGACCGTGATTATTCTGACCGGCGCCGCGGTGCTGCTGCTATGGATCCCTATCCGGCAGATGCCGGGGCTCGGTACGGTGAGCAATGTGATCGTGCTGGGGCTGGCGGCGGACGCCACGCTGGCCGTCCTGCCGCCGCTGGAATCGCTGGTGGCGCGCAGTGCGCTGCTGGTGGTGGCGATTGTGCTGAACGCGATCGCCACCGGGATGTACATTGGCGCGGGGTTTGGCCCGGGTCCGCGCGATGGCCTGATGACCGGCCTGCACGCTCGCACCGGCTGGTCATTGCGCGGTATCCGGACGGCGATCGAGCTTTCCGTGCTGCTGATTGGCTGTCTGCTGGGGGGGAAGTTTGGCGTCGGAACCGTCATTTACGCGCTGTCGATTGGACCGCTTATCCAGCTGTGCCTGCCGTGGTTCAGTCAGCCCGTCAACCGCAACGCGGTCAGCCCTCCCCGGGAAATAGTCTCCTGAATTAACCCATCGCCCTCTTCATCACGGAGAGGGCCTTTCATCGCTTACAGGCCGCTCAGGCCATGAAGCATCATGTAGATCCCCACCACAATAATCAGTAAACCTGAGATCCAGGGCGCCTTGCGCGAGAGGTCGTTAAGCCACGGCCAGCGGCGGGCGGCATGTTTCATGCTCAGGGCGGCAATAGCCCCGGAAGCCACCAGCGTCAGCGCCAGACCGACGCTAAAGCCCAGCACCAGCGTGGCGCCCAGCGAGAATTTCTTCAGCTGTAAACAGATAAGCAGCACGGTAATGGACGCCGGGCAGGGGATCAGCCCGCCGGTCAGGCCAAACAGCACGATCTGCCCGGTCGTCACCTGACGGCCATCAAAGCGCCGGTTGATCTCCTGGGCATGGGCCCGCTGATGCGCGTCCTGCCACTCCTCCGCCACCAGCGGCGCGCCAGGGGCGTGAGAATGATGGCGGTCATGTGAATGTTCATGATGATGTTCATGTTCATGTTCATGTTCATGTTCATGGTCGTGCTGATGATAATGGTGGGAGTGGGGACGCGATTCGCGCCAGGTGCGCCAGAGCATCCAGCAGGCAATCAGCACAATGATAATCCCCGAAATCAGCTGAAACCAGGGCTCAGAAGTCTGGGTGTTCCAGCCGCGGCCAAACCACAGACCGGCCATGGCGATCAGCCAGACCACCGCCGTATGCGAAACCGTGGCCGCCAGCCCCAGCAGTACCGCCTGTTTTAAGGTTCCTCGCACCGCCACGATAAAGGCGGCCATCATTGTTTTTGAGTGCCCGGGTTCGAGGCCGTGCAGCGCGCCGAGCAGTATTGCGCTGGGAATAAACAGCCAGGCATTGCCCTGCTGCAAAAGGGAAGTGAAATCGTTCATATCGGGATCCTTGCCAAAAGTGCGTTTATCCTACTCCCCCCCAGTAGTAAAATACTACCCCCCAGTAGATAAAGCGGCTAATAAAAAGGATCATGGTATGCTGGCAGGCGTTGCTGACCACGCAGGTCGGTAATCCCGGACAGAAAAAAACGGTGGATCGCGTAATGTCACACACAGTGAGAGACAAAAAGAAGTTACTGACCCGGCTGAAGAAAATTCAGGGGCAGAGTACCGCATTAGAGAAAATGCTTAATCGCGAGCATGAGTGCGCTGAGGTGCTACAGCAGCTGGCGGCGATCCGCGGCGCGGTCAATGGCATGATGCTGCAGGTTATCCAGGGACATCTCACCGACCATGTGGTGAAAGAGCCAGACGAGACGCAGCGTGAGGCGGATCTGGAGACGGTGATGCAGGTGATTAAATCCTATCTGAAGTAGCCTCCGGCAGAGGGCGGCGAAGAGGCCGCGCCCGCTGACCTTCTGCGCAGGCCGCCTGCCGCTTAATGCGCATGGAGGTTCTCTTCCGCCCACAGAATAAACGACTCTTTTGGCAGCGCTTTGCTGTACAGCCACCCCTGGGCGTACTGAACGCCATGCTGTCTCAGCCAATCGCGCTGGCTTATGGTTTCCACCCCTTCGGCGACGGTGGCCAAATTGAGCGCCTTGGCCATTTCAATAATGTGCGGCGTCAGCGGCCGGTACTCGAGGGTATCGACAAAGGATTTATCGATTTTCAGCGTGTCGACGTCCAGCTTCTGCAGATAGCTCAGGCTGGAGTAGCCGGTACCGAAATCGTCAATCGAAATACGGTGCCCGGCCTCGCGGTAGTGTGCGATCACCGGCATGGTGGTCTCCGGGTCAACAAACCCGCGCTCGGTGATCTCAAGGATAATCTGTTCCGCGGCGATCCCCCAGTGCTGCAGCTGATCGTGTAATAGCTTGGGTAGGGTGGGAGAGCGTAAGTCATCCACCGACAGGTTGATGGAGATATGCACTTCCGGCCGCTGCCTCAGCCAGGGACCCAGGTCGGCAAAAATTTTCCTGACGATATCTTCCGTCAGCTGGGTGATCAGTCCGGTTTGCTCGGCCAGGGGAATGAAGATATCCGGCGATAAAAAGGTGCCGTCGGGTTGCTGCCAGCGCGCCAGCGCTTCGGCCCCGGCGATTTTTCCGTCCTGCAATGAAATAATCGGCTGATAGTAAACCTGAATCGCCTGGGAATTGAGGGCGTCCAGCATACTGTTGCGCGGTGAACGCAGGTGTCTCAGCAGGCGCAGCAGCAGCCAGGTGGCAAGCAGGCTGGTGAAGATGCCGACAGGGAGCCAGAAGATCAGCTGCTGGCGAATACGCTGCTGTAGCGGCAGGGTGGATGACCAGGTCACAATGCCGGATCCCAGCTCGGGAATGCGCTGGATCCGGTAGACCGTATTATCCAGGGTCAGCATATTCAGGTGCGGATCTTTAATCCGTTGCCAGACCTTCGCCGGCAGCGGCTGGCTGCTGATCACCATTTTCAGATGGTCCAAACCAAACAGCATGGTATGGATCTTCTCCTCGCTGGCGGGCACCACATCAATGAAGGAGATGGGATCGATCATTACCATATGCTGCCGGCTGGCCATGGCCGTCATCTGGTGATTAAGGCCAAGATCGTTAATCGAGGTCAGCCAGGTGCGATAGCCGTCGGGGGCAATGTGATCCGGTGGCGGGAAGGTCACCGCAACGCTATGGTCTTCCAGGGAGGAGCATTGCGGTACGGAATCTTCCAGCCAGAGCACTTCCTGCACGTAGCGATGGGTATAGGCGATCCGGCGGAGGGCGAGCAGATGCTCCGGGCTACAGGAAGCGGCAGAGTGTGAGTCGGCCTCCCGCAGTGCTTCCCGGGCCTGATCGGCGACCTGCAGCGTGCGGACGACAATACGGTTGGAATAATCATCCAGCTCACGATAGAACTGCATTTTGGCCTGCCGCGCCGCCTGCCAGATGCTGAGCGAGATAGGCAGGATGATGGCCAGTATCAGCACTCCTGTAAACAGCGCCATCAGATGCCGGGTCCTCATGCCTGTATCCTTATCGTTCGCCGGGTGTCATCAGTATATGCGAAAGATAAACCGGGCGCAGCGGGAGAAATCGCGCTGCGTGGGCAAAAAAACCGGCATCACAATAACCTGCGATGCCGGGAGAGAAGGATGATTCCGATGCAGCAGAATAAAAATGAGGGTGTGAATGCCGGGCAGGATGTATTCCGGCATTCAGTCGCAGCATACGCTGCGCAGATGACAGCAATATGTTGGCTTAGTGGGCGTCCGGCGCCGTGATATCGGCGCTGATGCGCAGATCGTTCTCATCAAACACCATGCAGAAGCGGTCATCGAAGGCCAGATTAATCTTCTGCCACGGGCGGAAATGGACGTCGCCGGGCAGCAGAACCTTGACTTTATCGTGACCGTAGCACTGGCCGAACAGGTAGGTATTGTTGCCCAGACGCTCCACCACTTCACATTGAAACTCCACCACGGTACCGGTGGAGACTTCCGGCGTGAGGTGCTCTGGCCGGATCCCCAGCGTGACCGCGGCGTCGGGCTTCAGCGGTTGGGTGGCAACGTTCAGGGTGAGCTGATGGTCCTGGGCGAGGGTGACCGTTAAGCGCTCTGCCTGCCAGTCGCTGACGGTGGCCGGCAAAAAGTTCATCTTTGGCGAGCCGATAAAACCGGCGACGAACTTGTTGACCGGATTGTAGTACAGCGCCATCGGCGAACCCATTTGTTCGACCTTCCCGTAGTTCATGACTACGATTTTATCGGCGAGCGTCATCGCCTCCACCTGATCGTGCGTGACATACACCATGGTGGTCTTCAGCTCCTGGTGCAGTCGGGCGATATGCAGGCGCATATCGACGCGCAGCTCGGCATCGAGGTTAGAAAGCGGCTCATCGAACATAAACACCCGGGGATTACGCACGATAGCGCGGCCAATGGCCACACGCTGCCGCTGGCCGCCGGAGAGCTGCTTCGGTTTACGATCCAGCAGGTGAGAGAGCTGCAGCGTTTTGGCCACCATTTCCACCTGGCGACGGATCTCCGCTTTCGGCACTTTATTGACTTTCAGCCCATAGCCCATATTCTCCGCCACCGTCATGTGCGGATAGAGCGCATAGGACTGAAAAACCATCGCCACGCCGCGGCGGGCGGGGACCACATCGTTCATCACCTCATCGCCAATCAGCACTTCCCCGTCACTGACCTCTTCCAGCCCGGCAATCATACGTAACAGCGTCGATTTTCCACAGCCGGAAGGGCCGACGAAGACCGCAAACTCGCCATCTTCAATATCGAGATTGACCTGGTGCAGCGTCACCGTGCTGCCGAACCTTTTGGTGACATTCCTCAGTCGTATATTGGACATCCACATTCCCCGAAGTGAGTAGCCGTTGTTTGCCGTTGGCGTGTCGCTGATTTGAGTGTGTTTGTATTACGTGTAACAAATCAGCGTGACGATATTCAACAGCGCTAAAATCATGTCCTGACTATAACTTCCGCGGTTTTTGCGCCATACAGCGGCGTTTCATTTCTGCAAGGATGATCACACAACTGGCAGCTTATGGTAGTTTTATCCCCAATCAAAGCGTAGCGTATAACAAAAGCGAACCAGAGTCTGTTTTCTATGTAACAAGGCAGTTTGAAATGATTTTTTTTCTAACTGGCAGACGTAAGTCAAATAAAAAACCATTAAATTGTTATACCTTCACATGAGGTTGATAATGAAAAAGAACACGCTTGCTGCACTGATCCTTACCACCCTCGCGGCGGGGCAACTTACCAGCCTGCAGGCGCATGCCGCCGGGCAGCTCAACGTTTGGGAAGACATTAAAAAATCCACTGGCATCAAAACCGCGGTCAGCGATTTTGAGAAGCAGTACAACGTGAAGGTCAATCTGCAGGAGATGCCTTATGCCCAGCAGCTGGAAAAGCTGCGCCTCGATGGCCCGGCGGGCATTGGGCCGGACGTGCTGGTGATCCCGAATGACCAGCTCGGCGGCGCCGTCGTTCAGGGACTTCTCTCGCCGCTCAACGTTGAGCAGGCGAAACAGGATGCCTTTACGCCAGCCTCTATCAACGCCTTCCGCATGGACAACGCGCTGTATGGGATCCCGAAAGCGGTGGAAACCCTGGTGCTTATCTACAACAAGGACCTGATCGACAAGCCGCTGGACAGTCTGCAGGCCTGGCTGGACTACTCGAAGACCCAGCGCGAGCAGAACAAATACGGCCTGCTGGCCAAGTTTGATCAGATCTACTACAGCTGGGGGGCGATTGGCCCGATGGGCGGCTATATCTTCGCGAAGAACGACGGCGGCGGTTTTAATCCGCAGCAGGTGGGGCTCAATACGCCCGGCGCCGTGGAAGCTGTGACCTTCCTGAAAAAATTCTATGCCGAGAAGGCCTTCCCCGCAGGGATCCTCGGCGATAACGGGCTGAACGCCATTGATTCGCTGTTTACCGAGAAAAAAGCGGCGGCGGTGATCAACGGCCCCTGGGCCTTCCAGCCGTATGAAGCCGCCGGTATCAACTATGGCGTGGTGCCGCTGCCGACCCTGCCGGACGGCAAGCCAATGAGCTCCTTCCTCGGCGTTAAGGGCTACGTGGTATCGACCTGGAGTAAAGACAAGGCGCTGGCGCAACAGTTTATCGAGTTCATCAACCAGCCGCAGTATGTAAAAGCCCGCTATGTCGCCACCGGCGAAATCCCGCCGCTGAAGGCGATGATTGACGACCCGGTGATTAAAAATGACGAAAAGGCCAGCGCCGTCGCCGTTCAGTCGGCTCGGGCGATGGCTATGCCGGGCATTCCGGAGATGGGGGAAGTGTGGGGGCCGGCCAATGCCGCGCTTGAACTGAGCCTCACCGGCAAGCAGGCGCCGCAGGCCGCGCTCGATAATGCGGTGAAACAGATCAAGATGCAGATTGAAGCGATGCAGGCCAGCAATCAGTAATTTACCGTCACGTGAAGTCACCGAGCGGGAGGGGGACCTCCCGTTTGTAGAAGGAGTCGAGTGTGAGCATCCATTCCAGCGAAAATTTTAGCGACGCGCGCGGGCCCGGGCGCCATGCGTGGTGCGGCCTGTTGCTGGCAATCGTGCCGGGTTGCGGCCAGTTTTATCATCGCCAGTGGCTGAAGGGGCTGGTCTTCCTGGTGCTGCTGAGCAGCTTTTTGGGTATTTTTTACGATTTCCTGCGCGAGGGGCTGTGGGGGCTCTATACCCTGGGTGAAGAGGTGCCCCGGGATAACTCTATCTTCCTGTTAGCGGAGGGGATTATCAGCGTGCTGATCGTCGCTTTTGGCGTGCTGATCTATTTTCTCTCGCTGCGGGACGCGTGGCTGAACGGCAAAAAACGCGATGAAGGGGTCGCGCTGAACAGCGTGCGTAAGCAGTACCAGATGCTGCTGAGCGACGGCTTCCCGTACCTGATGATCACCCCGGGCTTTATTCTGCTGGTCTTTGTGGTGATCTTTCCCATTCTGTTTGGTTTCGCCATCGCCTTCACCAACTACAACCTGTACCACACGCCGCCGGCGAAGCTGGTGGACTGGGTGGGGCTGAAAAACTTCGTCAATATTTTCACCCTCTCCATCTGGCGCTCCACCTTTCTGGATGTGCTGCAGTGGACCGTGGTGTGGACGCTGCTGGCGACCACCCTGCAGTGTACGGTGGGCGTGCTGTTGGCGATTCTGGTGAACCAAAAAGATCTGCGCTTTAAGCCGCTGATCCGCACCATCTTTATTTTGCCGTGGGCGGTGCCGGGGTTTGTCACTATCCTCGTCTTTGCCGGGATGTTCAATGACTCCTTCGGGGTGATTAACAACGCGATCCTGTCATTCTTCGGCATCAGCCCGAAGGCATGGCTAACCGACCCGTTCTGGACCAAAACCGCGCTGATCATGATGCAGACCTGGCTTGGCTTTCCGTTTGTCTTTGCCATGACCACCGGCGTGCTGCAGGCGATCCCGGACGATCTGTATGAAGCGGCGACGATGGACGGCGCCAGCGCCTTTACCCGCCTGCGCACCATCACCCTGCCGCTGGTGCTGTACGCGATCGCGCCGATCATCATCACCCAGTACACCTTCAACTTTAATAATTTCAACATTATTTATCTGTTTAACAACGGCGGCCCTGCGGTGGCGGGATCTAACGCCGGCGGGACGGATATTCTGGTGTCGTGGATCTATAAGCTGACGATGTCCTCGTCGCAGTACGCCATCGCGGCGACCATCACTATCCTGCTGTCGATCTTCGTCGTCGGCCTGGCGCTGTGGCAGTTCCGCGCCACCAAATCCTTCAAAAATGACGACATGGCGTAAGGGAAGCAACATGGCTCAATCACCCAGTATTAAACGCGAAAAGTGGATCCGACTCTCTCTCACCTGGCTGGTGGTTATCCTGGTCTCGGTGGTGATTATCTACCCGCTGGTCTGGACCGTCGGGGCGTCGCTGAACGCCGGCAATAGCCTGCTCAGTACCTCGATCATTCCGGAAAACCTGTCGTTCCAGCACTATTCCGATCTGTTCAATGGCAATGTGAATTACCTCACCTGGTACTGGAACTCGATGAAAATCAGCTTTCTGACCATGGTGCTGACCCTGATTAGCGTCAGCTTTACCGCTTACGCCTTCTCCCGCTTCCGCTTTAAAGGGCGGCAGAACGGGTTGATGCTGTTCCTGCTGCTGCAGATGATCCCGCAGTTTTCCGCGCTGATTGCCATCTTTGTGCTGTCGCAACTGCTTGGCCTGATAAACAGCCATCTGGCGCTGGTGCTGATCTACGTCGGGGGAATGATCCCGATGAACACCTGGCTGATGAAGGGGTATCTCGACGCGATCCCTAAAGATCTGGATGAGTCCGCCCGCATGGACGGCGCCAGTAGCTTTCGCATCTTTATTGAGATCATCATGCCGTTGTCGAGGCCGATCCTCGCGGTGGTGGCGCTGTTCTCCTTCACCGGCCCGCTGGGGGATTTCATCCTCTCCAGCACCATCCTGCGTACCCCGGATAAATACACGCTGCCTATCGGTCTGTATAACCTGGTGGCGCAAAAAATGGGGGCCAGCTACACCACCTACGCGGCGGGGGCGGTACTGATTGCCGTGCCGGTCGCGATCCTCTATCTGGCGTTACAAAAATACTTCGTCTCCGGCCTGACCTCGGGCAGTACTAAAGGATAAGCACATGAAAAGATTTACACCCGCATGGCTTGCGGTTTGTCTGGCATGCAGTTTTTCCCTCCCTTCGCTGGCAGCGGACGCGCTTGAAACCCGCGCCTTTCAGGGTATGCCGGCGGACTTTATTAAAGGCGCGGATATCTCCACGCTGCTGGATGCCGAAAAGCACGGGGCAATTTTCTACGACCAGAATAACCAGCGTAAGGATCCGATCGCCATTCTGAAAGAGAACGGCGTCAACTATGTTCGCCTCCGCCTGTGGGTGGATCCGCAATCGGCAAGCGGCGAGGGCTATGGCGGCGGGAATAACGATCTGGCCACTACCCTGGCGCTGGCGAAACGGGCGAAAGCCCAGGGAATGAAGCTGCTGCTCGACTTCCATTACAGCGATTTTTGGACCGATCCCGGCAAGCAGTTCAAACCGAAGGCCTGGGAAAAGATGGATTATCCGCAGCTGAAAACGGCGATTCATGACTATACCCGGGATACCATCGCCCGCTATAAGCAGGCGGGCGTCCTGCCGGATATGGTGCAGATCGGCAATGAGATCAACGGCGGTATGCTGTGGCCGGAAGGGAAAAGCTGGGGGCAGGGGGGCGGCGAGTTCGACCGGCTGGCCGGGCTGCTGAACGCGGCCATTGATGGTCTGAAGGCGAATCTGCGCAATGGCGAGCAGGTGAAAATCATGCTGCATCTGGCTGAAGGGACCAAGAACGATACCTTCCGCTGGTGGTTTGACGAAATAGAGAAACGTCATGTGCCCTATGACGTGATTGGTTTGTCGATGTACACCTACTGGAACGGGCCGATCAGCGCCCTGAAGGCCAATATGGATGACATCAGCAAACGCTATAACAAAGATGTCATTGTCGTCGAGGCGGCCTATGCCTATACCCTGGCTAACTGCGATAACGCGGAAAACAGTTTTCAGGCCAAAGAGGAAAAGGACGGAGGCTATCCCGCCACCGTGCAGGGGCAATATCGCTATATTCACGATCTGATGCAGGCCGTAATAGATGTTCCTGACCAGCGCGGCAAAGGTATTTTTTACTGGGAGCCGACGTGGATTGCCGTGCCGGGAAATACCTGGGCCACCCCGGCGGGGATGAAATATATCCATGACGAATGGAAAGAGGGTAATGCGCGGGAAAATCAGGCGCTATTTGACTGCCAGGGAAAAGTATTGCCGTCGGTAAAAGTATTTAATTAATTATTTGTCGTTCTTTTCAGGAAGTTTATTATGAATAAATTTGCACCTTTACATCCAAAGGTTAATACGCTGCTGCATGGCGCGGATTATAATCCGGAACAATGGGAGAATGACCCCGACATTATTGATAAAGACATTGCCATGATGCAGCAGGCAAAATGCAATGTGATGTCGGTGGGCATATTTAGCTGGGCGAAACTTGAGCCGCGCGAAGGGGTATTTGATTTCGCCTGGCTGGATACTATTCTCGATAAACTGTATGCCGCCGGCATTCATGTATTTCTGGCCACCCCGAGCGGCGCGCGTCCGGCGTGGATGTCCCAGCGCTATCCGCAGGTTCTGCGGGTGGGGCGCGATAGGGTGCCGGCCCTGCACGGCGGCCGTCACAACCACTGTATGTCATCGCCGATCTATCGTGAGAAGACCCTGAAAATTAATAGCCTGCTGGCGGAGCGCTATGCTGCGCACCCGGCGGTGCTGGGCTGGCATATTTCCAATGAATATGGCGGAGAATGTCATTGCGAGCGCTGCCAGACCCGCTTTCGCGACTGGCTGAAGACGCGGTACCAGACCCTGGAGAACCTCAACCAGGCCTGGTGGAGCACCTTCTGGAGCCATACCTATACCGACTGGTCGCAGATTGAATCGCCTGCGCCGCAGGGTGAAACGTCGATCCACGGTCTCAACCTTGACTGGCATCGCTTTAACACCGCTCAGGTGACCGATTTCTGCCGCCATGAAATCGCCCCGCTGAAGGCGGCGAATGCCGCCCTGCCGGTGACCACCAACTTTATGGAGTATTTCTACGATTACGACTACTGGCAGCTGGCGGAGGTGCTGGACTTTATCTCGTGGGACAGCTATCCGATGTGGCACCGCGATAAAGACGAAACCGCGCTGGCCTGCTACACCGCGATGTATCACGACATGATGCGCAGCCTGAAGGGCGGCCAGCCGTTTGTACTGATGGAGTCCACGCCGGGTGCGACTAACTGGCAACCGACCAGCAAACTGAAGAAACCGGGCATGCATATTCTCTCCTCGCTGCAGGCGGTGGCGCATGGCGCCGACTCGGTGCAGTATTTCCAGTGGCGGAAAAGTCGCGGTTCGGTTGAGAAATTTCACGGCGCGGTGGTCGACCATGTCGGGCACATCGATACCCGTATTGGCCGTGAAGTCAGCAAACTCGGTGAGATACTGAGCAAGCTACCGGAGGTCCGGGGCTGTCGCACCGAGGCGAAAGTGGCGATTATCTTCGACCAGCAGAACCGCTGGGCGCTTGATGACGCCCAGGGACCGCGCAATCTGGGGATGGAGTATGAGAAGACGGTCAATGAGCACTACCGTCCGTTCTGGGAGCAGGGCATCGCCGTCGATGTGATTGACGCCGACGCTGATTTAACGCCATACCTGCTGGTCATTGCCCCGATGTTATACATGGTGCGCGACGGCTTTGCCGCGCGGGCGGAGGCGTTTGTCGCCAGCGGCGGCCATCTGGTGACCACTTACTGGACCGGCATCGTCAACGAATCCGATCTCTGCTATCTCGGCGGCTTCCCGGGCCCGCTGCGCAATCTGCTGGGCATCTGGGCGGAAGAGATCGACTGCCTGAATGACGGCGAGTTTAATCTGGTGCAGGGCCTGGCCGGGAATCAGTGCGGTCTGCAGGGCCCGTATCAGGTGCGCCATCTCTGTGAACTGATCCATACCGAAAGCGCGCAGACGCTGGCCACCTACCGGGATGATTTTTATGCCGGAAGGCCAGCGGTGACGGTGAACGGCTTCGGGAAAGGTAAAGCCTGGCATGTGGCCTCCCGCAACGATTTGGCCTTCCAGCGCGACTTCTTTGCCGCCCTGAGCAAGGAGCTGGCGCTACCGCGGGCGATCGCGGCGGATTTACCGCCCGGCGTGGTGGCTACTGCGCGCACCGACGGTGAGAGCACGTTTGTCTTCCTGCAGAACTACAGCGCGCAAAGCCATACCCTGAGCCTGCCGTCAGGGTATCGGGATTGCCTGACCGACGCGGCGGTGTCGGACCCGCTGACCCTGTCAGCATGGGATTGCCGTATTCTCCGTCGCCACGCCTAATCCTTTTTTCTCCACGCCTGCTCTGCCGAGCAGGCTTTTTTGTATCTATTACCCTGGAGTTTATGATGGTGAGTTTAAAATCTTTCCTGCACTATTTCTCTCCTGCACGTCCGGCACAGCCGTTAAGCGAAGCGGAAAAACAGCAAATCGAGGCGTTGGTTCAGGCCTTCGGCGGTGAAGCGAATATTACCCAAGTGGACGCCTGTATTACCCGTCTGCGGGTAACGGTTCGTCATCTGGCAGCCGTGGACTCGGACGCATTACAGCAGCAGGGCGCGCTGGGTGTCATTATTCTTGGCCAGCAGGTTCATGCTATTTTCGGTAAGCAGTCCGATGCGCTACGTCAATTGCTGGATGACCATTTTGCCGCGCGGAAATAAATAAAACGGGATAACCTGAAAACAGGTTATCCCGAAAATAAGACAAAGACAGCAGTGGCAATAATGATTACCGGAGGGAAATTAATGACCTTACAGTTGGAGATATCAATAACGTATTTGTCTTACCAGCGCGATATTACCACCAGGCTTCAACCTGTACGCCGAAATTCCAGGTATTATTCGCCGTCTGGTCTTCAAACGGTTTACCATCTTCGGAATCATTCAGATACGACGCGAAAATACGTAATTCCGGGCGTGACATAAAGTCCGGCCCGTCCGCCAGGCCCAGCGCAATGGTATATTTCTCACCGGCCTGTTTGTAGCTGGTGCCATTGTTATAGCTGTCTTTCTGATAGAAACCGCCGACTTCGCCAATCAGGCGCACGTAGTCGGTGAACTGATACTGCCCGCGGGCGACCAGCGACAGCATCCGCGTTTTATCGGTATAGTCGGTAATGTCATCCGCCGAGCCCCAGGTCAGAACGTGGTTGATGGAGAATTTCTCGGTAATGGGGATCAGACCGGTGTTAATCACGCGATAGCCGGTGGCGTCGTTCACGTAGTTCCACATATCGTACCAGCCGCCGCCCTGGGAGACCATGTTCTGCGCCAGACCTTTGTTGGCATACTGCAGCACGGTTTTGTTATAGCCGCCCAGCATATCCTGACTGATTTCACCGGTCAGCATCACGCCATTTTCGGCATCGTACAGTCCGCCGTAGCTGTCCTGTTTTTTAGTGGTGTTCGGCATGGCGTAGTCGATGCCGAATTCGGTCCACGACCCGGACCACGGCTTCCATCCCGCGTAGCGTAAATCGATATAGTTGATATTGACGTTGCTGTCGCCATCGACGCGATAGTCAACGTCGTTGGCATCGCCGCGGATCCACGCCAGCGAGACGGCGCCCGGGCCAAGGGTGTAGTTTTCCACCCCGGCCCCGGAGCCGGAAATGTTCCAGTATTTAGTATCGATGATGTGCAGGTCGTGACGCTGGTAGTAACGTTTGCCGCCCCAGATCACCGCATTCGGATCGCCCGGGATCAGCCCTTTGATCTGCAGGTTCAGCTGACGTAAGCCGAACTGCGCGTCATCGTTCAGCGTGGTTTCATTATCGTTAGAGCCATCGGAGACCATGCTGACCATGCTGTCGAGATAGAAACTGACATCATCTTTTTTGTAGACCTCGGAGCCTAGCTCCAGCTCGCCATAGGTATCCGATTCGTTACCCAACCGGCCCAGCTTGTTCTTTTGCCATTCCGCTTCGCTACCGTCGCCGGAGACCCCAACCCCGGCACGCAAATAGCCATGAAAATCAACGGTCGGGATCGCAGCGGTAGCCGCAAAGGCGGAAGGGGCGATTAGCGCAGCGGCTAATGCTGTGGAAAGGACGCGCAGTGTCGTATTCATCTCTATCCTCTTATTGTTTTGTATTACGTTCACATAACTGATGTCATAAAATGCCTAAATGTAACTTCAGGCAAATGAGATATGATTATTGTGTGACTAAGTGCAAATAATAACGCTGGTTTTTGTTGTGATGAGTGAGGTGATTCACAATTAACCTGGTTGTGAACGTAATACTTTTTGTGGTGTAATTTTGCGATGAGAGGTAGCGGTGAGCGTTTTTTCAAATGGCCCCTGTTACAATCATGGGATAACAACATAAGGAACCGGACCATGAAGTCTAAAAGCGCTACTCTGGAAGACGTCGCTCGTCATGCGGGCGTCTCTTACCAGACCGTGTCCAGGGTACTCAACAAATCTGCCAATGTATCCGAAGCGACGCGCCGCAAGGTGGAGAAATCGATAGAGGCTCTGCGCTATGTGCCAAACCGGCTGGCGCAGCAGCTGGTGGGGAAGGAGAGCCAGACGGTCGGACTGGTGACGATTTCGCTGGCCTGGCATGCCCCCTCTCAGGTGGCGGCGGCGGTAAAACGCTATGCCAATCTGGAAGGTTACCAGGTCCTGATTTCAATGATTGATGAGAGCGTCAACCAAAGCATCCAGGATTCCATCAATGAGCTGAAGTCTCAGCGGGTGGATAAGGTCATTATCAACGTGCCGCTGGAGACTGAACAGGCGCAGAAAATCGCCGCTGACAATGATGATATCGTCTGCCTGTTTCTCGACGTTGATCCCTACAGCTCCGTGTTTAACGTTTCGTTTAACCCGGCGGACGGCACCCGGGCCAGCGTCAAATATCTCTATGAGATGGGGCATCGGGAGATTGCGTTGCTGGCAGGCCCGGACAGCTCCGTATCGGCGAAACTGCGGCTGAAAAGCTGGCTCGAGACCCTGGATGGCTACGGTCTGAATCCGGTAACCGTCCTGCGGGGCAACTGGGATGCGCAGAGCGGCTACGCCGGCGCGCTGCAGATGCTGCGGGAAACGCCTAATTTCAGCGCCGTGCTGGTGGGCAATGACCAGATGGCGCTGGGGGTGCTCAGCGCCTTCCATCAGCATCAGGTGGCGGTGCCGGGAGAGAAGTCGGTGATTGGCTATGACGATACCTACGAAAGCTCCTTTTTCTATCCGGCATTGAGTACGGTCTCGCTGGACCTCGACCTGCAGGGGAAAGAGGCGGTGCGGCGGATCCTCGCCAGTACCAGCGGTGCGGCGCATACCTCATCCATCCTGCCGGCGCGCCTGGTGATTCGCCATTCCAGCGGCGCCAGAGTCGAGCAGGGGAAAGATCTGCAGGCCATCGCGGAGCAACTTCGCGCTATCGCCCATCGTCTGGCGCCCTGAAGCCAAAGGCGAGGAAACTCGCCTCTTTGTTATTACCCCTGATATGACCATGGTTGATCTTTGTCGTGGAACGGCGTACCTTAATTGTTATGTTATAACATAATGATGAGGTCATCATGAAAGCCCATATCCATCCTCCCTATCGCACGGTGGTGTTTCACGACACCAGCGCCAATGAATATTTTAAAGTTGGCTCAACCATCCGCACCGAACGCGTGATTGAGCTCGACGGTGAGACGTATCCGTATGTGACGATCGACGTCTCCTCGAAATCGCATCCCTACTACACCGGCAAACAAAAAACGTTCGCCAGCGAGGGTAGCGCGGCCCGTTTCCGCCAGCGCTTTGGCGGCTTCATTGATGCAAAAAGGAAGGCATGATGCAGGTCGTTAACTCATTACGCAGCGCCAAACAGCGCCACCCGGATTGCCAGCTGGTCAAACGCAAAGGGCGGCTGTACGTGATCTGCAAGAGCAACCCCCGCTTCAAAGCAGTGCAGGGGCGCAAAAAACGTCGTTAACGGAAGCTTTCCAGGGGACGGCGCTGCTGGCCGTCGGCGGTAAAATTGTCGGTGGCCAGCCATTGGCGCATGGCGCTATCCAGCTGCGGCCATTCGCCATCAATCACTGAAAACCAGTCCGTGTCCCGGTTGTGTCCTTTGCTCACCAGCGCCTGACGAAAACGTCCTTCGTACTGAAATCCCAGTCGCCTTGCCGCACGGCCTGACGGCGTATTGAGGCTATTGCATTTCCATTCATAGCGACGGTAGCCGAGCGTCTCGAACACATACTGCATCAACAGCCAGTGCGCTTCGGTGGCCATAGCCGTTCGGCTTAGCAGCGGAGAGAAATGGACATGCCCCACCTCGACCACGCCATGGGTGGCATCGATGCGCATTAACGCCAGCGAGCCGACCGCCGTTCCACGCTGCTGGTCAACGACGGCGAAATGGATCGGATCGGCCAGCGTCGCAACCTGCGCCACCCAGGCGCTAAATTCAGCCAGGCTGGTTTCCGGTTCGCGCAGCAGCCACGTCCAGCTGCGGGCGTCGGGCGCCAGCTGATGGGCAGCAAACAGATCGCTGGCGTGGGCGAGGGTGAGTGGTTCGAGCCGACAGCGGCTGCCCTGAAGTACCTGCCGGGTCGGCCAGGGGCGGGGTTGCCAGTCGGGCAGCGCGGCGCCGAGCGCCTGTCCAAACTGATTGTATTCACACATTGCGGTTTCCTTATTGGGGATGTACAGGCAGCGTACGCGCTGGCTGGTTCCATAAAAAGTGCCATTAGAGTATGTTTTTATGGATCCACGAGGAGGCGACATGAATATACCGGACGATGCGTTTTATGGGTTGGTGACGCAGGGGATGCGGCAGCGAACGGACGAAACCCTGCAGCGCGCCCTTTACCACACTTTGCGCCATGCCATCCTGCAGGGAACCCTGGCGGCCAGCTGCCGTTTGCCAGGATCGCGCGTGATTGCCGGTCGACTGCATCTGTCGCGTAATACGGTGAATGCCGCACTGGAGCAGCTGACGCTGGAGGGATACCTGACGCGAAGCCGTCAGGGGACGCAGGTGGTGCCGCTCGCCGCTAGCGGTCGGCAGGAGGTAATCGCGCCACCCGTTGTGCTGTCTGAGCGGCTGCAGGGGCTGCCAGCCGCTATGCGCCGTGACTCGCCGGCGCTGCCGTTTACGCCTGGCATGCCGGCGGTGAACTATTTCCCGCTGCCGCTGTGGCGGCGGTTAATGGATAAGGCATTGCGCGACGAAGGCAGCACGCTGTTGGGCTACGGTGAGGCCGCGGGCGATCCCCAACTGCGGGAGGCTATCGCCCGCCATCTGGCGCTCTCCCGGGGCATCCGGTGCGATATCCGGCAGATCGTCATCACCGAGGGGGCGCTGGAAGGGGTCAACTTATGCGCCTCGCTGTTGACCAACCCGGGCGACAGCGTGTGGCTGGAAGAGCCGGGGTACCTGGGTGCCAGGAGTGGTTTCCAGCGAGCGGGGCTGCGGGTCTGTGGGATGGCCGTCGATGGTGAAGGGATGTGTATCGACAACGGCGTGGCAGAGCCACCCCGGCTGATTTTCACCTCTCCCTCTCATCAGTATCCCCTTGGGAGCGTCATGAGCGCCGCGCGGCGTCTGGCGCTGGTGGAGTATGCCCATCGGCACGGCGCGTGGATTGTGGAGGATGACTACGACAGCGAGTTTCGCCACAGCGGAGAGCCGATCCCGGCGATGCTGGGGATGGTCCCGGATGCCCCGGTGGTCTATCTCGGCACCTTCAGCAAAACCCTGTTTCCGGCGCTGCGTATCGGTTTTATGGTCATGCCGTCCGCGCTGGCGGATGCCGCTCAGGAGGCCATTGGCGCGCTGCTGCGCGGCGGGCACCGCGCTGAACAGCGTGCGCTGGCCAGCTTTATCGAGAAGGGACACTATGCGCGTCATCTGGCAGCGATGCGTCGTCTGTACCGCAAACGTCAGCAACAGCTGCGCGAGGCGCTGGCGCAAGAGATTACCGTGCCGTGCGAAGTCCTCGGTGGGGAAGGGGGACTCCATCTGACGTTGGCCATAGAGGGGATCGACGATCGAACGATTGCGCAGCAGGCGCGTCAGTTTCAGCTGGCGCCCGCTGCGCTAAGTCATTTCTATCTCGACCCGCGGCGGGGGCGGAGCGGGCTGGTGCTGGGGTATGGCAATACTTCGGCTTCCCGCTATCCGCTGGCGCTGCGGACGCTGAATCGTCTTATTGCGCAGTACCGGCGCGGGTCAGCGTAAAGACATCGTAAAAGGAGAGCTCGCCTTTGGTGTCGACCATTTTTTTAAGCTGTGCCTTCTGCTCGCTATCGACGTCCGGCGACTGCAGGATACGGTCGATCAGCTGTCGGGGGACAAAGCGGGTGTTGTACCATTCGCCGTTGTAACACACGCGAAAGTCGAGGACATCGATATCTTCGTAACGATAGCGTGGATAGACGTCAAAGAAGAAAAAAGCGTTGAACAGGATGAACAGCACCACCAACAACCAGACCGAATCCACCAGCGTTTCAGAGCGCATCATGACCACCAGCGTCGCCAGAAACGCAGCATACATGGCAACAAACAGGCCCGGATGGTTGCGGATAAAACTGATGCTAAAACGCGGGCGATTATCGCGTTTTTCCTGCACGTTAAGTTCGTCAATGGTGTGAGTCAGCAGGCGTTGTATTTCTGTCATCTTGGTCCCCGAATTCTGCAATAAGCCCGCCCCGTGCGCCCGATGGATCAGGTGCGGCAGGCTCAGCCTGAAGGTTATTTTATGTTGCAGTATTCTGCGGAGAAAGTAACAGATCAGTTACAGAAAAGCATAACAGTTACGCATTCGGCGGCGGAAGGCGCTTGATGATCTGCGCCGGGTTGCCGCCGACAACGGTACTGGCGGGAACGTCTTTAGTGACCACCGCTCCGGAGGCGATGACCGCATTATCGCCAATGGTCACCCCGGGATTGATCACCGCCCGACCACCAATCCACACATTGTGGCCAATGGTCACCGGTTTGCCATATTCCTGGCCGCTGTTTCGGGCCTCAGCATCCAGCGGATGGGTGGCGGTATAGATATGGACGCCCGGCGCCAGCATGCAGTTATCGCCAATATGGATAGGGCAGACGTCCAGCATCACACAGTCGAAATTGGCGTAAAAACCGGCGCCGAGAAAGATATTGTAGCCGTAGTCGCAGCGGAAGCTTGGCTCGATATACGCATCGCCAGCGCGACCGAACAGCTCGGCCAGAATATGCTGACGTTCTTCCTGGGCATTCGGGGCGGAATGATTATAACGGTGCAGCAGCTGTCTGGCGCGTAAGCGATCGGCGCGAAGCGTTGGGTCGCCAGATAAATAGAGCTCACCGGCGATCATTTTGCGTTTTTCTTCACTCATTGGTCTTCCTTATACCTGACGTTAGAGGGTCGCAACAGTATAAAAAAGAAACCGGTTACAAGTTTGCTGTTGGCTGAATGCTGTGATGACTATCACAAAGGTGTCCTGCTGAGGCTGGCAATTACCATCCGGTCAGCAGACCGCGTCGGGCGCACTAATTAGCGGATAAATTTCCAGACGGACGTCGGGATTTTATCGTACAGCTTATTCATAGTCAGTTCAGCCAGACGATGATCGGCGGCTGAGTAAAATACCGCCAGCTCATTATCAGAAAGTTCATATTTGTTTTTTTCAATGACGCGCTCCAGCGTGTCAATTGTCTGGCAACGACGTAAGCGCATCAAATAGTCTGTTTTAGTTAATGGCTTATCAGACATAATTCCACCTTTTGATTGTAATAATCCTAACACGAAAGACTGGCCGGATTTTCCCGGCTGGCGTTGACAAAACAACGAAATAACCGATTACCGGATTTTTTCCACTTTTGCAAATCCGTAGAGTTAATGCCGTAGTTACTGAACAACGTAAATGTGTCGTCCAGATATTCGTCAACCTGAGCGATCAGCTTATTATCCTCAGCGTACTTAATTTTATAATTAAGGGCGAATGTGGCAATGTGCTCGATCAGTTCATTTAACTGGAGATTGACAGCCGATGTCGGGTCGTTGACCCAGCCATGGTTGCTCTCTTCCAGGTTTGCAAGGCAGTCATGATACAGCGTTTCGCAGAGAAAGCGTAGTTGTGCGATATCATGTCTTTTTGGCGAGTATTCGTCCATAACGCATCCCCTTTTGAGTGGTTTAAACGACGACTAACAAACACCGTTGTGGGATGAACACGACTAACTGACCTGACACTAACTGAGTAATCCTGCTGATTTAACTATAATCCACTCTCCAGGAGATTTCATCGTGCTATTACGAAAAATTACAATTATCAGAGAGAAATTATCTTAAAAATAGACGAATTAATTTCTGCGGCCCGGGCGCGCAGCCTGAAAAATAGAGATGTCTTATCAATCATTGGTTTAAGACAGGCAGTCGTCGCGTTCAGAAACCGCCGGCCGTGAATGATGATATTAGGATTATTCCTGGTAAATGAGCGTAAGAAGATCCTAAGGGCTAAACAGCGCGATAGATATAGTCTGCAACACATCAATAGATATTAAATGCAGCGCGAAAAATAAACAATGGCAATATGTGCCCTGTCGGTAATGAACAAAAAAAGGGCCGCGGTGGCGGCCCTTTGTTCAGTAGTGCAGATTAATGATGCTCAACCTGATGGCTGTGCTCAATATCTTCCGTTTTCTTACTAAAGCGGCGACGAACCACCACAAAGAACACCGGCACGAAGAAGATAGCCAGGATCGTCGCGGTCACCATCCCGCCCATTACGCCTGTACCGACGGCGTTCTGCGCACCGGAGCCAGCACCGGAGCTGATAACCAGCGGCATAACCCCAAGGATAAACGCCAGAGAGGTCATCAGGATCGGACGCAGACGCATACGCACCGCTTCAAGCGTCGCCTCAATCAGCCCTTTGCCCTCTTTCTCCATCAGGTCTTTGGCGAATTCAACGATCAGTATCGCGTTCTTCGCCGACAGGCCGATGGTGGTCAACAGGCCAACCTGGAAGTAAACGTCATTGGTTAAACCGCGGAGGGTGGCGGCTAACAGCGCGCCGACCACACCTAACGGTACGACCAGCATGACCGAGAACGGAATCGACCAGCTCTCATACAGCGCTGCCAGACACAGGAAGACGACAATCAGCGAGATGGCATACAGGGCAGGGGCCTGGTTACCGGACAGCCGCTCCTGATAAGACATCCCGGTCCAGTCGTAGCCGATACCCGACGGCAGTTTACCCGCCAGCTCTTCCATCAGGCTCATCGCCTCACCGGTACTCTTGCCTGGCGCTGCCTGGCCAAGAATTTCCATCGATGGCAGACCGTTGTAGCGTTCCAGACGCGGCGAACCGTATTCCCAACGCGAGGTGGAGAAGGCGGAGAATGGCACCATCTGGCCATCACTGCCGCGAACATACCACTTGCCGATGTCTTCCGGCAGCATACGGTATTTCGCTTCGGACATGATGTACACTTTCTTCACGCGGCCGCGGTCGATAAAGTCGTTGACATAGCTTCCGCCCCAGGCAGCGCCCAGCGTGGTGTTAATGTCGCTGATGGAGACGCCCAGCGCCTGGGCTTTTTCCTGATCGATATCGACTTTGAACTGCGGTGTATCTTCCAGACCGTTAGGACGCACGCCGGTCAGCACGTCAGGATGCTGCGCCACCATACCAAACAGCTGATTACGTGCCTGGGTCAGTTTTTCGTGTCCCAGGCCGCCCTGATCAATCAGCTGGAAGTCAAAGCCGGTCGCGGTACCCAGTTCAACGATAGCCGGCAGGTTAAAGGCGAAGACCATCGCGTCTTTAATCTGCGAGAAGTAGCCCATCGCCCGACCGGTGATCGCTTCAACTTTGTTTTCGTCGCCCGGACGTTGGCTCCAGTCTTTCAGCGAGACGAACGCGATACCGGTGTTCTGGCCGCGGCCGGCGAAGCCGAAGCCGTTAACCGCAAACACGGATTCCACGTTGTCCTTCTCTTTGGTGAGATAGTAATTCGTCATCTCATCCAGCACTTTCTGCGTGCGCTCCTGGGTGGCGCCGGCAGGCAGCTGGGCCATACTCAGGAATACCCCCTGGTCTTCGTCCGGCAGGAACGAGCTCGGCAGACGAACGAACAGCCACGCCATGCCCACCACGATGATCAGATACAGCACCAGATAGCGACCGGTGCTGCGCAGAATGTTGCCTACGCTGTCGGTGTAATGGTGCGTGCTCTTATCGAACATGCGGTTAAACCAGCCGAAGAAACCGGTGGTCGCGCCGTGGCTGCCTTTCTGGATAGGCTTCAGCATCGTGGCGCACAGCGCCGGCGTCAGGATCAGCGCGACCAGTACCGATAGCGCCATCGCGGAAACGATGGTGATGGAGAACTGGCGATAGATGGCGCCGGTTGAACCGCCGAAGAATGCCATCGGGATAAATACCGCCGACAGCACCATGGCGATACCTACCAGCGCGCCCTGAATCTGCCCCATCGATTTACGCGTCGCTTCTTTCGGCGGCAGGCCTTCTTCGGCCATGACGCGCTCGACGTTCTCGACCACCACGATGGCGTCATCCACCAGCAGGCCGATGGCGAGCACCATCCCGAACATCGTCAGGGTGTTTATCGAGAAGCCAAACGCCGCCAGCACCGCGAAGGTCCCTAACAGGACCACCGGCACCGCGATGGTCGGGATCAGCGTGGCGCGGAAGTTCTGCAGGAACAGATACATCACCAGGAAGACCAGGATGATCGCTTCCACCAGCGTTTTAACCACTTCGTGAATAGAGATTTTCACGAACGGGGTGGTGTCATACGGGTAAACGATTTTCATCCCCGACGGGAAAAACGGCTCCATCTTCGCCAGTTCAGCGCGGATCGCGTTGGCGGTATCCAGCGCGTTCGCGCCGGTAGCCAGTTTAATACCCAGACCGGACGCTGGCTGGCCGTTATACTTCGCCACCACGTCATAGCTTTCGCCACCCAGCTCAATTTTGGCGACATCACGCAGACGAACCTGGGAACCATCCTGGTTCACCTTCAGCAGGATGTTGCCAAACTCTTCCGTATTGGTCAGACGCGTCTGTGCGACGATGGACGCGTTGAGCTGCTGGCCTTTCACCGGCGGCGTACCGCCTAACTGACCAGCGGCTACCTGGGCGTTCTGCGCTTTCAGAGCGCTGATCACGTCCACCGGCGTGAGCTGGAAGTTATTCAGTTTATTCGGATCCATCCAGATACGCATCGCGTACTGGGAACCGAAAAGCTGAACGTCGCCGACGCCGCTGGTACGGCTGATCGGGTCCTTCATGTTGGCCGCCACGTAGTCCGAAATATCGTCCTGGTTCATGGTGCCGTTGGTGTTAATAACGCCGACAACCATCAGGAAGCTGCTGGACGCTTTCTCAACGCTGATCCCTTGCTGCTGTACTTCTTGCGGCAGCAGAGGGGTGGCCAGGGCCAGCTTGTTCTGAACCTGAACCTGGGCGATGTCCGGATCGGTACCGGATTCGAAGGTCAGGGTGATGGTCGCCGTACCGGTGGAGTCGCCATTCGAGGACATGTACATCAGGTGATCGATACCGTTCATATTCTGTTCGATAACCTGAGTCACGGTGTTCTGCACGGTTTCGGCGTCAGCACCGGGGTACATGGCGGTAATGGAAATTGCTGGCGGCGCAATCGTCGGATATTGCGCCACCGGCAATTTGAGGATCGATAATCCCCCAGCCAGCATGATGATGATGGCGATCACCCATGCAAATATGGGGCGATCGATAAAGAAATTAGGCATGTCTTAACGGCTCCTGTTTAAGTTAAGACTTGGTTTGTTCTGATGGCGCGTTGCCTGCGGCTTGCTGTTTATCATCAGAAGCTACTTCCTGCGCTTTTACCTGCACGCCTGGTTTGATTTTTTGCAGGCCGGTGACGATAACGCGATCGCCGGATTTCAGACCGTCAGTGACCAGCCATTTATCGCCAATCGCTTGAGAAGCAGTGACCTGGCGGACTTCGACCTTATCGCCTTCACCCACTACCATGACGCTGGCATCGCCGCGCGGCGTACGGGTGACACCCTGTTGCGGTACCAGCAGGGCGTCAGGGTTAACCCCTTCTTCCAGACGGGCACGGACAAACATCCCCGGTAGCAGGGTGTGATCCGGGTTAGGGAAAATAGCGCGCAGCGTGATAGAGCCGGTGGTCTGATCGACGGTGACATCCGAGAATTCCAGCGTGCCGGCCTGCGGATACTTAAGACCGTCGTTAGTCACCAGCTCCACTTTCGCTTTCCCGTTTTCCTGTTTCAGACGGCCATCGGCCAGCTCCTGTTTCAGGCGCAGGAAATCATTGCTCGACTGGGTGACGTCGACATAGATCGGATCCAACTGCTGAACGGTTGCCAGGGCGGTTGTTTGACCATTTTGCACCAGCGCCCCTTCGGTCACCGCGGATTTACCAATGCGGCCGCTAATCGGCGAGGTGACTTTGGTGTAGGCCAGATTGATGCGCGCGGTTTCAACGGCTGCTTTCGCCGCGACCACGGCCGCATTGCTCTGCTGCGCCGTCGCGACGGCGGTATCGTAGTCTTGTTGACTGATATATTTAGTGCCTAACAGTTTCTGATAACGCTTGACCGTCAGTTGATCCATGTTTGCCGCCGCCTGGGCTTTTGCCAGGTCGCCTTTGGCGCTGTCATAGCTGGCCTGATAGGTGGCTGGATCGATCTGATACAGGGAAACGCCGGCCTGGATATCGCTACCTTCCACGAAGTTACGTTTTAAAATAATGCCACTGACCTGAGGACGAACTTCCGCAATGCGATAGGCGCTGGTTCGGCCTGGCAGTTCGGTGGTTATTTGTAGAGGTGCGGATTTGAGCGTCACAATACCGACTTCCGGCATGTGCTGGGCTCCTTGTTGAGCCGGTTTATCGTCACATCCTGTTAGCGCTAAGCTGCCTGAGAGCATCAGAACGACCGCCAGAGGCGTTAACCCTCTGTTTTTGTTCATATGTAAACCTCGAGTGTCCAATTTCAAAATGTTCAGTGGCTCAAACAACCACAAACCCACTACAGTCTTTCTATTATGGTCGTGCTATGGTACATACATTCACAAATGTATGTAAACGTAACCTCTGTAAAGTCATTAACCTATGGCACGAAAAACCAAACAACAGGCACGTGAAACCCGGCAACTGATTCTGGATGTTGCTCTGCGTCTGTTTTCGCAGCAAGGCGTATCATCTACCTCGTTGGCAACAATTGCAAAAGCTGCGGGTGTAACGAGGGGGGCTATCTACTGGCATTTCAAGAATAAATCAGATTTATTCAACGAAATTTGGGAGCTGTCAGACGCCAGTATTAGCGATCTCGAAATTGAGTATCGGGCAAAATTCCCCAACGATCCACTCTCAGTTATCAGGGAGATATTAGTCTATGTTCTTGAAGCGACAGTGACAGAAGAGCGTCGTCGGTTGATGATGGAGATTATCTTCCATAAGTGTGAATTCGTCGGAGAAATGACCGTAGTGCAGCAGGCCCAGCGGCAGCTCTCCCTGGCGAGCTACGAGCGTATCGAGCAGACCTTAAAAGAGTGTATCGCGGCGAAGCTGTTGCCTGCCAATTTACTCACCCGGCGAGCGGCGATTTTAATGCGCAGCTACCTTTCAGGCCTGATGGAGAACTGGCTGTTTGCTCCCGACTCGTTCGACCTGCATGCGGAAGCGCGTGACTACGTCGCCATCCTGCTGGAGATGTATCAATTCTGCCCCACGCTTCGCGGCCCGGAGAGCCTGCCAGCTTAACGAAGCGTGCGGATGAGCGTGAATTTTTAGCGCAGTCCGCCGCTATTCGCCAGCGATGAGAAGTGCTATTCTGCGCGCTTGCGACGACCCCCGGTATTCTCCGGCATTTGCATTCATTCATATTAACTATGCTGCACACGATCTCCAGGCAACGCGCCACGTTCATCTTTACCATTATGCTGCTCTGTTTTATTGGCCTTTTCAGTCCAGTTCAGGGCCGCGCCGCAGACCTCCCTGACCGGGCGGAGGTGCAGAGTCAGCTCAACACATTAAACAAGCAAAAGGAACTGACTCCGCAGGATAAACTGGTCCAGCAGGATTTGACCCAGACCCTGGAAACGCTGGATAAAATCGATCGCATCAAGAGCGAGACGACGCAGCTCCGCCAGCAGGTCGAGCAAGCCCCGTCGAAGCTGCGCCAGGCGGTGGATAACCTTAACAACCTGAGCGATGTCCCGAACGACGACGCGACGCGCAAGACGCTGAGCACGCTCTCCCTGCGTCAGCTGGAATCACGCGTCACCCAAACGCTGGACGATCTGCAGAATGCGCAAAACGATCTGGCAACCTACAACAGCCAGCTGGTTTCCCTGCAAACGCAGCCGGAACGGGTGCAAAATGCGATGTACAACGCCTCCCAGCAGCTGCAGCAGATCCGTAATCGTCTGAATGGCACCTCGGTGGGCGATGAGACTCTGCGTCCGACCCAGCAGGTGTTGCTGCAGGCCCAGCAGGCGTTGCTCAACGCGCAGATCGAGCAGCAGCGTAAGAGCCTCGAAGGCAACACTATCCTGCAGGATACCCTGCAGAAGCAGCGTGACTATGTAACCGCCTGGAGCAACCGGCTGGAGCATCAGCTGCAGCTGCTGCAGGAGGCGGTGAACAGCAAGCGGCTGACGCTGACTGAGAAAACCGCCCAGGAGGCGGTCACGCCGGATGAAACCACGCGTATTCAGGCCAACCCGCTGGTCAAGCAGGAGCTGGATGTTAACCACCAGTTGAGCGAGAAGCTGATCCAGGCGACGGAGAATGGCAACCAGCTGGTGCAGCGCAATATCCAGGTAAAGAACTGGCTCGACCGCGCTCTGCAGTCTGAGCGGGATATTAAAGAGCAAATTTCCGTGCTCAAGGGCAGCCTCCTGCTGTCGCGCATTCTTTATCAGCAGCAGCAGACGCTGCCGTCGGCGGATGAACTGCAGGATATGACTAATCGCATTGCCGACCTGCGGCTTGAACAGTTTGAAGTTAACCAGCAGCGCGACGCCCTGTTCCAGAGCGATGCCTATGTCGCTAAGCTGGAAGAGGGGCACAGCGCTGAAGTAACCGATGAAGTGCACGCCGCGCTGCTGGAAGTGATCGACATGCGTCGCGAGCTGCTTGACCAGTTCAATAAACAGCTGGGGAACCAGCTGATGATGGCCATCAACCTGCAGATCAACCAGCAGCAGCTGATGAGCGTCTCCAGCAGCCTGAAAGAAATCCTGACCCAGCAAATTTTCTGGGTGAACAGCAATAAACCGATGGACTGGGAGTGGATTAAGGCCTTCCCGGAAGCGCTGAAAGGTCAGTTTAAGGCGATGAAAATCACCGTGAACTGGGAAAAAGCGTGGCCGGCGGTATTTATCGCTTTCCTCGCCGGATTACCGCTGCTGCTAATTGCCGGCCTGATCCGCTGGCGTTTGCAGTGGCTCAAGGATTATCAGGCGAAGCTGGCTTCTCAGGTAGGCCAACTACGCAATGATACCCAACTGCATACGCCGAAGGCGATCTTTATCGACCTGATCCGCGCCTTACCGGTGGTGCTGGTGATTCTGGCGATTGGCCTGATCTTACTCACCATGCAGTTAAATATCAGCGGACTGCTGTGGGCGTACAGTAAAAAACTGGCGATGTTCTGGCTGGTGTTTGGCCTGTGCTGGAAAGTGCTGGAAAAGAACGGCGTGGCGGTCAGCCACTTTAATATGCCGGCGCAGTTGACCAGCCACTGGCGGCGGCAGATTGTCCGCGTCAGCCTGGCGCTGCTGCCGCTGAATTTCTGGTCGGTGATTTCCGAGCTGTCGCCGCTGAACCTGATGGACGATGTGCTGGGGCAGCTGGTGATTTTCTTCAACTTACTGCTGATCGCGGTGCTGGTCTGGCCGATGTGCCGGGAAAGCTGGCGCGATAAAGAGTCGCACAGCCTGCGCCTGCTGACGATCACGGTGCTGTCTATCGTTCCGGTGGCCCTGATGGTGCTGACGGCGACCGGCTACTTCTACACCACGCTGCGCCTGGCGGGACGCTGGATCGAGACGGTTTATCTGGTAATGATCTGGAACCTGCTGTACCAGACCGTGCTGCGTGGCCTGAGCGTGGCGGCGCGGCGTATCGCCTGGCGCCGGGCGCTGGCGCGCCGTCAGCATCTGGTGAAGGAGGGCGCGGAAGGCGCTGAGCCGCAGGAGGAGCCGACTATCGCTCTCGAACAGGTTAACCAGCAGACGTTGCGCATCACCATGCTGGTGATGATCGCGCTGTTCGCGGTCATGTTCTGGGCGATTTGGTCGGATTTGATCACCGTTTTCGCCTATCTCGACAGCATCACCCTCTGGCATTACAACGGCACCGAGGCGGGGGCCAGCGTGGTGCGCAGCGTGACGATGGGCAGCCTGCTGTTTGCCATTGTGGCGTCGATGGTTGCCTGGGCGCTAATCCGCAACCTGCCGGGGCTGCTGGAGGTGCTGGTCCTGTCGCGGCTCAATATGCGCCAGGGGACTTCCTACGCCATCACCACCATTCTTAACTATGCGATTATCGCCATTGGGGCGATGACGGTATTCGGATCGCTGGGCGTCTCCTGGGACAAACTGCAATGGCTGGCGGCCGCGCTGTCGGTTGGTTTGGGTTTTGGTCTGCAGGAGATCTTCGGTAACTTCGTCTCCGGCCTGATTATTCTGTTCGAACGTCCGGTGCGCATTGGGGATACGGTGACTATCGGCACCTTCTCCGGTACGGTAAGCAAAATCCGTATTCGCGCCACCACCATTACCGACTTCGATCGCAAAGAGGTGATCATCCCGAACAAGGCGTTCGTTACCGAGCGCTTGATCAACTGGTCGCTCTCCGACACCGTGACCCGCGTGGTAATCCGCCTCGGCGTCGCCTATGGTTCCGACCTGGATAAGGTGAAGGAGGTGCTGCTGAAGGTGGCGCACGATCATCCGAAAGTGATGCAGGAGCCAGCGCCGGCGGTCTTCTTCACCACCTTCGGCCCCAGTACGCTGGATCATGAACTACGTCTGTATGTCCGTGAACTGCGCGATCGCAGCTACACGGTGGATGAGCTCAACCGCGCCATCGACCGTCTGTGCCGGGAGAATGACATCAACATTGCCTTTAACCAGCTGGAAGTCCATCTGCGAAATGAAAAGGGTGATGAAGTCACGGAAGTGAAGCGGGATGGAAAGGGCGACGATTTAGCTCCCTCCGTCGCGTCTTAACTGAAGAGGGGCGGCGCAACGCCGCCCCTGTTGCATCAGGGCGCCAGCGCGGCGAGCTCCTCGTCGCTAAGCCCGGTGAGTTCCCGCACGATTTGTCGTTCGAGGCCGCGCGCCAGCATTCTGGCGGCGATGCTGCGAGTGGCGGCTTCTCGACCTTCCTGCTCGCCCTCCTGCTGCCCCTGTTTACGGCCTTTCTCTTCCAGCCATTCGGCAATGGTCATCATCAGCTCCTTATGCCTGGGCGACTGCGCCGCCAGCGCGCGGATCAGCGCCCCCGGATGTTCCGTTGTACCCGCCTGCAACATATAGCGCAGCAGCGTATTCAACTGCGCTTCTGTCAGATAGCCTTGCGTCATCAGCGCGATCAGCGGCACCTGCAGCTCGGCCAGATCGCGATGGCGGATATGCTTTTGCAACAGCTCCAGCATGGCCATCCGCCGATGACGGACTATCTGATTATCTGGCATAACGGTGAGGTCCACCAGCGGAAAATCACCGCTATAGAGCGCCTTCGCCAGCGCCGGTTCGGCGAATAGCTGTTGCCAGTTGCGGGGCCAGGGCCAGGGCCAGGGGCTGACCTTGCCGTGATAAAACAGAATCGGCACCACCAGCGGCAGCGTGTCGTGGCCAGCGTCCAGATGACGCTGCATGGCGGCCAGCGCGTAGCGCAGCAGGCGAAACGCCATCAGCTTGTCCGGGGTACTCTGGTGCTCAATCAGCGCGTAAACATAGCCCGGTCCGTGGCGGGTGCGCAGTGAGTAAAGGATATCGGAATAGCTGGCGCGCAGGTCCTCTTCAACAAAGCTACCGGAGACCAGCTGCAGCGAATCCAGCTCGCAGATTGCCAGAAACGGCGCGGGCAGATACAGCTGCAGGAAATCCTTCGCCACCGCCTGATTCATCAGCATCTGGCGAAAAACCGCATCGTGCGGGGTTTGACTGACCTTTTCCATCAATATTGCCTCCATCGGCGTCATGCGCAGAGGACCACTCTGCCAGCACTCCGCCGTGGGCAACATCTTACTTCTGCGGCGTTTGCGAGGCGCTTTCCGCGTTTTTTAACTTGTTTGCATAATCCCGCCTGACAATTTCCAGCGCGTCCAGCACGGTTTGCGCCGGGATCTGATGTGATTCCAGCAACATGATTAAATCGACGGCCAGTTTGACCTCATCGGGGGCATTTTCCAGCGACATCGGACTCTCCTGTTAGCGCGTCAGCCGCGCCAGTACGTTTTCAATCTTATCCAGCGCCTGTCGGCAGCGCGCCAGCCGTCCACTGTAGACATCGACTTCCCTGGCCAGCCGCTGCTGCTCGTCGAGGCTGGTAGCCTGCGTCAGCTGGCGCTGGCGTTGGTCGCGCATCGCCAGCAGGCGGCGCTCATACTCCTGATGCTGTAGGCGACGGCGCTGCCAGCGGCTCAGCGTTGGCGAGGCATGGTCCCAACTGCGCAGCGACCAGGTGGCGGTTTCGCGACGCAGCGCAGCGATTTGCGCCGCCAGACGCTCGGCGATCCAGGCTACCTGCGGCAACTGCTGGCGCTCGACGGCCTGGCGGAGCTGGTGAAAGTTGTGTTGGGCTTCCGCCAGATAGGCCTGCATCAGCGTGCTGCGGGTGTGGAAGAGCTGGCGGTCAAAGCGCGGGCTGAGGGTCGCGTGCTCCGCCAGCGGCGCCACCTGCGCGGCCAGCTCGCTGAGCTGATTGTTCAGCGTTTGTAAAAGTTGAGCTGTTTTCACCAACCCCCTCCATTCTCCATCAGCCAACTGTGCTACAGTAGCCGTATCTGTTTGATAACGATTCGCATTATGCCACCTGTTATTTTAACCATTATCGGCTGGCTGGCGGTAGCGCTGGGTACGCTGGGCGTCTTCTTACCGTTGCTGCCGACGACGCCGTTTATTCTGCTCGCTGCCTGGTGCTTTGCCCGCTCATCGCCGCGCTTTCACCAGTGGCTGCTGTATCGCTCATGGTTCGGCGGCTATCTTCGCCACTGGCAACAGTACCGCGCCATGCCTCGCGGCGCCAAACCGCGCGCCATTGCCATGATCGTGGCGACTTTTGCTATTTCGCTGTGGCTGGTTAAGCTTACGTGGGTGCGCATCATGCTGTTGGTCATTCTGGCCTGTCTGCTGATCTTTATGTGGCGCATTCCGGTGGTTGACGCAAAGCAACAAAAGCACTGATGCGCAATAATGCCTGTTGCAATTGTTGCTGACAGCCAGTAAATTCTGGCGTTTTCGAGCGCGGGTAAGCCTGGTCAAAGGTTAAACAAATGTTTCTTTGGCCCCTTTTGCACGCCCGTGGGTAACACCGTTTCAATCAGGCATACACTTATGACCGCAACTGCACAGCAGCTTGAATATCTGAAGAACAGCATCCAGAGTATCGAGGATTATCCAAAACCGGGCATTCTTTTCCGCGATGTCACCAGTTTACTGGAAGACCCGAAAGCTTACGCGCTCAGCATTGAACTGCTGACCGAGCGCTACAAAGACGCGGGAATTACCAAAGTGGTAGGGACTGAGGCGCGTGGCTTCCTTTTCGGCGCACCGGTTGCGCTGGCGCTGGGCGTGGGCTTTGTTCCGGTACGCAAGCCGCGTAAGTTGCCGCGTGAAACCATCGCTGAGAGCTATGAGCTGGAGTACGGCACCGATCAGCTGGAGATCCACGTTGACGCCATCAAACCGGGCGACAAAGTGCTGGTGGTGGACGATCTGCTGGCGACCGGCGGAACCATCGACGCGACGGTCAAACTGATCCGCCGTCTCGGCGGCGAAGTGCAGGATGCCGCTTTCATTATCAATCTCTTCGATCTGGGCGGCGAACAGCGCCTGGAGAAGCTGGGGATCCACTGCTTCAGTCTGGTGCCGTTCCCGGGCCACTAAGCAAATCCCTCCACATAGCCTCGCCGATCGGGCGGGGCTGTGATAGCATGACCCCTTCGTGATTTCACCTTCCAGCGTTTCAGAGCCAGCCCATGAGTTATCAGGTCTTAGCCCGTAAATGGCGCCCACAAACCTTTGCTGACGTCGTCGGCCAGGAACATGTGCTGACCGCACTGGCGAACGGCTTGTCGTTAGGGCGCATTCATCACGCTTATCTCTTTTCCGGTACCCGCGGAGTCGGTAAGACCTCCATCGCCCGCCTGCTGGCGAAAGGGTTAAACTGTGAAACCGGCATCACCGCCACCCCCTGCGGCGTGTGCGATAACTGCCGGGAAATTGAACAGGGGCGCTTTGTCGATCTGATTGAGATTGACGCCGCCTCACGCACCAAAGTCGAAGATACCCGCGACCTGCTGGATAACGTCCAGTACGCGCCGGCCCGGGGCCGCTTCAAGGTCTATCTCATCGACGAAGTTCATATGCTGTCGCGCCACAGCTTCAATGCGTTATTAAAGACGCTGGAGGAGCCGCCGGCGCACGTCAAATTCCTGCTGGCGACGACGGATCCGCAGAAGCTGCCGGTGACGATCTTATCCCGCTGCCTGCAGTTCCACCTGAAGGCGCTGGACGTTGAACAGATCCGCCATCAGCTGGAGCATATTCTTGGCGAAGAGCAGATTGCCTTCGAGCCCCGCGCGCTGCAGCTGTTGTCGCGCGCCGCCGACGGCAGCCTGCGCGATGCCTTAAGCCTGACCGATCAGGCTATTGCGAGTGGAGAAGGGCAACTGACGGCGGCGTCGGTGAGCACCATGCTCGGCACCCTCGATGACGATCAGGCACTGTCGTTGATTGAAGCCCTGGTCGCTGCCGATGGTGAGCGAGTCATGGCGGGCGTCAATGACGCCGCCGCGCGCGGCGTTGAATGGGAGGCGCTGCTGGTGGAGATGCAGAGCCTGCTGCACCGCATCGCCATGGTTCAGCTGTCCCCTTCGGCGCTGGGCGCCGACATGGCTGCGGTCGAAGTGCGGATGCGCGAACTGGCGCGCACCGTACCGCCGGGCGACGTTCAGCTCTACTACCAAACGCTGCTGATTGGCCGCAAAGAGCTACCCTATGCCCCGGACCGGCGGATGGGCGTCGAAATGACGCTGCTGCGCGCCCTGGCGTTTCATCCGCGTAAGCCGCTGCCGGAGCCCGAGGTGCAGCCGGCGCAGGCCGCCGCGCCCGCGCCGCGCCAGCCGGTTTCCCCCGCAGCGCCGCCGCCACAGCCGCCGCAGAGTTTGCCGCCGACCACCAGCCAGGTGCTGGCGGCCCGCAGTCACCTGCAGCGCAGCCAGGGAGCAACCACCCCAAAAAAGAGTGAACCGGCAGCCGCTTCCCGCGCGCGGCCGGTGAATAACGCTGCGCTGGAGCGACTGAGTTCGATTACCGAGCGCGTCCAGGCTCGTCCGGCCGCGGCGGCGCTGGAGCAGGCCCCGGCAAAGAAAGAGGCTTATCGCTGGAAGGCGACGACGGTGGTTGAAGAGACCAAAGTCGAAGTCGCCACGCCTAAAGCGCTGAAAAAAGCGCTGGAACATGAAAAAACGCCTGAGCTGGCGGCCAAGCTTGCCGTTGAAGCGGTCGAGCGCGACAGCTGGGCGGCAGAAGTGAGCCAGTTGGCAGTACCGAAGCTGGTCGAGCAGGTGGCGCTCAACGCGTGGAAAGAGCAGGAGGGCAATCGCGTCTGTCTGCATCTGCGCTCCAGCCAGCGCCACCTCAATTCCGCCGGCGCACAGCAAAAGCTGGCTGAAGCGCTGGGGGTGTTGTACGGTACGCCCGTTGAATTGACCATCGTGGAAGACGATAATCCCGCGATGCGCACGCCGCTGGAGTGGCGGCAGGCTATTTATGAAGAGAAGCTCGCGCAGGCGCGCGAAGCGATTATTGCGGATAATAACATTCAGACCCTGCGTCGTTTCTTTGACGCCGATCTGGATGAAGAGAGTATCCGCCCCATTTGACTGCAAGTTTGACTTGCAGTCAGTACCTTTAATGATGACTGACTGAGAGAGAAGCCTATGTTTGGTGGAAAAGGCGGCCTGGGTAACCTGATGAAGCAGGCCCAGCAGATGCAAGAAAAAATGCAGAAGATGCAGGAAGAGATCGCTCAGCTGGAAGTGACCGGCGAATCCGGCGCGGGTCTGGTGAAAGTGACCATTAACGGCGCGCACAACTGCCGCCGCGTGGAGATCGACCCAAGCCTGCTGGAAGATGACAAAGAGATGCTGGAAGATCTGGTGGCTGCCGCGTTCAACGACGCTGCGCGCCGTATCGAAGAGACCCAGAAAGAGAAGATGGCTTCCGTCTCTGCCGGTATGCAGCTGCCGCCAGGCTTCAAGATGCCGTTCTGATGCAAACCAGCCCGCTGTTAACTCAGCTTATGGAAGCACTGCGCTGTCTGCCGGGCGTCGGCCCGAAGTCGGCGCAGCGCATGGCGTTTACCCTGCTGCAGCGCGATCGCAGCGGCGGGATGCGTCTGGCGCAGGCGCTGACGCGCGCGATGTCGGAGATCGGCCACTGTGCCGATTGCCGCACCTTCACCGAGCAGGAGGTGTGCAATATCTGCAGCAACCCGCGTCGCCAGGAAAACGGCCAGATCTGCGTGGTGGAGAGTCCGGCGGACATCTACGCCATTGAGCAGACCGGGCAGTATTCCGGCCGCTACTTCGTGCTGATGGGGCACCTGTCGCCGCTCGACGGCATCGGGCCTGATGACATCGGGCTCGATCGCCTGGAGCAACGGCTGGAGGCGGAGTCGATCACCGAGGTGATCCTTGCCACCAACCCGACCGTTGAGGGCGAGGCGACAGCCAACTATATCGCGGAGCTGTGCGCGCAGTATGGCGTCGACGCCAGCCGAATCGCCCACGGCGTGCCGGTGGGCGGCGAGCTGGAGATGGTCGACGGCACCACGCTGTCCCACTCGCTGGCCGGTCGCCACAAGATTACTTTCTGAACAAATGGAGGCGGCTATCGCCGCCTCCGCTTGAAAAATTTCCCCGCTGTCCCCATCTCCCACTCAACGGTTTTTTACCCATTTAAAATGGCATTGTTGAGGTTGAATCAGATGAAAGGACAAGAAACTCGTGGTTTTCAGTCAGAAGTAAAACAGCTTCTGCACCTGATGATCCATTCCCTCTATTCCAACAAAGAAATCTTTCTGCGTGAGCTGATTTCCAACGCCTCTGATGCGGCCGATAAGCTGCGTTTCCGCGCGCTGTCGCAGCCGGATTTGTATGAGGGAGACGGCGAGCTGCGCGTGCGGGTTTCGTTTGATAAAGACAACCGTACCCTGACCATTGCCGATAACGGTATCGGTATGAACCGGGAAGAGGTTATCGACCATCTCGGCACCATCGCCAAATCCGGCACCAAAGCGTTCCTCGAATCGATGGGTTCCGACCAGGCAAAAGATAGCCAGCTGATTGGCCAGTTCGGCGTCGGCTTCTATTCGGCCTTCATCGTGGCGGATAAAGTGACCGTCCGTACCCGTGCGGCAGGCGATAAACCTGAGAACGGCGTGTTCTGGGAATCCGCCGGCGAAGGGGAATATACCGTGGCCGACATCACCAAAGCCGATCGCGGGACCGAAATCACCCTGCATCTGCGCGAAGGTGAGGACGATTTCCTTAACGACTGGCGCGTGCGCTCCATCATCAGCAAGTATTCCGA
The DNA here is from genome assembly GCF_040062325.1 of Klebsiella sp. GG_Kp175. NCBI lineage: Bacteria > Pseudomonadati > Pseudomonadota > Gammaproteobacteria > Enterobacterales > Enterobacteriaceae > Klebsiella > Klebsiella sp. GG_Kp175. Next base: position 268,298 of record NZ_JBEAFX010000003.1, on the reverse strand, counting down.
CCATATCGCGCTGCCGGTTGAGATTGAGAAACGGGAAGAGAAAGACGGTGAAACCGTTATCAGTTGGGAAAAAATCAACAAGGCGCAGGCCCTGTGGACTCGCAGCAAGTCTGAAGTTAACGACGACGAATACAAAGAATTCTACAAGCACATTGCCCATGACTACAGCGACCCGCTGACCTGGAGCCACAACCGCGTGGAAGGTAAGCAGGAGTACACCAGCCTGCTGTATATCCCGTCGCAGGCACCGTGGGATATGTGGAACCGCGATCATAAACACGGCCTGAAGCTGTACGTCCAGCGTGTGTTCATCATGGACGACGCCGAGCAGTTTATGCCGAACTACCTGCGCTTCGTACGCGGCCTGATAGACTCCAACGATCTGCCGCTGAACGTCTCCCGTGAAATTCTGCAGGACAGCAGCGTGACCCGCAACCTGCGCACCGCGCTGACCAAACGCGCGCTGCAGATGCTGGATAAGCTGGCGAAAGACGACGCCGAAAAATATCAGACCTTCTGGAAACAGTTCGGCCTGGTGCTGAAAGAGGGGCCGGCGGAAGATCCGAGCAACCAGGAGGCGATCGCCAAACTGCTGCGCTTCGCGACCACCCATACTGACTCCTCCGCGCAGACCGTGCCGCTGGAAGAGTACGTCTCGCGCATGAAAGAAGGTCAGGAGAAGATCTACTACATCACTGCCGACAGCTATGCGGCGGCGAAGAGCAGCCCGCACCTCGAGCTGCTGCGTAAGAAAGGGATCGAAGTGCTGCTGCTCTCCGATCGCATCGACGAGTGGATGATGAGCTACCTGACCGAGTTCGACGGCAAAGCGTTCCAGTCTGTCGCTAAAGCCGACGAGTCGCTGGACAAGCTGGCGGATGAAGTGGACGAGTCCACCAAAGAAGCCGAAAAAGCGCTGGAGCCGTTCGTTGAGCGTGTGAAAAACCTGCTTGGCGACCGGGTCAAAGAGGTGCGTCTGACCCATCGTCTGACCGATACCCCGGCGATTGTCACCACCGATGCCGACGAGATGAGCACCCAGATGGCGAAGCTTTTCGCGGCTGCGGGCCAGGCGGCGCCGGAAGTGAAATACATCTTCGAACTGAACCCGGCGCATCAGCTGGTGAAACGCGCAGCCGATACCCAGGATGACGCGCAGTTCGGCGAATGGGTGGAACTGCTGCTGGATCAGGCGCTGCTGGCCGAGCGCGGCACGCTGGAAGATCCGAACCAGTTTATCCGCCGTATGAACCAGCTGCTGGCTTCCTGACGCGAACCTGAACGAGTAGCCCGGCCGAGCGACGCGACGCCGGGAACGGGATAAATGCCCCGTCTGAGCGATTTGCTCAGACGGGGCATTTCACATTGGATTGCATAAAATATCTCACCATTAACCGTTTCAGCCGCACCGCCTTCCTTGAGCCATCGCCGTTCTGGTGGTATGGTTTAGCGTTTTTGAAAAATTGAATCGACTTTTGAGGGGATTTTCGTAATGCGTATTATTCTGCTTGGCGCTCCGGGCGCGGGTAAAGGAACTCAGGCTCAGTTCATCATGGAGAAATACGGTATTCCGCAAATCTCCACCGGCGATATGCTGCGCGCTGCGGTAAAATCCGGCTCTGAGCTCGGTAAGCAGGCGAAAGACATCATGGACGCCGGCAAGCTGGTGACCGATGAGCTGGTTATCGCGCTGGTTAAAGAGCGTATCGCCCAGGAAGATTGCCGTAACGGCTTCCTGCTGGACGGTTTCCCGCGCACTATTCCGCAGGCTGACGCCATGAAAGAAGCGGGCATTACCGTTGATTACGTGCTGGAATTCGACGTGCCGGACGAACTGATTGTCGACCGTATCGTTGGCCGTCGCGTTCACGCGGCATCCGGTCGCGTATACCACATCAAATTCAATCCGCCGAAGGTGGAAGGCAAAGACGACGTGACCGGCGAAGAGCTGACCACCCGTAAAGACGACCAGGAAGAGACCGTGCGTAAGCGTCTGGTGGAATATCATCAGATGACGGCGCCGCTGATCGGCTACTACACCAAAGAAGCGCAGGCGGGCAACACCAAATACGCCAAAGTCGACGGCACCAAAGCGGTGGCTGACGTGCGCGCCGAACTAGAAAAAATCCTCGGCTGATAAAGCCTTTTCTCATCCTGCTGCGGCAGGATGAGAACTCCTCTCATTCCTACCTTTTGCTATGATTGGTTCCGTTTAGCGCCATTTCAGCTACAATTGGCTGCGATTCAAATGGTTAAGAGGCGGTAATGCATCAGACGAAAACAGGTATCTTGCTGGCCAATTTAGGCACTCCCGATGCGCCCACCCCCGGTGCGGTGAAGCGTTATCTGCGACAATTCCTCAGCGACAAACGGGTGGTGGATACGTCTCGTCTGCTATGGTGGCCGCTGCTGCGCGGCGTCATACTGCCGATTCGCTCTCCCCGCGTGGCTAAACTCTATCAGTCCGTCTGGATGGAAGAGGGGTCGCCGCTGATGGTATACAGCCGTCGCCAGCAGCAGGCGCTGGCCGCCAGACTGCCGGATACCCCGGTGGCGCTGGGCATGAGCTATGGAACGCCGTCGCTGGCCAGCGCGGTGGATGATTTACTGGCGCAAGGGGTGGGGCACATCGTGGTGCTGCCGCTGTATCCGCAATATTCCTGCTCGACGGTGGCTGCCGTCTGGGATGAGCTGGCGCGGATCCTCGCGAAAAAACGCGCCATTCCCGGTATCTCGTTTATTCGCGATTACGCCGGGCACCCGGACTATATCCATGCTCTGGCGGCCAGCGTGCGCGCCTCGTTTGCCGTTCATGGGGAACCGGATCTGCTGCTGCTTTCCTATCATGGGATCCCGCAGCGCTATGCCAACCAGGGAGATGATTATCCTCAGCGCTGTCGTGATACCACGCGGGAACTGGTCTCCGCGCTGGGGCTGCCACCGGAGCGGGTGATGATGACCTTCCAGTCGCGCTTTGGCCGGGAACCCTGGCTGACGCCGTACACCGATGAGACGCTGAAGATGCTCGGCGAGAAAGGGACGAAGCATATTCAGGTGCTGTGCCCGGGCTTTGCCGCCGACTGTCTCGAAACGCTGGAAGAGATCGCCGTCCAGAACCGGGAAATCTTCCTCGAAGCGGGTGGCAAGCAATATGAATACATTCCGGCGCTTAACGCGGACGCCGCGCATATTGAGATGATGGTCAACCTGACGGCGCCTTATCGCTGATCGCGCGCAGGGCGGGGAATATGCTACTATTTCCCGCTTGTTCCCTGTTATTTAAGCGCCACTATGAAATTTCCCGGTAAACGCAAATCCAAACACTATTTTCCCGTTAACGCCCGCGACCCGCTGCTGCAGCAAATTCAGCCGGAGAATGAATCCAGCGTCTCCTGGGTGGTGGGTATCGACCAGACGCTGGTGGATATCGAAGCGAAAGTGGATGAGGCGTTTATCGTGCGCTACGGCCTGAGCGCGGGCCACTCTCTGGTGATTGAAGATGATGTCGCCGAGGCGCTGTACCAGGAGCTGGTGCGCAATAATCTTATTACTCATCAGTTTGCCGGCGGCACGATCGGCAATACCATGCACAACTACTCGGTGCTGGCGGACGATCGCTCGGTGCTGCTTGGCGTCATGTGCAGCAATATCGAAATCGGCGGCTATGCCTATCGTTACCTGTGCAATACCTCCAGCCGCACCGATCTGAACTATCTACAGGGCGTTGACGGCGCCATTGGCCGCTGCTTCACCCTGATCAGCGATAGCGGCGAGCGCACCTTCGCCATTAGCCCGGGTCATATGAACAAGCTGCACCCGGAAAGCATTCCGGAAGCGGTGATCGCTGGCGCCTCGGCGCTGGTGCTGACCTCCTACCTGGTACGCTGCAAGCCGGGCGAGCCGATGCCGGACGCGACGATGAAAGCCATCGAGTATGCCAAAAAGCATGATGTGCCGGTGGTGTTAACTCTTGGTACCAAATACGTGATTGCCGATAACCCGGCGTGGTGGCAGCAGTTCCTGCAGGATCATGTCTCGATTCTGGCGATGAATGAAGAGGAAGGGGAAGCGCTGACCGGTTTTGCCGATCCGCTGTCGGCGGCGGACAAAGCGCTGGACTGGGTCGACCTGGTGCTGTGCACCGCCGGACCGGCGGGGCTATATATGGCGGGCTTCACCGAAGAAGAGGCGAAACGTAAAACCCAGCATCCGCTGCTGCCGGGGGCGATCCCGGAATTTAACCAGTTTGAATTCAGTCGCGCGATGCGTCACCAGGACTGCGTCAATCCGCTGCGTATTTATTCGCACATCGCGCCGTATATGGGCGGCCCGGAGAAGATCATGAACACCAACGGCGCAGGCGACGGCGCGCTGGCGGCGCTGCTGCATGACATCACCGCCAATAACTACCATCGCAATAACGTACCCAACTCCAGCAAACACAAATGCAAATGGCTGACCTACTCCTCGCTGGCGCAGGTGTGTAAATATGCCAACCGCGTGAGCTATCAGGTGCTGAACCAGCACTCGCCGCGTTTAACCCGCGGCCTGCCGGAACGTGAGGACAGCCTGGAAGAGGCGTACTGGGATCGATAAGCGAGTCCCTCTCCCGACGGGAGAGGGCTGTACATCAGCCAGTGACCACTTCACCGGCGGGTGGCGTTTCCAGAAGCTGCAGCATGGCGCGGGCAATTTCCCGCTCGCCCATCACCACCTGATTGGCCCCACGGTCGATAATGTAATCCACTTCATCATCGTAATGGGCGCGGGCGATAATCTCGATATTCGGACATTTTTCCCGTGCGGAGGCGACAATCTCGCCGGCCTCATAGCCGTTGGGAATGGTCAGCAGCAGCCAGCGAGCGCAGTCGAGATGCGCCAGCTCCATGATCTCTTCATTGGCGGCATTGCCCAGCACCGCGCTGATCCCGCGCTCGCGTAGCTCATCCACGCGGGTGCGCGAGGTTTCAACCACCACCAGCGGGATCCCCTGGGCCATCAGCTTCTCGCCCAGCAGGCTGCCGACGCGGCCGAAGCCGACCAGCAGCGCGTGGTTGCAGATATCGACCGGCACCTGCTTCTCGTCTTCCAGCACCTCTTCCAGGGTCTGCTCGTCGAGGGTTTCGGTTTTATCGAGATATTTCTCCAGCAGGGTAAACAGCACCGGGTTGAGCATAATCGAGATGATCGCCCCGGCCAGCACCAGGTTTTGCCCGGCCTGCGGCAGCAGGTTAAGCGCCATCCCCAGGCCGGCGAGAATAAAGGCAAATTCACCAATCTGCGCCAGGCTGGCGGCAATCGTCAGTGCGGTACGCGGCGAGTGGCCAAACATACGCACGAGGAAAAAGGCGGCTGCGGATTTACCAAAGATAATGATCGCCAGCGTCGCCAGCACCGCCAGCGGCTGCTGGACCAGCACCATTGGGTCAAACAGCATGCCGACGGAGACAAAGAACAGCACCGCAAAGGCGTCGCGCAGCGGCAGGGTGTCATGGGCGGCGCGGTGGCTCAGCTCGGATTCATTAAGCACCATGCCGGCAAAGAAGGCGCCGAGGGCGAAGGAGACATCAAACAGCTCCACGGCGCCGAAGGCGATGCCCAGCGCCAGGGCCAGCACCGACAGGGTGAACAGCTCGCGCGAGCCGGTGGCCGCGCTGCGCGACATGATCCACGGCACCAGCCGACGGCCGACCAGCATCATGATGGCGATAAAGGCCACCACTTTGCCAATGGTGATCCCGAGGTCGAGGGCGAGGGAAGCGAAGCCGACGTTGCCTTTCTCCGCCATACCGGCCACTGCCGGCAGCAGGACCAGCGTCAGGACCATCACCAGGTCTTCCACAATCAGCCAGCCGATGGCGATCTGCCCGCGCTGACTGTCAATCAGCTGTCGTTCCTCCAGGGCGCGCAGCAGCACCACGGTACTGGCGGTAGAGAGACACAGGCCAAAGACGATGCCGGTCATCAGCGACCAGCCAAGGGCGGCGGAGAGCGCCATACCCAACAGCGTCGCCACAGCTATCTGGGCGATGGCCCCGGGAATGGCGATCGACTTTACCGCCATCAGATCCTTGAGGGAAAAATGCAGCCCGACGCCGAACATCAGCAGGATCACGCCGAGTTCCGCCAGTTCCGGAGCCAGTTTGGTGTCAGCAACAAAGCCAGGGGTGAAAGGTCCGGCCAGCACGCCCGCTAAGAGATATCCCACCAGAGGAGAAATACGTAGCTTATTGGCAATCATGCCGAGAATAAAGGCGAGCACGAGGCCGCCGACAATGGTGGTGATTAGCGGTGTTGCGTGGTGCATTCCGTCTCCTTTCCAGTGGTGAATCGGTCCATTTTGCTACCCTGTCCGCGTAATAGTTTATGACAAAAACGTTCACTTTGTTTATGAATAATTCTTGAATTGTGCAAAAAAATGCAATTAGGGGATGAAAAGGCACAGAAGGGAAAATCGAGGGAGGAATGCGCGCATCAGGCCGATGGTGCAAGGGGTAACGGCGGCCAACGTTACACTTTGGCCGCCGGATAATCAGGCTTTTTGCCGGTTATCAGGAAGAAATATCGTCAGGAATCCCAGCAGCGGCAGGAAGGCGCAGATTTTATACACCAGGTCGATACTGGTATGGTCCGCCAGCAGGCCCAGCACCGCGGCGCCAAGGCCGCCCATGCCAAAGGCGAAGCCGAAAAACAGACCAGAAACCATACCGATACGTCCCGGCAGCAGCTCCTGGGCATAGACCAGGATAGCGGAGAAGGCCGAGGCGAGGATAAAACCAATGATCACCGTTAAAATCCCGGTCCATTCAAGGCTGGCGTAGGGTAAAACAAGGGTGAAGGGCGCCACACCGAGGATAGAGCCCCAAATAACATATTTTCGCCCAATCTTATCGCCAACGGGCCCGCCAATCACCGTCCCGGCGGCCACCGCGAACAGGAAGGCAAACAGATGCAGCTGGGCATTTTGCACCGATAAGCCGAACTTATGCATCAGATAAAACGTGTAATAGCTGCTGATGCTCGCCATATAGAAATATTTCGAGAAAATCAGCATCAGCAGAATACCTACCGCCAGAATCACCTTATTGCGCGGCAGCGGATTGACGATCGCCGGCTTCGGTTTGCCCTTATTCATCCGGTGCTGTGCGGCGTACCAGCGGCTGATTTGCGACAGCACGACGATAGCCAGCAGGGCGGCCAGTACGAACCAGGCGACGTTGCCTTTACCATACGGGGCGATGATCACCGCCGCCAGCAGTGGACCAAGCGAACTGCCGAAGTTGCCGCCGACCTGGAACAGCGACTGGGCCAGGCCGTGACGGCCGCCGGAGGCCATCCGCGCCACGCGGGACGATTCCGGATGGAAAACCGAGGAGCCGGTACCCACCAGCGCGGCGGCCAGCAGCACCATACCGAAGCTACCGGCCAGCGCCAGGAGGATCAAACCGCAGAGGGTAAAGCACATGCCCACCGGCAGCGACCACGGCATCGATCGTTTATCGGTAATATAGCCAATCACCGGCTGGAACAGCGATGAGGTGAGCTGGAAGGTGAGGGTGATCATCCCGATCTGCACAAAGGTAAGGGAGAACTCGGCCTGCAGCAGCGGGTAGATCGCGAGAATGAGCGACTGGATCATATCGTTAAGCAAATGGGACAGGCTGATCGCGCCTAAGATGCCAAACGAGGTGCGCGCTTTTTGCGGCGGCGCAGCGGGGCCGGACACGGGTTGAGCGGTCTGATTGATTGCCATAGGTTCACGTCACTTTTTTATATAGCTTTCGTTATTTGTACGCCATGCGACTGCCCTGATTTTCCCGGCTACTGCATGGGAAATATGACGAACGGGCTAACGCACTGCCATACAACGCGAAGGCGTATAGAGGATGCAGGTGGAATTATTATCCAACTAACATACCTGCTGATAAGGTTTGAAGGAAGTCGCAATTCTGAAAACATATTTGTCAATGCGGCTAACTCGCTATACTTTCGGCACTTGGGATTAAGTCAGGGAGTGAAGCATGCATTGTTTAAAACACAGCGTGGCGCTGGCGTTATTCGCCGCGTTATCGCTGGGCAGCCTGTCCGCGCAGGCCTATGAGCAGGATAAAACCTATAAAATTACCATCCTGCACACCAACGATCACCACGGCCATTTCTGGCGCAATGACTACGGCGAATATGGCCTGGCGGCGCAGAAAACGTTGGTGGACGGTATTCGTAAAGAGGTGGCGGCTGAAGGCGGTAGCGTTCTGCTGCTGTCCGGCGGGGATATCAATACCGGGGTGCCGGAGTCTGATTTACAGGATGCAGAGCCCGATTTTCGCGGCATGAACCTGATCGGCTACGACGCGATGGCGGTGGGGAACCACGAGTTTGATAATCCGCTGAGCGTGCTGCGCCAGCAGGAAAAGTGGGCGAAGTTCCCGTTCCTGTCGGCCAATATTTATCAGAAAAGCACCGGCGAACGGCTGTTCAAACCCTGGGCGCTGTTTAAGCGCGGCGGGTTAAAAATCGCGGTGATTGGCTTAACCACTGACGATACGGCCAAGATTGGCAATCCAGAATATTTCACCGATATCGAATTCCGCAAACCGGCGGAAGAGGCGAAGCTGGTGATCCAGGAGCTGCAGCAGAATGAAAAGCCGGACGTGATCCTGGCCACCACCCATATGGGCCACTATGACAACGGCAACCACGGCTCTAACGCGCCGGGGGATGTCGAGATGGCGCGGAGTTTACCCGCGGGCTCGCTGGCGATGATCGTCGGCGGTCACTCGCAGGATCCGGTGTGCATGGCGTCGGAAAATAAAAAGCAGGTCGACTATGTGCCAGGGACGCCGTGCGCCCCGGATCGTCAGAACGGCATCTGGATCGTCCAGGCGCATGAGTGGGGCAAATACGTCGGCCGCGCCGATTTTGAGTTCCGCAACGGCGAGATGAAGCTGGTGCACTATCAGCTGATCCCGGTCAACCTGAAGAAAAAAGTGACTTACGATAACGGCCAAAGCGAGCGGGTGCTGTATACGCCGCAGATCGCGGAGAACCCGCAGATGATGTCGCTGCTGACGCCGTTCCAGAACAAAGGTAAGGCGCAACTGCAGGTCAAGATCGGCAGCGTGAATGGTCATCTGGAGGGCGATCGCAGTAAAGTGCGTTTCGTGCAGACCAATATGGGCCACCTGCTGCTGGCGGCGCAGATGGCGCGCAGTAATGCGGATTTCGCGGTGATGAGCGGCGGCGGGATCCGCGACTCCATTGAGGCGGGCGATATCACCTACAAGGATGTGATGAAGGTCCAGCCGTTTGGCAATGTGCTGACCTATGTCGATATGAGCGGCAAGGAGGTGGTGGATTACCTGACCGCCGTCGCGCAGATGAAGCCGGATTCCGGCGCCTATCCGCAGTTTGCCAACGTCAGCTTTGTGGCCAAAGACGGCAAGTTGAACGATCTGAAAATCAAAGGCGAACCGGTGGATCCGTCGAAGACCTATCGGATGGCGACGCTGAGCTTTAACGCCACCGGCGGCGATGGTTACCCGAACATCGCCGATAAACCCGGGTATGTGAATACCGGCTTTATCGATGCCGAAGTGCTAAAAGAGTATATCGAGAAGAACTCGCCGCTGGATGCCGCCGCCTATGAGCCGAAAGGCGAGGTGAGCTGGCAGTAAGCCTGGGTTTCGGGTGAGCTATTTCCACGGTGGCGCTACGCTTACCGTGGCTATGAGTTGGGGAGCCCGGATAAGGCGCGTGCGCCGCTATCCGGGATAGTGTTATCAATCGCGGCGGGCGATATCGGCGAACTTCGCATCCAGAAGCTGCGCCAGATCGCTGGCCGCCAGCTCAATATCCAGCCCGCGTTTGCCGCCGGAAATATAGATAGTGGCAAATTCCTGCGCCGGGGCGTCAATCACCGTCGGCAGGCGCTTCTTCTGCCCCAGCGGACTGATACCGCCCACCAGATAGCCGGTGATACGCTGCGCCACCATCGGGTCGGCCATGTCGACTTTCTTGGCGCCCAGCGCTTTCGCCACTTTCTTCAAATCCAGTTGCCCGGCGACCGGGGTGATGGCGACCGCCAGATGCTTCATATCGCCATTAACGGCGACCAGCAGGGTCTTGTAAACCTGATCGGCATTGAGGCCGAGCTTGCGCACCACTTCATCACCGAAGTTGGTCTCATTGGGATCGTGATCGTAACTGTGGATCTGAAAGGGAATTTTGTTTTTTTCGAGTAATTTAACGGCGGGAGTCATAGCTATCCTTCTTACCAACCGGTTTTGCGTGACGTCAGAATACGCCCGCAGGTTGTCTAAAAAATAGTACCATCTTGCGCAATAGTGTTGGCAGTGATGGTCACTTTGAGCGACAATCAGACGATCCGGGATACAAATCCCGGGATAATAATAATGATGAAATTCCTCTTTGACGGGCCAATAGCAATATTGGCCATTTTTTTATGTCAGCATATCCGGCAGATTCCCTTCGCCATACAGATGCAGCGCGCCGACGGCGACCACGTAGCGCCCCGGCGGCAAGGCCAGCAGCGTCTCGCGCCAGGCGAGATTGCGCTGATGCATCAGCACATCATATAAAGACTGGCTGAAGGTCGTCGGCAGCGATACCGCACCGCGCGACGGCGGTTGCTCCAGCCACCAGCCGATCATGACCTGCAGTAAACGGGCGTTGGTGCGCCAGTGGGTCAGCGTATCTTCCAGCAGCGCCATTCCGCCATCGGGCAGGTCGCGCAGCAGCGCGATCTGGCTGTCGGCGCCTTCCAGCTCCATCACCGCTATGTTGCTCTCGCGGGCGGCCATCAGCAACTGATAATCGATACCGTAATCCGGCCGCAGCCCCAGCTTCTGCGCCTGGGTGGCCTGCAGAACCATCGCCACCTGCCACAGCGGCTGGCTGTCGAACAGCTCGACCGACAGGCCCAGCTCGCCGGCTCGCGCTTGTAGCTCGCTCAGCTGCGCGTCGCTCAGGCGCTCCGCCAGCGGCGGATAAGCGGGGAGATTGCTAAACGGGGTTTCATTGCCGCTGATATCGGCCTCGACGATTAACGCATCGGCCTGGCGTATTTTTTTCAGCAGTTTCGCTGGCGGCGGCGCCATGTCGCGGGTGCCCATATGGATGCTGCCGACGAGGTGCAGATAGCGTTCGCCGGGCAGGACGATATCCATCGCAGGCCAGGAATAAGACGAGCCGACGGCGGCTCGCCACAGCATTTTTATCCGGTTTAACAGGCCCATACGCGCTCCGAAGTGTGAGGCATTCATGCTAGCGCATATGGTGATACACGTCACCCTTCCGGCGGGCTTTTCTTGTCCCGGAAAAAAAGCGGGCGCCGATCCTGTCAGCGTCCGCTTTCCTGCAGCAGCGTTTACTCTTTTGGTTTAAAGCGCAACAGGCGGTTAGCGTTACTCACCACGGTGATCGACGATAGCGCCATCGCCGCGCCGGCGACCACCGGATTGAGCAGCGTGCCGGTCAGCGGCCAGAGGATCCCGGCGGCAATCGGGATGCCCAGCGAGTTGTAGACAAAGGCCCCCAGCAGGTTCTGCTTCATATTGCGTAAGGTCGCCTTCGAAATCGCCAGCGCATCGGCCACGCCGTGAAGACTATGGCGCATCAGGGTGATCGCCGCGGTTTCAATAGCGACATCGCTGCCGCCGCCCATGGCGATCCCGACATCCGCCTGCGCCAGCGCGGGGGCATCGTTAATCCCATCGCCAACCATCGCCACTTTGTGCCCCTGGCTCTGCAGACGCTTAATGGCGTCGGCTTTACCGTCCGGCAGCACGCCGGCAATCACTTCATCAATGCCGGCTTCTTTGGCGATGGCATTCGCGGTAGTGGGGTTATCCCCGGTGAGCATCACCAGGCGGTAGCCCTGACGATGCAGGCGCGCCAGGGCGTCGACGCTGTCTTCGCGCAGCGGGTCACGGATGGCGAACAGCGCGGCCGCCTGACCATCCACCGCCAGCAGCACCGGCGTAGCGCCGCGCGAGGCCTGCGCCATCATCTCGCTTTCTATATCGCTGGTGGCGATATGCTGCTCGTTGAGCAGCGCCTGGTTGCCGAGCAGCAGGCGATGACCTTCCGCCTCACCGCTGACGCCAAGGCCGCGCAGGGTGCGGAAGCCGCTCACTTCCGGCAACGGGCTGTCTCCGGCTTTATCGAGGATCGCTCGCGCCAGCGGATGGCTTGAGCCCTGCTCGAGCGCGGCGGCAAGACGCAGCGCGGTAATCTCATCAACGCCAGCGAAAGTTTTCACCGCCACCACCTGCGGCTTACCTTCGGTCAGGGTGCCGGTTTTATCGAACACCAGGGTGTCGAGTTCACTGGCGCGCTGCAGCGCATCGGCGTCGCGCACCAGTACGCCGTATTCCGCCGCCCGGCCAACGCCGGAGATGATCGACATTGGCGTCGCCAGCCCTAAGGCGCACGGACAGGCGATAATCAGCACCGTGGTGGCGATCACCAGGGTATAGACGATCTGCGGCGCCGGGCCGAAGAAGTACCAGATCGCCGCGCTAATCAGCGCAATGGCGACCACCGCCGGGACAAACACCGCGGAGATTTTATCCGCCAGCTGGCCGATCTCCGGCTTGCTGCTCTGCGCCTGGCGCACCATGCGGATAATACGTGCCAGCGTGGTCTGGCTGCCGACGGCGCTGGCGGTGAACAGCACGCTGCCGTCCTGCACCACGGTGCCGGCGTGAATGGCATCGCCATCGCCTTTTTGCTGTGGTACCGGTTCGCCGGTGAGCATCGCTTCATCAAACCAGGCTTCGCCCTGGCTTATCACGCCGTCAACCGGAACGCGATCGCCAGTGGTCAGGCGCAGCGTCATGCCGGCCTGAACTTCAGCGAGCGGCAGATCCTTTTCTCCCTCAGGGGTCACCACGCGGGCTGAAGGCGGCGTCAGGTCGAGCAGTTTTTCCAGCGCTTTTGAGGAGCGCTGGCGGGCGCGGGCCTCCAGCATATGGCCGAGGTTAATCAGGCCGATAATCATTGCGCTGGCTTCGTAATAGAGATGGCGGGCTTCCATCGGGAACCACTGTGGCCACAGGTTGACGCTCATCGAGTACAGCCAGGCGACGCCGGTACCGAGGGCCACCAGCGTATCCATGGTGGCGGTGCCGTTTTTCAGGCTTTTCCACGCGCTGCGGTAGAAGTGCCCACCGGCGAAGACCATCACCGCAAGGGTGACGAGGCCGATGACCAGCCACAGCGAACGGTTGTCGTCGCTGACCATCATGTTATCGCCGATCATGCCCCAGACCATCACCGGCACGCCGACCAGCAGGGCGACAATCGCCTGCCAGCGAAAACGTTTCATGGTGGCGATGGCGGTTTCCTGCTGACGTTCGCGGCGTTCCAGATCGTCCTCGATCGCCTCCGCGCCGTAGCCCGCTTTCTCCACCGCCTGCACTAATTCTGCGGCGGACGCACTGCCCATCACCAGCGCCGTGCGTTCCGCCAGGTTAACCCGCGCCTGTGAGACGCCCGGCACCGCGGCAAGCGCGTTCTGTACCCGGGAGACGCAGCTGGCGCAGCTCATGCCGTTGATCAGCAGCTGTTGACTGTCATCTTCGTCATGGGCTGCCGGAAGCTCAGGAGTGGCCGCTGTCAGTGCTTCCGACGGGATTGATGATTCTGCCAGCGGTTTAGCCTTTGGGTGGCTGAGCTCCGCGCCGTATCCGGCTTGTTTAACGGTTTCAATCAGCGCTTGTGCGCTGGCGCTGCCCGTCACATGGGCTTCAGTGAGGGTGACTTCCGCTTGCTCAACGTCAGGACGCTGCTCCAGACTCTCTTTCACGCGTTTGACGCAGTGGCCGCAGGAGAGGCCATCCAGCGTCAGGTCGATAGTGTTAGACATAAATAACTCCTGAATAATTTTCCGGTCAACGATTGACCAGAACCACTCTTTCATCGAGTATTAAGAAGGTTAAACCTTCCAGCAAGGGGAAGGTCAAGGAGAAAAAATGAATATCAGCGATGTGGCGAAAAAAACCGGCTTAACCAGCAAAGCGATTCGTTTTTACGAAGAAAAGGGGCTGGTGACGCCGCCGTTGCGCAGCGAAAACGGCTACCGCACTTACAGTCAGCAGCATCTCGATGAGCTGACGCTGCTGCGCCAGGCGCGGCAGGTGGGGTTTAACCTGGAAGAGTGCCGCGAGCTGGTGGCGTTATTCAACGACCCGTCACGCCACAGCGCCGATGTGAAAAAACGCACGCTGGAGAAAGTGGCGGATATTGAGAACCACATTCGCGAGCTACAAAATATGCGCGCGCACCTGCTGGCGCTGGCTGAATCCTGCCCCGGCGACGACAGCGCGGAGTGCCCGATTATCGATAATCTTTCCGGCTGCTGTCATCGCAAGGCGCAGGCTTAACGAACGACGGGTCTGATCCGTAGCGTAATCCCTTCCACGGCGACCACTTCGACTTGACTGCCTGGGGCGAGGTCCTCGTCAGCCATCACCGGCCATGAGCTGTCGCCCACGCGCACGTGGCCGCGGCCGTTTACCAGCGGGGCATCCAGCGTCAAACGGCGGCCTATCAGCTGCTGCCCGCGCTGGTTGAGTTGAGCATCGGCAGGACGCTGCAGTTTGACGCGCTTGCGCAGCCACTTCGACCACAGCCACGCCGCCAGCAGAGTGAGGGCGGCAAACAGCGTGCCTTGCCATTCCCAGCTCAGCGGCAGGAGCCAGGTCAGGGCGCCGGTCACCACGCCGGCGACGCCGCTCCACAGCAGGTATCCGCTGCCGCCCAGCATCTCGGCCGCCAGCAGCAGCCCGCCGAGGCTTAGCCAGAACAGATGAGGGTGGGCGAGGATCATGTCGATCATGATTTTTTCCGATCGCCAGCGCCTTCTTTGATCAGCTCGCTTATCCCGGCGATCGATCCCATCAGGCTGCTGGCATCCAGCGGCATCAGCACCACTTTACTGTTGTTGGCGGCGCCAATCTGCTGCAGCGCATCGGTGTACTTCTGCGCCACGAAGTAGTTGATCGCCTGAATATCGCCTGAGGCGATCGCCGAGGAGACCATCTGGGTGGCGCGGGCTTCCGCTTCAGCGGAACGCTCGCGGGCCTCCGCCTGCAGGAAGGCGGACTGCCGCTCGCCCTCCGCCTTGAGGATCTGCGACTGCTTTTCCCCTTCCGCTTTCAGAATTTCCGCCTGACGCACCCCTTCGGCCTCAAGGATATAGGCGCGTTTGGTACGTTCGGCTTTCATCTGGGCGTTCATCGAGGCGATAAGCTCCGCCGGTGGGCGAACGTCGCGAATTTCGACGCGGGTGATTTTCACCCCCCACGGGTTGGTGGCGTCGTCAACGATATGCAGCAGGCGGGTGTTAATGCTGTCGCGCTGGGAGAGCATTTCGTCCAGCTCCATCGAGCCGAGCACGGTACGAATGTTGGTCATCGTCAGGTTGACGATCGCCTGCTCAAGATTGCTGACCTCGTAGGCGGCCTTTGGCGCGTCAACCACCTGAATAAAGCAAACGGCGTCGATGGTGACGTTGGCGTTATCTCTGGAGATAACCTCCTGTGAGGGGATGTCGAGCACCTGCTCCATCATGTTCACTTTGCGGCCGATGCGGTCCATAAACGGCACGACTAAGCTTAATCCCGGCTGCAGCGTCTGGGTAAAACGCCCGAAGCGCTCCACCGTCCACTGGTAGCCCTGCGGGACGATTTTCACCGCCGCGGCCACAATGACCAGCGCGACGAAAATAAGGATAGGAATAAAAATCAGCATCAAAAACCTCCTGTCTTGTTGCCTGGTGAAGCGCTACAAAGAAATAGCGCGTGTTTAAACTGAGTATATCTTTCTCCACCACCGGGAGAAAGGAAAGTGCGGTAAACTAGCGGTGTTTCAGAAAATAATCAGGAAGCCTCATGAAGGAAAATAACGCGCTTTTGCGTCTCGAGGGTGTGGGATTTAAGACCGACGACGCAGTTATTTTACACAATATCAATCTTGAGCTCAGACCCGGGGAATTTAAGTTGATTACCGGGCCTTCCGGCTGCGGGAAAAGCACCTTGCTGAAAATTATCGCCTCGCTGCTCAGTCCGACCTCCGGACGCCTGTTTTTCGACAATGCCGATGTCGCGACGCTGTCGCCGGAAAGGTATCGCCAGCAGGTCTCTTACTGTGCGCAGACGCCGGCGCTGTTCGGGGATTCGGTTTACGATAACCTGATTTTTCCGTGGCAGATCCGCAATAAACAACCGGATCCGCAGGCGCTGGTGGCCGACCTGCAGCGCTTTGGTCTGGGCGAAAATATGCTGGAAAAATCGATTAATGAACTATCCGGCGGGGAAAAGCAGCGCGTCTCGCTGATCCGCAATTTACAATTTCTGCCGCGCGTGCTGCTGCTGGACGAAATTACCAGCGCGCTGGATGACAGTAATAAACAGAATGTGAATGACATTATTCATGGCTATGCGACGGAAAAGCAGGTCGCTGTTCTGTGGGTCACCCACGATCGCAACGAAATTTCGCATGCCGATGAAGTGATTACCTTGCAGCCTGCCGGCGGAAACATGCAGGAGGTACGGCATGAACGGGCATAACATTACGAACGAATCGCTGGCGCTGTCGATGGTACTGGTGCTGATCGCTATTCTGGTGAGCTATCGGGAAAAGCTGGCGCTGGAAAAAGATATTCTCTGGAGCATCTGCCGGGCGATCGTGCAGCTGATTATCGTCGGCTATGTATTGAAATATATCTTTAACGTCAATCATGCGGTTCTGACGCTGTTGATGGTGCTGTTTATCTGCTTTAACGCGGCGTGGAATGCCAAAAAGCGCAGCAAGTATATCGATAAGGCTTTTGTCTCGTCATTTATCGCCATCACCACCGGCGCCGGGCTGACGCTGGCGGTGCTGGTGTTCTCTGGCTCGATAGCCTTTGTCCCGATGCAGGTGATCCCGATTGCCGGGATGGTGGCCGGGAACGCCATGGTAGCGGTGGGACTGTGCTACAACAATATGGGCCAGCGCTTCAGCAGCGAGCAGCAGCAGATTCAGGAGAAGCTGAGCCTCGGCGCGACGCCGAAAATGGCCTCGGCGCGGCTGATCCGCGACAGCATTCGCGCGTCATTGATACCCACCGTCGATTCAGCGAAAACGGTCGGCCTGGTGAGCTTGCCAGGGATGATGTCGGGGCTAATTTTTGCCGGTATTGACCCGGTAAAGGCGATTAAGTACCAGATCATGGTGACCTTTATGCTGCTGTCGACCGCCAGTCTGTCGACGATTATCGCCGGCTATCTGACCTACCGGAAGTTCTTCAACGCCCGCCATCAGCTGGTGGTGACGCAGCTGAAAAAGCGCCCGTGAACGATCCCGGGTTGCGGCGTTCACGCCTCACCCGGGCGACTAAGGCTAGGTTCCGCATCGTTCGCGTAGCCCGGATAAGCGCAGCGCTATCCGGGGCTGGCAACGGATTAGTACAGCAGCGAATAGAGCTGACGGCGGTATTTGGCGGCCAGCGCATCGCCGGTACCGAGGGCGGCGAGGATCTCCTGCAGCATCTTGCGCGCCTGGCCGTCGCCAGCGCCTAAATCCTTCTGCAGATGGCTGAACAGCAGCGCCAGCGCTTCTTCGTTACGCCCGACCTGATGCAGCTGTAGCGCCAGCTGGGAGGCCAGCTGCGCGTCCTCCGGATTCTGTTCCACCTGCTGCTGCAGCTGCTGGATTTCCGGCGTGTCGGCGGCCTGTTTGAGTAGCTCAATCTGCGCCACCAGACCCTGATAGTGGGTATCCTGATCCTGCAGCGGAATAGTCTTCAGTACGTTTTCCGCTTCATCGGAACGGTGCAGAGCAATCAGCGTTTCCGCCAACAGCAGGCCAATCTGGCTGTCCTGATTCGACAGCTGCCAGGCCTCCTTCAGCAGCGGCAGGGCATCGGCGTATTTTTCTTCCTGCATCAGGGCCAGGGCCTGCTGCGCTTTCAGCTCCTCTTCGCGGGGCAGGACTTTATCCAGCAGGGCGCGGATCGCTTCTTCCGGCTGCGGGCCTTCAAAACCGTCCACTGGTTGGCCGTTCTGGAACAGATAAACCGTAGGGATGGCGCGCAGACCAAACTGTGAAGCGAGCATCTGCTCGGCGTCGCAATCGACCTTCGCCAGCGTAAACTGGCCGTTGTATTGAGCGGCCAGGCGCTCAAGAACCGGGGTCAGCTGTTCGCAGTGCTGGCTGCGGGCAGACCAGAAGTAAAACAGCACCGGGACGTTCATGGACTGCTGTAGCGTCTGCTGCAGGTTCGCTTCGCTAATGTTGACAATATTCTGTTCGGACATGGGCATTTCTCGTTAGTCGATTTCTGTTTTACATGGGGGCGGCATGCCGCGCTTCAACTCAGCCGTGGATAATTTTGTCCATCGCGCGGGCTGGCAGCAGGCGTTTAAGCAGCGCCACCGCGTGGGTGACCAGGGTGACCGGGTAGCGCAGCTTCGGCTTATCGCTGATAAAAGCGTGGCGCACTTTTTCCACTACCGCCTCCGGCCCGAGGGTAAAACGGGCGGCGATGCCCGGGTTTTCAACGGGCTTGTCGCTTTGCGTCTGGTTGACGTTATCGGTAAAGCGGGTGCGGATCGGGCCCGGCTCAATCAGGCTGACCTTGATACCGCTGTGACGCAGCTCCATGCGCAGCGCGTCGGACCATGCCTCGAGGGCGTATTTACTGGCGGCGTAGGCGCCGCGGCCGGGGCTGGCGATAAGCCCCATCACCGACGAGGTCATCACGATGCGACCTTCGCCGTACGGCGTCATCGCTGGCAGCAGCAGCATGGTGAGCTGATGGGCACCGAAAAAGTTAGCGGAAAACTGCTGTTCCATCTGCTGGCGACTGATGGTGTTCAGCGGGCCATAGACGCCGTATCCGGCGTTATTGAACAGGCCGTAGAGACGATTATCGGTCAGCGCAAGCACCTCCGCCGCCGCGCGCTCCACGCTCTGCGGGTCGTCCAGATCGAGCAAAATACCGGTTAGCCCCAGCTCCTGCATCCGCGCCACGTCCTCTGCCTTGCGGCAGGCCGCCAGCACGCGAAAGCCCTGGCGGGTTAAATCCAGTGCGCTTTCCAGACCAATTCCGCTGGAACAGCCTGTCACTAAAACCGTTTTTTGCATAACTTTACCTGTCAGCGACCCCTGGCGTTCAGGAGTCATGATTAACTAAGGGAGCCAGCCGGTTCGCCATCCACTCGGCGATAAACGGCTGCGCGTCGCGATTCGGGTGAATGCCGTCGTCCTGCATCCACTGGGGTTTCAGATACACCTCCTCCATAAAAAAGGGCAGGAGAGGAATAGCGAACTCTTTGGCCAGGGCCGGGTAAATCGCGCCGAAGGCTTCATTATAGCGGCGGCCATAGTTCGCCGGCAGGTGAATTTGCATCAGCAGCGGCTCGGCGTTGGCCGCTTTGATATCCTTAATAATGGTGCGCAGCGTCTGCTCGGTCTGCTGCGGCGGAAAGCCGCGTAGCCCGTCATTGCCGCCGAGCTCAACCAGCACCCAGCGCGGCTGATGCTGTTTAAGCAGCGCAGGCAGACGGGCCAGCCCTTGCTGGGAGGTATCGCCGCTGATGCTGGCGTTCACCACTGGCGTTTTCGCCTGCCACTTCTCATTGAGCAGCGCAGGCCACGCGGCGTTGGCCGCCATCCGATAGCCAGCGCTCAGGCTGTCGCCGAGGATCAGCAGCGTATCCGCCGCCATCGCGCGGCAGGTAAACAGGAACAAAAACAGGAAAGGCACATGCCAGCGGAAAACATACTTGAAGTTCATCATCTTAAGAAGTCCGTCGGTCAGGGGGAGCATCAGCTCTCCATCCTTACCGGAGTTGAGCTGGTTGTCAAACCGCGGCAGACCATCGCCCTGATCGGCGAGTCGGGCTCCGGTAAATCGACCCTGTTGGCGATCCTCGCCGGCCTGGACGATGGCAGCAGTGGGGAAGTATCGATGCTGGGCAAACCGCTGCATCGGATGGATGAGGAGGCGCGGGCGGCGCTGCGGGCGCAGCACGTCGGTTTTGTCTTTCAGTCGTTTATGCTGATCCCGACGCTCAACGCCCTGGAGAACGTCGAGCTGCCGGCGCTGCTGCGTGGCGCCAGCGATAGCCAGAGCCGGGGCGATGCCCGCGCGCTGCTTGAGCAGCTGGGGCTTGGCAAACGCCTGCACCACCTGCCGGCACAGCTCTCCGGCGGTGAACAGCAGCGGGTCGCGCTGGCCCGGGCCTTCAATGGTCGTCCGGCCATTCTGTTCGCCGATGAGCCCACCGGCAACCTCGATCGCCAGACCGGGGATAAAATTGCCGATCTGCTGTTCTCGCTTAATCGCGAACACGGCACCACCCTGATCCTCGTCACTCACGATCCGCTGCTGGCGGCGCGCTGCGACCGTCGTCTGCGCCTGGTGGATGGCCAGCTGCGGGAGGAAGCATGATCGCCCGCTGGTTCTGGCGCGAATGGCGCTCGCCGTCGCTGCTGATCGTCTGGCTGGCGTTAAGCCTCGCCGTGGCCTGCGTGCTGGCCCTGGGGTCGATAAGCGATCGGATGGAGAAAGGCCTCAGCCAGCAAAGCCGTGAGTTTATGGCAGGCGACCGCACGCTGCGCAGTTCGCGCGAGGTGCCCGCTGAGTGGATCGCGCAAGCGGGCCAGTCAGGGCTGAGCGTCAGCGAACAGCTGAGCTTCGCCACCATGACCTTTGCGGGCGATACGCCGCTGCTGGCGGACGTCAAGGCGGTGGATGACCGCTATCCGCTGTATGGCACTCTCGAGACGCAGCCGCAGGGGCTGAAGCCCCAGGCGGGCAGCGTGCTGCTGGCGCCAAGGTTGATGGCGCTGCTGAACCTGAAAACCGGCGATACGATTGACGTTGGCGACGCCACGCTGCGCATTGCCGGGGAAGTGATTCAGGAGCCGGATGCGGGGTTCAACCCCTTCCAGATGGCGCCGCGGCTGATGATGAATATGGCCGACGTGGCAAAGACCGGCGCCGTGCAGCCCGGGAGTCGCGTCGCATGGCGCTATAAGTTCGCCGGCGACGCTGAACAGCTGGCCAATTATGAGCAGTGGCTGCTGCCGAAACTCGGCCCGGAGCATCGCTGGATTGGTCTTGACCAGGACGACAGCGCGCTGGGCAAATCCCTCGAACGCTCGCAGCAATTCCTGTTGTTATCCGCGCTGCTGACGCTGCTGCTGGCCGTCGCGGCGGTGGCCGTGGCGATGGGCCACTACTGCCGCAGCCGCTACGATCTGGTCGCCATACTCAAGACGCTGGGCGCCGGACGGGCGCAGCTGCGCAAGCTGATTGTCGGCCAATGGCTGCTGCTGTTGACGCTGTCGCTGATAACCGGCGGGGCAGCAGGGCTAGCGCTGGAGCGCCTGCTGTTGCTGATGCTCAAACCGGTTCTGCCCGCCACGCTCCCGCCGGCCAGCGGCTGGCCGTGGCTGTGGGCGGTGGGCGCGACCGGCGTGATTTCCCTGCTGGTGGGCCTGCGCCCCTATCGGCTGCTGCTGGCGACCCTGCCGCTGCGGGTGCTGCGCCAGGACGTGGTGGCTAACGTCTGGCCGCTGAAAATCTGGATCCCGACGGTCAGCGCCGTGGTGGTGGGCCTGCTGGCGTGGCTGATGGGCGGCAGCCCCCTGCTGTGGTCGGTGCTGGCCGGGGCGGTGGTGCTGGCGCTGCTGTGCGGCCTGGTGGGCTGGGGATTGCTGTGGCTGCTCAAACGCCTGACGCTCAGCGCCTTGCCGCTGCGTCTGGCGGTGAACCGCCTGCTGCGCCAGCCGTGGTCGACCCTCAGCCAGCTGGCGGCGTTTTCCCTGTCGTTTATGCTGCTGGCGCTGCTGCTGGTGCTGCGCGGCGATCTGCTCGACCGCTGGCAGCAGCAGCTGCCCCCGGAGAGCCCAAACTACTTCCTGATCAATATCGCCCCTGAGCAGATAATGCCGGTGAAGACCTTCCTCGCCGAACATCAGACGCGGGCGGCGGAATTTTATCCGATCGTCCGGGCTCGTCTGACGCAGATCAACGGCCACTCCACGGACGGGAACAAAGACGAAGCGCTGAATCGCGAGCTTAATCTCACCTGGAGCGAACAGCGTCCGGATCATAATCCGCTGGTGGCCGGCAGCTGGCCGCCGAAGCCGGGCGAGGTATCGATTGAGGAGGGGCTGGCGCAGCGGCTGGGGGTGAAGATCGGCGATACGGTGACCTTTACCGGCGATACTCAGGACTTCAGCGCGAAGGTGAGCAGCGTGCGCAAAGTTGACTGGGAGAGCCTGCGGCCCAACTTCTTCTTTATTTTCCCCTCCGGGGCGCTGGACGGGCAGCCGCAGAGCTGGCTCACCAGCTTCCGCTGGGATAACGGTCCCGCGATGTTGACCCAGTTGAACCGCGAGTTTCCTACAGTCAGCCTGCTGGATATCGGCGCCATCCTGCGTCAGGTCGGCCAGGTGCTCTCCCAGGTCAGCCGGGCGCTGGAGGTGATGGTGGGCCTGGTCACGGCCTGCGGCGTGCTGCTGTTGCTGGCGCAGGTCCAGGTCGGTATGCGCCAGCGGCATCAGGAGCTGGTGGTCTGGCGCACGCTGGGGGCCGGAAAATCGCTGCTGCGCGCCACGCTGTGGGCGGAGTTTGCCCTGCTGGGGCTGGTCTCCGGCCTGGTGGCGGCGATAGGCGCCGAAGTGGCGCTGGCGATGCTGCAGACGAAAGTCTTTGATTTCCCCTGGACGCCGGACTGGCGGCTGTGGGTGATGCTGCCGCTGACGGGGGCGGTGTTGTTATCCCTGTGCGGCGGCGGGCTGGGGCTGCGTTTGTTAAAAGGGAAAGCGTTGTTCCGTCAGTTTAGCCAGTAAGATTATTGCATTTTGATGATGCGCCGCCGTTTTTGGCGGCGCTTTTATTTTAAGCGCACAAATTGATAACTCGTTGATTTTTAAGCGCACAAAACATTAAAAAACCGACAACACGCTGTACTGATTCGCGGTTAATATTCAGCTGGTAAATATAAGGTTGCTTATTAATCAAGGAAAAACTATGGCACATAAAATAAAAGCGCTGGCGATCTCGATCGGCGCAACACTGGTGTTCACTTCATTTGCTTCTCACGCGGAGATCACGCTGCTGAAACAAGATCCGCAGGCGGGCGATCCGTTAAGCCGGCTTAACTTTACCGTCGGCGGGAGTATTCGTCCGCAATTCAACATGATGACCGGCGATGGCGATAAAGGCTCCTATAAGCGTAACGGTTTCGACGGCGGCACTCGTTTCCGCTTCGCGGCGGATTACTACCTGTTCGATGATATTAGCTGGATCAGCTACTACGAACTGGGGGTGAACATTCCGGCGCTGTTCGACTGGGATAACCACTACGCGGAAGGGGCGAACAATACTACCCGCCGCATGCTGTATACCGGCCTGAAAAGCGATACCTGGGGGACGTTAACCTACGGTCAGCAGAACAGTATTTACTATGATGTGGTGGGGGTGAAAACCGATATCTGGGACTACGACATGATCGGCCAGGCGCCGGGCAACGGCATTAACGGCGATTACGATGGTTCTTATCGTTCACGTAATATGCTGAAATATAAGAAAACCGTTGGCGATGTCGATCTTTACGGCTCTTATCTGTTCGAAGACAGCGAATACCTGCCGGGTAACGGTCTGCGCTATAAACGTAAAGGCGGCGGTTCTGTTGGCGCGGACTACCACATCATGAAGGATCTGACCTGGGGGACCGCATGGAACTACACCCGCGCCGAAATGCGCGACCCGTCAAGCGCCGACAGCAAAACCTATGACCAGAACATCGTCGGTACCGCGCTGAGCTGGACCCCGGATAACTGGACCTTCTCCTTCGGCGGCGGCTGGTATCAGAACTTCCTCACCACCAAAAAAACCGATGTGCATAATTACTTCGCCGGCGACGCCTGGGGGATTGAATATTTTGCGGGCTATAAATTCCCGATCAATCAGTATGCCGTTAAATCTATTCAGCCGTACTTTATGGGCGACCGCCTGCAGTACGTGAATGGCCGCAACTACCAGCGTATCGATAACGGTCTGGGGATTAGCTTCCAGCTGGATTATGGTTTCCGCGTTGACTACGAGCACGTGTTTACCTCCAGCACCGACAACCTGGGCGATATGAACCTGGTGCGTCTGCGCTACGACTTCTAAGCGGTCACATCTCCCCGGTCGCGATGCGCTCACCGGGGCTACAAATCGTGCCGACCGGTAGCCCGGCTAAGGCGTTTACGCCGCAAGCCGGGACAATCGAGCATGCGATTACTTCTCCAGCCAGGCGGCGACCTCCTGCCAGCTGCCGCGAAAAATAATCTTCCCGGCTTTTTTCCCCAACTGATAGCGATACATCGGGTCGTAGTATTCTTCCAGTAGCGGCACCAGCCAGGCGAAGTGCGCCTCGGTGCTGGCGGTGCGCTGCTGCTGCGCCAGCGCCTCATCGAGGCGTTCAGTGAGCTGGGCAAAACGCTGCAGCCCCAGGCGACGGCGGATGGCAAACAGGCCGTGATGCAGATACTCGCCGTATGCCTGCCAGCCTTTCTCTTCGCCATACGCGGCGATAAAGTCGCGATACATGCGATCGAAATACTCCTCGCGCAGCCGTTCGAGGCGAACGTCAAACGGATCTTCCACCACCGCCAGCGGCGATTGCGCCATGCGGATGCGCAGGCACTCCGGCAGATGGTTGGCGCCGATCATATGGCCTTCATCTTCCAGCACCCAGCGCGTCTGCTGTTCGGCTTTTTTGAGCAGGCTGACCGCCAGGTGGTTTTCAAAGGTGGCTTGCGGATGCTGCGGCTGTAGCGTGCGGCCAAACGAAGAGCCGCGGTGGTGGGCATGGCCCTCCAAATCGATACCGTCCGGTCGCGAGCAAACCAGCTGGGTTTTGCCGTTGCCGGTGCAGCCGCCAATCAGCACGATCGGCCGCTGTACCAGCGCGTCGGTAGCCTGGATCGCCGCCTGGCGCAGCGCTTTATAGCCGCCGACGATCAGGGGGTAATCCACGCCAGCTTCTTTCAGCCACTGCTGGACAATATGCGAGCGCTGGCCGCCGCGGGCGCAGCACAGGTAACCGTGCGGGTAACGGGCGCATGCTTCCAGCCATGACCGGATCCGGCTGGCGCGCAGATCGCCCTGAACCAGCTTATGGCCGAGCGCCAGCGCCGCTTCCGGCCCCTGGCGCTTATAGCAGGTGCCGACCGCGGCGCGTTCTTCATCATTCATCAGCGGCAGGTTGATCGCCGCCGGCATCGCGCTTTGGCTAAACTCCACCGGGGCGCGTACGTCAATCAGTGGCGTATCGCTGGCGAGAATGGCGCGATAATCCGTCCCATTGGTCATGGGGTATCCTCTGAAGTCAAAACAGAAATGGGCTTTATAGCAAGGGGGGGATTGTACGCGCCTCAAGGTGTGCCGGGGAAGGGGATAGATCAAATCCCCGGCACGAAGAGTTTAGCTGAGCTGCGATTGCGCCCAGAACAGACCGCTGGTGTACTCCGCTGGCAGCAGCGGCTTGATCGCTTCCAGCGTCGCGCTCAGACGGTCAGTATCGCTGTCGGTCAGGTTCAGGTGGCCGACTTTACGACCCGGGCGCACCTCTTTATCGTACCAGTGCAGGTGGACCAGCGGCAGCTTCAGCCAGTCGTAATTGAGATCGGTGCCGATCAGGTTGATCATTACCGACGGGCTGTTAACCACTGGCGGCGGCAGCGGCAGGCCGGTAATCGCTCGCAGATGCAGCTCAAACTGGCTGATGGAGGCGCCATTTTGCGTCCAGTGGCCGCTGTTGTGCACGCGCGGCGCCAGCTCGTTGATCAGCAGTCCCTCGGCAGTGACGAAGCACTCCATCGCCATCACGCCGACGTAGTTCAGCTCGTTCATGATCGCCGTCAGCATGCTTTCCGCTTGCTCCTGCTGGCGGACATTGGCCTGTGGGAAGGCGACGCTGGCGCGCAGAATACCGTCCTGATGCAGGTTGCGGGTCAGCGGGTAGAAGACGGTGCTGCCGTCATGGGCGCGGGCACCCACCAGCGACACTTCGCCGGAGAAGTTAATCCCCTGCTCGACGATGCACTCGCCGTAGTTATCGGCCGGTAGCTGATCGATCTCGTTTTCCCGCAGACGCCACTGGCCGCGGCCGTCGTAACCGCCAACGCGACGCTTAACGATCGCCAGTTCGCCAAGGCGGGCAAACACCGCCGGCCACTCGCTTTTATCCGCCAGCAGCTGCCACGGGGCAGTGGCGAGACCAAGCTTGTCAAACAGCTGCTTTTGCGTCAGGCGATCGGCGATAATCGGGAAGACGTCGCGGTTGACGAACGCCGGGTGGCGGGCCAGCTCGCGGGTGAGGGCGGTTTCCGGCCAGCGTTCAATTTCTGCCGTGATGACGCTCTGCTGGAATGGCACCGCTTCCGGATCGGCTTCCAGACCCACCGGCCAGACGGCGATACCCAGCGGCTCGCCGGCCTGGCGCAGCATGCGGCCTAACTGGCCGTTGCCGAGTACGCATACCTGTTTCATGCCGCACCCCGCGGGTCCGGGTTATCCAGCACTTCATCGGTTTGCGCCTGGCGCCAGGCGCTCAGGCGCTGGTGGAGTTCAGCATCATGCTGGGCGAGGATCTGCGCGGCAAGCAGACCGGCGTTCGCGGCGCCGGCTTTGCCGATGGCCAGTGTGCCGACCGGAATACCGCGCGGCATCTGAACAATGGAGTAAAGGCTGTCGACACCGCTTAAGGCTGCGCTCTGAACCGGTACGCCGAGCACTGGCACCAGGGTTTTCGCCGCAATCATGCCCGGCAGATGCGCCGCGCCGCCTGCCCCAGCAATAATCACCTGATAGCCATTGCTTTCGGCGCTTTCAGCGAAGCTGAACAGCTTATCGGGCGTGCGATGGGCGGAGACCACTTCGACATGGTACGGAACGTTCAGGGCATCAAGAATTTCTGCGGTAAATTGCATGGTAGCCCAGTCGCTTTTGGACCCCATCACGATGGCGATACGCGCCGAATTATTGCGGGAAGACATACGTCTTAAAACTCCTGTGGGTGTGTTTCACACTGCTTTAGAGGCCACAGAGAATAGCATGAACTGCCGGCAAGGAAAACGGTTGCGTGTGCATGGTTAGCCGTCTTTTGTCTCGCTCTGCGATGACGACGATCGCGGCTTATTGGCCTTGATCTCATTCATGCAACAAGTGATAAGCAGTACTAACCCCCAGGGGAGCATCAGGGTACCCATCATCAGTAAATAGATTTGTACCAGTCGGCTCTCGTGAGGGCGAGTACAGAGCAAATAAATGGCATAGAAATAAATAGCCCACGCCAGCATCGCACACCAGACAAACGTCAGCGTGTTGCCGAGAGCGACGCCGATTAAGGCGATATAACTTATCCCTAACGGATTGAGGATCGCGATGATCATTCCCCAGATCAGCGGCTGGCTCCACTTTTTCCTGCTCATGCTCGTTCCTTGAGAGTGATGTTGTGGAAGACTAGCATGCGCAATGCCGGCAGGAGCATACCTCCGTCCAGGCAAGAGGGGATTTCAGAATTGTGCTCGCGCAGGAATTAGAACGGGAAATGGATCAGTTCGACGTCGTCCGGCGTCACCTTCACCATCGAACCTTCGCTGTGCCAGGCGCCGAGTACCACGCGCCATGCGGGCTGGCCGTTGGCCTGCAGGTCATGGACCGCCGGGCGATGGGTATGGCCGTGGATCAGCCACTGCACGTGATGCCGCTCCATGGCGTTAACCACCGCCTGTGGATTCACATCCATAATTTCCATTGATTTGCTGCTGTTGGCGGCTTTGCTGTCGGCGCGCATGCGGGCGGCGATGCGGCGGCGGACAAACAGCGGCAGAGCCAGGAATAGACGCTGGATCCACGGGGTGTGGACTTTCGCGCGAAACGCCAGATAGCCTTGGTCATCGGTGCACAGCGTGTCGCCATGCATAATCAAGACGTCACGGCCATAGAGGTCCAGTCGCTCTTCTTCGGCGAGCAGGATCATCCCGCTCTGACGGGCGAAGCGCTGGCCGACGAGAAAATCGCGGTTGCCGTGAATGAAGTAGCAGGGCACGCCGGCGTCGACGACGGCTTTGATTGCCGTAGCGATTTGCTGATGCAACGGGTTGGGATCGTCATCGCCGATCCACGCCTCAAACAGATCGCCAAGGATATACAGGGCGTCCGCCTGACGGGCTTCCCCCTGTAAAAAACGCAGAAAACCGGCGGTGATCGCCGGTTCTTCTGTTTGCAGGTGCAAATCTGCAATAAAAAGTGTCGCCACGAATTACTCGCTGACGGTGACGCTTTTGATGATCACATCGTCTTTCGGCACATCCTGGTGCATGCCGCTGCGGCCGGTGGCAACCGCTTTGATTTTGTCAACCACGTCCATGCCTTCAACCACTTCCGCGAAGACGCAGTAGCCCCAGCCCTGCAGGCTTTCGCCGGAGAAGTTCAGGAAGTCGTTGTCAACCACGTTGATGAAGAACTGCGCGGTGGCAGAGTGCGGCGCCTGAGTACGGGCCATCGCCAGCGTGCCGCGGGTGTTTTTCAGACCGTTGTTCGCTTCGTTCTGAATCGGAGATTTGGTCGCTTTTTGTTTCATGCCAGGTTCAAAACCGCCGCCCTGAATCATGAAGCCGTTGATAACACGGTGGAAAATGGTGTTGTCGTAGAAACCTTCGCGGCAGTAGTCCAGGAAGTTTTTAACTGTTTCCGGCGCTTTGTCGTCAAACGTTTTGATTACGATATCGCCATGATTGGTGTGGAAAGTAACCATTTTTGCATCCTGTTCCGATGAGTGTGGTGCCAGCACCCGGTGTCGGGTGAGATATAGGGGGGTGTTATAGCATAACCGCGGGGGTCGATGCACCTTGCAATGTGTGCTGCGTCCTGTCTGAATTATGGGTATTATAGAGGCTTCATTACCCACACACGTCTACACGGAATCTTCGATGTTAAAAATTTTTAATACACTGACGCGCCAGAAAGAGGAATTTAAACCTATCCATGCCGGGGAAGTCGGCATGTACGTGTGTGGTATTACCGTTTACGATCTCTGTCACATCGGCCATGGGCGTACCTTCGTCTCTTTTGACGTTGTGGCGCGTTATCTGCGTTTTCTCGGCTATAAGCTGAAGTACGTGCGCAATATCACCGATATCGACGACAAAATCATTAAGCGCGCTAATGAAAACGGCGAAAGCTTTGTCGCGCTGGTCGATCGGATGATCGCCGAAATGCACAAGGATTTTGACGCTCTGAATATTTTGCGTCCCGACAGCGAGCCGCGCGCGACGCATCATATTGCGGAGATCATCGAGATTACCGAGCAACTGATCGCCAAAGGCCATGCCTATGTGGCGGATAACGGCGACGTAATGTTCGATGTGCCGACAGACCCGAACTACGGTTTGCTGTCGCGTCAGGATCTCGATCAGCTGCAGGCGGGGGCGCGCGTCGACGTGGTTGACGTCAAGCGTAATCCGATGGACTTCGTCCTGTGGAAGATGTCGAAAGAGGGCGAGCCAAGCTGGCCGTCGCCGTGGGGCGCAGGCCGTCCGGGATGGCATATCGAGTGCTCGGCGATGAACTGCAAACAGCTGGGCAACCATTTTGACATTCACGGCGGCGGTTCCGATCTGATGTTCCCGCATCACGAAAACGAAATCGCTCAGTCCACCTGCGCCCATGACGGCGAGTACGTTAACTACTGGATGCACTCCGGCATGGTGATGGTCGACCGCGAGAAGATGTCGAAATCGCTGGGCAACTTCTTTACCGTCCGCGACGTGCTGAAGTATTACGATGCCGAGACCATTCGCTACTTCCTGATGTCCGGCCACTATCGCAGCCAGCTGAACTATAGCGAAGAGAACCTCAAGCAGGCGCGTTCGGCGCTGGAGCGTCTGTATACTGCGCTGCGCGGTACCGACAAATCCGTCGATGCGGCGGGCGGCGAAGCCTTCGAAGCACGCTTTATCGAGGCGATGGACGATGACTTCAACACCCCGGAAGCCTACTCGGTGCTGTTCGATATGGCTCGCGAAGTGAACCGTCTGAAAACCGAGGACGCGGCCGCGGCGAACGCCATGGCGGCCCACCTGCGTAAGCTTGCGTCGGTGCTGGGGCTGCTGGAGCAGGAGCCGGACGCCTTCCTGCAGAGCGGTGCGCAGGCTGACGACGCGGAAGTGGCGGAAATTGAATCGCTTATCCAGCAGCGTCTGGACGCGCGTAAAGCGAAAGACTGGGCGGCGGCGGATGCGGCGCGCGATCGTCTTAACGAGATGGGTATCGTGCTGGAAGATGGCCCGCAGGGCACCACCTGGCGCCGGAAGTAAGCCATAAAAAACGCCCGCTTAAGCGGGCGTTTTCCTTTTCGCTGTCAGGCCGTGACGGTGACGCTCTGGCCTTCAAAGCTCACTGTCTGACCGGCGACGATTTTGCAGCGTTTGCGAGTTTCCACCGCGCCGTCGACTTTTACCAGCCCGTCGGCGATGGCGATCTTCGCCTGGGCGCCGCTTTCGCTCCAGCCTTCGAGTTTCAGCAGATCGCACAGCTCAACGTGCGGGTGTTTTCCTAAGGAAAATGTCGCCATCTCAGGCCTCCTCAACGTCGTGGTACTCTTCGCACGCCTGCAGCGTGTTCTGAATCAGAGTGGCGACGGTCATCGGGCCAACGCCGCCGGGAACCGGGGTGATGTAGGACGCGCGTTCAGCGGCATCTTCATACACCACGTCGCCGACCACTTTGCCGCTTTCCAGACGGTTAATGCCGACATCGACCACAATCGCCCCTTCTTTGATCCATTCGCCAGGAATAAAGCCCGGTTTACCCACCGCGACGATCAGCAGGTCGGCGTTTTCGACATGATGGCGCAGGTTTTTGGTAAAGCGGTGGGTGACGGTGGTGGTGCAGCCGGCCAGCAGCAGCTCCATGCTCATTGGGCGGCCGACGATATTGGAGGCGCCAATGACCACCGCATTCAGGCCGTAGGTGTCGATATTGTAGCGTTCCAGCAGCGTCACGATACCGCGTGGGGTGCACGGACGCAGGCGCGGCGCCCGCTGGCACAGGCGGCCAACGTTGTAAGGATGGAAGCCGTCAACGTCTTTATCCGGCGCGATGCGCTCAAGAACTTTGACGTTATCTATCCCTGCAGGCAGGGGCAGCTGAACCAGAATACCGTCGATGGTCTTATCGGCATTCAGGGTGTCGATAAGCTCCAGCAGCTCGGCTTCGCTGGTGGTTTCCGGGAGATCGTAAGAGCGGGAGACGAAGCCCACTTCTTCACATGCTTTGCGCTTGCTGCCGACATAAATCTGCGAGGCCGGGTTGCTGCCGACCAGCACGACGGCCAGCCCAGGGGCGCGTTTTCCGGCCGCAACGCGAGCCTTCACTTTTTCCGCAACCTCAGAGCGTACCTGCTGCGCAATCGTTTTACCGTCAATAATTTTTGCTGCCATCAGAGAGAGGATTCCATCTGTATCTTTACGAAAGGGGGATGAGGATATTTTGTCAGAAGCCGGCCTCGCTGTCAGTCCTCGTTTGCTGTTTTATCCTGTCTGAGGCTAATTTAGCCTGTTATGACCCTGGTTATTACATGGTTATAGGTGCGTTGCGCCTGGCCACTGAGTCGATTTACGCGCGCATTAGGCCCGGCGGTATGCTTCTTGTACAGTTGGTGGAGGATATTTCGCCAGCGTCGTATAAGCCCCGCAGTTTCCTGGCAAAATGGATTGACTCAACCGACGTGGACCGTATAATTCCAGGCGTTTCACTCCGCGAAGCACTCGCTTCTCAGGGCGCCCTTAGCTCAGCTGGATAGAGCAACGGCCTTCTAAGCCGTAGGTCACAGGTTCGAATCCTGTAGGGCGTGCCATTTTGAATCAAAACGTTATACCAATCTTCATCCAGACTATTTTCCTCTCTGTGTCGTCTTTGTGTCGCTGGCGGCAAAAATGGCGTCATTGTCTTTGAGCTAGCGTCTCACACGTTACTATCCTGGATAGCGATTTTCCGTAATCTGGTCGCCTTATTGATTAATTTCATTTTCTGAAAAATATTTCCGCATGCAATAAATGTTTGCAGGCAAATAATAAACAGGCTAATACTCTTCATAACTTTAATTTATGCTACCGGGGCTAGGTATCGCATTTTAAGCTGGCGCGAATGACAGTTGCTAAAGATCAATATTCAATACTTTTTGAAAGCATACCCTCGATGTTCATCTTCGACCTGGAAAGATCCAAATGAACATCAAATTCGTCACCATCTCCGTATTCGCTGTTGTGTGTGTCTTTGCATCAGATATTTCCATCGCCAAATCGAATTCCTTAAGCGATGATCAGGTCAGGCAAAGAATTATTGATGACTCTGTCGCATCCTATCCCGGTACCTGTGCCTGTCCCTTCAATACCGCCCGGAACGGCAGCTCGTGCGGTGGCCGCAGCGCCTGGAGCAAAGCTGGTGGGTACTCACCTATTTGCTACAAGAAAGAGGTAACAAAGGAGATGGTGAAGGCGTGGCGACAAGAGAATCAATGATACTAATCATTATCTGAACCAGGTGATTACTTACACTGGAATAGTAGGTTAAATAATATTAAATGATTATTTCGAATACGGCAGGCCATTTGCAGTAAGCACTGTTCTGTTAGAGGCGGCAGAGGCCACGGCATATATTATTTAACCTTTTGATATTTGACCCCAGCTAATCTTTTCCCTCTCTGACGGATTAAGTGCCACGTATCCTGTTACGAAGAGCACGGGGTTA
The DNA here is from genome assembly GCF_040062325.1 of Klebsiella sp. GG_Kp175. Taxonomy (NCBI): domain Bacteria; kingdom Pseudomonadati; phylum Pseudomonadota; class Gammaproteobacteria; order Enterobacterales; family Enterobacteriaceae; genus Klebsiella; species Klebsiella sp. GG_Kp175. Next base: position 235,471 of record NZ_JBEAFX010000003.1, on the reverse strand, counting down.
CTCACACATCAGACACTCCCTCTTCTCACGACAAAACCGGTTCAGCGTGTTGTGTGTGGGGACAGTACCCATCAACTCAATCTGATAACAAAAAGTTTAATTTTTTTCCCCGCCGCCCTGACTATAGTTAGGGCACTTTCACTTGCCCAAAAGGTCACGATTATGAAATTAGTTATCGCCTCCGTAATTTCCCTTCTCAGCTTCAGCGCGCTGGCGGCGCCAGAGGGCACGCTCAGCGTACACATTCTTAATCAGCAAACCGGGCTCCCTTCGCCGGGTGTGCAGATTGAGCTGGATAAGCAGCAAGGGGAGAGCTGGCAGCATATCGCCACCGGCAAAACGGATGCCGATGGGCGGATTAAATCGCTCTATCCGCAGGCAGAGAATATGGAGCCGGGGGTTTATAAAGTGACGTTTAAAACCGGTGACTATTTTAAAAGCCAAAACATGAATACGTTCTTCCCGGTGATTCCGGTTATTTTCAATGTCACAAAGCAAAATCAAAAACTGCATATCCCGCTGCTGCTCAGTCAGTACGGATACTCTACCTACCGCGGCAGCTGATGACCCAAGCCGCTATCCAGCCAACGCCTGCGCGTCTCCCGCAGGCGTCACCCTTTCCCCGCACAACGACCTCCATGCCTAACGCTCGGGCTCTTTCTCTTTAAAGTGTTTAACGGCTTCGTCGTATATCGCCAGCAGGCCGGAAATATCGCCTTCATATTGCGGCACGCGCTGGGCGCGAACCAGCTCAATCAGCAGCGCATAGGCTGCTTCTTCCGGGGCCGCATGTGGGTTGATCAGTCCAGACATATCACCTCCTTAACAGTGGGCCTTTAGCCTACCCCTGGGCGGAAAAACGCAACAGCCTGATATGCAACCAGTGCTTCTTGTCTGGCTCTGGTGAAACCTCAGCGGTGAAGACCACGGCGGAAGGGGGGCGTTATCCAGGCCACTGTGGGGCGGTTAGACCGGCAGGAGGCTCATCATCAGCCAGGCGATGGCGATGCAGATAAGCGTCATCGACAGCACAAAATTCATGGTAGCTCCTCTTCATCCTTTCTGTACTCAGCGTAAATTTTGACAGCGCTGATCGCCTTTATCCTTGGCGATTTGTGCCGCTATCCGACGATGGGGTGGGGAAAGATGGCCTGTTTCCCCGGAAAGGCCAGCAAAATATCCTCTTTGTCAGAGTCATAGTGATGACATCAATGAATAAGCTGCATCACATTGGTTATGTTGGTCTTTCCGCCTGAAGAATGACTTCAGGTCGCTGATAAGCTGCTGGGGGAACTGACAGGATGAGCACCACACCGTTAACGCTTTCTATTGCAGGGCAACCGACGCCCATCACCCTGCCGCAGGTGCCGGGAACCCGGGGCCATGTGGGAGTCGACATACGCGAGCTGAATCACTCCGGATTCTGCAGCTACGACCCCGGCTTCGCCAACACCGCCGGATGCCAGTCGGCGATCTCGTGGATCGATACGGAAAACAGCGTGCTATTGCACCGCGGCTATCCGGTGGATCAGCTGGCTCGCCAGTGCGATTTTCTCGAGGTGGCGTACATCATGCTGCGGGGCGACGCGCCGGATGAGGCCAGCTATCAAACGTTTCGCGAGACCATCACCCGCCATACCCTGGTGCACGAGCAGATAGCCCGCATGTGCAGCGGCTTTCGCCGCGATTCGCACCCGATGGCGCTGATGTGTGCTCTGGTGGGGGCGCTGGCGGCGTTCTATCATGATGTTCTGGACGTGGAAAATCCGCAGCACCGGGCGCTGGCCGCCACGCGGCTGCTGTCGAAAATGCCCACTATCGCCGCCATGAGCTACAAGTACACCATTGAACAACCCGCCGCCTATCCGCGCAACGATCTCTCCTATGCCGGAAATTTCCTGCAGATGCTGTTTGCTATCCCGGCCGAGAAGTACGTCCTCAATCCGGTTATCGAGCAGGCGATGAACCAGATCCTGGTCCTGCATGCCGATCATGGGCAGTGCGCCTCCACCACCACGGTGCGCGCGGCGGGCTCCTCCGGGGCGAACTTATTCGCCTGCGTCGCCGCCGGGCTGGCATCATTATGGGGACCGATGCACGGCGGCGCCAATGAGTCGAGCATGCGGATGCTGGAGGAGATTGAAAGCGTCGATCAGGTTCCGGCGTTTCTGCGTCAGGCAAAGCGCGACCCGCAGGCATTTCGCCGCCTCGGTTTTGGCAACTCACGCTACCGTCACCGTGACCCGCGCGCCGATATCCTGCGTGAAACCAGCCATCGGGTCCTGGCGGAGGTAGGCATGTCTGACCGCCTGCTGCAGGTAGCGATGGCCCTTGAGGACGTGGCGCTGACCGATCCCTACTTTGTGGACAATGGCCTGTCGCCAAGCGTGGATTTTTATACCGCGGTGATCCTCAAGGCGATGAATCTGCCTTCGTCGATGTTTGCGGTGGTCACCGCGGTCGGCCGGACGGTCGGCTGGGTGGCGCACTGGAACGAGATGCACCAGGCGCCGCTGACCATCTACCGGCCACGGCAGATTTACGTTGGCGAGGAGTATCGGGATTACGTCTCCCGACGCGGCGAGCGGTCAACGGGCCCGCAGTGACAGCGGGTGAGGCGAACGCCAGCGCGACCTTCGTGGTGACCTATAACTGATCGGCCTGACGGCGCGGCGCCGTCAGGCATGCGCCAGTAAAGGAAACATCAACTTCCTGTCTTTAAACAAGTTTTCCTTCTGGTCATAGACAAAGAGGATATCTTCTCCTTCAATCTTCTCGTACTCGCCGAGCCGGTCTTCATTGGGGGTAAAGCCGAGGATAGCCTGGTAAACATGGTCATCGGCCAGCTCGTTGACCAGCGTCGACAGGCTTTTGCCCGCATCGCAGAACAGGTCAAAGCAGATCAGCACCGGACCGTTTTGCATGGCGATAACCACTGCCTCATTTTTTGCCGAATAGTAAACGAAATGCTTCATAAAGGCTGAGCAATAAAACATCAGCAGGCCAAAGTTGTGCTCCACCCGCAGCGGTGAGAACGGGTTGGATTTTTCATAGTAATGGCGGAGCAGGGCGACATCGTCAGCGCTGTCCATATCCAGTTTGCGAAAATCACCAGCGCGCGGAGCGACCGGCATAATATATTGATGCTCTTCGCTGCGGGTGAAACCAAATTTGGGGTAAAAATCCACCGTGGTGGGATTGGCAAATAAAAAGAAGGCGTCCGCCTCCTGCTGCCAGTCCTGCAGAATATGGTGGATAAGCTGGCCGGCTAATCCCTTATTGCGGTGGTCCGGTTCGGTCATCACGGTACCAATCTGAATATACCGCCGGGGCTCGCCCTGCCAGCGCAGATCGATGATGTTGGCCGAGGCGTTAGCGATAATTTTATTACGTTCGACAAAGGCGTAGGGGATATAGGCGTCGGTCCAGTAACCTTGCTGATACCACTCTTCAAAAGACAGGTCGAAAGTCTTAACGGCAAGGTCAATGAAGCTTTTTCTTAATATGTTATTTTCTCTGACTTGCTTCACTAATTGATAATTCATTGTCATAGTTCCTTCTCACTATGGCTTCTGAAAGCGACGACGTCGGCAAAGGCACTTGCGTCGAATGAGCGCTGTAAACGTAGCATATCTGGGAAAAGGATCCGCAATGTCGATGCTTAACCTTTGCCCGAGTCACAAATAACCGCATGAAGGCGTCACAAATGACGTTGAACATCCCGCCGCGCAGCACGTTATCTCCGTGCTGCAGAGCAACCACGGGGCCAATGCAACAGGCGATGAGAAAATATGCTGTTTGTTTTTTGGGCAACCAGTCGCGCTGTAGAGGTCTGGTTTATTTTTTTATGCATAAAAAAGGAAGTTTTACGCGAAGTGGCTAATAATAGAGTAGCCGCAATCACAAGACTGAAATTAGTGATTGAACAACGTATAATATCGTGCTTTGTGTCTTAGTGTTACCGCACGAATTGGAAAAATACAACCGGCAGGATCCGCTACTTTATTTCGCGGTTTTTGCTCAGCTATTATTGAGTGAATTAACAGGATTACTATGTCAAATTTACCCAAATTTTCCCGCGCGCTGTTGCACCCGCGTTACTGGCTGTTATGGCTGGGAATTGGCCTCTTATGGCTGCTGGTGCAATTACCGTATCCGGTGATCTACCGACTGGGCACTGCGCTCGGGCGGCTGGCAATGCGGGTGATGAAAAGCCGCGCACGGATTGCCAGACGTAATCTCGAACTCTGCTTTCCCGCGATGAGCGTCGCCGAGCGTGAGGCTCTGCTGGTGAAAAACTTTGAATCGCTGGGCATGGGGCTGATGGAGACCGGCATGGCCTGGTTCTGGCCGACGCACCGGGTGGCGCGCTGGACCGAGACCAGCGGCGTAAACGAGGTGGTCGAACTTCTGGAACAAAAGCAGGGCATCTTACTGATCGGTATCCATTTTCTGACCCTCGAAATGGGGGCGCGAATGTATGGCATGTTTACCCCGGGGATCGGCGTCTACCGGCCCAATGATAACCCGCTGATTGACTGGCTGCAGACCTGGGGACGCTTGCGCTCGAACAAGACCATGCTGGATCGAAAAAATCTGAAAGGCATGGTCAGGGCGCTGAAAGAGGGAGAGATCCTCTGGTACGCGCCGGATCATGATTACGGGCCGGCCAGCAGCGTTTTTGCGCCGCTGTTTGCTGTCGAGCAGGCGGCGACCACCACCGGCACCTGGATGCTGGCGAAGATGTCCGGGGCGACGATTGTGCCGTTTGTTCCGCGACGCAAGCCTAACGGTATGGGATATGAGCTGATCTCCCTGACGCCGGAGCGCACGCCGCCGCTGGCCAGCGCCGAGGTTACCGCGGCGTGGATGAACCAGATTATCGAACAGTGCATCCTGATGGCGCCTGAACAATATATGTGGCTGCACCGGCGCTTTAAGACCCGCCCGGAAGGGGTGCCGCCGCGTTACTGAACGCTGCGGCCAAAAAATCAGCGCACCGGTAGCACGCTTATTAAATCGCCGTCTATACTGAAAGAGCCTGATCTAAGGCCCATTCCAAGGAGATTGCAGGATGAAAAAAGTGATAGTCGCGTTAGCCCTTTCCGCCGTTGCGTTTGGCGCGTCCGCCGCGCAGTTGATCACCAAAGAAGAAGCTAAACACTTCAAACTGACCAAGGTCGGACCGATCTCGGTGGGGCCGTCAGGTGGGCAGTTCTCTTCACCTTCCGATCTGCACGATCAGCTCTCCAAGCTGGCCGATGAGAAAGGCGGAAAGTACTACGTGATTACTGCTGCGCGTGAGCATGGTCCTAACTTTGAAGCCACAGCGGAAGTGTATAAATAATCGATTCTTCCGCGTGCCATAACGGCACGCCATTGACTGAGCCTGGAGCGCATTACGCCTCCGGGCTTATTTTTTTCCGCTGCCCACGTTCCGCCGGCTAAGCGGAAGCGAAAACGTTTTTTATCGCTATATATGAATTTGATGATCACGATGTTAATGAAATATTGCTTTTTATTGTCGCTAAAAGGCGAATTCCAACCTAATGCCTGAGGGAGTGACCCCTGGCAAAAATAGGTAGGACAAATGTGTTATCATCGCGCCTTTCCCTTTTTGTCTGGGGCTTTCTTGTATGCTACAACCTGTTGTTCGCGTCGGTGAATGGCTGGTAACCCCCTCTGTAAACCAAATCAGCAGGAAGGGGCGCCAGCTTACCCTTGAACCGCGTTTAATCGACCTTCTGGTCTTTTTCGCTCGCCATCCGGGGGAAGTGCTTAGCCGGGACGAGCTTATCGAAAACGTCTGGACCCGGAATGTTGTGACCAGCCACGTCGTCACGCAGAGTATTTCTGAACTGCGCAAGTCGCTCAAAGACGGCGACGACGTTAGCCTTGAGTACATCGCGACGGTACCCAAACGGGGGTATAAGCTCACGGTGCCGGTGATCTGGTGCACCGAAGAAGGGGAGGAACTCGCCCCACAGATGGAGGCGCTGACGCCTACGCCTTCGGTCGCCGCGACCGCGCCGCCGGCTGCCGGTGCGCCGCCCGATGCGCCCGTCTCCGCCGCCGATCCCGCCGTGCCAGCTCCCGCTCCGACAGTGGCCAGCGCGCCGTCAGTGCGTAAACGGCTCACCACTGCCCTGGTGTGGGGACTGTTCCTGTTGGCGCTGGGCACCTGCGTGGCGCTGGTGGCGCTGTCGAGCATGGAATCGCGGCCGCCGGTCAACAAGGCGCGCCTGTTGCTTAATCCGCGCGATATCGATATCCACCTGGTGAATGGTAACTCCTGCACCAACTGGTCGTCGCAGCACTCCTACGCGGTCGGCCTGGCCAGCCTGATCACCACCTCGCTGAACACCTTCTCGACCTTTATGGTGCATGACAAAACGGACTACAACATCAATGAGCCGAGCAGTTCCGGTAAAACGCTAACCATTGAGTTCGTCAATCAGCGCCACTACCGGGCGCAGCAGTGCTTTATGTCGGTCCAGTTGGTGGATAATGCCGACAGCTCGACGATGCTCGATAAGCGCTACTTTGTGACCAATGACAACCAGCTCACCATCCAGAACGATCTGATGAACAGCCTGTCGGATGCCCTGACGCAGCCGTGGCCGGCGCGGATGCAGGCGATGCTCAGGCAGTATCAGCCGTCGCAAAGCGTGGCGTTAACCTATTTCTACCAGTCGCATCAGCTGTTAATGAAGGGCGATGTTGACTCATTAAGCAAGGCCAGCAGCCTGCTGGATGATGTGATTAAACGGGCGCCTGATTTTATTTACGCGTATGCCGAAAAGACGCTGGTGGATGTATTACGCCATTCACAACAGCCGCTGGATGATAAACAGCTGGCAGCCCTCTATAGCGAAGTTGAACGGGTAGGGGAGATGCCAGGTATTAAAGACATGGCGATTTATTATCAAATAAAAGCGGTGGATTTGCTGGGGAAGGGCAAAGTCGATGAAGCGAATACCGCGATTAACAGTGCGATCGATTTAGAGATGTCGTGGCTGAATTATGTGCTGTTAGGCAAAGTCTATGAGATGAAAGGTGAGAACCGGCTGGCAGCGGATTCTTACATTACGGCGTTTAATTTACGCCCCGGGGGAGACACATTGTACTGGATTGAAAACGGAGTTTTCCAGACGTCGGTCAACCGGGTGGTTCCGTATCTCGATAATTTCCTCTCTTCAGAATAAGTAAACCCTCATCGTGTGCAAGGTTTTGGGCATGATGAGGTTAAATTTATGTTTCTCATGAAGCCTCATGTTGTTATTTGTATTTAGCATTCAGGAGGCTTTAAATAACAGTTCGGCAACACACCGCATCTGGTTTAAGTGCATGTAAAACAACAATGTTTATCTTTTTCTGACACCCTGTTGTCATGTTTATATGTTAAGCGAAAAAGGTCAAAATATCATTTGTCTGATGTTTGTTGTTATTTCACTTTATCTTTAGGACTTATCTCGTACAAATCAGTAATCTTGTTGGCAGTTGGTCGGGTCAATTAATGGTTCTGTATCATGATCTGTACCTCCCAAATAAACTTAGGAGAAAAACAACCATGAGTTCTGCCAAGAAGATCGGGCTATTTGCCTGTACCGGTGTCGTCGCCGGTAATATGATGGGGAGCGGTATTGCATTATTACCTGCGAACCTGGCCAGCATCGGTGGTATTGCCATTTGGGGCTGGGTAATTTCAATTATTGGTGCGATGTCTCTGGCTTATGTTTATGCCCGACTGGCCACTAAAAACCCGCAGCAGGGTGGCCCAATTGCTTACGCAGGAGAAATATCTCCGGCATTCGGTTTCCAGACCGGTGTGCTTTATTATCATGCAAACTGGATTGGTAACCTGGCTATCGGGATTACCGCGGTTTCTTATCTGTCTACGTTCTTCCCCATTTTAAATAACCCGGTGCCAGCAGGGATTGCCTGTATTGCCATCGTGTGGATCTTTACTTTCGTTAATATGCTCGGCGGGACCTGGGTCAGCCGTCTGACCACCATTGGTCTGGTGCTGGTGCTTATTCCAGTGGTGATGACCGCGGTCGTCGGCTGGCACTGGTTTGATGTCGCTACCTATCAGGCGAACTGGAACACCTCCAGCACCACCGATAGCCACGCGGTCATTAAAAGTATCCTGCTCTGCCTGTGGGCCTTCGTTGGCGTAGAATCCGCCGCCGTGAGTACCGGGATGGTGAAAAACCCGAAACGTACCGTACCGCTGGCTACCATGCTGGGTACTGCGATGGCCGGTATCGTCTATATCGCCGCGACTCAGGTTATCGCCGGTATGTATCCTGCTTCTCAGATGGCCGCGTCTGGTGCGCCGTTCGCGATTAGCGCCTCCACCATCCTCGGCGGCTGGGCTGCGCCGATGGTATCCGCTTTCACCGCCTTTGCCTGCCTGACTTCTCTGGGCTCGTGGATGATGCTGGTTGGCCAGGCAGGTGTCCGCGCCGCCAACGACGGTAACTTCCCGAAAGTGTATGGCGAAGTTGATAGCAACGGTATCCCGAAAAAAGGCCTGCTGCTGGCCGCGGTGAAAATGACCGCGCTGATGGTACTGATTACCCTGATGAACTCCGCCGGTGGTAAAGCCTCTGACCTGTTCGGCGAACTGACTGGTATCGCGGTACTGCTGACCATGCTGCCTTACTTCTACTCCTGTGTTGACCTGATTCGTTTTGAAGGCATCAACATCCGTAACTTTGTCAGCCTGATTTGTTCGGTACTGGGTTGCGTGTTCTGCTTCATCGCGCTGATGGGCGCAAGCTCCTTCGAACTGGCCGGCACCTTTATCGTTAGCCTGATTATCCTGATGTTCTACGGTCGCAAAATGCACCAGCGCCAGAACAACACATCGGATAGCAACAGCCCCGCTAACGCGCACTAATCAGTAACCCTTTTTCCTGAGGCTCCTTCCATCACCTGTCATAGCGCGACGGGAGGGGCTTTCTACATCTGGAGATTTGACTATGAACGTTATTGCAATCATGAATCACATGGGGGTTTACTTCAAAGAAGAACCCATCCGTGAACTGCATCGTGCTCTCGAACGCCTGGACTTCCGCATTGTCTACCCGAACGACCGTGACGACTTATTAAAACTGATCGAAAACAACTCTCGTCTGTGCGGCGTGATCTTCGACTGGGATAAATACAATCTCGAGCTGTGCGAAGAAATCAGCAAAATGAACGAGTACATGCCGCTGTATGCGTTCGCTAACACCTACTCCACGCTGGACGTTAGCCTGAACGATCTGCGCATGCAGGTTCGCTTCTTCGAATATGCGCTGGGCGCTGCGGAAGATATCGCGAACAAAATCAAACAGAACACTGACGAATATATCGACACCATTCTGCCGCCGCTGACCAAAGCGCTGTTCAAATATGTGCGTGAAGGCAAATACACCTTCTGTACCCCGGGCCACATGGGCGGTACCGCCTTCCAGAAAAGCCCGGTAGGCAGCATCTTCTACGATTTCTTTGGCTCCAACACCATGAAATCCGATATCTCGATTTCGGTTTCTGAACTGGGTTCCCTGCTGGACCACAGCGGCCCGCACAAAGAAGCGGAAGAGTATATCGCTCGCGTATTCAACGCTGAACGCAGCTATATGGTGACCAACGGCACCTCTACCGCCAACAAAATCGTCGGTATGTACTCCGCGCCGGCCGGCAGCACCGTGTTGATTGACCGTAACTGCCACAAATCGCTGACTCACCTGATGATGATGAGCGACATTACGCCGATCTACTTCCGTCCGACCCGTAACGCCTACGGCATCCTCGGCGGTATCCCGCAGAGCGAATTCCAGCACGCGACTATCGCCAAGCGTGTGAAAGAGACGCCGAACGCGACCTGGCCGGTACATGCGGTGATCACCAACTCGACTTACGATGGTCTGCTGTACAACACTGACTTCATCAAGAAAACCCTGGATGTGAAATCCATCCACTTTGACTCCGCGTGGGTGCCTTACACCAACTTCTCGCCGATCTATGAAGGCAAATGCGGGATGAGCGGCGGCCGCGTCGAAGGGAAAGTGATTTACGAAACCCAGTCCACGCACAAACTGCTGGCGGCGTTCTCTCAGGCGTCGATGATCCACGTGAAAGGCGACGTTAACGAAGAGACCTTTAACGAAGCCTACATGATGCACACCACCACCTCTCCGCATTACGGGATCGTGGCGTCCACCGAAACCGCGGCAGCGATGATGAAAGGCAACGCCGGTAAGCGCCTGATCGACGGCTCTATCGAACGTTCCATCAAGTTCCGTAAAGAGATCAAACGTCTGAAAGGCGAGTCTGACGGCTGGTTCTTCGACGTATGGCAGCCGGAACATATCGACGGCCCTGAATGCTGGCCGCTGCGCTCCGACAGCGCATGGCACGGTTTCAAAAACATCGATAACGAACACATGTACCTCGACCCGATCAAAGTCACGCTGCTGACCCCGGGGATGAAGAAAGACGGCACCATGGATGACTTCGGTATTCCGGCAAGCATCGTGGCGAAATATCTCGACGAACACGGCATCGTGGTGGAGAAAACCGGTCCGTACAACCTGCTGTTCCTGTTCAGCATCGGTATCGACAAAACCAAAGCGCTGAGCCTGCTGCGTGCGCTGACCGACTTCAAACGCGCGTTCGACCTGAACCTGCGGGTGAAAAACATGCTGCCGTCGCTGTACCGTGAAGATCCTGAATTCTATGAGAACATGCGTATTCAGGACCTGGCGCAGAACATTCACAAACTGATTGAGCACCACAACCTGCCGGATCTGATGTTCCGCGCCTTCGAAGTGCTGCCATCGATGGTGATGACCCCGTATGCCGCGTTCCAGAAAGAGCTGCACGGTCAGACGGAAGAAGTGTACCTCGAAGAGATGGTCGGCCGCGTCAACGCCAACATGATCCTGCCGTATCCTCCGGGAGTGCCGCTGGTGATGCCGGGTGAAATGATCACCGAAGAGAGCCGTCCGGTGCTGGAGTTCCTGCAGATGCTGTGCGAAATCGGCGCCCACTACCCGGGCTTCGAAACCGATATCCACGGCGCCTATCGTCAGGCGGATGGTCGTTACACCGTTAAAGTGCTGAAAGAAGAGAATAACAAGTAATAGACGCACACCAGGGAAGTGGCTTGCCACTTCCCTTTTTCACGCTGCAAGGAGAACACATGAAAACACCCTCACAGCCGCGCGCGATTTACTACATCGTTGCGATCCAGATCTGGGAGTACTTCAGCTTTTACGGCATGCGCGCCTTACTCATCCTCTACCTCACCCACCAGCTTGGCTTCGACGACAGCCACGCCATCAGCCTGTTCAGCGCTTACGCATCTCTGGTTTACGTTACCCCTATTCTCGGCGGCTGGCTTGCCGACCGCCTGCTCGGCAACCGCACGGCGGTGATTGCCGGGGCGCTGTTGATGACTCTCGGCCACGTGGTGCTGGGCGTTGAGTCGACCTCCGCATGGAGCCTGTACGTCGCGCTGGCGATCATTATCTGCGGCTATGGCCTGTTCAAATCCAATATCAGCTGCCTGCTTGGCGAACTCTACGCCCACGACGATCCGCGTCGCGACGGCGGCTTTTCGCTGCTGTACGCCGCCGGCAATGTCGGCTCCATCGCCGCGCCCATCGCCTGCGGGCTGGCGGCCCAGTGGTACGGCTGGCATATCGGCTTCGCCCTGGCGGGAATCGGTATGTTCATCGGACTGATGATTTTCTTAAGCGGCAGCCGCCATTTCCGGCATACCCGCGGCGTCGATAAACCGGCGCTGCGGGCGGTGAAATTCGTGCTGCCGACCTGGGGTTGGCTGCTGGTGATGCTGTGCCTTGCGCCGGTGTTCTTCACACTGCTACTGCAAAACAACTGGTCCGGCTATCTGCTGGCGATCGTCTGCTTGTTTGCCGCCCAGATGGTGGCGCGGATCATGATCAAAGCGCCCGAGCATCGTCGCGCGCTATGGCAGATCGTCCTGCTGATGCTTGCCGGGACGCTGTTCTGGGTGCTGGCTCAGCAAGGCGGGAGCTCGATTAGCCTGTTTATCGACCACTTTGTTAACCGCCGCCTGCTGAACTGGGAGGTGCCGACGGCGCTGTTCCAGTCGGTTAATGCGGTGGCGGTGATGGCGGCCGGCGTGGTACTGGCGTGGCTGATGCGCCCGGAAGGCAGCGTACGTTCGGTGCTGCGCGTCTGGTTGAAATTCGCTTTCGGCCTGCTGCTGATGGGCGGCGGCTTTATGCTGCTGGCGCTTAATGCCCGCCACGGCGCCGCTGACGGTCAGGCCTCGATGGGCATGATGGTCGCCGGGCTGGCGATGATGGGCTTTGCCGAACTGTTTATCGACCCGGTGGCGATGGCGCAAATCACCCGCCTGAACATGCCCGGCGTCACCGGGGTGTTGACCGGGATCTACATGCTGGCCACCGGCGCGGTGGCCAACTGGCTGGCGGGCGTGGTCGCCCAGCAGACCACCGAATCGCAAATCAGCGATACGGCGATTGCCGCCTATCAGCATTTCTTCTCGCAGATGGGGGAATGGACCCTCGGCTGCGTGGCGGTGATGGTAATTATCGCCTTTGCCGCAGCCTGTAGCGTCGGCAAACGCCGCGCGGCGGCTGGCGAACTTCCCGGCGGCGGCGCCTGATGCGCGTCCCGGCGGGCTATCGGCCAGCGCGATTTATCGCCCCGGTAAGCGCAGCGCGACCGGGGGTATCCCATCAACAGCGGAGCGCAAAGCCGCTCCTTGCACAGCGTAGTGAACAGGAGGAGGATATTCTGGCAGGCGCGGAAGCCAACGATAAAAAATACCGTTAGTGAAGGCATAGCTGAGTGAGATCAGCTTGAAGTGAAGCCAGATTCGTTACTCTTGTTCTTCGGTGTAAAGCCGGAGACAGGCCGCGCGGAAGGGTGACCTGGTTCAATTTATCGAAGCTAGTTTGAAAGCAAGGTTATGAGGAACCCATATGTCTGAACAACAAGCACAAGGTGCCGATGAGGCCATTGACCTTAATAATGAACTGAAAACTCGTCGCGAAAAACTGGCTGCGCTGCGTGAGCAGGGCGTAGCTTTCCCCAACGATTTCCGTCGCGATCATACCTCTGACCAATTGCACGCTGAATTCGATGCGAAGGATAACGATGAACTCGCTTCCCTGAACGTTGAAGTTGCGGTGGCCGGCCGGATGATGACCCGCCGCGTGATGGGCAAAGCCTCCTTCGTCACCCTCCAGGACGTCGGCGGCCGTATCCAGCTGTACGTGGCCCGCGATGACCTGCCGGAAGGCGTCTACAACGAACAGTTTAAGAAATGGGATCTCGGCGACATCATCGCCGCCCGCGGCAAGCTGTTCAAAACGCAAACCGGCGAACTCTCCATCCACTGCACCGAGCTGCGCCTGCTGACCAAAGCCCTGCGCCCGCTGCCGGATAAATTCCACGGCCTGCAGGATCAGGAAGTCCGCTATCGCCAGCGCTATCTGGATCTGATCGCTAACGAAGAGTCGCGCCATACGTTCCGCATCCGCTCGCAGATCCTCGCGACCATGCGTCAGTTCATGGTGGCCCGCGGCTTTATGGAAGTGGAAACCCCGATGATGCAGGTGATCCCCGGCGGCGCGTCCGCCCGTCCGTTTATCACTCATCACAACGCGCTCGATCTCGATATGTACCTGCGCATCGCGCCGGAACTGTATCTGAAACGTCTGGTGGTCGGCGGTTTCGAACGCGTGTTTGAAATCAACCGTAACTTCCGCAACGAAGGGATCTCGGTACGTCATAACCCAGAGTTCACCATGATGGAACTGTACATGGCGTACGCGGACTACAAAGACCTGATCGAACTGACCGAGTCGCTGTTCCGCACCCTGGCGCAGACGGTGCTGGGCAAAACCGAGGTGCCGTATGGCGACCAGGTGTTTGACTTCGGCAAGCCGTTTGAAAAACTGACCATGCGCGAAGCCATCAAGAAACACCGTCCGGAAACCAACATGGCGGATCTGGATAACTTCGACGCGGCGAAAGCGCTGGCGGAATCTCTCGGCATTCAGGTAGAGAAAAGCTGGGGTCTGGGGCGCATCGTCACCGAAATCTTCGATGAAGTGGCGGAAGCGCACCTCATCCAGCCGACCTTTATCACTGAATATCCAGCGGAAGTTTCCCCGCTGGCGCGCCGCAACGACGTGAACCCGGAAATCACCGACCGCTTCGAGTTCTTCATCGGCGGCCGCGAAATCGGTAACGGTTTCAGCGAGCTGAACGATGCGGAAGATCAGGCGCAGCGTTTCCAGGATCAGGTCAACGCCAAAGCGGCGGGCGATGACGAAGCGATGTTCTATGACGAAGACTACGTCACCGCGCTGGAGTACGGCCTGCCGCCGACCGCCGGTCTGGGCATCGGTATCGACCGCATGGTGATGCTGTTTACCAACAGCCATACCATCCGCGACGTAATCCTCTTCCCGGCCATGCGTCCGCAGAAGTAATCTGTTGCACTCCCTCCCGGCCCGCGCCGGGAGGTCTCCCCGCATGAGTCACATCACATTGCTTGCCTGGCCGGACGAACCGGTCACCGCAGTCTATCGGCATGGTGTGCCCACGCCGGGGAGCAGGGAGTTTACTCTATTTTTTGCAACGTGCCGCGCTGGCTGCCGTTTGTCCAGTTGCCGTTAAAGGCGTCGTTGAGAGTAAAGGTTGAGTTTTTCACCCGGAAAGTCAGCTTACCCTGGCCCGCTTTCGCGTCCTCCACCAGATGACCATGAGTTTTCACCGTTTTAGCGGTGACGGTAATCTCATCAATTTTATCGCCATATTCAGTATAAACATACCAGGTGCCCAGCCAGGGGCCGAAGCCGCTGCTGGCCTGCTGCGTGGCGGCGGCATTCTCGGCTTTGGTTTTATGAATATCGCAGGTGGTCCCGTCGGTCATCTGCGTACAGCCGGAGCGTTCAAGCTGCTCCCGGTATTTCGCGCTAATGGCGTGGGCCGGCGCGGCGGCGACCAGCGCCAGGGTGAGGGTGGTGAAAAGCCAGGTCTTATTCATCTTATTGTTTCTCATTGCGATAGCGGCGCGCATTGTCATAAAGGTTGATACACATTGGTGTATTCTCCGGGGGCGTCAGAATAAATATAACCGCAGCCATTCCTGTCAAATAATGAGCAGAAAGGCGAAGGGTTATTTATTTGTAAAAACATCATTACCCTGATTTTATTTATCACCGTATCTTCCCGCTGCTTGTCATATTATTGCAGAGAGAATGTTAAGTAATTGATGTTTTAAAAGCGATTATTTGTCACTTACGCAAATAACAGCAGGCCAGGCCTGGGCGCAGGGCTAAAGCCCGCGCTGGTGCGGTATTGAGTTTTTTTCATATTGCTATCATCATATTTCGAATGAAAGGGATAACCTCTGGAACGGGTTATTAAGCCAGTAATTTTTATCTGCAAAATAAGCCTGCGGCAAGCATTATTTCCATTAATTTTTCAGGGCTACTGGCGACAACGGATATTCCGCCCGCGGCAATGATGGATTTCCATCATTTCTCCGTTTTCATCGCTGGTCGTCGCCTGCTTATAGTGACGGCACACCAGACGACTGGCTGAAAAGGAGATAAACATGGCGACAGAGCACCTGCAGTGGGGCATTAGCCCCCTGTGCTGGACCAACGATGTGCTGGAGGATTTAGGCGGCGATATCCCTCTCGACACCTGTCTGCGCGAGGCGCGGGAGGCGGGATTTCAGGGCATTGAGTTAGGGCGCAAGTTTCCCCGCCAGGCGGAGACGCTGGGGCCTCTGCTGGCGGCGGCTGACCTGCGGCTGGCGTCCGGCTGGTACAGCGGCTTACTGGCTGACCGCAGCGTGGAAGCGGAGCTGGAGGCGGTGCGGGGCCACGCGCAGCTCCTGCAGCAGCTCGGCGCCAGGGTCATGGTCTATGGCGAGTGCGGGCAACTGCCCGGTGAAACGCCGCTTGATGAGCCGATCTCGCTCTCACCGCCGTTAAGCCGCGTCAGTCTGACGGCGTATTGCCATAAGCTGAATACCTTTGCCGACCTGCTGCTGCGGGACTACGGTCTGCGGCTGGCCTATCACCATCACCTGATGATGCTGGTGGAGCACGACGACGAGCTGGAGCGGTTTCTGTCACAGACCCATGACAACGTCGGGCTGGCGTTTGATACCGGACACGCCTTCGTCGCCGGGGTCGATATCCCGCGCGTGCTGGAAAAATATGGTCACCGTATCCGCCATCTGCATCTGAAAGACGTCCGTCCGCAGGTGCTGGGGCGCCTGTATCGCGAAAACCTGAGCTTTAACGAGGCGGTGCGCGCGGGGCTGTTTACCATCCCTGGCGACGGCTGCATCGACTATGCGCCGATCCTCGACTTTGCCCGCGACAGCGACTACCGCGGCTGGCTGATTATCGAAGCCGAGCAGGACCCGGCGATGGCGCCGCCGTTGGCCACCGCCCGCCGCGCCTTCGCCTGGCTGGCACACCATTTCTCGTCCCCTTCATCATCAGAGGAGCACGCATCATGAGCGCGCGGTTAAATATTGGTCTCATCGGCTCCGGTTTTATGGGCCAGGCGCACGCCGACGCTTACCGTCGCGCGGCCATGTTCTATCCCGATCTGCCGAAGCGCCCCTATCTTTACGCGCTGGCGGATCAGGATCAGGCGCTGGCCGAACGTCATGCGGTGAAGCTGGGGGCGGAGAAGGCTTACGGTGACTGGCGCGAACTGGTGAACGATCCGCTGGTGGACGTGGTGGATATTACCTCGCCGAACCATCTGCACTACACGATGGCGATGGCTGCGATCGCGGCGGGTAAACATGTCTATTGCGAGAAGCCGCTGGCGGTTAACGAGCAGCAGGCGCAGGAGATGGCGCAGGCGGCCCGGCGCGCGGGGGTGAAGACCATGGTGGCCTTTAACAACATCAAAACCCCGGCGGCGCTGCTGGCAAAGCAGATTATCGCCCGGGGCGATATTGGCGAACCGGTGCGCTTTCGCGGCACCTTTGATCAGGGGTTTTATAACGACCCGAACCTGCCCTGGTCCTGGCGCTGCTCGAAAACCCTCGGCGGCAGCGGGGCGCTTGGCGACCTCGGCGCCCATACCCTGTCCGTCGCCCAGTTTTTGATGGGCGGGATCCGTGAAGTGACCGCCAGCGCGCAAACCTGTCTGCGCCAGCGTCCGGTACCGCAGACCGATGCCGGGTATGCCAGCCGGGTCGCGGCCGATGCCGAGTGGCGGGAAGTGGAAAATGACGATCAGGTTCAGTGTCTGGTCAATTTCGACAGCGGCGCCGCGGGGGTGATTGAGGCCTCGCGCATCGCCGCCGGGCGCATCTTCGGCGTGTTCTGGGAGGTCTCCGGCACCGAAGGCACGCTGTATATGGACGGGGAGCGCTTTAACGAACTGCAGGTCTATCGCTTCCGCGATGACAAACACGACCGCGGCTTTAAAACGCTGTATGCCGGGAGCCAGATCCCGGCCTATGCCGGCTTCTTCGGCTTCGATTTTGGCGGCGGCGGGCTGGGCTATTTTGACGTCAAGGTGATTGAAGTACATGACCTGGTGCAGGGGATTTGCGGGGACGACGACTGCTATCCCAGCTTTGAATTTGGTTTACAGAATCAGCGCGTGCTGTCGGCGATTGAAGCCTCAATGGTCAGCCGTCGCTGGGTTAACGTGGTTAAGGATTAAGGAGCCGCTATGTTTCCCTCACAATTACCGACCCCGCGCCGCCCGGCGGCGCAGAGCATTCCCTCCCTGCGCTGGGGCATCATCGGTCCAGGCTGGATCGCCGAGCGTTTTGTGCACTCATTGAAAACCCAGAGCCGGCAGCAGGTGGTGGCCGTTGCCTCCCGCAGCCAGGCGAAGGCCGACCGGGTAGCCGCGGAATGGGGGATCCCCCAGGCTTACGGCCATGTGGCGGAGATGCTGGCGCGTCCGGATATTGATGCGGTGTATATTGCGACGCCGCACAACCATCACTTTCCCGACGGCATGCAGGCGCTGAAGGCGGGCAAACACGTGCTGATTGAGAAGCCCTTCGCGCTCAACCTTGGCGAAGGACGTGAACTGCAGGCCGAAGCCGCCCGCCAGGGAAAACTGGCGCTGGAGGCGATGTGGTGCGATTACGCGCCGAAGTATGATGTGATCCGCCAGCTGCTGGAGGATGGGGTGCTCGGCGACCTGCATACCCTGCTGGCCGATCACGGCGAGTATTTTACTACCGACCACCGCATCTTTAATGCCGACCTTGCCGGCGGGCCGATGATGGATCTCGGCAGCTATCTGACCTCGTTTGCGCTAATGGTGGGCGGCATGCCGCAGGAGATAGTCGCCCGCGGCAGCGCGACGGCAGAGGGGCTTAACGGTCAGACGTCGATGCTGTTCAGCTGGCGGAACGGGATGCAGGGGCTGTTAAACACGACGTTGTTCAGCAACACGCCGGGCGGGGCGGTGGTGGCCGGACGCCAGGCGACCCTGACGATCGACGGTCAGTTTTACGCCCCCGGCGGGTTCACCCTCGCCGCCAGCCAGGGCGGGCAGGCGCTGCGCTGGGAAGAACCGCGCAATCGCTACGACCAGCTGTTCTGGCAGGCGGAGCATTTTGCCTGGTGCGTCGGTCAGGGGCTGCAGGACTCGCCGCTGCGGCCGCTCAGTCGGGTGCTGCAGAATCTGCAGGTGATGGATGAGGTGCGGCGCCAGGTGGGCGCGGTGTTTAACGAAGAACGCTAAGGGGCCGGCCGGGCTTTGGTTTGCAGGCAGCGCGAGCGTGTCCGCCATTGCCCGGCAGCGGGACGCGCACGGTGCCGGCTGTCCTTGCCCGGCGGCGCTGCGCTTGCGCGGGCCTGGGATATATATGCAACCATTTGATATTAAAGCAGATTAATGCCTGTGTTATGTAGGCCGGGCAAGGCGTTGCCGCCGCCCGGCATAAAGGCAGGTTCAGAGCCTGATAGCTGGTGCCACGCAACCCCTCATCGACAGTCGTCGACGGCGACAAACTGGCCGCGCTGCAGAGACTGAACCGCCGCTTCGGCAATAGCCTGCGCCTGCAGGCCGTCCACCAGGCCGGGCAGGTCGGCCACGGTTTCGCCATTCAGAGCGCGGATAAAGGCGTCAAGATGCTGGTAATAAGATCCTTGCACCCGGCTGAACCAGTCCGGCCACAGGCCTGGCTCAATGCGCTGATTGCCGCGCCACAGGGTAGGGCCCGCCGGCGACTGGCTGCCGGACTCCAGCGCGCCCTCTGCGCCCAGCAGGGTGATCCGTTCATCATACCCGTGGCCGGTGCGGCGGGTGTTGTCCAGCTGCGCCAGCGCGCCGCCGCGCATCTGCATCATCAGGATGGAGGTGTCAACATCGCCAAATTCGGCGATTTCCGGCAGGGCCAGCGCCGCGCCCATCGCCGCCACGGTATGCACTTCATCGCCGGTGAGAAAGCGCAGAAGGTCGAAGAAGTGAATCGCCTGATCGCGCATCTGACCGCCGGAGCTGCGCAGATAGTCGAGCGGCGGCATGCTGGAGGCGCGGCAGACCATCTGCACCAGCTCCACCCGACCGATCGCGCCCTGCTCCAGCTGGCGGCGGAGCTGCTGATGGCTGCTGTCGAAGCGCCGGTTAAAGCCGACGGTGACCGGCACGTTCAGGGGAAGCACCCGCTCCACCACCTCGCGGGCGCGCGCCAGGGAGAGGTCGATCGGTTTTTCGCAATAGACCGCCTTGCCCGCCCGGGCGGCGGCTTCCAGCAGTTCGGCATGCGACGGGGTCGAGCTGGCGATCAGCACAGCGTCGATGGCGTCGCTACGGAGAGCCTCGCTCACCGTCACCGCCCGGGCGCCATAGCGGGCGGCCAGCGCCTGGGCGCGCTCCGGCGCGACATCGGCTACCATCGTCAACTCGCTCCCGTCATGACGGGCGAGGCTGGCGGCATGAACCTGACCGATAAAACCACTGCCTACCAGGGCAAAACGTTTGCAATTCATTATTTTTCTCCAGAATGGCGAAGGGACGGTGCCCACCATAATCGGTTTGCTAAACTCACTGACACTGCCGTTTTGATGTATTTCCATCATTGAAGAGAGGGGCGATGAAAAACATGTCACTGGCGATGCTGGCCAGACAGATTGGCGTCGGCGTGGCCACTGTGGACCGGGTGCTGAACGAACGCGGCGGCGTATCGCCGCAGACCACGCGCAAAGTGCTGCAGGCGGCGCGGGAGGCGGGGCTGAAGCGGATCCTGCCGGAGGAGCACCGCTTTCCGTGGCAAATTGAGCTCTTTCTCAGCAGCAATGACTCGTTCTTTTTTCCGCAGCTGGCGCAGGATTTCGCCGCCGTCGCGGATAGCCTCGGCTATCGCCGTCTGACCCTGCACCGCACCTTTGTCCCGGAGTCGCAGCCGGCGACCCTGGCCCGGCGCATTATGCGCAGCTGCCAGCAGCGTCAGGGGATCATCGTCTTCGGCAATGACCACCCTGTGGTGCATGACGCGCTGCGCCGCTGCCGGGAAGCGGGCGTTCCCGTCATCACCCTGGCGACGGATCTGCCCGGCGCCGACCGGCTCTGCCACGTCGGGATCAATCAGCTGCAGGCTGGCCGCACCGCGGGATTAATGATGGGGAGAATGACGCCGCGGCCCGGGGAGGTGCTGATGGTGAGCGGCCGGGAGGATTACAGCGCGCATCGCCTGCGCATCCAGGGGTTCCGCGAGGTGCTGAGCCAGCGCTTTCCCCACCTGCAGCTTAATGAGGTGCTGGCGGGCGAGGAGCGGCGGGAGCAGATCACCCGCCTGCTGGAGCAGGCTCTGTGCCGCAGCCGGCATATTGTCGGGATCTATAACACCGGGCTTGGCAATACTCAGATTGCCGAGGCGCTGGCTCGCCACCGCCGCGAAAGCGACGTCTGCTGGATCACCCATGAGCGCTACAATACCACCCGCCAGCAGCTGGCCCGGGGCAGCCTGGCGTTAACGCTCGATCAGAACACCCGCCAGCACGCCCAGCTGGCGATCGACCTGATGCTGCGCCATCTGGAGTCCGGCTATCAGCCGCAAACCTATGCCGACGGGAAAGTCGACTTTATCCTCTACAGCGCCGAGAACGTGGACTAAGGCGTGCGGCGCCTCCCTTCCTGACAACACGGATTTCCCCGGCGGGTAAATGCCAACCCCGCCGGGGGCGATCGCTTTAAAGCGTTGTCTGCCTCTCATTTTTCGCTCATTTATGCAGCAATGTTAGATGTCTGTCAAAATTCTGTTACTGCATAGTTTTAAAATTTTCATTTCAGTTATTTACTTATAAAAGTTTCAAATGTCTTGTTAATGAAATAAATGGTCTGGAATTCACGGTGTGGCATAAATGGACTGATGTTTCAAAAAAGTGATGATAAAACAGCCATTATTTGTGATTCCGATCACGACGAAATGCGGAAAACCCCGCAGCGCCGTCGCCGTTACAACAGACATTTGTCGCAACCTGACTGAAATTAATTTTTCATTTTGTTTCATTCACCGGCGTACCTACAAAATCAAGGATCAACTATGAATATTAAGAAAACGATTGTTGCCTCTTTGTTAGCCTGCATGCTGCCTGCGGTGGTTATGGCAAAAGATGTCTCCATTGGCGTCTCGATGGCGCTGTTTGACGATAACTTCCTGACGATCCTGCGTACCTCGATGCAAAAAGAGATGAAAAAAGATGGGGTGAAATCGCAGATCGAGGACGCGAAAGGGGATGTCTCCCAGCAGCTGCAGCAGGTGCAGAACTTTATCGGCCAGGGGGTGGACGCCATTATCGTTAACCCGGTGGATACCAATGCGGTGAAACCGATCATGGATCAGGCCACCAAGGCCGGGATCCCGCTGGTATTTGTGAACCGTCGCCCGCAGGCGGAGCTGACCGACAAGATGGCCTATGTGGGGTCGGACTCGATTCTCGCCGGCCGTCTGCAGATGGAAGCGCTGGCGAAGGCGATGAACGGCAAGGGCAATGTGGCGATCCTGCTCGGCGACCTGGCGAATGAATCTACTCGCGACCGCACCAAAGGGGTGGAAGAGGTCGTCGCCAAATACCCGAACATCAAAATCGTGCAGAAGCAGACCGCGAAATTCACCCGCAATGACGCCGTGGACGTGGTCAGCAACTGGATGACCAGCGGCGAGGATATCCAGGCCATCGCCTCCAACAACGATGAAATGGCGATCGGCGCCCTGCAGGCGCTGGGTAAAAATCCGAACCATATTCTCATC
Organism: Klebsiella sp. GG_Kp175; assembly: GCF_040062325.1. Taxonomy (NCBI): domain Bacteria; kingdom Pseudomonadati; phylum Pseudomonadota; class Gammaproteobacteria; order Enterobacterales; family Enterobacteriaceae; genus Klebsiella; species Klebsiella sp. GG_Kp175. Next base: position 213,192 of record NZ_JBEAFX010000003.1, on the reverse strand, counting down.
GCCGGCGTGGATGGCACCCCGGATGCGCTGCAGATGCTGAAGAGCGGCAAGATGATCGCCACCATCTTCCAGGATGCGAAAGGCCAGGGCGAGGGCGCCGTAGACGCGGCCATCAAGCTGGCGAACGGTGAGAAAGTCGAGAAAATCATCGACGTGCCGTATCAGCTGATCACCAAAGAGAACATGGCTGAATTTACCAATCGTAATCAGAAATAATCCTGGCCAACCTGTGGTACGGAGGTGGATGTATGAACGCTTTTGCCCTTGAAGCCGAAGGTATCAGTAAGTTCTTCCCCGGCGTGAAGGCGCTCGACAATGTCTCATTACGCGTGCGCCCGGGAACGGTGCACGCCCTGATGGGCGAGAACGGCGCCGGTAAATCCACGCTAATGAAGTGCCTGATCGGTATCTATCGCCCGGATAAAGGATCGATTCGCGTGAAAGGTGAGCCGGTGGAGTTTACCGACACCATGGATGCGCTGCGCTCGGGGATATCGATGATCCACCAGGAGCTGAATCTGGTGCCGCATATGACGGTGGCGGAGAATATCTGGCTGGGGCGCGAGCCGATGAAGTACGGCTTTGTCGACCACGGCCAGCTGACCCGCCAGACCCAGGCGCTGCTGGATAAGCTGAATATTCGCTTAACCGCCGACCGGCTGGTGGGCGACCTGAGCATCGCCGCCCAGCAGATGGTGGAGATTGCCAAAGCGGTCTCATGGAACGCGGATATTGTGATCATGGATGAGCCCACTTCGGCGCTGACCGAAGGCGAGGTAGCTCACCTGTTCACCATCATCCGCGACCTGCGGGCTCAGGGCAAAGCGATCATCTATATCAGCCATAAAATGGATGAGATCTTCGCTATCACCGATGAGATCAGCGTCTTTCGCGATGGGACCTGGGTGGGGAGCAAAAACACCACCGAATTTACCCGCCAGTCGCTGATTACCCAGATGGTGGGCCGCGAATTAACCCAGCTGTTCCCGAAATTTAATAACACCATCGGCGAAGAGGTGCTGACGGTACGCAATCTGACGCGCCAGGGCGTGTTCCATGATGTCAGCTTTACCGTGCGTCGCGGCGAGATCCTTGGCGTGGCCGGGCTGGTGGGCGCCGGGCGCAGCGAGGTGATGGAAAGCCTGTTTGGCATGGAACGCTTCGACAGCGGCGAAGTGCTGATCGACGGGGCGCCGGTGACCATTGATTCCCCCTCCGTGGCGATTGAAAAGGGAATGGCATTATTAACCGAAGACCGTAAAAAGTCGGGCCTGTTTCTGGTGCTGTCGGTGCTGGAAAATATGAGTATCGTCAAAATGCCGGAATATATCGGCAAGAGCGGTTTTGTCCAGCACGTGAAAATGGCCGAAGACTGCATGGAGCAAATCCGTCGGCTCAATATTAAAACGCCGACGATGGATCAAATTATTAATAACCTCAGCGGGGGGAATCAGCAAAAAGTTCTGATTGCGCGCTGGCTGTTAGCGCAACCGAAAATCTTAATTCTCGATGAGCCGACCCGCGGCATCGACGTCGGGGCGAAGGCGGAAATTTATCATCTTATCAGTGAACTGGCGAACCGGGGGGTGGCGGTCATTATGGTCTCCTCTGAGCTGCCGGAAATCCTTGGCATGAGTGACCGGGTCATGGTGATGCATGAAGGCCGTATCACCGGCATCCTGGAAAAAGACGAAGCCGACCAGGAAACCATTTTGTCGTTGGCATCCCATTGAGGCACAGAGAATGAGTAATATGAAATTAACGGCGGCTCCGGCCAGCGAGGGTTCCTCCTTCTTCGCTAATTTGCGGCATAAAATGCCGAAAGATACCGGCATCTTTGTGGTGATGCTGGTGATTGCCCTGACCTTTGAAATCGCCGGCTGGTATGTTCGCGACCAGTCGTTCCTGCTCAATACCAACCGCCTGGTGCTGATTGTGCTGCAGGTGGCGATCATCGGCATCATCGCCGTCGGCGTCACCCAGGTGATCATCACCACCGGGATTGACCTCTCCTCCGGCTCGGTTATCGCCCTCGCGGCGGTGGTGGCGGCGAGCCTGGCGCAAACCTCCGACAGCCTGTCGCCAATGTTCCCGGCGCTGGTCAACCTGCCGGCGGTGATCCCGATTTGCGCGGGGATCGGCGTCGGCCTGCTGTGCGGGCTGACCAACGGTTTCCTGGTGACGCGAACCGGCATCCCGCCATTTATCGCCACCCTCGGGATGATGGTCTCGGCGCGCGGTCTGGCGCAGTATTACACCCAGGGCAATCCGATAAGCTTCCTCTCCGACAGTTTTACGGCGATAGGCCAGGGGGCGATGCCGGTGATCATCTTCTTCGTGATTGCCGCAGTGTTTCACATTGCGCTGAAGCATACCCGGTATGGCAAATATGTGTATGCCATCGGCGGCAACATGACCTCGGCCAAAGTGTCCGGCATCAACGTGAATAAATACCTGGTGATCGTCTACACCATCGCCGGGGCGCTCTCCGGGCTGGCTGGGGTAGTGCTGGCGGCGCGCGTCAGCAGTGGCCAGTCGAGCATGGGGATGTCCTACGAGCTGGACGCGATTGCCGCGGCGGTGATCGGCGGCAGCAGCTTAATGGGTGGGGTGGGGCGCATTACCGGCACCCTGATTGGCGCGATGATCCTTGGCCTGATCAAGAGCGGCTTTACCTTTGTCGGCGTCGATGCCTACGTGCAGGATATTATTAAAGGGATCATTATCGTCGCGGCGGTGACCATCGACATGCGCCGCAACCGGAAAAAACGCTAATCTTATCAACTGGCGGCAACGGCGAAGCGCGTCGTTGCCGCCAGCCCTGTCCAGAAATAAACAAAATACGTCCCGCCAGGCGCCGGCTGTCTATTTTTCCCGCGCTGCGCATCCTGTACAGTTTCGCGACTTTTGTTGTCCATTCGCCAGGGGGCCACGCCTTGCCCCCTGTTTCTGGAGTCGTATGAATACACCATCCTTAATCAAATCCTCGCCGCTCTCGCGACCGGGGAGAAGGGGCATTATCGTCAGCCTGCTGGCGGGACTGGCGATCCTGATCCTCAGTCGGGGCGTGAACCTGCCGGCCAGAGAGGTTTACCGTGAGATGCATACCCGGCAGCTGGAGGAGGATGCGCGGTGGGTGGCGGAACGCCTTGAACAGCGGATGAACACCCCCGCTCCGCAGCGGGAAGCGACCTGGCCGCTGGCGGTGATGCGCGCCGATCTGCATACCCTGGCCCGGCAGCGGCATTATCGGCTACTGCTGGTGAATGGCGACGGGCATCTGCTGGCGGCATCGCATGCGCTGCCGGCCAGCGTGCTGGCCCAGGTGCAGGCACAGTTCCCGCGGGAGATGCAGCCGCCGCTGTTCGGCAGCCATTACCAGACCATTCAGCCCTTCGCCCCGCATCAGCGGATGTTAAGCCGGGCGCTGAACGGCAATGCCGGCCTGGCGGGCTGGAATCTCGTGATGCTGGCGCCGGACGGCGGATTGCCCTCGCTGCTGATGGCTTACCGCTGGCAGGTAACAATTGGCCTCGGCGTGGTGCTCGCCAGCGTGCTGCTGACGCTGAGGCAGGCGGCGCGCGCCCGGCGAAAACGCTAATCGCCGCCGGCGCCGTCAGGCATGGCGAAACTGCAGGGTAGCGGGCAGATAGCGCTGGAGCGGCTCCGGCGCCTGGCCGTCGATCAGCTGGCTGAGCAGATCGTAGCAGTGCCAGGCCAGCTGGCGATTATCCTGCTGCACGGTATCAATGCGCAGGGAAAGTGAATCGTACAGATAGTGATCGTCGAAGCTGGCGAGATGAATATTGGAGTCCAGCAGATGGTGCTGGCTCATATAGCGCAGGACCCCTTCCAGCAGGCCGCAGGCCGCGGTGAACAGCGCCTTCGGCGGCCGTCCCAGCCGCGCGCAGAGCGCGGCGAACATCTCGTAGCCGGAGCTGGGGTGATAGTTGCCGTTGATCACCCATTCGGGACGCAGCGTAACCCCCGCCTGAGCCAGGCCTTGGGTGAATCCCGCCAGCCGGTCGCGCGAAGGCGATAGCCGCGGCTGGCCGCCGAGAAACCAGAACTCGTCCGCATGCTGAGGGGCGATGCGGGAGATCAGTTCGGCCGTTGGGGTGACCGAGTCAGTCATCACCAGCGGCAGGGCGCTGTCGCTGGGGGAGCGGTCAAACAGCACCACCGGCAGCTGTTCGCTGAGCTTCAGGTAGTCGGCATCGCTGTGCATGCACGAGGCGACGATCAGGCCGTCGACCTGGCGGGCAATCATGTTATTGACCACCACGCTCTCCTGGCCGGGGTTTTCGTCGGTGCAGGAGATAAGCAGCTGCACGCCGGCTTCCCGGCAGAGCGTCTCAAGCTCATGGGAGAAAACGGCAAACCCGTAGTTGGTGATTTCCGGCACCACCAGGCCAATGGTATGGCTGCGGTTATCACGCAGCGAGCGCGCGTGAATGCTCGGCTGATAGTGCTGCTCGCGGGCGATCGCCAGCACGCGCTCGCGCGTCTCCTGCGCCACGCGCAGCTCTTTGCCACGACCGTTGAGTACCAGGCTGGCGGTCGCTTTGGAGACGCCCGCCAGTTCGGCGATATCTTTGATAGTTACGCGTTTGGTTTTCATCAGCACTCGGGAGCCTGAAAGCAAAACGCTTATTCTACCATGCATGGCCGCAGCAGCCAGCGGCAGAATGCCACCGGCGTCGCACCGCTGAAGATGAGCTGCCCCGGATAGCCCGGGAAGAAGCGGCTGCTCATTACCCCTTCGCCATCGTTGATGAAAATTTCCACACTGGAGCGGTCGATAAAGATCTGCAGCCGCCGCGCCTCGCCGCGCCAGTAGCGATGATGCATCTCCGCCGTCTGCAGGCCGCGGCGCGACAGGCGCAGGCCGTCGCGGTTGACGGTGAGCTGCAGGGCGCCGGCAAAATCCAGCCCCAGCGTGCTGTTGGGGGCGATGTCAAAGGCCAGCTCCATCGGGGCGAGGGGCAGGGTCTGCCCGCGCCAGCCCTGGGCTTCCCCGCGCAGGGCGGTCAGTTCGCGCAGCGGACGCTGATACAGGGCACCCGACTGCCACGCCAGTTCGCGCACGCAGGTCATCTGGTGGATCCATCCCTGCGCGCGGGTGGGCTGATGCATCTCTTCCCCGTCCGGGACGCCCATCCAGCCGACCAGCAGGCGGCGGCCATCTTCGGCCAGCATGGTCTGCGGCGCGTAGAACTCAAAGCCGCTGTCCAGCTCGTGCAGCGGGCCATGGTCGAAGGCGCCGCGTTCGGCGTCGAAACGGCCTGCCATCCACACCGCAGGATAGGTATTGAGAAAACGCTGAGCTTCGCGGGCCAGCCCCTGCGGGCAGCAGATCAGCAGGTGGGTGTCCGCCAGCGGAAACAGGTCCGGGCACTCCCACATGTAGCCACCGTTCGCCAGGCCGTTAACGTCATGCCCGGCTATCTCGCCCACCAGGCGCCAATCCCGCAGGTCGCTGGCGGTAAACAGCAGCACTTTGCCGCGCTGTTGCACATCCTGCGCCCCGAGGACCATGTACCAGCGCCCGTCCTGGCGCCACACCTTAGGGTCGCGTACATGGCCGGTATAGCCTTCCGGCAGCGGCAGTACCGGCCCCAGCTTGCTGAAGGTGCCATCGGCATTTTCCGTCGCCAGACATTGCCAGGCGGTGCGCCCGCCGTCGGGGAACTTCACGTTGCCGGTGTAGCACAGGGTCAGGGTACCCTCGAACTCGACCGCGCTGCCGGAGTAGCAGCCGTTGCGGTCATACTCTTCGTCCGGCATCAGGGCGATAGGTTCATGCCGCCAGTGCAGCAGGTCGGCTGAGCTCCAGTGTCCCCAGCACTTATAGGTGTGGTCGCAGGCGAGCGGGTTCCACTGATAAAACAGGTGATAACGCCCGGCGACCTGGCAAAAGCCGTTGGGATCGTTCAGCAGTCCGCTGACCGGCGCCAGATGCCATTGCGGGTAATGGTCGTCGGCCAGCGCCTGCGGCTGGCCCTGCATAACGGCCTGCAGGATCGCAGGCAGGCGTGACGGTAATGACATTATTCAGCGTCCGTTTTGTATTTCAGCGTCAGAGAGAGTACGAATGCCACGGCGAAGGCGATCGCCATCCCGATAATGTAGTTCAGCAGCGAGCTGGCCTGCACGATGGCCATTCCCGGGATCGCCGTCAGGCCCACCGCGGTCATGTAGACGTGCATCGACACCACCCAGGCGCCGCCGGCGGCACCGCCCACCAGCGCGGCGATGAACGGTTTCACAAAGCGCAGGTTAATCCCGAAGATCGCCGCCTCGGTGATCCCCAGCATCGCCGAAAACGCCGACGGCAAGGTAATGGCTTTGATTTTGGCATCTTTGGTTTTAAACCACACGGCAAAGCAGGCGCCGCCCTGAGCGACGTTGGCCATCGCCCAGATAGGCAGCAGGAAGTTGACGCCGATCGACGGATTGCCGAGCAGACCCGCCTCAATGGCATGGAAGCTGTGGTGGATACCGGTAATGACGATCACCGAATAGAGGCCGCCGAACAGCAGGCCCGCCAGCCAGCCGGCATGGCTGATAAGCGTGCTGAGGATAAACGAAATGCCGTCGCCGAGCGCGCGGCCGGCCGGGCCGATCAGCAGCAGGGCGATAAAGCCAGAGATAATCACCGTCAGGAACGGCGTGAGGATCAGATCCAGCGCGTCAGGAATAACGCGGCGCAGCCGTTTTTCGACAAGGCTCATAAACCACACCGCCAGCAGCACCGGGAAGACCGTGCCCTGATAGCCGATCATCGCCACTTCGATGCCGAAGAAATTCATGGTGTGGAAGCCGGCGGCGACGCCCCAGGCGTTGGTCAACGCCGGGTGGGTGAGGATCCCGCCGAGGGTCGCGCCCAGATAAGGGTTGCCGCCAAATTCGCGGGCGGCGGTAAAGCCGATCAGGATCGGCAGAATAATAAACGCCGCCGAGCTGCACATATCCAGCATGATATAGATAGCGTTGCCCGGGTCGACCCAGCCGTAGGTTTTCACCATCCCCAGCAGGCCCATCAGCAGGCCGGAGGCGACGATGGCGGGAATAATCGGCACAAAGATGTTGGACAGCAGGCGGGCAATGCGCTGGAACGGGTTCAGCTTTTTCGCCGCCAGGTCGGCGGCTTCGGATTTGCTCGATTCGCTGATGCCCGCCGCCTGGATAAAGGCAGCATAGACTTTATTGACCACCCCGGTGCCGAAGATGATCTGCATCTGTCCGGCATTACGAAAGCAGCCTTTCACCCCGTCGATTTTGCCAATCGCCTGCTGGTCGGCGAGCGCGTCGTCGACCAGCACCAGCCGCAGCCGGGTGGCGCAGTGCGCGGCGCTGGCGATATTTTCCTTGCCGCCCAGCAGGGGAAGCAGTGAGCGGGAAATCTGTTCAAAATCCATAGTACCCTCTGAATGCATGATGATATGGCGTGGGCGGCGCCGGCCATGGCTGGCACCGCGAACCTTATATTTATGTTTTACTTACCCTGTCGCCCGGGTTCACGTCAGAACCAGGTCTCCATTTGCATACCGAACGACCATTCGCCGCCCGATTTGAACCCGTTGCTGCCTAACGCGTCGTCGTTGGCGTAGTTATCCAGCTTTTTGCTCCAGTCCATCCACGATGTATAGAAGCGGATCTCCGGGCGCGAGAAGAAGTCGCCGATGCTGCCGACCTTGAAGGTCGGGGCGAAGGTCAGCTTGTAGAAGCTGCCATTGACCGCATGGCGATCGTTGTAGCCTTCAGGCTGCAGATCCATGTACTGATAGCTGCCCTCCCAGGCGAGGGCGAAGTTCTGCGTCACTTCCTGAATCAGACGCAGGTTGAGAGTGGCCCACTGATAGCTGTCGCCATCGACATAGCGATCTTTACTGCTCTGCGCCAGCACGGCCGGGGCAATAAACCAGCGATCGCTCAGCGGGGTGGTGCCGTAGCTGGCGAAACGCCAGGTGTTGGCTCCCGGACGCAGCGCGCCGTCGGAGCCGATGCCTTTGACCTCGGCGCCCAGGCCGTGACCGTACAGCAGGGCCGTTTTGCTGGTCCCGTCGCGCAGGCCATAGAAGCTCTCATTGTGCAGACCCAGCAGGGCATGAACCCCGGTGTTAGCGGCATCGCCTTTCACCAGATTGCCGTTCGCGTCCTGGCGGTCGTCATTATCTTTCGCCCGCATCCCGCTGACCATCATCTGCACCGGGCCGGCAAAGTTATTCATGCTGACGATATAGTTCTGCACGCTGTTGCTGCTGTCGGCGATATCGCCAAAGTTGCGGCCGTATAACGAGAAGTTGCTGCGCAGGCTGTCGTTCCACTTCACGTCGTAGATCCCGCCGCCGGTCCCGGCGAGGAACACCACATCCGAGTCAATCCAGTGGATATCGAAGTTGTCGCGGTCAAAGCGCTTCCCGGCCCACAGGGTCGAGCCTTTGAACGGACCCTCGAAGGTCGGCAGGTTGCCCAGCTCGACGAACGCCTGGCGCACGTTCAGGTCGCTGCTGCTCGCCGTCCAGTCGTTATAGGTGGTTTGCCCATCGGCCACCATCACTTTGAACCGGGTGGTCGCCCCGTTGTCCAGGGTCTGCTTATGTTCGAGGTTCATTTCCACATAGGTGTCGGCCTGGTTGCCCAGACGACCAATGGCGCCGCCGGTTTCCCCGGCGGGGGTCATATAGGCCCCGGATTTCGTGCTGGCGGCGGAGTCGTTCATGATCACCCCGGAGCGGGCGTAGCCGTGGAACTCAAAGCCGCCGGGCCGTTCGGCTTTTTCTTCCAGTTGGGTGGTGCGTTTGGCCACCTGCTGGGTGGTGGCCTGGGTTTGTTGCTGCTGCTGGGTTAGCTGCTGAACTTTCTGCTCCGCCGAGGCGGCGCGGCTTTCGGCAGTGCTGGCGCGAGTCTCGGCATCCTGCAGACGTTTTTCCAGGGCGGCGAGACGCGCTTCAATGCTGTTCAGGTCTGTCTGCCCATGGGCGGCGGCGGCGCCGGTTAGCAAAGCAATAAGAATGGCTAACTTCCGTTTTTTATACATGTTGGTGACATCCAAAGGTAAATCAGTGAGTGTGCTAACGTTTGCTAAACCGGTTTAGTTAATATGGTAAACATGTCGGTAATGCGGTGAAAATAAAAATTGCTAAACCGGTTTAAGAATTGTGATGTCGCCAGCAAAGTGGGCCGTTAGCCGGCCCAACGGGATCACAGCGAGCGCTGAAGATCGTCCCTGTAGGGCAGGGCGGTCATGGCGCCTTTGGCGGTGGTGGCCAGCGCGCCGCAGGTTTGCGCCAGCGTGAGGTCGGGAGCCAGGGCGGCGAGGTTGTCAGGGATACCATGGGCGGCGAGTCCGGCGAGCAGCCCGGCGACAAAGGCATCGCCGGCGCCGGTAGTATCGACGGCGACCACCGGGCGGGCAGGGAAGTGGCTAACCTGCCCGCGCAGCGCGGCCTGCACCCCCGCTTTGCCCTGGGTCACCAGCAACAGCGTCGGCTGGTAGCGGGCGTTCAGCCGGGCGATGCCGCTGACGATGTCGTCGCTGCCGCTGATAAAAGCCAGCTCCTCTTCCGAGAGTTTTATGGCGTCGGCGAGGGCCAGCGCCCGGTCGAGACAGTCGCGCAGTTCCTGCGGATCCTGCCACAGGTCGCTGCGGATATTGGGGTCGAAGCTGACATAGCCCCCGGCGCGCTTTATCGCCTCCATCGCCGCGAATGCCGTGCTGCGGCTCGGCTCCGCGCTGAGAGCGATAGAGCAAACGTGCAGCCACTGACCGGCGGCAAACGGCGGAAGATCCTCAGGCGCAAGAAACAGGTCGGCGCTCGGGCGGACCATAAAGGTAAAGGTGCGCTCCCCGTGGCGATCGAGATCGACCACCACCGTGGAGGTGCGCTGCGCCGCATCGAGGCGCATATAGTTCACATCCACCTTCTCCTGCGCCAGGGTGTGACGCATAAAGCGGCCGAAGGGATCGTCGCCGACGCGGCCGATAAACCCGCTATCGCCGCCGAGCCGCGCCACGCCGACCGCGACGTTGGCCGGCGCGCCGCCGGGGCATTGCAGCAGGCGGCCCTCTCCGTCGGGCAGGAGATCGACGACCGCATCGCCGAGTACCCAGATTTTACCATTCATAGGACTAGTTCCTCTTAGCTAAACTTTGTTAAACCGTTTTAGCTAATTAAAGCACAGCCTGGCGGCAAGCGGAACGATTGGCGGACGAAAGGGCGGGGCGAGGGTGAAAAATGTGAGCCAGGCGGAATATTTCGCCACTCCAGATCTGGACTTTTCCTTCCTGACCCGCTTAGGTATAGTTCCACAGGCCGCGGTTAGCCCCGCCGCGGTGATAAAAGGTGAAGGAGTGCGTAGCGCGATGAACCCCAGTTTTGGCGATATTTACGATCGGTACCAGAAGCTGACGCTGACCACGCACCTGCCGGCGGTGATCGCCTGCAGTGAAACCCTGAGCCTGAGTAAAGACCAGCCGTTTCTGCCGCAGCCGGGCTATCTCTATTTTTTGCTGCAGGGGCAAATGACGCTGGCCTTTGGTGACGAGCAGAACCTGATCGGGATTGTTATCGCGCATATGCCGTTAGGGTTGCTGGAACATTATTGTCCGTCGGTGGCGCTCTATTATCAGTGTCTGGGCGAATGCCAGCTGGCGAAAATATCCGCCAGCGATTTTGAACGGATATTCTTTCATTCGTCGCCGGGCTATATGCAAGAGCTGACCACGATCCTGGCCTATATGGGTATATTTGCCCTTGATGCCCACTATGAACGCGGCAGCCAGACTAGCTTTCAGACTATTAAGTCGATGCTGTCGCGCTATTTATATCGCGCTGAAATCGATGGCGGGCAACATGAAAGTCTGTCGGCATTTATTATTAAACGGACCAATCTCTCGCGCAGCTATGTTTATCAGGTGCTGGCCGCCCTGCGCGAGGGGGGATATATCACGGTGAAAAAAGGCAAACTGATTTCCATCGACCGCTCTATTCCTGAGAAATTCTGATTCAGATTCGTCGGCTCCCCGACATAACGTCGCTAAAATCCGCCCGGGGAAAGCGCTAAGCGCGCGTTTTCTCCCGGCCCTGCTACGCCTGAATCTGGCCGTTTTATTTATTTAACCTTGCACTCTGGAGTTATTTTATGACCCTGGACTATGTGGCGCTGGCGATTCTGATCGCCGTGGCCTTAATACTTTTTTATGGCGTGATTGTTATTCACGATATTCCTTATGAAATCGCCAAAGAGCGGCGCCATCCTCATCAGGATGCGATTCATTATGCCGGCTGGGTCAGCTTATTTACCCTGCATGCCCTGTGGCCCTTGTTGTGGATCTGGGCGACGCTGTGGCGCGAAGATCGCGGATGGGGGATGCGCCGCATCGCCGACGACCAGCAGGTGCTGCATCAGCGTCTGGAAACGGTGGTCCAGCGGCTGGAGCAGGTGCAGCGCGAAGTGGACCTTCTGAAAGCGAAGGAGGCAAAATAATGGAAACGTTAATGTTGCTGACCTACGCCGCGCTATGCATCGTGGTGTTTAAAGTCTTCCGCATCCCGCTCAATAAGTGGACCGTGCCGACGGCGGTGCTCGGCGGTATCGCCCTGATTGGCGCGGTGATTTTCGGGATGAATTACAACTTCCCCTATACCGACGTCGGCAATCAGGTGTTTCGCACCGTACCGATTGTGTCGCAGGTGCGCGGTCGGGTGCAGAGCGTACCGGTGAGGCCTAACCAGAGGCTGCATAAGGGCGATGTGCTGTTTACTCTCGACCCGACGCCGTTCCAGGCAAAGGTGGACGATCTGCAGGCGCAGATTAAAGCGGCCAGCCAGGATGCGCTCTCCCTCAACGCCGCGTTAAGCCAGGCGGAGGCCGAGCTGAGCAGAGCGGTGGCTCAGCGCGACCAGTCGCGGCGGGAGTATGCCCGCTTTCGGGAGGGGCATGCCCAGGGCGCCTTCTCCGATCAAATGGTCGATACCCGTCTGCAGACGTGGAAAGCCGATGAAGCCAGCGTCAGCGCGGCTCAGGCGAAAGTGGTTCAGGCGCGTAACGCGCTGGACTCGGTGGTGAAGGGCAAAAATACCACCGTGGCCTCCCTGCTGGCGCAGCTGCAGAAGGCGCAGTTTCAGCTGGATAACACCGTCGTCCGCGCCCCGGAAGACGGCTATGTCAGCACCGTCGGCTTACGCCCTGGTACCATGTCCACCGCGCTGGGAATGCTGCCGCTGATGACCTTTGTGCCGGTGGAGGGCGACGCCTCGCGGGAGTATGTCGCGGCATTTCGCCAGAACGCCCTGCAGCGTCTGTACAAAGGCGAGCCCGCGGAGCTGATGTTTCCGGCCATCCCGGGCACCGTCTTCCGCGGGGAAGTGGCCGATGTGCTGCCGGCGATTGGCGAGAGTCAGTTTCAGGGCCAGGGCAAACTGCTGACTACGGACGCGCTCAATACCCATGGCCGGGCGCTGGTGGTACTAAAGGTGACCGATCCACGTTTTGCCGAATACGCCCTGCCGCAGGGTGTTACCCTCGAGGCGGCGGTCTACTCAGATCACCTGAAAGAGCTGTCGCTGATCAGGAAGATCCTGATCCGCATGAAGAGCTGGGAAAACTACATCTATCTCGATCACTAAGCCGGCGGGCGCGGGGAGGACCAACCATCCCCGCGCCGCGGTCAGGCCTCGCGGTCCACCAGCCCGTCAATAATCACCTGCCGCACCCCCTGCGAACAGGGTTCAATACGGCCGCGCACGCCATAGACGGCCGCCAGGGTCTCAGGGGTGATGACCGTGGCCGGGGTGCCGTCGCCAAGCAGCTGGCCCGCTTTGAGCATCAGCACGTGGTCGGCGTGACGCAGGGCAATATTGATGTCGTGCACCACCACCAGAGTCACGATGTTGCGCCGCCGGGTCTCCCGGCGCACCAGATCCATCACGTGAAACTGGTAGTTGAGGTCAAGCGCGCTGAGCGGTTCATCGAGTAGTAGCAGGCGCGGCTGGCGAATCAGCGACTGGGCGAGACCCACCAACTGTTTTTGCCCGCCGGAGAGCTGATCGAGGTAGCTCATCGCCAGGTGGGCAATTCCCAGCTGTCGCAGCAACGCCATCACCTCTTCCTGCTGCTGGGCGCTGTGGCGACCCCCGGCGGCGCGCTGGGCCACGATAATCGACTCCAGCACATGCAGATGCACGCCGGCGGGCAGCGTCTGCGGAAGATAGACCACCTGTTCTGCGCGACGTGAGAACGGCTGCGTCAGCAGATTTTCTCCCTCCAGGCGCAGCTCGCCGCGGCAGGGGCCCAGCCCCGCCATCGCTCGCATTAACGTCGATTTACCGCTGCCGTTTGGCCCCAGCAGCGCAGTGATTTTCCCCCGCGGCAGATGGGGAACCGTCAGGTTCTCGATCACCTTGCGTCTGGGGTAGCCAGCGCTGAAGTGAGACAGCGACAGCCCGGATAACGTCTGGTCGCTCATACTTGCCCCCGGTGACGTAAAATAATGCTCAAAAAGAACGGGACCCCTACCAGGGAAGTGACGATCCCCACCGGAATAATGGCCCCCGGTATCAGGTTCTTCGAGGCGATGGAGGCCAGGGAGAGCACCAGGGCGCCGATCAGCGCGCTGGCGGGCAGGTAAAAGCGATGATCTTCGCCGAAGAGCATCCGCGCAATATGCGGCGCCACCAGGCCGATAAAGCCGATTGGCCCGACAAAGGCCACCGAAAGCGCCGACAGAATGCTGATCCGCAGCAGCGTGCTCAGGCGCAGACGGCGAACGTTAATGCCAAAGCTGATGGCCCGGTCCTCGCCCAGCCTTAGGGCGGTCAGCGCCCACGCGCTGCGCAGCGACAGGGGCATCACCAGCGCCAGGGCGACCAGCAGGATGGCGACTTTGCTCCAGGAGGCGCGGTCGATGCTGCCCATGGTCCAGAACACCAGCCCCTGCAGAGTGTCTTCATTGGCGATGAACTGCAGCATCGAGACCAGGGCGTTAAAGGTAAAGACCAGCGCGATGCCGAACAGAATGACGCCGGAGGTAGCCACCTGGGTCCAGCGGGTAATGCCATCCAGCAGCAGGGCCGCCAGCAGGGCGAAGATAAAGGCGTTGGCCGAGATAAACCACTGGCCGGGAATACCGGGCAGACCAATACCCAGCACAATCGCCAGCGCGGCGCCAAACGCCGCAGCCGAGGAGACGCCCAGGGTAAACGGGCTGGCCAGCGGGTTATTGAGGATGGTCTGCATTTCGGCACCAGCCAGTCCCAGCGCCAGACCGACGATAATCGCCATCACCGCATAGGGTAGGCGGATATCCCAGACGATGGCGCGAATGCCCGGATCGGCGCTGGCCGGATCGGTTAACGTCTGCCACAGGCTCTGCAGCGGCAGTCCGGAAGGGCCGAGCATAAAATCGAACAGCAGTGAAGCGACAATCAACAGCGCCAGCAGCAGCAACAGCAGCAGGCGGCGACGCACGATATGGCGATAATGATCCATCACGCCAGAAGTCCCGGCGGGCAGCTCGTCGAGCACGGAGTCGGAGGTTAAACGCATGCCGGATTACTCGCTCTGCTGCCAGGAAAAGACGAACGGCTGGTCCGGCAGGTCGGTGAAGTGACGCACGATATAATGGTAAGTCTCATCGGGGTTGAGATCGCGGAAGGCCTGCGGATAGATATCTTTCGCCAGATATTCCATGCCGACAATATTCCACGGATGGTTATAGAAGTGGTGATAGACGCCATAGGCCCGCTTTTCCTGCACCGCCGGGATCTGGCTGACCCCCGGTCGCGCCAGCAGCGTCTGCGCCTGGGCTTTCACCGCCTCCGGCTTAACCTCATAGCCGAGGGGCAGCACCTGGCTGTTTCCGCGCTTCGAGCCGGTCATTATCCAGGCGTCGGGCTTCATGCTGATGATTTTCTCCAGCGAGACGAACCCGGAGGCGCCCGGCAGCAGCTGCGAACCGATATTGTTCGCCCCGACCGCCTCCACCAGCCCGCCCCAGCCGCTGTGGCCGTGAGTAAAGCAGCAGGCGTCGCTGTTGCCGGCCAGCGCTTCCACGAAGACGTTGGCCTTCGGCGTGATGGTCGCGGTTTTCTGGCGAATCGACTGCAGCTGCTGACGATAGTAATCGGTAAAGGCTTTGGCCTGGCTCTCGCGGTTGAGGACTTTGCCCAGCAGGTCGATGCTGGGAGCGGTATCTTTCGCCGGGTCGATCTCATAGTCGACAAACAGCACCGGAACGTGCAGGGCGCTGAGCTTGTCGATGACGCCGCTCTCCATCAGCGCTGGCCTGGCGCGCAGCTGGGCGATCATCAGATCCGGCTGGCGGGCGATGACGCTTTCAAGATCGACATTCCCCTTGTCGCTGAAGCCCATGTCAAGGATCGTGGCCGACTGCGGCCACGTCGTTTTCAGCATCTGCCAGGTGGCAACGTCCTGCTTTTTCGCCAGATTATTCCATGCCACCAGCCGCTTAAACGGATTGTCCCGGTCCAGCAGGGCGAGGGTCATAATGTCGCGGCCATCCTGCAAAATAATACGCTGCGGCTCTTTAGCCAGGGTGACCTGCCGGCCGTCAAGGTCGGTAACCGTCAGAGGATATTGGGTCGCATAGCTGAGGAAGGGAGTCGCGATCAGCGCAGTAAGCAACAGCGATCTTACTGATTTTCTTGCCATAAAATGAGTTCCGTTTGCCAATTTATAAATATAATGATTCTGAGAATTATTCTCGAGTAAACGTCAACGGCAAGTATATCAAGCGCAAATTTCACGAAATGTAACAAACATGATGGAAATTATGCCAACGCCGACAGGGTGCGCAGCGGCAGCATTTTCTGCCATGGTTGCAGGTCGAAGACGTTTTTCAGGCTAATTCCTAATGTCATCCCCGGTTCGTTGTGCCATCCTGAATACGACTCATAACACGACACGTGAGAGAGGATATTATGAAAAAAGCAATGATTGCGTTATCGGCTATTCTGGTTGCGGCTCCGGTTTTTGCTGCGACAACACATGCAACAGATGATACCGTCGCGGCGGCCAATGCCAACGCCAACACCGCCAAAGAGAAGCTGCATCAGGCCCAGCACGAAGGTGAAGAGCAGCAGCTGAAGGCGAAACATGCGGCCGAAGGCAAACAGGATAGCGTCGGCAGCCAGGTGAGCGAAGGCGCGCAGAAGACCTGGAACAAGACCAAAGAAGGGACTGAGAAAGGTTGGGATAAGACCAAAGAGGTCAGCGAAAAAGGCTGGAACGCCACCAAATCCGGCGCAGAAAAGGGCTGGGATAAAACCAAAACCGGCGCTGAAGAGTTAAAAAATAAAGTGACTGAGTAAGTCCTGATATCAGTCTGAATAAAGGTCGCGAGAGCGGCCTTTTTTATTGCTCGTACTCCCCCATAATGCCTTCCCCGACAGCAGAAACCCCAGATGCCAGGAATCGTCCTGGTTAAGCGGATACTCACTCTTTCTTCACATTTTCCCGTTACAAAGAACTTCAATCAGGAGGTGTACGATGAAAAAGATGATTTCTCTGGCGGTAATATTATCCACTGTGCTGAGCGTCCAGGCCTTTGCCGATGGCCCAAACGACGGCCATCGTCCGGGGCAGCCAACGGTGTGGCAGAACGGTTCGGATCATCATGGGCATGCGCCGCAGGGCGGACCTGACGCGCATCGTCAGGGTGACCATGACCAGCGTGGCCCGGATCGTGACGGGCATGACAAGCGCGATCAGGCACGGCATGAGCAGGACCATTTCGCCTGGCGCGGTAACGATTTCCGCAAAGGCCACCCGGCTCCGGCGCCGTTCCGTGGCGATGAGTATCGCGTCCGTGACTGGAGCGACCGCGGCCTGCCGCCCCCGCCGGAGGGCCATCACTGGTCCTATATCGACGGTAACTATGTGCTGATCGCCGCGGCGACCGGGATCATCACCTCGATTCTGGTGAGCGGCGCCCTCGGCCACTAAATGCACGTCTCCCAACGCCGGGCAGGGAACACCTGACTCGGCGATGGATCACCGCCGGGGCTACGGGTTCAGTTCGTCATCCGGCCAGTATTTATAGCCATTGACCATCGCCTGGGCGGCCAGCCCCTTGTCGGTGATTTCATAGACGTTCACTTTTGACGGCAGCGAGGAGGTGTCCTTCGCTACGCCGTTCGCGGAGGCGGCGATCGGCGCGATGCCTTTGTCATCATATTTCGCCGCGGCGTTCGCATCGGCGCCGACCATATATCCCTGGCGGATAAAGGTCTCCAGGGCCGCTTTATCATGGAAAACCAGCACCGTGCGTTGCTGTTTAATCCCCATCCCCAGGCCGGCGCCGCCCTGGGCCATTTTCATATAGGTGTCCTTCCCGGTGGCCTTATCCCGCACCACGCCGTAGCCGCTGCCAAATCCGAACAGCAGGATCTTGCTGCTGTTGTTGGCGAAGACCGCATAACCCTTCGCATGCTGAATATCGCTGCGGGCCTCGGGCTGCACGGTGTAAAGTTTATTGAGGGTTTCGTTGCGCATCTTCTGAATACTGGCCCGCTGCTGGCTGGCGGTATCCCCCTGCGCGCTGCAGCCCGCCAGCGCGGTCATGGCGACGAGGAAAAGCGTCTGTAATCTCATAGAAGTCTTTTTATTTAAATCTGAATACGGCCGGAAATAGTAGGGTAAATAACGGTTAATCCTCCATAAAATAAACATTTATTTTTAAATTTCACCGTTTCGAATGCTTTTTACACTGCCGCGAACGCATTATTAAATAAGATGCCGTCATTTCCGATATTAGAAATCCTGCTTGCATAAAGTTTTCACCACGATACCGTGTTAAGTCCTTACGATATTTCCCGGAGAGCGGCATGAGTGATTATGTAATTCCAGAAATTAAAGCGACGGAAGCGGAAATGATTTCTCTGCGTCATTATTTACATGCCAATCCGGAATTAAGTCTGGAAGAGTTTAATACCAGCGAACTGGTCGCCAGCAAGCTGACCGAGTGGGGCTATCAGGTGACGCGCGGCCTCGGCAAGACCGGGGTGGTCGGCAGCCTGAGCAAAGGCGATTCGCTGCGCACCATCGGCCTGCGCGCCGATATGGACGCACTGCCGATCGAGGAAACCACCGGTTTACCCTGGGCCAGTACGGTGTCGGGGAAAATGCACGCCTGCGGTCATGACGGCCATACCACCATTCTGCTGGCGGCGGCGAAATACATCGCCTCGCCGGCCTGTCAGTTCAATGGCACGGTGCATCTGATTTTTCAGCCGGCGGAAGAGGCTATCGGCGGCGCCGATTTAATGATTAAAGACGGCCTGTTTGAGCAGTTCCCCTGCGAACGCATTTTCGGTCTGCACAACATGCCGGGGTTGCCGGTGGGCAAGCTGGGCTTCTACGCCGGCAACTTTATGGCCTCGGCGGATACCGTCAAAATCACCCTTACCGGCTACGGCGGCCACGGCGCCCATCCGGAGCGCACCGTCGACCCGATCGTCGCCGGCGCGGCGCTGGTGATGGCCCTGCAGAGCATCGTGGCGCGCAACGTGCCGCCGGGCGAAACGGCGGTGGTCAGCGTCGGCACCTTCCAGGCCGGTATCGCCTCCAACGTCATTCCGGAGAGCGCGGTGATGGAGCTCAGCGTGCGGGCGATGAAGCCGGAAATCCGCGACCTGCTGATCAAACGTATTCACGAGCTCAGCGAATTTACCGCTAAAAGCTATGGCGCCAGCAGCGCGGTGGAGGTTTACGACTCCTACCCGGTATTAACCAACAGCCCTGAAGAGACTGACTTCGCCCGAGCGCTGGCTCTGGAGGTGTTTGGCCGCGAAGGGGTGCTGGAGTCGGTCTCGCCGATGAACGCCAGTGAGGATTTCGCTTTTATGCTGCGCGAACGTCCGGGCTGCTACTTCCTGCTGGGCAACGGCGAGAAGGGGGAGAAAGGCGGCTGCATGGTGCATAACCCCGGCTACGACTTCAACGATGACATTATCACCACCGGCGCGACGCTGTTCGCCCGTCTGGTGGAAAAGCACTGCCGTTAACCTCTGGAGAAGAACTGGAATGAAAAAATCACTACTGCTATGGCTGGCGTTAATGGCGTCGACGTCGGCGCTGGCCGAAGGGGGAAAGGCGATCCGCTTTGGCGTCGACCCGACCTTCGCGCCGTTTGAATGGAAGGATCCGCAGGGCAAGCTGGCGGGGTTTGATATCGATTTAGGCAACGCCATTTGCCAGCAGCTGCAGGCGAAATGCGTGTGGGTGGAAAGCAATTTCGACGGCATTATCCCGGCGCTGAAGGCGCGGAAATTCGACGCCATCCTTTCCGGGATGTACATGACCGAGAAGCGTAAAGCGCAGATTGCCTTTAGCGACAAGCTGTATAACGGGCCGGTGTTCCTCGTGGCGCGTAAAAATACCCTGAAAGGCAATACGCCGGAGCAGCTGAAGGGCAAAACCATTGGCGTCGAGCAGGGCTCGGCGCAGGAGACTTACGTTAATCAGCACTGGCGTCCGCAGGGGATCAACATTGTGGCCTACCAGGGGGCCGATAGCGTGGTGCGCGATCTGGAGTCCGGGCGCATCGACGGCGCGGTACTCTCCGGCATGATGGCCGACTACAGCTTCCTGCAGCAGCCGCAGGGTAAGGAATTCGCCTTTGTCGGCGGCCATCTGCAGGATGATACGCTGTTTGGCGCCGGGGCGGCTATCGGCTTACGTAAAGACGATGAGGCGCTGCGTCAGGAAATAAACGGCGCGATTGCGAAGATCCTTGCCGACGGCACCTATAAAAAATTAGCCAGCAAATATTTTAGCTTTGATGTTTATTCCGGGACATAATGTCTGAGTGTACCCGCGGGCATGGATCGCCCGCCGTAAGATTCCTTTTCTGATTATCCAATCGACCTCCTCTCCTGACCATTGTGGTTACCTGAGGGAAGCAGAATATAAGCTAAGGAGTACTCGGCATGATGACACGTCCCTTGGGCAAAACCGGATTTTCCATCGCCCCGTTAGTGTTTGGCGGTAACGTCTTTGGCTGGACCATTGATGAAAAAACCAGTTTTGCCCTTCTTGATGCTTTTGTTGACCACGGCTTTGACGCTATCGATACGGCGGATGTTTATTCCCGCTGGGCAGAGGGCAACCAGGGCGGCGAATCCGAAACCATTATTGGCCGCTGGCTGCAGGCGCGTCCCGGCATGCGCGATAAGGTCAAAATCTTCACCAAAGTCGGCTCCGATCTCGGCCTTCCCGGCCATAAGGGACTCAGCAAAGCCTGGATCCAGCAGGCGGTAGACGACTCCCTGCGCCGCCTCAATACCGACTATATCGACCTCTATTTTTCCCACTGGCCGGATCCGCAAACCCCGGTAGCGGAAACGCTGGAGGCTTTCCACAGCCTGCAACAGGCGGGGAAAATTCGCGCGATGGGGGCCTCTAACCTCGATGCAATGCAGCTGGCGGGGGCGCTGGAGGTAGCGCGCAAGGGCGGCTTGCCTGCCTGGCAGGTGCTGCAGCCGGAATATAACCTCTATCACCGCTCCGCCTTTGAAGGCGCGCTGTGCGATCTCTGCGTCAGCCGCGATATCGGGGTGGTGACCTACTACAGCCTGGCCTCGGGATTCTTAACCGGTAAGTACCGTCAGCCGTCGGATCTGGCGCAGAGCCAGCGCGGAGGGGGGATTGGTAAGTACCTGAATCCGCGCGGGATGCGGATTATCGATACCCTGGTGGCGGTCGCGGATGAGCAGGGGGCGAAGCCGGCGGAAGTGGCCCTCGCGTGGCTGATCGGCCGCGAAGGGGTGACCGCGCCGATCGCCAGCGCCACCAGCGTGGCCCAGGTGGAAAGTTTTGCCCGCGCGGCGGCGCTGAGCCTGAGCGCGGAGCAGGTGGCGCGGCTGGATAGCGCCAGCGCCTGAGTCACGCCCTCTTCCCGGCGGGGAGAGGGTGGACAAATGGCGCGGACCGCAGGCCGGGTAAGGCGCAGCCGCCACCCGTCATAAAAGCGGCTCCGTACCCGCTATCATCGCCCGGTGGCGCAGCGCTTACCGGGCCTACGATGTGTCAGCTTGTGACAGGGACCTGTAGGCCGGGTAAGGCGCAGCCGCCACCCGGCATAAAGCGGCTCCGTACCCGCTGCCATCGCCCGGCGGCGCTGCGCTTGCCGGGCCTACGATGTATCAGCCTGTGATAGGGACCTGTAGGCCGGGTAAGGCGCAGCCGCCACCCGGCGAAATAACGGCACAATCGTCAATTTCCCTGTTTGCAATGCGCCTGGCAGGGCTACAACTTCTATGTGATTTCCGGACAGATTGCGCTCCCGATATGTCTTCTGCGTTATGTCTTTCATGGCGCAGGGAGCGCACAGGGGGCGGCCAGTCGCCGCCGCCCCCTGTACCCCCGGGCTCCGGCCAGCAAAATCGCCGCTGCGCGGTCCCTTCGACTTATCCCTGCAGGCTTCGGGTCGGGCCGAGGCAGCGTCCCTGCAAAACACGGCCCTCAGCCCGCATCCATGCGGGCTGCCCCGGCCTTCCGGGAACGTCTCAGCGATTTTGAGGCCGTCAGCACCGGCAGTTTCAGTCGTGCAAGTGGGTAAATCAAGGACAGGTCGCACGAACCCTGTAGGCCGGGTCAGGCGCAGCCGCCACCCGGCATAAAGCGGCTCCGTACCCGCTGTCATCGCCCGGCGGCGCTGCGCTTGCCGGGCCTACGATGTATCAGCCTGTGAGAGGACCCCGTAGGCCGGGTAAGGCGCAGCCGCCACCCGGCAACATGACGGGCAGGGGGCCTGAAAGCGTGCCCGGCGGCGCCCCTTTATTCCTGATGGCGGGTGAGGTTGAGGATCTTCGCGCTGGCGCCGACCGGGAAATTGCTGAGGGCGCCGAAGTCGCTGCCCTGATAGCCCATGATCTTGCCGTCGGTGCGCATCTGCTGAAGATCGATCAGGATCACCCCCAGCGTGGGAATGATTTTCTCCCGCCAGACGAACAAATAGAGATCCTCAGCCACCTGCACATAGTGGCAGCGATCGACATCCGCCAGCCCCTTTTCCACGCCGTCCAGACATTGCCAGGCGTAAAAATTATCGTTGAGATAGATGTGCTCATAGCGCTCAGTCGGGCTGTAGGTGTACTGATTGCGCATGCCGACCAGCGCATCGGTAAAGCCCGGCAGCGGCCCCGGCTGCGCATCCAGGCGGGCGAAGACAAAGCGCGTTTCTACCGCGGTCAGCGGCAGGCCTCGCTCCACTCGGCTGAAAGCGTCCAGCCGCGCGGCGGCTTCGTCCGGCAGCTGGCCGTAGACCAGGGTGGCGTTGCGCTGCGTCAGGTTGCATACCGCGCTGACGCTGGCGTTATCCCGCTCCGGGTCAAGGAAGTCGATAAACAGAATATCCGGGCGCAGGGCGGTCGCCCGCCAGGGGGCGCGCTTGCCGTTCCAGCTTAGCGTCTGCTCATCTTCGATGATCAGCTGCTGCGGCTCACTTCCGGCGACATAAAAGGTAAAGCGCTCGCCTGCGGGCAGGCTGGCGGTGGCGAGTAAATTACCGTGTGGCGCAAAACCATCGGCCAGCGCGCCGACCTGGATAAATACGGCTTCTGAAGTCATAGGGGCTCCTGAACAGAGTAGGGCGTTAGGCAAACGCCAGAGTGGGAACATCGACGATACTGGCGCCGCCGTCGGCGACCAGCGTGGCGCCGCTGATGATGGCGGCCTGCGGCGAACAGAGAAACTGACAAGCCTCGGCTATCTCCTCGGGGCTGGCGGGGCGGCGCAGCGGAACGTCGCGACAGACTCGCTGATAAGCCTCAGTCAACGATAGCCCTTCCGCCTGCATCAGCGGGAGCATCTCTTCATCCGCCATCGGCGTGGTGACCCAGCCGGGGCAGACGGCGTTGGCGCGCACCCCCTGGGGACCGTAATCGCGGGCGACGGAGCGCATCAGGCCGATTAAGGCGTGTTTGGCGGTGACGTAGCCGCAGGCCTGCGGACCGGCGGCCAGCGAGGCGATGGAGGCGACAAACAGCACGTTGCCACGGCGGGTAATCAGCGAGGGCAGGCAGGCGCGAACGCTGGCGAAGGCGCTGGTGAGATTGCCGTCCAGCGCCTCGCGCCACTGGCGGTCGCTGGTCTCGGCGGCGGGGCTGTTGCCCATCCCGCCGGCGCTGCAGATGAGGACATCAACACCGCCGCTCTGGTCGAGAATGGCCGGCAACAGCCGCTGGCGCCACACCTCGCCGTCGGCGGCATCGCCCATCAGCGCCGTGGCGCCGGTCTCATCGGCGACAGCCTGCAGCGGCGCCTCGCGCCGTCCGGTAATAAACACGCGGTCGCCCGCGGCGCGCATCAGCCGCGCGCAGGCGGCGCCAATTCCGGTTCCGCCGCCGGTGATCACCACGACTCTCGCCATTCGCTCTCTCCTGTAATGGGGTTTCCGATTACCTTAAAAAGCGCGTCAGCTCCCGGCTATCGCCCGGAAGAACGATAGCCGCGGGGTTAATGGATCTCGCTCACCGGGATCGCCTGCGGCGCCGGAACCGGCTTCATGGTGGCGGGATCGACCGCCAGATAGCGTCCAGTTTTGCTGTCAATACCGACGTAATCGATCATCTTGCCCTGCGCCCTGGTGACCATGGTGCGTCTGGCGAACGCCTCGTAGGCCTCGCTCATCGCTTTGACCCGATCGGGATGTTGGGCCGCGACGTCATGGGTCTCCAGCGGGTCGTCGTGCAGATTAAACAGCTGCCACGGCGCGTCACCGGCGGTGAGGCCCCGCGGCACCAGCCGCCGCAGCTTCCATTCACCATCGACCCACGCCGCCTGATGGTGCAGCTCAACGCCGTATTTCCCGCGCGGCGGCGCCTGTACTTCGCCGGTGAGATAGCGCTTAAAGCTGACGCCGATCATCGGCAACACCGGCTTCTTCGCCAGCGATTTGTTCGGATCGATACCGGCGAATTCATACAGGGTCGGCGCTACGTCGTACACCGCCATCGTCGAGGCGTCGATGTGACCGTGGCGCGTGATCCCGGGACCGGCGATCATAAAATCGGTGTTAATCCCGCCCTGGGCGCTGGTGGTCTTATGGTAGTTGGCGTAGGGAGCGTTGCTGACGTTGGCCCAGTGCGGGCCGTAGGAGACAAACGAGCCTTTGCGGCCGATGTTGTCATAGCGGTTATCGAACTGCTTCCAGAATTCCGGGGTAGATTCGTAATAAAAACCCTGCGCCGGGTTGGCGCCGTTATCGGTTAAAAAGACCAGTAGGGTATTTTTATCGCGCCCGGTTTGTTTCAGCGTCTCCATCAGGGTGCCGATTTGCGCGTCCATATTGGCGATCATCGCCGCATACACCTGCATCACTTTCGCCGTATATTTCTGCTGCTCTGGCGTTAGCGCCTCCCACTCTTTATCCAGCTCCAGATGCGGCAGCGGGGTATCGTCATGGATAATTCCCAGCGCTTTCAGGCGGGCGATGCGCTGGCGATAGACCTCGGCGTAACCCTGCTCATACTGGCCTTTGAAGCGCTTAATCCACTCGTCCGGCGCCTGCAGGGGATCATGAGGGGCGGTGAAGGCCAGCCAGGCGAAGACCGGCTGTTCCTTCGGCGTCGCTTTAATCCAGCTGTTCATCTGCCGGGCGTAGGCTTCGCTGGAGTAAAAATCATCCGGTAGGGAGACGCGCTCGCCGTCGCGGGTGTAGTAGGTGTGGAAGGCTTCAACGGTCCCGAGCGGGACGGCGTCGTTAAAATGGCTGGTGCCGCCGCCCATAAAGGCGAAGGCGTGGTTAAAGCCGCGGTCCTTCGGCGTGGCGCCGGGAACAAAACCGAGGTGCCACTTGCCGGCCATCAGGGTGTTATAGCCCGCGTCTTTAAAACGCTCGGCCATGGTGGTGACGCGGTCGGTCAGCCGCAGCTCGTAGCCCTCCTTGCCAATGGTGCTGTCGTACCACCACATACCGCCCATCCCGGCCTGCTGGTTGCTGTTACCGGTGAGCAGCATCGAACGCGCCGGGGCCGACATCGGCGAGGTGTAATACTGGCTCATGCGCATCCCCTGCTCGGCCATCGCCTGCAGGTTGGGGGTGGGGATTTCGCCGCCGAAGGGGCTGATGTCAGAGTAGCCCATATCATCGGCGATAATCACGATGACGTTCGGACGCTCTTGCTGGGCGGCGTGCGCGCCACCGGCGAGGATCACACTGGCCGCCGCGGCCATGGCTGTTTTATTCACAACGGATTCTCCTGTTTCTGCGGGTATCACTTTCAGAGCAATGGGCTACGCCGGATGCGCGGCCCCGACAAACGCGGCCCGCCAGGCTTGTAGCCCTTGAAGGTCGCGGGAAAAGGGGCGCACGGGCGCCAGAATTTCGCTAAAGAAGCGGTAGTAGCCGCCGCAGAGGCGGTTGTTGCCGGCGGCGTTCAGATGCGCCGGGCAGCCGCCCTGGCAGACCATTTTGACCGCGCAGGTCTGGCATTCGCGGCGCAGGCTTTTCTGCTGACCGAAAGGCAGCTGCACCGAGGCGTCGACCGCGTGCGCCAGCGTCATGTCGTCAAGGCGGCCCAGCCGATGTTCGGCGTTGATCAGATGGTCGCAGGCGTAGAGCTCTCCGTCGGGCTCCATCACCAGATTGCTGCCGCAGCGGGCGCTGTGCACGCAGCTGCCGCTGGTGTGAGTGAAGTACTGCGCCCACGCCTGCTCGATATTGATGACGAACACCCGCCCCTTGTCGCAGCGCTTCTGCCACTGCCGCCAGATGCCGACCATAAAACGCCCCCAGTTATCGGCACTCAGCTGATAGCCCTCGCGCAACGCTGCGCCTTCGCTCATCAGCGGCTGAAACTGTAGATAGCGCGCGCCGAGGCTGACCAGCCGGTCATAAATCGCCGCCGCGTGGGCCGCCATCTCGTTATGCACCACCACCAGCAGGTTAAAATCCACCTGATGCTGGTGGAGAAAGCCGATGCCGCGCAGTGCCGCCGGCCAGCTGGCCCGGCCGCGTTTATCCGGACGATGCTGGTCCTGTAGCGCTTCGCTGCCTTCGAGGCTCAAGCCGATAATAAAGCGATGCTCGCGGAACAGCCGGCACCAGGCGTCGTTGATCAGCGTGCCATTGGTCTGCAGACTGTTGCTGATGGTGACGCCGTCGGGGGCATAACGCGCCTGCAGGGCGAGCGCTTTTTTGTAAAAGCTCAGGCCGGCCAGCAGCGGCTCACCGCCCTGCCAGACAAAGTTGATTTCCCGCGCGCCGACGGGCTGGGCCGCGATGTAGCGGCGGATAAACTGCTCCAGCCGCGCCTCGTCCATTTTGTTGACCGGCGTTTCATCCTGGGGGTAATAGCAGTAGCGGCAGGCGAGATTGCAGGCGGGGCCAATCGGCTTCATCAGAATATGAAACGGCACCGGCGAGCGCGGCTCAGCGGCCAGCGGAATTTGCTGCTGGCGCAGGGCGGCGATATTCAGCATCGGCTTATCCTCGGTTAATGACCGGCGCTGTTGCTATTATTTTGGCAACAGCGGGTCAGGCGTAATCACATGATTAAGCCGCGGCGAAAATTAATGGCATCCTGTTAGGGTATAAGTGAAAAAAAACAGAAATCCATCGTTCTTAAGGATGAGAGAGACGCGTCCGGGATAGGGTTTTTTATCACCAGAGGCAGGTACGCCGGGTATTAATCTTTTTTGTTTATGTTTTAACGCCGCTATCGTAAGGCATGGCGAGTGTGTTTTTTAAATGCTTTATATAACAATGCATTGCTGAAAATTTTGTAACGGCTATCACATTGTTAATATGTTAATGATTGTGTTACTTAAATGTGAAATGTATGCTTCAATTATCGGTAGTCATCCATGTGTCATGCACCATCATCTCGACGGGGAGGCCCTATCATGTCTGCTTTGTTAAAAGCCAGCCGTAATGATGCGATAATAGCCCGTTGTTTACAGACTATTTCTCAGTTAATTCCTCTGACTTCAGCGGTGTTTTATCGAGTAAATAACCGGTTAAAACCCGAAAACTATATATTGCATAATATTTCCGATAATACGCACCAACAATATCTGGAAAACTTCCAGCCGCTGGATCCGCATTTACCGGCGCACTTTAGCCACCAGAACACCACCGTGGCGGCGATGACGCCGCGGCTCTGCGATCGCAACCGGCATTATTATCATGAATTTATGTTGCCGAATAACGTGCGTGACATGACCGAGATCTTTATCCGCCGCGAGCGGCGGATCATCGCTGGTATCTCGCTGATGCGCGACGTGCCTTTCTCCAGCGAAGAGCGTCATCGGGCCCAGGCGGTGCTGCCGCTGGTGGAGCTGGCGATCCGCGACTGCCTGCAGGAAGAAGATGACCTGCCCGCTATCCTGACCGCCAAAGAGCGGGAAATCGTCGGCATGGTGCGCGAAGGGGCCAGTAATAAGCTGATTGCCCGCCAGCTGGATATCTCGCTCTCGACGGTGAAAACGCACCTGCGCAATATCTTCGCCAAGACCGAAGTGGTCAATCGTACCGAACTGGTTTCCCGAACCTGGATGCCGGCTGCTCAGCGGACGCTGCATCTGTGATCTGACTTTCACATCCCGCGCGCGCCGTGGCAACACGGCGTTTTCCTGATGCCTGTGGGTATCACTCCCTGGAGGATCCTCCGGGGGGAGGCTTTTTTGACCGGAGCACGCCCTACGATGTCGAGTACACCTGTCACTGATAATGCGCTTTCCCGGCCCGCCGGGCTGGTGGTGTCCCTGCGTTTGCTGGCGGCGATTGTGATTTTTGCCGCTATTGCGCCGGGTATTCTGATGACCGCGCCGGCGGTGGCGGCGCAGCTGGCCAGCGAATGGCAGCTAAAACCCGGGCAGGTAGGCTGGCTGTTCTCAGCGGAGCTGGGGGCGATGAGCCTGGCGACGCTCCCGGCGTGGTGGTGGATGAGTCGCCTCGACTGGCGGCGGGTCGCCCTGATGGCCGGGGCGGTGTTTCTGACCGCCAACCTCGCCTCGGCGGTGGTCACCCAGTATGAGACGCTGCTGGCGGCGCGCTTTATCGCCTCACTGGCGGGCGGCACGCTGATGATTCTGTGCATCAGCTGCGCGGCGGGAACGCCGAACCCGTCGCGGGTCTACGCCTTTTGGGTGCTCGGGCAACTGCTGTTGGGGATGCTTGGCCTGCTGGCGCTGCCCGGCCTGTTCGCGACCTTTGGCCTGAAGGTGGTGTATCTGATCCTCGCCGCCATCATGCTCTGCTGCCTGCCGCTGGTGTCCGCTTTCCCGCCGCGCTTTCAACCGCTCTCTGCCTCCCGCCAGCAGCCGTCGACGGCGCTGTGGCGTCAGGCGCTGGCGGTGCTGGCGGTGCTCACTTTCTATATCAGCCTCAGCGCAGTGTGGACCTTTATCGGCACCATCGGCAGCACGGCGGGGCTGAGCCCGACGCAGGTGGGGCTGGTGCTGGCGGCGGCGACGGTTTGCGGCATTATCGGCGCCGGCGGCGCGGCCCTGCGCGGCACCCGGCGCGCCGATCGCTTACCGGTGTGGTTGGGCTATGGGCTGCTGATAGTCAGCGTCGGGCTGCTGGTTGGCCAGCCGCTGCTGGCGCGCTACGCCATCGCGGCGCTGCTGTTTAAGTTCACCTGGACCTTCGTGCTGCCCTTTATTCTCGCCCGCGTCGCCGGGCTCGATAACAGCGGTCGGCTGATGAACAGCATCAATCTGGTGATCGGCGGCGGCATGGCGGCCGGCCCGGCGCTCGCGGGGGCCTTACTGCAACACTTCGCCAGCGCCGACCCGCTGCTGGCGGCGGCAGGTGTCTGCGCGCTGCTGTCACTGATTTTAATTGTGGCGGCTTCCGCCGCCGGGAAGGGTTAGCCCACGGGAGGATAGAGTGAAAAGAAAAACCGGTTTCTTCTTTGATGAACGTTGTTTCTGGCACAGTACCGGGCTGCACGCAGTGACGCTGCCGGTGGGCGGGTGGGTACAGCCACCCGCCGGCGGCGGTCATGCCGAATCGCCGGAGACCAAACGGCGGATGAAAAACCTGATGGATGTCTCCGGGCTGACGCCGCAGCTGGCGCTGCGCAGCGCGGCGCCGGCGAGCCTTTCGGACCTGCGGCGGATCCATCCCGACAGTTATCTGGAGCGCTTCAAGGCGATAAGCGATAACGGCGGCGGCATGCTGGGCAAAGAGGCGCCGCTGGGGCCGGGCAGTTATGAAATCGCCTGTCTTTCCGCCGGGCTGGCCTGCGCGGCGGTGGAAGCGGTGCTGAAGGGGGAACTGGATAACGCCTATTCGCTGTCGCGTCCGCCCGGACACCACTGCCTGCCGGACCAGTCGATGGGCTTCTGTTTTCTTGCCAATATCCCCATTGCCGTGGAGCGAGCGAAAGCGCTGCTCGGGCTCGGCAAGGTGGCGATCATTGACTGGGACGTTCACCACGGCAACGGCACCCAGCACATCTACCTGCAGCGCGACGACGTGCTGACTATCTCCTTGCATCAGGACGGCTGCTTCCCGCCGGGCTACTCTGGCGAGGAGGATCGCGGCGTGGGGGCGGGGGAGGGTTACAACATCAATATTCCGCTGCTGGCCGGCGCGGGGGATGACAGCTGGCGCTATGCGCTGGAAACCATCGTTATTCCGGCGCTGGCGCGCTTTGAGCCGGAGCTGATTATCATCGCCTGCGGCTATGATGCCAACGCCATGGATCCGCTGGCGCGCATGCAGCTGCACAGCGACAGCTTCCGGGCGATGACTGAACAGGTCCAGCAGGCGGCGGATCGCCTGTGCGGCGGGAAACTGGTGATGGTGCACGAAGGCGGCTACGCCGAATCCTACGTGCCGTTCTGCGGCCTGGCGGTGATGGAGGCTCTGAGCGGCATCCGCACCGAGGTCCAGGATCCGCTGCGGGAATTTATTCAACAACAACAGCCGCGGGCGGAGTTTGCGCAGTTCCAGAGGCAGGCTCTCGATCGGCTGGCGCAGCAGTTTGGCCTGCTATAAAACGCCTCAGCTTCCCCGCGGTGATGGCGGGGAAGTCAATGCTTTCTCTTCTACGATTTCACCGCGCATCCACTGACTTACTGCCTGATCGGTCATCGCCAGCACGCTGAGCAGCAGCATCCGCTGCTGCGCTTCCAGCCGCAGATAACGGCGCAGCGGCGGCATTTTACAGACCACTTCGCTGGCGGCCCAGGGTTCAATGCTGCAGCGCCAGCCGCGACCGTCAAAGGTCAGCGAAAAGCGGCGGTAGTCCAGCTCGCTTAAGGTCTGCTGGAGATTAGGAAAACCGTTGAGATAGCCGGCGAGTGCCTCGCTGCCTTTGCCGCCGATAAAGCGGATCGGCTGGCGTTTCCACCAGCCGGATTGATGGGCGCGAATGTTACCGCGTACGGGCCGGGTCACCGGCCCCTCGACGACAAACTCGCAGCTGTGAATGCTGGCCATAAACAGCCGCTTCTGACGCACGCTGAAGGTCACGGCGGTGGCGTTGTTCAAGCGCAGCAGCGCGCTGCGCTCGCTCAGCTTTTCGCAGGGCCAGCCGGCCAGATCGCGCTGCACCGCGTTCATTAACGGCGTTTCAAACCAGGGGACGGAGGACATCTGGCGTCATCTCCCCGCGGGTCTGTTTTTCGTAGTTGTTGATGGCGCGCTCCACTACCTCTTCCACCACCAGCGGCTTGAACGGATTGACGCGCTGCACGCACACCGTCCAGAACAGGGCGTAGGCGGCGGTCAGGCCGAGCATAATGCCGAACGGCACCAGCACCTGGCGACTGTCCATCCCCGGCGGGGTGATATTGACGATAGCGATGATAATGCCGACGCTGGAGATAATCTGCGGCAGTGGGAACCACGGCGAGCGGTAGGCGCGCGGCAGGTCCGGGCGGCGAATGCGCAGCATCACCACCGACAGCGTCACCAGCAGATAGGCGACGCCCCAGGCGCAGACCGCGGCGAGGATCAGCGGCACGATGCGGTCCAGATCGCCGTTCAGATACCAGGCGTGCAGGCAGGGGATCGCCACCCCGATGGCGATGGCGATTACCGGCGTTTTAAAGCGCGGATGCAGCCAGGTCAGAAAGCGGGGCAGCGCGCCGTCCAGCGCCATACCGTAGATAATGCGCGGCACGGCGGCCATCAGCGTATTGATGGTGGCGCAGCCCGCCAGCAGCAGCCCGACCCCCAGCCAGTACTGGCCGGCGTGGCCCATCACCCGCTCGGCGAAGGCCGGGATCGCCATCGGCGTATCCAGCAGATGGATGTTGTTGGCCGCGTCGAGCACGGTATTCTCCACCTGGCGGTTGATCGCCGCACCGTAGATAAACATGCAGCTGGCGACCCCCAGCAGGCCCAGCGCCATCGCCCGCGGTATGGTGCGGTGGGCCTGTTTGATCTCCGGCGCCATCGGCGTCACCAGTTCGCAACCGACGAACATAAACATCGCCATGCCGATATAGCCGAACAGGCCGTTGATATCGCTAACGTTCAGCGGCGTGCCGAACCAGCCGGAAAGATGAGTCACCGGCGCCATAAAAATGCCGCACAGGCCGAAAATGGTTAGCGTGGTCCACATGCCGAAGGTCAGCACCACTTCGACCTTGCCGAAGATTTCCACGCCGATGGTGTTCAGCAGGCCGAAAATCACCACCATGCCGACGCCCACCATCCAGGTGTTTTGGTGAGCGGCCATCTGGGCGTTGATCGATTCGAAGTTCACCAGCGCCATAATGCCCGCCAGGATCGTCTCCGCCGTCCCGGCGAAAATATGGACGATCAGATAGGCGCACAGCGCGCCGGTGATAGCGAAAAAGCGGCCCATGCCGCAGGAGATATAGTCGTACACCGAACCGGTGGTGGGAATGAGCGTTGCCGCCTCGGCAAAGGTGGTGACCTGCGCCTGCATCATAATAAAGGCCAGCAGCACCGCCAGCGCGAAGGTATCGCCGCCCATGCCGAAGCCGCTGGTCACCGTCAGGATCACCGGGCTGGCCATAATCAGCCCGACGGAGCTGGCGAGGGTGGTCGGGAAGCCGACGACGCCGCGCTCAAGATGGCTGGCAAGTCTGTTACTAAACATAGTCAACCTCTGCACAATAATGGGGTAGGGCAGGGAATAGCCAGCGCCACTCCCGGATAGTCATAATTTAGGCGGGCATCCTGCTCAACGAATATCGTCCGGAAGGTGGAGGGTGGCGCATGATTCTGTGACGCAGTCCATGAATGTGAGGGTGGATAAACAAGATGACCCCGAAAACCGGGGCCATCCGTCTTGCCACGTTGCGCCTGTTTCTGTCGGGTGGCGGCTAGCGCCTTACCCGGCCTACGGTCCGCGCGGCCTGCCTTTAATTTATTCACCATGCTGACTGAAACTGCCGGTGTTGGCGGCCTCAAAACCCCCGGTGGCGCTGCCGCTTACCGGGGCTACAGCGCTGTGCGATTTGGTAGCCCGGAGAAGGCACAATGCGTCGCCTCCGGGTCCCCCCTGCGCCGCCGGGCAGTATCAGCGCGTTAGCGCGTCTCGACGTTCGCCAGGTAGTGCTTCACAAAGCGCGGCGTCAGGATTTTCCACTCCACTTCGGTGCCCTGTTTAACAAACCAGCTATCGCCTGGCGCAAAGCGCTGCGGTTCACCGCCGGCGACGGTCAACTCCACTTCGCCTTCCAGCACGGTGGCGTGTTCGGTAAACGGATAGGTCATGGTAAAGCTCCCTTCAGTGGACGAAAACAGTCCGCAGGTAAAGGCATCCTGCGGCTCGCCGTAGATCATCGCCCCGGCCACCTGCGGGTCGCCGGCGGTCGGCGTCGCGCCGAGCAGGCTGACGCTGCCGATTGGCTGCAGGTCGGGCACCGGGTGTTTAAGTTTAAAAGCGTGCATAGCGTTCTCCTGGTTAACTCCGGCCTTTCCAGAAACCGGCGGTTTGATGCATCAATTTTCCGGCGGTGACCAGCAGCAGGCGCAGGCTGTCACGGCCGTGGATGGTCGCGTGGGGGATGCTGCTCAGCAGACGATAGCGGTTTGAACCGCCGTTGATCCCTTCGGCGAGGATTTTGCACACGATGTGCGATGGGGTGACGCCGAAGCCGGAGTACCCCTGGACGTAAAAGACGTTGTTGTGATCGCGTAGCGTGCCGATCTGTGGAAACAGGTTGGCGCTACAGGCCATTGGCCCGCCCCAGGCGAAATCGATCTTCACATCCTTCAAATAGGGGAAGACCTCCGCCAGCAGGGTGCGGTTCCAGGCGGCGAAATCGTTCGGCGTATACTCCACAAAGCGGGTGGCGCTGCCGAACAGCAGGCGGTTTTCCCGGGTGACGCGGTAGTAGTTAATCACCGGGCGAATATCGCTGAAGGCGCCGCGCAGCGGGCTGATGCGCTCGATCAGTTCATCGGAGAGCGGCTCGGTCGATACCTGATAGGAGTAGGTGACCAGCGTTTTGTTGTAGATCTCCGGCTCCATATTGTTGAGGAAGCTGTCGCAGGCCCACAGCAGTTTGGCGGCTTTGACGCTGCCCATCGCGGTACGTACCCGCACCTGTTTGCCGTAATTCACCTCCACCACCGGCGAGGATTCGAAGATCTTCACTCCCAGCGAATGGGCGGCCTGCGCCGAGCCGAGGAGCATATTGAGCGAATGGATCTGGCCGCCGCCCATATGTTTCAGCGCGCCGCAGTAGACCTCGGAGCCCACCACCTGCTGCACCTCTTTCCCGGTATACAGCTCGATCTCTTCATCCGGGGTGGCAGCCTTAAACTCCTTCTCCCACTGGCGCAGCGTTTTCAGTTGCCGCTGGTTATAAGCGAGATAGCCATAGCCGGGGACGAAATCGGCGTCGATATTATATTTGCGGATGCGTTCGCGAATGATGCCCGCGCCAAGGTTGGCTATTTTAAACAGCGTTTCCAGCCCTTCTTTGCCGACGTGCTTTTTCACCGCTTCGATGTCGTGACCGATACCGGCCATCACCTGGCCGCCATTGCGCCCGGTGCCGCCATAGCCGAGATGGCGCGCTTCCAGCACCACCACGTTGGTGATGCCCTGTTCCGCCAGCTCAAGGGCGGTGTTAATACCGGAGAAGCCGCCGCCGATAATCACCACGTCGGCTTCAATATCTTCCCGCAGCGCCGGAAAATGGAGGTGGTATTTCTTCGTCGCGCCGTAGTAGTTCAGCGCATCGATTTTGATGTTCATCGCGTTACCCTGTGGTCTTGCCTCGCTCAAGTGCCTCATCACAGCACGCCGCGCGGGCGTTGAATATCGTCCGGAAGAATGACGTTCTTTAGAACGATAGGCGGCGGCGGGAAGCCGTGCTGTGATGGGCCAACGTTGCTGAAAAAACGGGTACTGACGATGAGCGAGATAACCTTACTGGCGGAAGTGACCGCCTTTTTACGCCAGCCGCACGGGCAGTTTATCGCCGGTGAGCGAGAGGCGGGCCGCGGCGCGCCGTTTGCGGTGATCAACCCTGCCACCGGGCGGGCGATCGCCGAGGTCACCGCGGCGGATAGCGACCAGGCGGATCGCGCGGTAGAGAGTGCCCGCCAGGCGTTTAATCAGTGGCGCGAAATGCCGACGCTGGCGCGCGGAACCTTGCTGCTGAAGCTGGCGGATGCCCTGGCTGAGCATCGCGAAGCGCTGGCGCAGCTGGAAAGTCTCTGCTCCGGCAAGACCATCACGCTGGCGCGCATGCTCGAGCTGGATCAATCGGTCGCTTTCCTGCGCTACTTCGCCGGCTGGGCGGGGAAAGTCACCGGCGAAACCCTGAATGTGTCGCTGCCGTCGATGGCCGGGGAGAAATATACCGCCTTCACTCGCCGTCAGCCGCTGGGGGTAGTGGTGGGCATCGTGCCGTGGAACTTCTCTATCATGATTGCCGTCTGGAAGCTGGCGGCGGCCCTGGTCTGCGGCTGCACCATTGTTCTCAAGCCGAGCGAGTATACGCCGCTGACGCTGCTGCGCGTGGCGGAGCTGGCGAAAGCGGTGGGTATTCCGGACGGGGTGATTAACGTGGTCAACGGCGCCGGCGGCGAGATTGCTCAGCGGCTGATTACCCATCCGGCCTGCGCCAAGGTGAGCTTCACCGGCTCGGTGGCCACTGGCGAGAAAGTCCAGCGGTCGGCCAGTGCGTCAGGTAAACGGGTGACCCTTGAGCTGGGGGGCAAAAACGCCGCGCTGTTCCTGGATGATCTGACGCCGGAGGCGATGGTCAACGGCATTCTGGAAGCCGGCTACCTGAACCAGGGGCAGATTTGCGCCGCCGCGGAGCGCTTTTATCTGCCGCAGGGTAAACTGGATGCGGTGCTGGCGCTGCTGAAAGATAAGCTCAGCGCCTTCGCGCCGGGATCGCCGCTGGATGAGCGCACGCTGATGGGGCCGCTGGCCAACCGCCAGCAGTATGACAAAGTGTTGCGGCTCATTCAGACCGCGCGCGACGAGGGCGATACCATCGTCTGCGGCGGCGAAGCCCTGCCGGGGGAGGGCTATTTCCTGCAGCCGACGGCGGTCAAAGTGCGCAGCGAAGAGAGCACCCTGATGCGCGAGGAGACCTTCGGCCCGGTGTGCAGTTTTATCGGTTATCACAGTGAAGACGAGGCGCTGGCGCGGATCAATGCCTCGCCGTATGGCCTGGCGGCCAGCGTCTGGTCGGATAACATTCGCCTGGCGCTACGCTACTCGGAGGCGATTGAGGCCGGCATCGTGTGGGTCAATATGCATACTTTCCTCGACCCGGCGGTACCGTTCGGCGGCATGAAGGGCTCGGGCATCGGGCGCGAATTCGGCAGCGCGTTTATCGATGACTACACGGAGCTGAAGTCGGTGATGGTGCGCTATTAACCGCCGCTCAGCGAAATAGCGCAGGCATTTGTCGTTTTGCGCCAGATGGGCGACACATCCTGCGCCTTCTGGCCCTGAAACCGGGAGGGGGCACTGCCTCGCTTCCGGGACTCTTTTTCCCTTCGCGGATCCTTTCTTCCCCCCGTTATCCGCCATTGCCGTAAAAAAAATTAGCAGATTATCTTTTTTGCCCGCCAGGGCTTGCCTGACATTAGATAATGCGTATAGTTCTCATTCTCTTTTTTGTTTGCATGTCAGGCAAGGTTCGAGCTGCGCCAGTGAGTCGTTCACAAAGAGTCGCGAAGGCGTAGGGTGACGTAAAGACAGCAGGCTGGAAACACACAATATCGGCCGCTGCGCGTCCATCGGGTCATTGATTTTTTATAGGGTTGATCCAATGAAATACACACTTCCGGCGTTGATGCTGGCCATCAGCGCGGCGTTAAGCGGCTGCGCGACGCATCATTCCTCTGCCGTTTCCCAATCGGTTATCGACTCTCCAGCCCCTAACGTGGCGCAACCGCTGCAGCGCCAGCTAGCGGAAGGACTGTACGAGATGGCGCTAAGCCCGCAGGGTGATGCGCTGTACGTCGCCAGCGCCGAAGGCTTTAAACATGTGCAGGGTGGGGCGGTTTACACACTGGATCCGCAAACCCTCAACACCATCGGCCTGACGCATACCGATCTGAAAAACTTCGCTTTACAGCTCTCTGCGGATGGTAAAACGCTTTATGTCAGCAATTCGCTGGACGGCGGCATCAGCGCTATCGATACCGCTACCGGCAAGGTCAAAAACCGCCTGCTGTTCAGCGAGCGCAATGAAAAAGGACGCCCTTATGGGGCGCGTCAGCTGCTGTTGCTGAACAATACTCTCTACGTTGGCGCGGTCGCCGACCCGGCGCAAATCTGGGTGGTTGATGCCACCTCCCTGAAGCTGAAAACACGCATTACAAATACCGGTAAATGGATGACCGGACTGCACTACTCCGCACAAACCGGGCGCGTATACGCCGCTAACGGCAGCGGTGAAATTCTGGTGATCAACCCAGATAACCAGCGCATTGAACAGCGCTGGAAGCCACTGGGCGACAAGCCAGCGCTGCTCCTTAATATGGCTGAAGATAGCGACACCGGCCGCCTGTTCGTGACCGATAACTCGAAAGCGAAAACCACGCTGGTGCTGGATATCCACAGCGGCAAGCTGCTTAAACAGCTCGACGTCGGCGATTCGCTGGCGGTGCAGTTCAATAAGAAACGCCAGGAAATTTATATTTCACAGCGAGAATCCGGCAAGGTCATCAGCCTTGACGCCAGCCGCTACACGCTGAAGAAAAGCTGGGCGTTACCGGCCAATCCTAACAGTATGCTGCTCTCCGCCGATGGTCAGACGCTGTTTGTCACCGTCAAACAGCCCTTCAATAAAGACCACTCCACAAAAGGCCCGGACAGCGTCGTACGCATTGACCTGAACGCGCAATAAAAATAACGGGTCCGACGACGGGCCCTTTGATTCATTTATCCTCATCCACGGGGCAAATTATGCACACCACGCTCTATTCATCCTTCCCGCTGCGTAAAACGCTGCTGGTCTTAGCCATCGGCGCCGCCAGCCAGGCGGCGGTGGCCGCGAAGCAGCCTGGCGAAGAGACTCTGATCGTCGAGGCTAACGAAACCAGCGATTTTAAATCCGGCGGCGACCTGGTGGTTCCGGCATTCCTCGACGGGCAGATCGCTCACGGCGGTCGTCTGGGGATGCTTGGCGAACAAAAGGCGATGGACGTTCCTTTTAACGTTATCGGCTATACCTCGAAACTGATTCAGGATCAGCAGGCGAAAACCATCGCCGATGTCGTCAGTAACGACGCTGGCGTGCAGGCCGTACAGGGCTACGGCAACTTCGCCGAGACCTATCGAATCCGCGGGTTTAAGCTCGATGGCGACGATATGACCATTGGCGGCCTGGCGGGCGTGGTGCCGCGTCAGGTGATGGACACCCAGATGCTGGAGCGCGTTGAAATCTTTAAAGGGGCCAATAGCCTGCTTAACGGTGCGGCCAGCAGCGGCGTCGGCGGGATGATTAACCTTGAGCCGAAACGGGCGGAAGATCTGCCGACCGCGCGCGTTGGCGTCGACTATACCTCTGATTCTCAGGTGGGCGGCACCCTCGACCTTGGGCGGCGTTTCGGCGACAACAACCAGTTCGGCGCCCGGGTCAACCTGGTGCATCGCGAGGGTGAAGGCGCTATCGATAACGATAAACGCCGTACCACGCTGGCTTCGCTGGGACTTGATTACCGTGGCGACCGTTTCCGCTCCTCGCTGGATTTCGGCTACCAGAAGAAAACGTTCCACGGCGGTACGATGGGCGTCAATATCAGCGGCGTGGATTTCGTCCCGGCGCTGCCGGACAACAGCAAAAACTACAGCCAGAAGTGGGGCTATAGCGATATCGAAAGCGAATTCGGCATGGCGAAGGCAGAATATGACCTGACCGATAGCTGGACGGTATACAGCGCCCTTGGCGGCCAGCATTCGCATGAAATTGGCACCTACAGCGCGCCGAAGCTGCTCAATAAAAACGGCGATGCCACGGTTGGCCGCCTGGATACTAACCGCATCATCGACGCGATAAGCGGCATGGGCGGGGTTCGCGGCGATTTTAATACCGGCGCGATTTCGCATAAGGTGAACCTCGGCTATGCGGCGCAGGTGCATACCGATGCCACCGCCTGGCGGATGTCGGCGAAGAATCCGACCACCAATATCTATGACAACCGCGATGTGGCCATGCCGGATAACGCCTATTTTGGCGGTAACTACCACGATCCGCTGGTCACCTCACGCAGTCGTACGCAGGGCTGGCTGCTGAGCGATACCCTCGGCTTCTTTAACGATAAAGTGCTTTTTACCGCCGCCGCTCGCCATCAGAAAGTGGTCGTGCGCAACTACAGAAACGCCACCGGACTGGAAGATACTTCCTCGCGTTATACCCAAAGCCGCTGGATGCCGACGTTTGGCCTGGTGTACAAACCGTGGGAGTCGCTGTCGTTGTATGCTAACCATACCGAAGCGCTGCAGCCGGGTTCCGTGGCGCCGACGACGGCGGCCAATGCCGGTGAGAGCACCGGTATCGCGCACTCGAAGCAGGACGAAGTGGGCGTCAAGATCGACTACGGTACGATCGGCGGATCGCTGGCGCTGTTTGAAATCAAAAAACCGAACGCCATTTCCGATACCGCTGGCAATTACGGCCTCGACGGCGAGCAGCGTAACCGCGGCGTAGAGATGAACGTCTTTGGCGAGCCGATGCTGGGACTGCGTCTTAACGCCAGTACCGTCTGGCTGGATGCAAAACAGACTAAAACCGCTGAAGGCGCAACCGACGGTAAAGATGCCATCGGGGTGGCAAACTTCTACGCGGTGCTCGGCGCCGAGTATGACATCAAGCCAGTGGAAGGCTTGACCGCGACCGCGCGTGTGAATCATAGCGGTCCGCAGTATGCCGATGCGGCCAACACTAAAAAGCTGGATAGCTACACCACCCTGGATTTAGGCCTGCGCTATCGTATGCGTCTGAACGCCGACCAGAACGAAATGACCTGGCGCGTCGGGGTGACCAACGTGACCAACGAGAAGTACTGGTCCGGCATTGACGATACCGGTACTTACCTGTTCGAAGGCGATCCGCGTACCGTTCGCGTCTCAATGAGCTACGACTTCTGACGCTAAAAAAAGCGGGGCGGGCGGCTGACGCTCGCCCCTCGCAACTTGCGACAATCCCCCCTTAGTGATAAAAGGTGCCCCTTCGCAAAAACACACAGGGGAACGACGTGAAAGACGCGTCAACGTCGTCGGATGCCGTAGAAGAGAGCGGCCCGACGCTTCATCGCGGTTTACAGAACCGACACATTCAACTTATCGCCCTTGGCGGCGCGATTGGCACCGGGCTGTTTCTCGGCATTGGTCCCGCTATCCAGATGGCCGGTCCGGCGGTATTACTGGGTTACGCCGTTGCCGGGATTGTCGCTTTTCTGATCATGCGCCAGCTGGGCGAAATGGTGGTGGAAGAGCCGGTATCCGGCTCCTTTGCCCACTTTGCCTACAAATACTGGGGCCCGTTCGCCGGCTTCCTTTCCGGCTGGAACTACTGGGTGATGTTCGTGCTGGTGGGAATGGCGGAGCTGACCGCCGCCGGGATCTACATGCAGTACTGGCTGCCCGACGTCCCGACCTGGATCTGGGCGGCGGCCTTCTTCCTTATTATTAACGCCGTCAATCTCGTCAACGTGCGCCTGTATGGCGAAGCGGAGTTCTGGTTTGCGCTGATAAAAGTGCTGGCGATTATCGGCATGATTGCCTTTGGCCTGTGGATGCTGTTTGGCGGCCACGGCGGCAGCAAAGCCGGGTTCGACAACCTGTGGAAACACGGCGGCTTCCTCGCCACCGGCTGGCACGGTCTTATCCTGTCGCTGGCGGTGATCATGTTCTCCTTCGGCGGGCTGGAGCTTATCGGCATCACCGCCGCTGAAGCGCAAAACCCGGAAAAGAGCATTCCAAAAGCGGTCAACCAGGTGGTTTATCGTATCCTGCTGTTCTATATCGGTTCGCTGGTGGTGCTGCTGGCGCTCTACCCGTGGGTGGAGGTCAAATCCGACAGTAGCCCGTTCGTGATGATTTTCCATCATCTCGACAGCAACCTGGTGGCCTCCGCGCTGAACTTCGTCATTCTGGTGGCCTCGCTGTCGGTGTATAACAGCGGCGTGTACTCCAACAGCCGGATGCTGTTCGGCTTGTCGGTGCAGGGCAATGCGCCGACGTTCCTCGCCCGCGTCAGCAAGCGCGGCGTGCCGGTGAACTCTCTGCTGCTCTCGGGGATTATCACCTCACTGGTGGTGGTGCTGAACTACCTGCTGCCGCATGAAGCGCTGGGACTGCTGATGGCCCTGGTGGTGGCGACGCTGCTGCTGAACTGGATCATGATCTGTATGGCGCACCTGAAGTTCCGCGCCGCCCAGCGCCGCAAAGGGCGTGAATCGAAGTTTAAAGCGCTGCTGGCGCCCGCCAGCAACTACTTCTGCATTGCTTTCCTTGGGCTGATTCTGGCGCTGATGTGCACTATCGACGGGATGCGCCTGTCGGCGATCCTGCTGCCGGTGTGGATCCTGTTCCTGTTTATCGCCTTCAAACTGCTGCGCCGCCCGGCGTAAGCGAGATGCCCCGCCGTCCGGCGGGGCTGC
Organism: Klebsiella sp. GG_Kp175; assembly: GCF_040062325.1. Taxonomy (NCBI): domain Bacteria; kingdom Pseudomonadati; phylum Pseudomonadota; class Gammaproteobacteria; order Enterobacterales; family Enterobacteriaceae; genus Klebsiella; species Klebsiella sp. GG_Kp175. The sequence continues at coordinate 172,142 of NZ_JBEAFX010000003.1, read as the reverse complement.
CTGGCTTTTTATTGTGATCCTCTTCGCAGGTGGGGCATTTGCCTGGCGATCTTCTTTTTGTAATCGATTACTTTTGTTTGGAGCGATTTTGTAATCGATTACTTTTCTGAGGGCGAGCAACATGGTCACAACAACAGAAGGTCGGGAAAGTGTCCGCGTGAGCCACCGTTTTCTGGTGCCGCGGCTGTCGTTAATGATGTTTATGCAGTTCTTTATCTGGGGCAGCTGGTCGGTGACCCTGGGGCTGGTGATGACCCGCTATGAGATGTCATTGCTGATCGGCGATGCGTTCTCCGCCGGGCCGATCGCCTCCATCCTGTCCCCCTTTGTGCTAGGGATGCTGGTGGATCGCTTTTTCGCCTCGCAGAAGGTGATGGCGGTGATGCACCTGGCCGGGGCGGCGATCCTGTGGTTTGTCCCCCAGGCGCTGGTGGCGCAGAATGGCGCGCTGCTGATTGGCCTGCTGTTCGGCTATACGCTGTGCTATATGCCGACCCTGGCGCTGACCAACAATATCGCCTTCCACAGCCTGGCTAACGTCGATAAAACCTTTCCGGTGGTCCGCGTGTTCGGCACCATCGGCTGGATTATCGCCGGGATCTGCATCGGGGTGACCGGCATCTCTGACACCACCGGCATCTTCACCGTGGCGGCGCTCTGTTCGGTGGCGCTGGCGATCTACAGCCTGACGCTGCCCCACACCCCGGCGCCGGCCAAAGGCATGCCGGTTCAGTTTCGCGATCTGCTGTGCGCGGACGCCTTCGCGCTGCTGAAAACCCGCCATTTCCTGATTTTCTCCCTCTGCGCCACCTTAATTTCCGTGCCGTTAGGCACCTATTACGCCTATACCGCGTCGTATCTGGCGGATGCCGGCGTTAAGGATGTCAGCACCGCGATGTCCTTCGGCCAGATGTCAGAGATCGTCTTTATGCTGGTGATCCCGCTGCTGTTCCGTCGCCTCGGGGTGAAATACATGCTGCTTATCGGCATGGCGGCGTGGTTTGTTCGCTATGCCTTTTTCTTTGTCGTCGGCTTTATCTACACCGACCGCGTGGCGGGCGAGAAGGTCAAAGGCCAGGCGCAGAGCATGATTGTGATGTTCACCTACGGGATCGGCATGCTGCTGGGCTCGCAGATCTCCGGCGCGCTGTATAACCATCTGGTGGCCGGCCAGAGCGTGCCGCAGGCCTGGGTGACCTTCTGGTGGATCCCGGCGGTGGCCGCCGCGGTTATCGCGCTGATTTTCCTTTTCTCTTTCCAGTACAACGAGAAAGAGCCGCACTAATTTTACAGGAGGGGGTATGAAAACGATCAAGGGACCGGGCATTTTTCTGGCGCAGTTTATCGGCCCGCAGGCGCCGTTCAACACCCTGGCGGGGATGGCGCAGTGGGCCGCCGGCCTGGGGTACAAGGCATTGCAGATCCCCTGCAACCACCCGGCGATTTTCGATGTCGAGCGGGCGGCGGCGAGCCAGACCTACTGCGACGAGGTCCGCGGCACCCTGGCGGAGCATGGGCTGGTCATCAGCGAGCTGTCCACTCATCTTGAAGGACAGCTGGTGGCGGTGCATCCGGCGTATGACGCGGCGTTTGACGCCTTCGCCCCGGCGGCGCTGCACGGCGATCCGCAGGCGCGCCAGCGCTGGGCGGTGGAGAAAGTGCGCCAGGCGGCGGTGGCCTCCGGCCGCCTGGGGCTGCAGGCGCATGCGACCTTTTCCGGGGCGCTGGCATGGCCCTTTTTTTATCCGTGGCCGCCGCATAATCAGTCGCTTCTGGATGAGGCCTTTGCCGAGCTGGCCCGGCGCTGGCGGCCGCTGCTGGACCTCTTCGACGAGCAGGGGGTCGATGTCTGCTACGAGATCCACCCCGGCGAAGACCTGCACGATGGCGTGACCTTTGAGCGTTTTCTCGCGCGGGTGGATAACCATCCGCGCTGCAATATGCTCTATGACCCGAGCCACCTGCATCTGCAGCAAATGGATTACCTGACCTATATCGATATCTATCATGCGCGTATTAAAGCGTTTCACGTCAAGGACGCCGAATTTCGCCGCAACGGGCGCAATGGCGTCTACGGCGGCTATCAGCCCTGGCAGCAGCGGGCTGGCCGTTTCCGCTCTCCCGGCGACGGGCAGATCGACTTCAAAGGGGTGTTCAGTAAGCTGACCGAATATGATTTTGACGGCTGGGCGGTGCTGGAGTGGGAGTGCTGCCTGAAGGATGCCGAGACCGGCGCGCGCGAGGGCAGCGAGTTTATTCGTCGCCATATCATTCCCGTTGCCGGACGGGCCTTCGATGACTTTGCCGCCGGTGGGAGGGAATAACATGATTCAGGTTGCGATTATTGGGGCTGGGTTTATTGGCCCGGCGCATCTGGAGGCGCTGCGGCGGCTGGGGGATATCGAGGTGGTGGCGCTGTGCGACAGCAGCCTTGAGGCGGCGCAGCGCAAGGCGCAAGCGTTGAATATTGCCCATGCCTACGACAGCGTGGCAGCGCTGCTGACCCATCCGGGGCTACAGGTGGTGCATAACTGTACGCCGAACCATCTGCATGCCCAGATTAACCGGCAGATCCTCGCCGCCGGGCTGCACGTCTTCTCCGAAAAACCGCTGTGTATGACGGCGGAGGAGGCGCGGGAGCTGGTGGCGCTTGCCGCCCGGGCCGGCGTGGTGCATGGCGTCAGCTTCGTCTATCGACAGTTCGCCATGGTCCAGCAGGCGGCGGCGATGATCCGCCATGGCGAGGTCGGCAGGATCTTCGCGGCGCACGGCAGCTATTTACAGGACTGGATGCTGCTGGAGACCGATTACAACTGGCGGGTTGATTCGGCGCAGGGCGGCGCATCGCGGACGGTGGCTGACATCGGCTCCCACTGGTGCGATACCGTGCAGTTTATGACCGGTCGGCGGATTGTCGAGGTGATGGCGGATCTGTCTATCGTCTGGCCGACGCGTAAAGCGCCGGTCAATGGCCAAGCGACCTTCAGCGCCGTTCACGAGGCGCAGGGATATGAAACCCGGCCTGTCGATACTGAGGACTTTGGCACGGTGCTGTTGCGTTTTGACGATGGTAGCAAAGGCAGCTTTATGGTCTCTCAGGTGAGCGCCGGGCGGAAAAACCGTCTGGCGGTGGAGGTTAACGGCAGCCGCTGTTCTCTGGCCTGGGATCAGGAAGTGCCCCAGCGGCTGTGGATCGGCCACCGCGAGCAGCCGGATCGGCGGCTCAGCGACGACCCCAGCCTGCTGCGGCCGGAGATCGCTGACAGCGCCCATTACCCCGGCGGCCATATTGAGGGCTGGCCGGACGCCTTTAAGAATATGATGGGGCATTTTTATCAGGCGGTGCGCGCCGGGAAGATGCCGGAGGCCGGGGCCCGGCGCTTCGCCGCTTTCGACGACGGCGCCGATGTGATGTACATCATCGAGGCGATCGTCAAAAGCCATCAGCAGCAGCGCTGGGTGAGCGTCGAACGCTGAGGGCGGGGGAGCGAAGGATTATTTCACCCCAAGATAGCCGTCGAGATAGGCACCGGAGAGTTCGTTGCCGAACAGGACGGCATCTTTATTTTCCATTGCATTATCCCATTTGTCGCTGGCGTTGCCGGTAAAGGCGTGCTCGGTGCGGGTGCCCTGCGCCGCCTGCTGTTTGATGGCCTCCGCGGTGCGGCGGGCGTCGCTTTCGTTCATGCCAGCGGCTTTATCCTGCTGGCCGCGGGCGTACATCGCCGTGAAGGTCGGCAGGTTTAAACGGTAATTTTCCTGACGGTTGACGGTGAAGTTGCCGCCGACAAAATCGGAGCGGTGGGCGACGAACGCGTAGGCGTGGCGTTCCGGTGACGATTTTGACGAGGTGCAGCCGGTGATCGTTGCCAGGGCACAGCTGAGGGCGAGAATCGTGGTGGAGAGCCTCATGGGGATATCATCCTTAATCATAAAAGCACAAATGGGGCGCAGGCGGTCTGTTGCGCCTCCTGCGCTAATGAGAATATGAAACGGCAAAAGGATGCGCGTTATCGGGGCGGGAGAGAAGCCCTGATTATTAATAGTGTCCCGAGACGCCGTCTCACTGAGCCACGCTTTCGCGCCAGGCTGGCAGGCCAACCAGAGCTCATTTATGATAGCCTGCAGGATCCACCTCTATCGCAGGAAGTGCAGGGTTTATGTCTATTCAGAAAATTGCTCGTCTGGCCGGCGTCTCGGTGGCCACGGTGTCGCGGGTGCTGAACAACAGCGATACGGTAAAAGCCAAAAACCGTGAGCGCGTGCTGCAGGCGATCAAAGAGAGCAACTATCAGCCGAACCTGCTGGCGCGTCAGCTGCGAACCGCCCGCAGCAATATGATCCTGGTGATGGTCTCCAATATCGCTAACCCTTTTTGCGCCGAGGTGGTGAAAGGGATAGAAGAAGAGGCGGAGAAGAACGGCTACCGCATTTTGCTGTGTAATTCCGGGTCGGATCTGGCCCGCTCGACCTCGGGCCTGCAGCTGCTCTCCGGCAAAATGGTCGACGGCATTATTACCATGAACGCGCTCTCCAGCCTGCCGGAACTGACCACCATGATTGGCGATGCGCCCTGGGTGCAGTGTGCGGAGTATGCCGATACCGGCAGCATCTCCTGCGTCGGGATTAACGACGTCGAGGCGGCTCAGGGGGCGGTGTCCCGGCTGGCCGACGGCGGCCGCCGCCGCATCGCGCTCATTAATCACGACCTCAGCTATCGCTACGCCCGCCTGCGCGAGCGCGGCTATAAAAGCGTGCTGCACGTGCATGGCCTGGCGTATCAGCAGGTGACCTACGCGCAGGATCTTAGCGCGGCGGCCGGTAAACGGGCGATGGAGCAGCTACTGTCGCAAGACGAGAAGCCCGACGCGGTGTTTGCCGTTTCGGACTCCCTTGCCGCCGGGGCGCTGCGGGCAATTGACCAGGCTGGACTGCGGGTGCCGGAGGATATCGCGGTGATCGGCTTCGACGGCACCGAGCTGGCGGAAGTGGTCTCCCCGCAGCTGACCACTGTTGAACAGCCCTCCCGGGCGATCGGCCGCACGGCGGTGGATCTGTTAATGAAACGCATCGACGATCCCGACGCTGCCGTCGAGCGGGTGATGATGGACTGGCGCGTGATAGCCCGCGCCAGCGCCTGAGGTCAGCGGGAGAAGGCGCCCGCCAGCGCGCGAATGTCGTTGCCGGTGGGCGTCTGATGAATGCGTAAGCCAAACTCCTCCACCACGGCGAAGACATGATCGAAAATATCCGCCTGGATCCCCTCATATTCCGCCCACACCACGGTGTTGGTGAAGCAGTAGATCTCGATCGGCAAGCCGTTGGCATCCGGCGCCAGCTGGCGCACCATCAGGGTCATATCCTGGCGGATGCGTGGATGATGACGTAAATACTCCTGCAGATAGGCGCGGAAGGTGCCGACATTGGTCATTCGCCGCTCATTGAGAACCGACTGTTCCCCGGCATACTGCTGGTTCCAGGCGCTAATTTCCTCGTGGCGCGAATCCATATAGGGTTTAAGCAACTTCGCCCGGATCAAGCGCTGCTGCTCCTGTTCATCGAGGAAATGAATGCTGGTGGTGTCGATGTTGAGGCTGCGCTTAATGCGGCGGCCGCCGGAGGCCGACATGCCGCTCCAGTTTTTAAACGAGTCGGAGACCAGCGACCAGGTCGGAATGGTGGTGATGGTATTATCCCAGTTACGTACCTTGACCGTAGTGAGGCCGATATCGATCACCGCGCCGTCGGCGCCGTACTTCGGCATCTCCAGCCAGTCGCCAAGCTTGAGCATATCGTTGGCCGAGAGCTGGATACCGGCCACCAGGCCAAGGATCGGATCTTTAAATACCAGCATGAGCACCGCGGCCATGGCGCCGAGCCCGCTAATCAGGATCGCTGGCGACTGGCCTATCAGCAGGGAAATAATCAGGATGCCGATAATAATCGCCGTCACCAGCTTTATTCCCTGGAATATCCCCTTCAGCGGCAGCTGAGAGGCGGCGGGAAATTTCTGCGCCAGCTTTAAGATCACATCCAGCAGCGAGAAGAAGGACAGCATGGCATATATCATCACCCATAGCTGAGCCACGGTGGTTAATATTTCCGCGGCCTCGCTGCCTTTTTGCAGCCACAGCACCGCCTGCACGTTGACGATGATCCCCTGCAGGGTAAAGGCCAGTCGGTGAAAGAGTTTATTCTGCGTGATGATTTGCAGCCACAGATGGCTGCTGGCCAATGCCCGTTTTTCAAAAGCGCGCAGTACCACTTTGTGCAATATCAGATGCACGACGACGGCGGTGAACAAGATAATGCCGAAGATAATCATCAGCGAGCGGGTGGGAGTTATTTCGATTCCTAAGGCGGCAATTTGCGATATTAATTCCTGCATAACGTCTCCTGAATATCCAGCGGGTATGATGACCGCTGGATAACGATTATGCAAATCACCGCCGCCGGTATTACGACGCTACCGTCGCCGGCTGTCGGTTGAGATGATGACGCAGCCACAGCGCGATGGCCCCCAGCAATAGCATCATAGCCACCTCGACCAGCAGAAAATCAATCAGCGCCTGCGGATAGTTTCCGCCGCCGCGACGGGCCAGCGCCAGGAACAGCGAGCCGAGGATAGCCGGCCCAAGGCCGAGAGTCGCCTGCTGCAGGGTACTGAGGATGGCGCTCCCGGCCCCGGCGTCGCTGGCGCTGATATCGCGCATGCCAATCCGGTAAAAGCTGTTGACGATCAGCGCCTGGCCGTAGCCGATCAGCGCCGTGGCGGGGACCAGCGTCAGGGCGGTGGTGGCGATCCCGAAGCGGGAGAAGGTGGCGCACAGCAGCAGTAGACCGGCGATCTGCACCGCCAGACCGGTCAGCAGGATCCGCCCCATGCTGTAGCGGGCGATAAGCCGCGGGGCATACAGCGCCGAAATAAAATAGGCCACGCCGAGGGCGATAAAGCTATTGCCGGACTGCCACGGCGCCATACCCAGCCCCTCCTGCATGGTCAGTGCCATGCAGAACATAAAGCCGGACCAGGCGCTGAAAAACAGCAGGGCGATGGCCATCCCGAAGCGGATGCTGGTCAACTGCAGCAGACGCGGCGGCAGCAGGGGATGATCGCCGCGCTGCTGCTGGCGCAGGGCGCTCTGACGCATGGCGAACAGCAGCGGCAGGACCGCCACCAGCATCAGCTGCAGCCACAGCGGCCAGCGCAGCTCCGGACCGAGGGCCATCGGGAACAGCAGGCAGCAGAGGATGAGGGCGAGGTACAGCGTGCCCTGCCAGTCAATCCGCGACGGCGTCTCACGACGGGTTTCCGGCACATAGCGGCGGCTCAGGGCCAGCACCAGCAGGCAGATCGGCACATTGATAAAAAAGGCGTTGCGCCAACCCAGTCCGGCGATGTCCGCCGATACCAGCCAGCCGCCGCCCATCTGTCCGACAATAAAGGCGATCCCGCCGATCCCGCCGTACAGGCTGATAGCCCGGGCGTGGGCCGGGCCTTTGAGGGTGACGTGCAGGGTGGCGAGGATCTGCGGCACAATCAGCGCCGCACCGGCGCCCTGCAGAGTGCGGGCGGCCAGCAGGGCGCTGATGCTGTTCGCTATGCCGCACAGCAGGGAAGCAATGCCAAAGAGCGCGACGCCCCACATAAACAGGCGCCGGCGGCCATAGTTATCGCCAAGCTTACTGCCCATCGCCAGGCAGACGGCAAAGGCGACACCGTAGAGCGCGACGATAAGTTCCAGCTGCGTGGCGCTGGCCGCCAGGGTATGGGTGATTGCGTCCAGCGCCACATTGGTGATCGAGGTATCAATAAGCGGCAGCATCTGGCCGCCCAGCAGCAGCAACAGACCGGCGCGGCCGGGTGAAACAGCAGACGTTTTCATGGGAATCTCCATTGCGTCATTCAGCAGACCGACGTAGCATTACCGATAAATTAAACGGGTACCAGTTCCTGTCTATACTGGTACTGGAACTACCATGCTGGAGGGGTGATGACCACGATGCCGCAACGGGAGTCGACGTTCGCCGTGCCGGACGATCGGCGCAAACAGCTGGGGGCGTTTCTGCGCGCCCGCCGTGAAAGCCTCGATCCGCAGCGCCTGGGGTTACCCCGGGTGGGCCGCCGACGCACGCCGGGTCTGCGCCGGGAAGAGGTGGCGATGCTCGCCGACGTCGGCGTTACCTGGTACACCTGGCTGGAGCAGGGGCGGGAGGTGAATCCGTCGGAGGCAGTGCTGGTGGGGGTGGCGAATGCCCTGCAGTGCAGTCCGCTGGAGACCCGGCATCTGTTCGTGCTCGCCGGGCTGACCCCGCCGGAAGCCACCCAGGTGACGGCGTGCGAAGGCATCAGCCCCGGCACCCGCCGCATGCTGGACAGCCTGATGCCGCAGCCGGCCAGCATTCAAAAACCGAACTTTGATATTGTGGCCTGGAACGACAGCTTCTGCCGCCTGATGGGTGTCGATTTCGCCACCCTTGCGGAAGAAGATCGCAACTGCATTTATCTGTATCTGACCCATGAGACCTGGCGCAGCCGGATTGAAAATCGCGATGTGCTGCCGACTTTTGTCTCCTATTTCCGCGCCGCGATGGCCGAGCACCGTGGCGATCCGGCATGGGAAAACAAACTGGCGCGCTTTTTCGCCGCCTCGTCGGAGTTTGAAGCGCTGTGGCATCAGCGCTACGAGGTGCGCGGCGTGGAAAACCAGATTAAACATTTTAACCACCCGCAGCTCGGGCGATTCAGCCTGCAGCAGATGTACTGGTATTCGGCGCCGCGCAATGGTTCGCGTCTGCTGGTCTACCTGCCGATGGACGAGGCGGGCGAGCAGGCGCTGACGTGGCTGGACCAACATTCATGACAAGGACTCAGATGGTTGAGAATGTGCCATCTTCGGGTATTGCCCGGCCGGGCTGCTGGACGGTTCCCTCTCCCTCCGGGAGAGGGGCAGGATGAGGGAAAGCACTGCAGGGAAGTCTTTTATGTTATCTGCGACTTCAGCGCACATTGCGCTCCCGGTTAGTCTTCTGCGTTATATCTCTCATGACGCAGGGAGCGCACAGGGGGCGGCCAGTCGCCGCCGCCCCCTGTACCCCCGGGCTCCGGCCAGCAACATCGCCACTTCGTGGTGCCTTCGACTTATCCCTGCAGGCTTCGGGTCGGGCCGAGGCAGCGTCCATGCAAAACACGGCCCTCAGCCCGCATCCATGCGGGCTGCCCCGGCCTGCCGGGAACGTCTCAGCGATGTTGAGGCCGCCAGCACCGGCAGTTTCAGCAGCCCCAGGACCCGCGGTGATTTGGGTTTGTAGGCCGGGTAAGGCGTACGCCGCCACCCGGCAAAAAGGCGAGCATATTAGCGAAAACAGGTTTGTCATCAGTCTCAAGGAATGCCTATGAACGTAACCCGAAAAGAGCAGCGCATTATTCAGCGCGCGCTGAACGCCTGGCAGGCCAGCGGGGAGTTAACCCCGGCGGACAGTCAGCGGCTGGCGCACACGCTGCGCGTCTCCCCCTTCGACTGGCGGCGCCTGAGCCGCTATGCCTTCTGGACCGCGCTGGCCTGCGTGCTGATTGCTCTGGGCAGTCTGTTTGCCGACAGCGAACTGGTGGCGTGGCTGCTGAGCCTGTTCAGCCACTCGGCGCTGACGCGGATCCTGCTGCCTGCACTGCTGGCAGTCGCCTGCTACGGCTGGGGTTTTCGCCGCCAGCAGCGGGAGACGCAGTGGCACTACAGCACCGAGGCGATTTTGTTTCTGGGCGTCGTCTTTACCGCGGTGGCGCTATGGCAGTTGGGTGAACGGCTGGATAACGGCAGCGGCCATATCGCGCCGCTGTTTCTGGCCGGATGTATGATTTACGGCGCTATCGGCTATGTTGCCCGCTCCGGGCTGGTGTGGCTTTTTTTTCTGCTGGCGCTGGGCAACTGGTTTGGCGCAGAAACCGGCTACGTCTCGGGGTGGGGCGCCTACTGGCTGGGCATGAACTACCCGATTCGCTTCGTCCTGTTCGGCGGCGCGCTGCTGGCGCTCTGCTACGGCGCGCAGCCCTTGCTTCGCCAGCGTCAGCTGTTTACCGTCAGCAAGGCGATGGGCCTCACGTACCTGTTTATTGCGCTGTGGATCCTGTCGATTTTCGGCAATTACGACGCTGACAGCTGGTACAACGTAAGCCAGGCGCGACTCCTGCCGTGGGGGCTGCTGTTTGCCGCGGCGGCCGGCGTCTGCATTTTTATCAGCCTGAAAACCGATGACGCCATGCTGCGCGGCTTTGGGTTAACCTTCCTGGCGATCAATCTCTATACCCGCTTCTTTGAGTTTTTCTGGAACGGGATGCACAAGGTGCTGTTTTTCCTGATCCTTGCCGTCTCGCTGGCGGTGATTGGCCGCTATGCCGAGCGCATCTGGCACGCGGGTGAAGGGCGGGGGAAGAACAACTAACCTCGTTTTGAGCATGCTCACCACTCAGGCCGCGCTAAGTCGCGGCTTTTTTTCGTCCCTGATTCCAGTTTTAGCGCATTTTTCTGCGATTGGCTGCAAATGAGCATAGGCTTGCCGGGTATCTCAAAGATTAGCCTTTAAGGCAATTTATCTTCTATGCTAACATTCAGAGGAAGGGAGTCTGATGTTCAGAATGGTTGTGCATGTGGACGTTAAAAAGGAGTTGCAGGCGCTTCCGGCTATTGTCCAGGCGAAGATGATCAGGCAATTAGACAAGTTACGCCAAAATCCCACCGCGCTGAGAGAACCTGATAGTAAACCGCTTGGACAAGGGCTATTTGAAATTCGAGCGTTAGGTTCGGTACAGGGGCGGGGGATCTACGTTTTTCAGCAAAACAAAACGCTCTTTCTGCTACGTGTTTTTGTCAAGAAAACGCAAAAAACCCCGTTATCGGAAATTCGCCTGGCGCTGAAGCGATTAGAGGAGATGCGCAATGAGTAAAAAGATCATTGACTGGGATACGTTAAAAACAGAACTGCTTAGCCAGCCTGAGGTTCAGGCTGCGTTCGATGCGCAAGAACGTCAGCACCGATTACGTACTATGCTGGCACAATGGCGCGAGCAGGCGGGGCTGACCCGAGCCCAGGTTGCGCAGAGGATGGGGGTGAGTGCGCCAACGGTCTCCAGAATGGAAGCCAATATCACCCGCACCAGCCTGGATACCTTAACGCGATACGCGTTAGCGTGCGGTATAAAGCACCCGCAAGTTTTACTTTACTAAATTAACGCGCCCGGCGGCGCTGCGAGGTGTAAGCCTGTAAGAGGATCCCGTATGCCGGGTCAGGCGCAGCCGCCACCAGGCATAAAATCGGCTCCGAGCCCGTTGTCATCGCCCGGCGGCGCTGCGTTTGCGCGGGCCTACGGCAAAGGGTAACTATCTGATATATGGATGGTTATGTAGGCCGGTTAAGGCCTGGCCGCCATCCGGCACTGACAAGCGGCACCAGAGGCGCCCGGTTAAAGGCGCCCGTGGAGAGATTAAATCTCGGTAATGGTCGTCGACTGCGGCAGACGCGACTTCGGCAGGGTAGCGTTGAAATCTTCCACGCTATGGTGGCCAACCGGGACCACCACCAGGCTGGTGTAGCCCTTGGCTTTCAGGTCAAATTCCTCATCGAGGATCGCAAAATCAACCCCTTCGATCGGCACGGCGTCGAGGCCCATCGCCGCTACGCCCAGCAGGAAATTGCCGACGTTGAGATACACCTGCTTCGCCATCCACTGATCGTCATCTTTCAGCTCTTTGCGGTGCATATCGGCAAAGAAGGTGCGACCCTTGTGGTTAGCGGCTTTTGCGTCAGGAGTGGCGAAACGGCCATCGGCCTCTTCCTGATCCACGACGCGCTGCAGCCAGGCGTCGTCCATCGCGGTTTTCGCGCAGAACACCACCACGTGCGAGGCGTCAAGAATTTTACGTTCGTTGAACACGTAGGTACCGCTGGCGGCTTTCGCCACGCGGGCTTTGCCTTCATCGGTGCTGGCAACGATAAAGTGCCACGGCTGGGAGTTAGTGCTTGACGGGCTGTACTGCAGCAGCGTTTTCAGCTGTTCCGCTTCCCCGGCAGTCAGCTTTTTCGTGGCGTCAAAGGCCTTGGTGGAATAGCGCTTCAAAGCGACCGATACGATATCCATAACTCTTCCTCACAGTTTACAGCACCTTACCGGTGCGTTCAGGAGAGGAAGAGTACAGCGAAGATCGCAAAATGATAAGGGTGAAAAATGCGATAACACTTATCGCGTTTGGCTGAAAATCAGCGCGGACGCAGGCGCTGCTGCGCCTTTTTGCTCAGCTTGTTCACCACCTGGTGCCACGAATCGTCAATCAGCTCGGCCAGCAGATCCTCGCTGATGTCGTCGCCCGGCACCACCGTGATCCAGTGTTTCTTGTTCATATGGTAGCCGGGTTCGATACTGCGATAAATTTCCTGATTGAGCAGCGACTTCTGCGGCTCGGCCTTCAGGTTGACCAGCGCCCGCCCGCGAATGGTCATGGTGATCATAAAGATGCGGCCGTCGACCTTAAACACATCGTACTCCGGCCCAAAGGGCCAGCAATGTTCGGTAAACGGGTAGGTCAGGGCGATACGGTGAGCGCAGGGATGCAGTGTTTCCGGCGTCATTAGGCGTCCGCCTCATGCAGGGCGTTCCACATGGCTTCAAAACCGAGGGCGATAATCTCCCGGGCGCGCTGCGGATCGTGGCTGGCGAATTCGATGGTGGTTTCCGCCAGCGACAAAAACAGGGCGTCGCCAAAGGCGCGATACGCCTCGCTGAGGAATATCTCTTTCACCGACAGCTGGCACATTTCGTTGAGCTCCGGAAAGCTCTCTTTCACCTGGCGGCGGGTTTCGTCAGTGATGCGCTCGCTGAGCGCCATTCGGCGGATCGCCTTGTGCTCCATCGGGTTGCGCACGCCCCAGTCGATATAGCTGTTCCAGATATTGCGCGCGTTCTCTTTCGGGCGCTTCTCGTCCGGATCCAGCCCGGCGATCATGGTGCGCACAAGGCGCAGCTTAATGGCGAGGTACAGTTCGTTGAGCAACTCATCCTTGGTAGCGAAATAGCGAAACAGCGTCCCCTCGGCCACACCGGCGCTGCGGGCGATGGCCGACGTCGAGGCGGCGATGCCGGACTGGGCGAAAGCCGCGGTGGCAGCTTCCAGTAACGCTTGCTTTTTATCTTCACTCTTTGGACGAGCCACTACTTTTTTCCTCACGCAGGTTTAAACAAACCGCCGATCTTTGCACGTCTGACCTGGTTGCTGCAACGGCGGAACGCAAAAATTGAAAATCGTCTTGACGACTTTCATCACATTCCTAATAATGAGTGCGTACTCACTCATAATCAAGTTATATCATAAAGCCTCCGGGATGGGGGCTTTTGTCTGGTCAGGATATGAACCGTGTCACTTTCAGCGTGGTCGCCATCATGTTACTCGCAGCAGCAACGACATTGCCGTTTGTCCTCAATGCCGGTTTTGGTAAGGCGCCGCAGGGGGCACAGCTTAGCCAGGTGGAAGCGTCCCCCCACTACCGGGATGGCCAGTTCCATAACCAGCTGCCCACGCCGGGGTTCACCGGGCAAAAAAATATGCTGGCGGCATGGTGGGATTTCCTGATGACCAAACGGGAAAACGCCCGTCCCGCGCAGCCGCTGCCGCTGGTGAAGACCGATCTGGCGACGCTGCCCCTCGGGCAGGACGTGATGGTCTGGCTCGGCCACTCCTCCTGGTATCTGCAGCTGGCGGGAAAACGCATCCTGATCGACCCGGTGTTCAGCGATTACGCGGCGCCGTTCTCCTTTATTAATAAAGCTTTCCCCGGCGACTATCCGTGGCGGGCGGAAGGGATGCCGGAGATCGATCTGCTGATCATCTCCCACGATCATTACGACCATCTGGATTACGCCACCATCCGCGCTCTGCTGCCGAAAATTAAGCGGGTCATTACGCCGCTGGGGGTTGGCTCGCATCTGCGTTACTGGGGGATGGACGGGGCGCTGATTACCGAAGCGGACTGGCAGCAGGCGATTCCGGTTAACGACGAGCTCATCGTCCACGTCCTGCCGGCGCGGCACTTTTCCGGCCGTGGGCTGAAGCGCAACCAGACGCTGTGGGCCAGTTTTCTGTTCGTTACCCCGCAGCAAAAGATTTATTACAGCGGCGACAGCGGCTATGGGCCGCACTTTAAAGCGATAGGCGATGAATTTGGTCCGGTCGATCTGGCGATCATGGAGAACGGGCAGTATGACCAGGACTGGAAATATATTCACATGATGCCGGATGAAACAGCTCAGGCCGCCGACGACCTGCGCGCTCGCGCGGTGCTGCCTGGGCATGCAGGACGATTCGTTTTGGCGAAACACAGCTGGGATGAACCGTATCAACGGCTGGCGGCTGCCAGCGAAGGAAGGGCCTGGCGTCTGCTGACGCCTGTGCAGGGCGAGCCGGTGTGGGTCGCCGATAAGACGCAATCATTTAACGCCTGGTGGCGCTAAGCGCCAGTGCAGTATCAGAGGAGAGAGCATATGACGATTTCCGCTCAGGTGATTGATACTATCGTCGAGTGGATTGATGACAACCTGCATCAACCGCTGCGTATTGATGATATCGCTCGCCATGCCGGGTATTCGAAATGGCATCTGCAACGGCTGTTTTTACAGTATAAAGGGGAGAGCCTGGGGCGCTATATTCGCGAAAGGAAGCTGCTGCTGGCCGCCCGCGATCTGCGTGACACCGATCAGCGGGTCTACGATATCTGCCTGAAGTATGGCTTCGATTCGCAACAGACCTTTACCCGCGTCTTCACCCGGACCTTCAATCTGCCGCCGGGCGCCTACCGTAAAGAGAACCACAGTCGCGCCCACTGAGGCGCGCCCTTCCTGGTTTAGCGTTCGAGCGAAAACCAGCGACGCCACACCCAGCGCAGCACCAGATACTCAATGGCGCCCAGTGCTAAGAACCACAAACAAAACAACACCGTATAAAGCTGGTTGAGATCCATCATATGGAATGTCTCAACCAGCTTTTGCGCCAGCGTCAGGCCCAGCGACGGCGCGGGCAACAGCAGACAGGAGAGCAGAGCCAGGAGCAGGATCCCGGCGGCGGAGAGGAGCGTTTCCAGCGGATGTTTCATGTCATGTTAATCATCAGTTAAAAAACATATTGTCCGGCAAAATAATCCCTAACGCAATATGCTTTGTATTTTACTCGCCTTAATGCGCTTCTGTTTAATATTATGGTCTGCCTTTTATTTCCATGTTAATTAATCTGAAATAATTTGTAATTAAATTAAAATCAGTCTCCTGTAAATTACTGTCATTATTATGCCAGCGCTTTTACAAAACTATAAGTGCTATATCCCACCAGCGTGGCAGCGATGATGGCCAGCAGGATGTACAGCGCCAGACGGCGTCCGCGGTAGATTCCAAACATATTTAACCTCGTTTAGTTTTGGTTTATTAATATTCTGTAATAGTTGGCTCGTGGAATTAACTTACCACATATTTTTTATTTTGCGAAAAATTTAGGCTTGTATTGGTTCACATTTTTATCGGCTTTTTCGCCACCTTTTACTGCATTGGCCAGGAATGATTTCAGGCTTTCCGACTCACGGAATTTATAAGGAAAATGTAATTTGACCAAGATGAATAACCCAAAGTTTACGACGCCCTCGGGCGACACCGCGCCACGGCAGGTCTGGCAGCAGACCGTTGACGCAGTGCTGGCGCAGACCAAAAGCCAGGCCGCTGGGTTAAGTTCCGCAGACGCCGCCGAGCGCCTGAATAGCTGTGGGCCGAACGCGCTGCCGGAAAAGAAAGGGAAACCGGCCTGGCTGCGCTTTCTTGCCCACTTTAACGACGTACTGATTTACGTGCTGCTGGCCGCCGCGGCGCTGACCGCCATCATGGGGCACTGGGTCGATACCCTGGTGATCCTCGGCGTGACGGTGATTAACGCCCTGATCGGCCATATCCAGGAGAGCAACGCCGAAAAGTCCCTGCAGGGGATCCGCAACATGCTCTCCAGCGATGCCCGCGTCCAGCGTAACGGCAAACATGAGACTATCCCGACGCGCGACCTGGTTCCGGGGGATATCGTTATCCTGCGCGCCGGCGACCGCGTGCCGGCGGACATGCGGCTAATTGAAACGCACAACCTGCGGGTGGAAGAGGCGATCCTCACCGGCGAGTCGACGGTGGTGGATAAAATCACCGACGCGCTGGAAGGCGACCTGCCGCTGGGCGACCGGGTGAACATGGTCTTCTCCGGGACCACCGTCAGCGCCGGCGGCGGCGTCGGCGTGGTGACCGCCACCGGCGCGCAGACCGAACTCGGCCACATTAACCAGATGATGGCGGGCATTGAGAAGCACCGCACCCCGCTGCTGGTGCAGATGGATAAGCTCGGCAAAGCGATTTTCGTCATTATCCTCGCCATGATGGTGGCGCTGTTTATCTTCAGCCTCGCGCTGCGGGATATCCCGATGGGCGAGCTGCTGCTGTCGCTGATTAGCCTGGCGGTGGCCGCGGTACCGGAAGGACTGCCGGCGATCATCTCAATTATTCTGTCGCTCGGCGTGCAGACGATGGCGCGCAAGCGGGCGATTATCCGTAAGCTGCCGACCGTGGAAACCCTCGGCGCCATGACCGTGGTCTGCTCGGATAAAACCGGCACCCTGACGATGAACGAAATGACCGTCAAGGCGATCATCACCGCCGACTGCTGCTACCGGGTGGAAGGCGACAGCTATGAGCCGCAGGGGCGGATCTTCCTTGAGGGGAGCGATGAGCCCGTGCAGGTTCAGCCGGGTACCGTGCTGGAGACCTGGCTGCGCACCATCGACCTGTGCAACGACAGCCAGCTTATCCAGGATGAGCGCGGCCTGTGGGGGATCACCGGCGGGCCAACCGAAGGGGCGCTGAAGGTGCTGGCGGCGAAAGCGCAGCTCCCGGCGGTGGAGGCCCGTCTGGTGGCCAAGATCCCCTTTGACTCGCAGTACAAATATATGTCCACGCTGCAGCACATCGATGGCGATGCCCGGGTGTTAATCACCGGTGCGCCGGACGTCATCTTCGGCATGTGCCGTGAGCAGATGAGCCGCCAGGGCGCGGTGCCGTTCGAGGCGCAGTACTGGGAAGAGGAGATGGCGCGCTTCGCCCGTCAGGGGCTGCGCATGGTGGCGGCGGCCTGTAAGCCGGCCAGCCTTGATGCCACCACGTTGAACCATGAGGATCTGCAGGAGGGACTGATTTTCCTCGGCATAGCCGGGATGATGGATCCGCCGCGTCCGGAAGCCATTGACGCTATCCACGCCTGCCAGACCGCCGGCATCCGCGTGAAGATGATCACCGGCGACCACCCGCAGACGGCGATGAGCATCGGCCAGATGCTGGGGATCACCAACAGCAGCCAGGCCATGACCGGCTACCAGCTGGAGCACATGGACGATGCGGCGCTGGCGAAGGCGGCGGTGGAGTACGACATCTTTGCCCGCACCAGTCCGGAGCATAAGCTGCGCCTGGTGAAAGCCCTGCAGGATAACGGCGAAGTGGTCGGCATGACCGGCGACGGCGTCAACGACGCGCCGGCGCTGCGCCAGGCCGACGTGGGTATCGCGATGGGTATCAAAGGTACCGAAGTCACCAAAGAGGCGGCTGACATGGTGTTGACCGATGATAACTTCGCCACCATCGCCAGCTCGGTAAAAGAGGGCCGTCGGGTCTATGACAACCTGAAGAAGACCATCCTCTTCATCATGCCGACCAACCTGGCGCAGGGGCTGCTGATCATCATCGCCCTGCTGGCGGGGAACATGATTCCGCTGACCCCGGTGCTGATCCTGTGGATGAACATGGCGACGTCGGCGACGCTCTCCTTCGGCCTGGCCTTTGAGGCCGCGGAGCGCAACGTGATGAACCGCCCGCCGCGTAAAACCGGCCAGCACGTGATGGATGGTTTCGCCGTGTGGCGGGTGGCTTTTGTCGGGTCTATGATTGCTATTGCCGCCTTTATCCTTGAGGCCTGGCTGGCGCCGCGCGGTCACAGTCCGGAGTTTATCCGCACCGTGCTGCTGCAGATGCTGGTGACGGCGCAGTGGGTCTACATGATCAACTGCCGCAGCAGCGACAGCTTCTCCCTGAGCATGGGCCTGCTGCGCAACAAAGGCATCTGGCTGGTGACCGGTGTCCTGCTGCTGATGCAGCTGGTGATTATCTATGTCCCGCTGATGCAGAACATGTTTGGCACGGAAGCGCTGCCGCTGCGCTACTGGTTTGTCACCCTGGTCATCGGCATCGCCATGTTCCTGGTGGTGGAAATCGAGAAGCGTCTGACGCGCCGGTTCCGCAAAACGGCCTGATCGATCTCGCGCGCCTCGCCGCAGGCGCGCGTTACTGTCGCAAGGATCCCCTATGATTAAAACCTTCCGCTTTGCGCTGCTGGCTAGCGCCCTGGCCAGCAGCGCCCTGACGGCCACCGCCGCGCCGGCGGTGCCGGTCCGCGTCGCCACAGCCGAACTGGCTCCTCATGCTGAAGAACGCGCCATCCCCGGACGGGTCGAGGCAATCCGCGCCGTCGACATTCGCGCGCGCACCGAAGGGGTGATTGTTCAGCGCCACTTCCAGGACGGGCAGTATGTGACCGAGGGCGACCTGCTGTTTACCCTCGACGACGCACAGCCCCGCGCGGCGCTGGCCCTGGCGCAGGCCGAGCTGAAAAGCGCAGAGGCCTCATTACGCCAGTCGCAACAGCTGCTCACTCGCTACGAGCGACTCATCAACAACCACTCCATCAGCCGCAACGACGTCGACACAGCCCGGATGCAGCGCGACGTCGCCGCCGCCGCTGTGCAGCAGGCGAAAGCCCGCGTCGAGGCCCAGCAGATTGTGCTCAGTTATACCCGGATTGCGGCGCCGGTGACCGGACGGGTGGGCCACAGCGCCTTTCACGTCGGGACGCTGATTAACCCATCCAGCGGAGTGCTGGTGGACATTGTGCAGCTGGATCCGGTGCGGGTGTCGTTCGCCCTCGACGAAGCCGCGTTTTTCAGCAAAACCGGCCAGCATGCCGACATCCACGCTCTGAAGCAGGCGTGGTTGGCGCAGATTGACGTGGATGGCAAACGGCGCGATGGGGTGTTGACCTCCATCGATAACCGGATTGACGCCCGCACCGGCAGCGTGGCGGTGCGGGCGGAGTTCGCCAATCCGCAGCACCGTCTGCTGCCGGGCGGCAGCGTAACAATCCTGTTCCGTCCGCAGGAGCTGCATTCACGGGTGATGATCCCGGCCGCCGCCGTGCAGCAGGATCCGCAGGGCTTTTTCAGCTGGGTGCTGAAGCCGGACCATACCGCCGGGCAGCGTCGTCTGACCCTCGCCGGGCAGCAGGGGCAGCAGTTTGCGGTTGAGAAAGGGCTGCAGGCGGGCGAGCAGGTGATCACCGACGGCGCGCAGCGTTTACGCGAAGGCGCCGCGGTACAGGTGCTGAACTAAGTAAGGAGAAGGGATGCTGACCTTTTTTATCCGTCGTCCGCGATTTGCCATGGTGATCGCGCTGCTGCTGACCTTTGTCGGCGCGGTGTCGCTGAAGCTGATCCCGGTGGAGCAGTACCCGGCGATCACGCCTCCGGTGGTGAACGTTACCGCCAGCTGGCCAGGCGCCAGCGCGTCAGACGTGGCGGAGGCTATCGCCGCCCCGCTGGAGACCCAGCTCAACGGCGTCGATCATATGCTGTATATGGAGTCCACCAGCTCGGATGAGGGAACGTACCGCCTGAGTATTACCTTCGCGGCGGGCACCGATGCCGACCTGGCGGCGATCGACGTGCAAAACCGGGTGTCGCAGGCGCTGGCGCAGCTCCCGGCGGAGGTGCAGCAGAATGGGGTCCAGGTACGCAAGCGCGCCAGCAACCTGCTGATGGGGGTAAGCCTTTATTCGCCGCTGGGCACGCTGTCGCCGCTGTTTGTCAGTAACTACGCCAGCACCCAGGTACGCGAGGCGCTGGCGCGCCTGCCCGGCGTCGGCGAGGTGCAGATGTTTGGCGCCCGGGATTACAGTATGCGCATCTGGCTGCGTCCGGACCGCATGAACGCCCTCAACATCACCACGGATGACGTTGCCCAGGCGCTGCGCGAGCAGAATGTGCAGGGCGCGGCGGGGCAGGTGGGCACCCCGCCGGTATTCAACGGTCAGCAGCAGACGCTGACCATCAACGGGCTGGGGCGTCTGAACGAGGCGGCCAGCTTTGGCGAGATTATCCTCCGCCGCGGCGCGCAGGGGCAGCTGGTTCGCCTCGCTGACGTGGCGACCATCGAGCTGGGCGCCCGCAGCTACAGCTCCGGCGCGCAGCTGAACGGTAAAGCGTCGGCCTATCTGGGGATCTACCCGACGCCCACCGCCAATGCCCTGCAGGTCGCCAGCGCAGTGCGCGCTGAGCTTAACCGCCTGCACACCCGCTTTCCGGCGGATCTCACCTGGGAGGTGAAGTTCGATACCACCCGCTTTGTGGCGGCGACGATCAAAGAGATCGGCGTCTCGCTGGCGCTGACCCTGCTGGCGGTGGTCGTGGTGGTGTCGCTGTTCCTGCAGAGCTGGCGGGCGACGCTGATCGTAGTGCTGGCAATCCCTGTGTCACTGATCGGCACCTTTGCGGTGCTCTATCTGCTGGGCTACAGCGCCAACACCCTCAGCCTGTTCGCGATCATTCTCGCCCTGACGATGGTGGTGGATGACGCCATTGTGGTGGTGGAGAATGTGGAAACCAAAATGGCGGAAGGGCTGGATCGCCTGCAGGCCACCGCCCAGGCGCTGCGGCAGATCGCCGGGCCGGTGATCGCTACGACCCTGGTGCTGCTGGCGGTGTTTGTGCCGGTGGCGCTGCTCCCGGGGATCGTCGGCGAGCTGTACCGGCAGTTTGCCGTGACGCTCTCCACCGCGGTGGCCCTGTCGAGCCTGGTGGCGTTAACCCTAACCCCAGCCCTCTGCGCGCTACTGCTGCGCCCGCGTCCCGCCCGGCCGGCGGCGGTGTGGCGGGCGTTTAACCGTCTCCTCGACGGCACCCGCGACGGCTATGGCCGGCTGGTTGGCTGGATGAACCGCCGCCCCTGGCTGGCGCTGGCGGCGACGGTCGCGGCGGGCGCGCTGGTGGCGTTCAGCTTTAGCTCAATGCCGAAAGGCTTCCTGCCGCAGGAAGATCAGGGTTACCTGTTTGCCAGCGTGCAGCTGCCGGAGGCGGCGTCGCTGGAGCGTACCGAAGCGGTGATGGCCCAGGCGCGCAAGCTGCTGATGGCTAACCCGGCGGTGGAGGATGTGATTCAGGTGTCCGGCTTCAACATTCTCAACGGCACCAGCGCCTCTAACGGCGGGTTTATCTCGGTAATGCTCAAGGACTGGCATCAGCGGCCGCCGCTGGATGCGATGATGGCGGATATCCAGCGCCAGCTGCTGTCGCTGCCGGAGGCGACGATCATGACCTTCGCGCCGCCGACCCTGCCGGGCCTGGGCAATGCCTCGGGATTTGACCTGCGCATCCTGGCGCAGGCCGGTCAGTCGTCGGCGGAGCTGGAGCAGGTGACGCAGGAGATCCTTCAACTGGCGAAACAGCATCCGCAGCTGAGCCGGGTGTTTACCACCTGGAGCAGCAACGTGCCGCAGCTGACCCTGACGGTCGACCGCGATCGGGCGGCGCTGCTGGATGTGCCGGTGGCGCAGATCTTCAGTAGCCTGCAGACGGCGTTCGGCGGCACGCGCGCCGGTGATTTCAGCCTTAACAACCGTGTCTATCATGTGGTGATGCAAAATGAGATGCAGTGGCGCGAGCGGGCTGAGCAGATTAGCGAGCTGTACGTCCGCAGCCGCGACGGCGAGCGGGTGCGGCTGAGCAATCTGGTCACCATTACGCCGACGGTGGGGGCGCCGTTTATTCAGCAGTACAACCAGTTCCCGTCCGTGTCGGTGAGCGGTTCAGCGGCCGAGGGGGTCAGCAGCCGTACGGCGATGGCGGCTATGGAGCAGATTCTGCAGGCCCATCTGCCGCCGGGGTATGACTACGCCTGGAGCGGCATCTCCTGGCAGGAGCAGCAGACCGGCAATCAGGCGGTGTGGATCGTGCTGGCGGCGGTGGCGATGGCGTGGCTGTTCCTGGTGGCGCAGTATGAGAGCTGGACGCTGCCGGCGAGCGTCATGCTTTCGGTGCTGTTCGCCATCGGCGGAGCGCTGCTCTGGCTGTGGACGGCGGGCTATGCCAACGATGTGTATGTCCAGATAGGACTGGTGCTGCTGATCGCCCTGGCGGCGAAGAATGCGATTCTGATCGTTGAGTTTGCCCGCAGCCGGCGCGAAGAGGGATTGTCGATAGTCGACGCCGCGCGCGAGGGCGCCACCCGCCGCTTCCGCGCGGTGATGATGACCGCGGTGTCGTTTATTATCGGCATCATGCCGATGATGCTCGCCACCGGCGCCGGGGCGCAGAGCCGGCGGATCATCGGCACCACGGTGTTCAGCGGAATGCTGGTGGCGACGATGGTTGGCATCCTGTTTATTCCTTCGCTGTATGTTCTGTTTCAGCGTATGCGCGAGTGGGCACATCGGCGGGGGTAAGCGCGGCGTTACCGGTCGGTAACGGGGATACTCCAGGCTGCAACGACTACCGGGCGGTCCCCTCTCCCTTAGGGAGAGGGGGAGGGTGAGGGGGGGTTTTGCGTTCACGTTGCGTTTGGGCGTGAGCCCCGCCTTATCTGCCGACCTCCGGTTAGCCGATTTCAGCGGGAATCGGCCCTGCTGCACGCCCGTAGATTTCAGGGGCCATATCATAGCGAACAGACTCTGTAGGCCCGGTAAGCGCAGCGCCACCGGGCAAGGACATCGGGCACGGCGGCAATACCTTGCCCGGCCTGCCGTTAATTTATTCACTCTCCTGGCTGGAATGGCCGCCCCCAAACGCGCCCGCTATTTCCTCTCCACCGTTATCATGGTCACGAACGGATGATATTGCCACGGCACGCTGCCGCCTTTGCGGTACATCTTCGACAGGGTGCCGTCGAGATAAAGCATCTGCCGCACCCCAAGCTTTGACTGCGCATAGCAGGCAAAATCATAGAAGTTGGTCTCGCGATCGCTGAGCATAAACACCACCCGGCCTTGCTTATCGATGCCAACCCCGTTGCGCAGTTTGCGCGAGCTGGCGGAGGGCTTCAGCCGCCAGTTGATGACGCCATTCTCAATCAGCATCGGGCCGGACTGCACCGCATAGCGGATGGCGGGAGAGCGTTTGTACGCCGGCAGCGGCACGATTTTTGCCCGGCCGTTCTCCACCAGGAATACGCCGCCGGGGCGGATAAAGAAGTTCCCGCCGCCGGCGGAGCGGTTTACCGGCGTCAGGCGTTTGCCGTCTTCGATATACAGCCCCAGCGGCGCGTAGGCCTTATCGTAAATGCCGCCGTTCATCGCCATCTGCACCCGGCCATCGCCATCGATACCCGCCAGCAGCGAACGCAGGGAACCCCAGGCTTTACCGTGCCGATCCAGCCAGTACATTGCAATGCGCTCTTTCTGCGCATCCACCCGATAGCTCTGCAGGGTTAGCGTCGGGTCGGTGAGGGTACAGGCGGCGCTGGCGACGGCGGCCAGGGGCAGCAGCGCCAGGGGGAGCAGGCAGCGTAATAACATGGGCAATCCTTTCTATGGTCTGCGCCGAGTATACCCGCCTCGCTGTCTTATGCCGCCCAAATCTCACAGTGTTTTTGCACCAGCCCGGAAAGCGAACCGCCGTTGGCGATAAACTCGCGCATCTGCTGCGCCTCGCTGTGCGGCGATTTCGCCTGGCGAACCACCGCCTCCAGCGCCGGCGTCGCCTTCAGCTGATGGGCGAAAGGTGCCAGCCGGTCGGCGAGCTGCAGGATCTCCTGACGGATGCTGCGCTGCTCCCCGCTGCGCACGTCGGTAAGGGTTCCGTCCAGCCCGTAGCGGCAGGCCTGATAGCGGTTAAAAGGATACAGCAGATAATCGTCAGGCTGGTGCTTAAAAGGACGCTCCGTCAACAGCCAGCAGGCCAGGGTCTGAATAAAGCCAGCGATATGGATCGCCTGGGCGAGGGTCAGGGGGGTGTCCATCACCCGCACCTCGACGGTACCAAACTGCGGGCTGGGGCGAATATCCCAGTGCAGATCCTTCATGCTGTCGATCATGCTGGTGTAGCTCAGCTGGCGGAACAGGCGACGAAACCCCTGCCAGTCGGCCACCCACGGCATCGGACCGTTGTCGGGATAAGAGGAGAAGCGGTTGAGGCGCGAACAGGCGAAGCGGCTGTCGGTGCTGTCGAACCACGGCGAGGCGGCGTTGAGGGCGATGAAGTGCGGCACAAAGCGCGACAAGCCGTGCAGCAGATAGATGGCGTCGTCGCCGCTCTGGCAGCCGACGTGCACATGCTGGCCAAAGACCGTCGCCTGTTGCGCCAGATAGCCAAAATGCTCGACGGTTTTGACATAGCGCGGATTGTCGCTGATCTGCTGACGCTGCCAGGCATGAAAGGGGTGGGAACCCCCGCCGCAGATCTGCAGATGATGATGCAGCGCCGCGCGCTGGACCGCCTGCTGGATGGCGCTGAGCTGGATTTGCGCATGGCTGATGTCGCGGCACACCCCGGTGGCGATCTCCAGCATGCTCTCGGTGATATCGTGCTTGGCTTCTCCCACGGTCAGCTCATGCTGGACGTCGGCAATCAGCGTCGAGGCATCCTGGCTGAGGTCGTAACCCGGCGGGTTCACCACCTGCAGCTCCAGTTCGATACCGAGGGTAAAAGGATCGGAGCGGTGAAAATCGGCTAAAGGCATAGTCTCTCCCGGTCGATGTGTTCCCTGAAGTATAGAAGGGATTGATCCCGACGGAGAATACGCCGCGGCGGAGGACGGGGATGAATAAAAAAGTGACGCAGAGTGATTATTTGAAATTTGCCATATAGCGACTGGTGCAATTCTGCAACATATTTCCCGCTGGCGGTGCGACGGAATAAGGTGCAATTATTTTCCCATAATTATCATGGTGATAATATAAGTCCTTCTTATTTTACCGGTCGGTTTCGGCCTATTTCCGCCCGCGCAAGAGCTGGTACGCATTTTGCCTGTTAATTCGTGACACTTTATTTAACAGGGATCATGTGATGCACAAAACAACGTTATTTTCGCGTGCCGGTCGTCTCGCCGTGGCGGTGAGCGGCGCACTGGCCCTGGCGGGCGCCGCCTTACCTGCCAACGCCTCCACGCTGCGGATCGCCATGACCGCCGCGGATATTCCGTTAACCCTCGGCCAGCCGGATCAGGGCTATGAGGGCAACCGCTTTACCGGCATCCCGCTGTATGACGCGCTGGTGGAGTGGGATCTGTCGCAAGGTGAAAAGCCCAGCGGTCTGGTGCCAGGGCTGGCGACCGAGTGGCACATCGATCCGCAGAACACCAGCCGCTGGATTTTCACCCTGCGTCCGGGGGTGAAGTTTCATGATGGGACGGAGGTGAACGCCGACGCCATCGTCTGGAACGTGGATAAGGTGCTCAATAAAGCAGCGCCGCAGTACGCCCCGGGCCAGATCGGCAACACCCTGTCGCGCATGCCGACCCTCACCGGCGCGGAGAAAATTGACGACCACACTGTGGCGCTGACCACCTCGGAACCGGACGCGCTGCTGCCGTACAACATCACCAACCTGTTTATTGTCTCGCCCACGGCGTGGCAAAAGCAGTATGACGCGGTGCCGGCCAGCGCGGGGGATAGCGCCGCGCGCAGCAAACAGGCGTGGACCGCCTTCGCCGCCCATGCGGTGGGCAGCGGCCCGTTCAAACTGGAGAAGCTGGTGCCGCGGCAGCAGCTGATCCTCGCGAAAAACCCCGACTACTGGAACAAAGATCGCATTCCCCGGGTGGATAAGGTGGTGCTGATCCCTTTGCCGGAGGCCAACGCCCGCACCGCGGCGCTGCTGTCGAAGCAGGTGGACTGGATTGAAGCCCCGGCGCCGGACGCCATCGATCAGATCAAGTCTCAGGGTTTTCACCTTTACGCCAACACCCAGCCGCACCTGTGGCCCTGGCAGTTCTCCTTTGAAAAAGGATCGCCGTGGCAGGACATTCGGGTGCGCAAAGCGGCCAACCTGTGTCTGAACCGCGCCGAGCTGAAGAGCTACCTCGGCGGCTACATGACCGAGGCCACCGGGGTCTACGAGGCCGACAGCCCGTGGCATGGCAAACCCACCTTCCAGATCAAATATGACCCGGACGCCGCCCGTCAGCTGATGACCGAGGCTGGATACAGCGCCGGCAAGCCGCTGCCCGTCACGGTGGCCACCTCGGCCTCCGGCTCCGGGCAGATGCAGCCCTTGCCGATGAACGAGTATATCCAGCAGAGCCTGAAGAGCTGCTTCTTCAATGTGGATATTAAAGTGGTGGAATGGAACACCCTGTTCACCAACTGGCGCCTGGGCGCCCGGGATCCCTCGGCAAAAGGGATCGACGCGATCAACGTCAGCGCCGCGGTCAATG
Organism: Klebsiella sp. GG_Kp175; assembly: GCF_040062325.1. NCBI lineage: Bacteria > Pseudomonadati > Pseudomonadota > Gammaproteobacteria > Enterobacterales > Enterobacteriaceae > Klebsiella > Klebsiella sp. GG_Kp175. The sequence goes on along the minus strand of NZ_JBEAFX010000003.1, from coordinate 145,618 downwards.
ATCCCTATTTTGGCCTGATCCGCTTCTCGACCGCCAAAGCGTTTCCGCCGGTGGCGACCAACTGGGGCTACTTCGCCACCCCAGAGACGGAAAAACTCGCCGCCGCCGTCAAGCACGCCTTTACCCCGGAAGCGATGAATAAAGCCGCCGGCGATCTGCACGCCGCGCTGGTGGATCAGGTGCCGTTCCTGTTTGTCGCCCACGACGTCGGGCCGCGCGCGATTTCGCCCGCGGTGACCGGAGTGGTGCAACCGCAGAGCTGGTTTATCGACCTCAGCCTGGTGAGCAAAAAAGAGTAATCGCGAAAGGGGCAACCGATGATCAATACGCTGCTATACCGCATTCTGCTGGCTATCCCCACCATGCTTGGGGTGGCGGTGATCTGTTTCATGCTGGTGCAGATCGCGCCGGGCGACCCGCTGGTGTCGGTGATGCCGCCGGACGCCTCGGAGGCGCTGCGCCAGACGCTGATGCAGGCCTACGGCTTTGATAAGCCGCTGCCTCTGCAGTTTATCCACTGGCTGTGGCGGGCGCTGCACGGCGACCTCGGTATGTCGGTCGCCACCGGCCGCCCGGTGATAGACGAGGTGATGACCGCAGTGGCTTACTCCCTGCGCCTGGCGCTGCTGGCGACGGCGATCGGCTTCGTCCTCGGCAGCCTGTTTGGCTTTGTCGCCGGCTATTTTCGCAACAGCGTCATTGACCGTCTGGCCTCGGTGTTGTCGGTGTTTGGCGTCAGCGTGCCGCATTACTGGCTGGGGATGCTGTTGGTGATCCTCTGCAGCGTCAAGTTCGCGCTGCTGCCGGCCACCGGCGGCGGGCCGATAGGCGAGGTGGGCTGGCAATGGGACTGGGCGCACCTGCAGTTCATGCTGCTGCCGGCCATCACGCTGTCGGTGATCCCGACCGGGATTATCGCCCGCACCGTGCGCTCGCAGGTAGCCGATATCCTCAGCCAGGAGTTTATCGTTGGCCTGCGCGCCCGCGGCCTTAACGAATCGCGCATCTTCGTCCACGTCATGAAAAATGCCGCGCCAACCGCGCTGGCGGTGATGGGGCTGCAGGTGGGCTATCTGATGGGCGGCTCGATCCTCGTGGAGACTGTCTTCTCCTGGCCGGGGACCGGGCTGCTGCTCAACACCGCCATTTTTCAGCGCGACCTGCCCCTACTGCAGGGCACCATCTGGGTGCTGGCGCTGTTTTTCGTGTTGCTCAACCTGTTGGTGGATATTCTGCAGACCACCCTCGACCCGCGCATTAAGAGGAGCTGACCATGGTGGATACGGCAACGACGAAAGCGGTCCCGGCCGCGCCGGCCAACGCTTCCCGGCAAGGTTACTGGCGCGGCGTGCTGCGCCGCTTACTGCGCGATCCCGGCGGCGTGGTGGTGGGGGTAGTGATCCTCCTGCTGCTGGCCCTGGCGCTGTTAGGGCCATGGCTTATCGTCAAAGACCCCTATCAAACGTCGATGTTCCTGCGCCTGAAGCCCATCGGCAGCGACGGCTTCCCGCTGGGCTCTGATGAGCTGGGGCGCGACATGCTGTCGCGACTGATCCTCGGCACCCGGCTGTCGCTGTTTATGGGGATTGTCCCGGTGGTGTTCGCCTTTTTTATCGGCGGCGCCATCGGGATCATCGCCGGCTACATGGGCGGCAAAATCAATACCGTGATTATGCGCACCGTGGATGTGTTCTATGCCTTTCCCTCGGTCCTGCTGGCGATTGCGCTGTCGGGGGCGCTGGGGGCGGGCATCGGCAATGCGCTGCTGTCGCTGACCCTGGTGTTTGTCCCGCAGGTGGCGCGGATTGCCGAGAGCGTGACCGCCCAGGTACGGCATATGGACTATATCGACGCCGCCCGGGCCACCGGCGCCAGCGCATTGACCATTATCCGCGTCCAGGTGCTGGGTAACGTGCTCGGGCCGATCTTCGTCTTCTCCACCGGGCTGATTTCGGTGTGCATGATCCTCGCCTCCGGCCTGTCGTTTCTCGGCCTCGGCGTGCGGCCGCCGGAGCCCGAGTGGGGGCTGATGCTCAATACCCTGCGCACGGCAATCTATACCCAGCCGTGGGTGGCCGCCCTGCCGGGCCTGATGATTTTTATCACCTCCATTTCGTTCAATATCCTCGCGGACCGCCTGCGTGCGGCAATGGCGATTAAGGAGTAAGCGATGCAACCCTTTATCAATATCGATCTCGGCGGGCCGGCGCAGCCGCTGCTGAAGGTCAATCATCTGCTGAAGTACTTCCGCGGCGGCAAAGGCCGGGAGGTGGTCCAGGCGGTGGACGATATCAGCTTCACGGTGATGAAAGGTGAAACCCTGGGGGTGGTCGGCGAGTCGGGCTGCGGCAAATCGACCACCGCCCGACTGCTGATGCAGCTGCTCACCCAGGACAGCGGCGAACTGATCTTCGACGGGCTGGAGGTTGGCTCGTCGCGTCTGCCCATGAAAGCCTACCGTCGCCAGGTGCAGATGGTTTTCCAGGATAGCTATGCCTCGCTCAATCCGCGCATGACCATGGAGGAGAGCATCGCCTTCGGCCAGCGCGTCCACGGCGTCAGCGCCAGAGAGGCCAGCGAATACGCCCGCTATCTGCTGGCGCACGTCGGCCTTGAACCGGCGCGCTTTGCCGACCGCTACCCGCATGCGCTCTCCGGCGGCCAGCGGCAGCGGGTGAATATCGCCCGCGCGCTGGCGATGAAGCCGCGGCTGGTCATTCTTGATGAGGCGGTGTCGGCGCTGGATAAATCGGTGGAAGCCCAGGTGCTGCAGCTGCTGCAGGAGCTAAAACGCACCCTCGAGCTGACCTATGTGTTTATCAGCCACGATCTGCACGTGGTTCGCTGGCTGTCGGATCGGATCCTCGTTATGTACCTTGGCGAAGTGGTAGAGATCGGCCCGGCGGAGCAGCTGTTTACCGCCTCCGCCCACCCCTATACCCGGGCGCTGTTAAGCTCCATGCCCTCCATGGACCCGGAACACCGCACCCTGACCTCGCCGCTGAGCGGCGATCCCCCCAGCCCCATCGCGCCGCCGAGCGGCTGTCGCTTTCACACCCGCTGCCCGCATGCGAAGGCGGTCTGCGCCGAAGTGAAACCGCGGCTGGAGGCGGTCGGGGAGGGGCACCAGAGCGCCTGCCTGATGGCGCAGCCGGCCTCGCTCTGGCATCAGAGCATCCCCCTTAAGGAGGTCAGCCATGTCGGATAACGCCTTTGTCCATGTGCGCGACCTGCGGGTCGTCTTTCGCCGCGACGGGCAGACCATCAACGCGGTCAACGGGGTCTCCTTTGACGTACAAAAGGGGGAGGTGATGGCGCTGATTGGCGAGTCGGGTTCCGGCAAGAGCGTGACCCTGCGGGCGCTGATGCGCCTGCACCCGCCGGGGAGCAGTGAGCTCTCCGGCACCCTGCGGGTGGGTGACGACGCGGTGCTGACGATGAGCGCCAGCCAGCTGCGGCGCTACCGCGGCGGGCGCTGCGCGATGATTTTTCAGGAGCCGCTACTGGCCTTCGACCCGGTCTACACCGTTGGGCAGCAGATTATTGAAGGGCTGCGTCGCCACGAAGGGCTGTCGCGCCAGGCGGCCCGGGACAGGGCACTGGAGGCCCTGCGCCAGGTGCGCATTCCCAGCCCCGAGCGGCGGCTGGACGCTTACCCGCACGAGATGTCCGGCGGGATGCGCCAGCGGGCGATGATCGCCCTCGCGCTCTCCTGTAACCCGCAGCTGCTGCTGGCGGATGAGCCGACCACCGCCCTCGACGCCACGGTGCAAATCCAGATCCTGATCCTGCTGCGCGAGCAGCAAAAGCAGCGCGGGCTGTCGATCGTGTTTGTGACCCACGACATCGGCGCCGCGGTGGAGATCGCCGACCGGGTGGCGGTGATGTACGCCGGGCGGATCGTCGAGGAGGCTTCTATGAGTGAGATCCTGCGCCACCCACGCCATCCTTATACCCGGGTGCTGCTGGGCAGCCGGCCGAAAGAGGGGCTTAAGAAAGGCGATGCCCTGCACTGCATTCCCGGCGCGCCGCCGGATCTGGCGCGCTTGCCGCCCGGCTGCGCCTTTGCCGAGCGCTGCCCGCACCGTCGCCCGGTCTGCGAGCAGAGCCTGCCGCCGACGGAATCCGTCGCGGAGCGCCACGCGGTGAGTTGCCACCGCTGGCGCGAGCTGGCGATTGACGCCAACGCGCAGGCCCTGGCCGTCTGACCGGCGGCAACACACCACGATGAAGACCAGGCGCTGATGCCTTTTTTCCCACCGCCGGTTGCGCTGGCGGCGACCTTGATGTCAGGAGACCACCATGAGCTGTGATGTACTTTTTACCCCCGCGACCGACACCACCGGCTGGCGCATCAATGGCGACCGCCTGTGGGCGTCGTTAATGGATCTCGCGCAGATCGGCGCCACGCCGAAGGGCGGCTGCCGCCGTCTGACCCTCACCGACCTCGACCGTCAGGGGCGGGACCGGGTGATTGGCTGGGCGCGGGAGGCCGGGATGAGCGTCACCATCGATAAAATCGGCAATGTGTTTATGCGTCGGGAAGGGCGCAACCCCAGCCTGCCGCCCATCGTCTCCGGCAGCCATATCGACACCCAGCCCACCGGCGGCAAATTTGACGGCAACTACGGCGTGCTGGCGGCGCTGGAGGTGGTGCGCACGCTCAACGATCTGCAGATTGCCACCGAGGCGCCGATTGAGGTGGTGTTCTGGACCAACGAAGAGGGGTCGCGCTTTGTGCCGGTGATGATGGGCTCCGGGGTCTTTGCCGGGGTCTTCCCGCTGGAGGAGACCTGGGCCGTCACGGATAAAGAGGGCGTCAGCGTCGGCGAGGCGCTGGCGCAGATCGGCTATATCGGCGAGCAGACCCCGGGAGAGCATCCCGTAGGCGCCTATTTTGAGGCGCACATTGAGCAGGGGCCGATTCTCGAAGATGAAGCGAAAACCATCGGTATCGTGCAGGGCGTGCTGGGGATCCGCTGGTACGACTGCGTGGTGACCGGTCAGGCGTCGCATGCCGGGCCCACGCCGATGCGCCTGCGTCAGGATGCCCTGCAGGTGGCGACCCGCATTATGCAGGAGGTGGTAGCGATTGCCGGACGCAGCGAAGAGGGACGCGGCACCGTCGGCAGCGTGCAGGTGTGGCCCAACAGCCGCAACGTGGTGCCCGGAGAGGTCACCTTCTCCATTGATATGCGCAATCTCAGCGATGCGCTGGTGGATGAAATGGATCGCCAGCTGCGGGCGTTTATCGCGGAGGTTGAGCGGGAAAGCGGTCTGCAGGTGGCCCTGAAGCAGGTGAGCCACTATCCGGCGGCGCCCTTCGATGGCGAATGCCAGCAGGCCATTGCCGATGCCGCGCAGCGGCTGGGCTACCCGGCGCGGCCGATCGTCTCCGGCGCCGGGCATGACGCAGTGTATATGAGCTACCTGGCGCCGACCGGGATGATTTTTATCCCCTGCAAGGATGGGATCAGCCATAACGAAATGGAGTATGCCTCGCCGGAGCACGTCGCCGCCGGCGCCAACGTGCTGCTGCAGGTGATGCTCCAGTACGCGCGGCCGCTGTAGGCGGTCGCCATCCCCGGCGGGGCGACCTGTTTCCAGCCGTTTGTCATGTGGTAGCCCGGGTCAGCGGTTACGCCGCCGAAACCCGGGACGGCGGATGTAGGGGCGGTCAATCACTGCTCCTGCTCTCTGCGCTAACCCGCCGGCGGCCACATTTGCGCGAGCCCACCACGCACAGCACCACGCCGAGGGTAACCGCCAGCATCAAGGGGCTGACGGTTTCGTGCAACAGCGCCGCCGACAGGCCAAGCCCGAAGAACGGCTGCAATAGCTGGAGCTGGCCGACGGCGGCGATCCCGCCCGCGGCCAGCCCTTTGTACCAGAAGATAAAACCGATCAGCATACTGAAGAGCGACACATAGCCGAGCGCGGTCCAGGAGGAGGCCGATATGGCATGCCAGGACGCAGGCTGAACCATCAGCGAGGCGGGGAGCATCAACGGCAGGGCAATCACCAGCGCCCAGCAGATCACCTGCCAGCCGCCGAGCTCCCGCGTCAGCTTCGCCCCTTCCGCATAGCCGAGGCCGCAGGCGATAACTGCCGCCAGCATCAGCAGATCGCCGCTGAGCGACGTCGCCGCGCTTTGCGTCAGGGCGAATCCCATCACCAGCAGACTGCCCAGCAGCGAAAAGATCCAGAAAGCGCGCTGAGGACGCTCGCCGCCGCGTAGCACACCAAAAATAGCGGTCATCAGCGGCAGCAGACCAATAAACACAATCGAATGCGCCGAGGTGATGCGCTGCAGGGCCAGCGCCGTGAGCAGGGGAAAGCCGATCACCACCCCTGATGAGACGATGATCAAGGGCACAAGCTGCGCCAGGCGCGGGCGTTTCTGGCGAAAGCCGACCAGCAAGGCGATGGCAAGCAGCCCGGCGATGGAGGCGCGCAGAAAGGTCAATAACAACGGATCCATATCCTGCACCGCCAGCCGCGTCGCGGGCAGGGAACCGCTAAAAATAATCACCCCCAGTAAACCATGAAACCATCCGGACCAGGGGCCGGGCGCCGATTTATCCAATATTGAATCTACCACGTTAACCTCGCTTTATCTGATTGGGCTGCGCCCGCTTGAGCATCGTCAGTGGCGATGGTAATGTGGCCAATCTGATACAATCAAATTATTGTCATAGATACATTTCACGATGAAAGCTCGATACAAAGCCGTTGTCGACCGATACGCGCAGGCGATCCGCAGTGGGCAGCTGCCCGCCGGCAGCCGTTTGCCAACGCACCGTACCCTTGCCGCCGATGAACGCCTCTCGCTGGCCACCGCCACCCGCGTCTACCGTGAACTGGAAGAGATGGGGCTGGTTAGCGGCGAAACCGGCCGCGGCACCTTCGTGCGCGACCTCGCGCTGCCGCCGGGGCATGGGGTCGATCAGCAGGTGGTGGCCGCTGACGTCGTGGATCTTAACTTCAACTACCCTTCGCTGCCGGCGCAGGGCGATGCGCTGCGCGAGGCGCTCAGGCAGCTGGCGATGGCGGGCGATATTGATTCGCATCTGCGCTATCAGCCTCACGCCGGGCGGCTCGCCGAGCGGGACATTATCGCCCGCCATTTGACCTGCCGACACTTTGCGCCGGCCGCGGAAAATGTCCTGATCGTTAACGGCGCACAGCACGGGCTGGCGGTGACCGTTATGGGGCTGTTACGTCCGGGCGATGTGGTGGCGGTTGATGCTCTGACCTATTCGGGCTTCAAGGTTCTGGCGGCGCTCTATCATCTGGAGCTGGCGGCCATCCCCTGTGGGGCCGAGGGGCCGGACCTGCAGGCGCTTCATGCGCTGTGCCAGCAGCGGCGAGTGCGGGCGGTGTATACCATGCCGACGCTGCACAATCCGCTGGGCTGGGTGCTCAACGCCGGGCAGCGGCAGGTGCTGGCCGACCTCGCGCGCCAGCACGATCTGCTGATTATTGAAGATGCGGCTTACGCCAGGCTGGTGAGCCGCCCGCCGCCGCCGGTGGTCAGCTATGCGCCGGAAAGAACGGTGTATGTCACCGGATTTTCGAAAAATATCGCCACCGGGCTGCGCGTGGGGGTGGTGATTTCTCCGCCGCGCTATCGGCCGGAGATTGAGCGCGCCATCCGGGCCACGACGTGGAATACGCCGACGCTTATCAGTTCGCTGATCTGCGCCTGGATTGAAGATGGCACGGTGGCCCGCTTTGAAACACAGAAACGCCAGGATGCGCGACAGCGGCAGCAGGTGGCCCGCGAGGTGCTTTGCGGGCTTCCCGTTGTCAGTCATCCCGATTCGTACTTCGTCTGGCTGCCTCTGGGGGAAGAGAGCCGGGCCGATCGGCTGGCGAACGCGCTGATGGAACAGCGTATTTCGGTGTCGACCGCCGAGCCGTTCTGCGTCTCCGCCACGATTCCACAGGCGCTGCGCATTGCGCTCGGATCGGTGCCTTTCGACAGTCTGCGCCCGGCGTTGCTCAGCGTGCGCGATGCCGTTGAGTACGAACAATTTCGCTAACCCAGCTGCTCCAGCTGGCCGCGCAGGACCTCCACCCCCTGGGCGATGGCGTCGGGGTTAATGGCGTGGAATCCCATGCGAAAGTAGTTATCCGGCGGCGCGGCGCTGAGAAAATGGCGCGCCCCGGGCTCAATCAGCACGCCGGCGTGGGCGGCGCGCCAGGTGAGCTGCTGGGTGTTGATCTGCGCCGGGGTCTGCAGCCAGAAGGCGTTAGCGTGTTCGCTCCCCGCCAGCGCGCGACAGGACGGCAGATAGCGCTGCAGGGCGGCGTGCAGGCGCTCCCAGCGCTGGGCGGAGTCGTAGTGATAGCGCCGCAGATGGGTTTCATAATGTCCCTGGGCGAGGAAATGGGCCATCTGGTACTGAATGTTGGTCGGCGGATGGCGATAGACCAACCGGCGCAGGGCGCGCGCCTCGTCGATCAGGTCCGGATCGGCGACCATAAATCCCAGCCGCAGCCCCGGCGACAGCGCCTTTGACAGGCTGCTGACATACACCACCCGGCCGCTGCGGTCGCTGGCCTTCAGCGCCGGCAGCGGGTTGAGGGTAAAGTTACTCTCCGAGTCATAATCATCTTCAATGATCACCGCGTCATGGCGGGCGGCATGCTCCAGCAGCTGGCGACGCCGCGCGCTGCTCATTGCCACCCCGGTGGGCACCTGGTGGCCGGGGGTGACATAGTAGTAATCGCAGGGACGTTCGTTAAGCACGATCCCCTCTTCATCCACCGGGTGCGGCACCACCTCGGCGTCGGCGAGCAGAAAGGTGTTGATGGCTTCGCGAAAGCAGGGGTTTTCGACGCCAATGCGGGTGGTGGAGGAGAGCAGCAGCCGGGTCAGCAGGTAGAGGGCGTTTTGCGAGCCCAGGGTAATGAGAATTTCGTCCGGGGCGGCGACAATGCCGCGCTTGGGCAGCACCCGGGTGCGGATCTGCTCGATGAGCATCGGCACATCCTGGTCAATATGGTCGATGACCCACGCCGGGTCGCGCACCCCGCCGTGCAGCCAGTTCGCCGCCGAGCGCCAGGTGGCCAGCGGGAACTGCCGGGTATCGGGCTGGCCGTAGATAAACGGGTAGCGGTAGTGCATCCAGCCCGCCGGTTTGAGGATCGACTCCTGCTGGCTGGGGGTCATCTGCAGCCGGTCGCCCCAGCGTGGTGCAGCCGCTTCGCGCTGCGGTGCACTCTCGACCGCGGGCGGCGAAGCATCGTGATAGTCGGGGTGCAGGTAGTAACCACTTCGCGGGCGGCTAATCAGGTAGCCCTCGTTGACCAGGCTTTCGAACACCAGGGCGGTGGTGTTGCGCGAGACGCGCAGCTGGCTGGCCAGCTGGCGGCAGGAGGGGAGCGGGGTGTCGGCGGCGAAGATCCCGCTGAGAATGGCATTCACCAGCGTCTCTCGCACCTGTTCCTGCAAACCGCGGCCAGGCTCAAAATCAACGTGTAACAGGTGACGGATCATACGGGGCTCCTCTGGCAATAACGCATCGCGACCACCCGCTAAGCTCAGCAAATTCCATACCACCCTTCCGCCATCTGACACAGCGATGCGGCCCATCTGGCTCTATACGGAATTGCAAAACGCTCCCACATTAAAAACGCATTCAGCCGCCGTGGACCGGAACCTCCCGGCCTCTATTTTGCATAAACCTTTTCGCGTTCTGGAATGAACCCGTCTGGCCAATCCATCAGGGGTGAAATAATGAAAAAATCATTGGCATCAATATGTCTGAGCGCTGTATTAACGGTTGCTTTTTCTTATCACGCCGTCGCGGCCGATCTGCCGGAAATAGAAAAATCCGGCACCCTGAAAGTGGCGACGGAAGATGATTATGCGCCGTTTAACTTTATGAATAATGGCCAGGCCGATGGCTTTAACAAAGATATGCTTGAGGAGTTACGTAAATACGCCAAATTTCATGTCGACCAGAGCATATTACCGTGGACCGGATTATTAGCGGCTGTCTCCACCGGACAATACGATATGGCCTTAACCGGGGCGGTTATTACCGATGAGCGGCTGAAAGTCTTTGATTTCACCCCACCATGGGCCTCCGCGCAGCACTATTTCGTCAAACGCGCTGGCGATACCTCGCTAAATACCATTGCCGATCTCAGCGGCAAAAAAGTGGGCGTGCAGGCAGGCAGCGCGCTGCTGGCGCGTTTGCCGGAGCTGAAGGCGATGCTGGAGAAGACCGGCGGCAAGCTGGGACCGGTGGTGGAGTACCCCTCCTATCCGGAAGCCTACGCCGACCTGGCGAATAAGCGGCTGGATTACGTGATTAACGTGGTTATCTCGGTAAACGACCTGGCGAAAGCCAAACCGAAGGTCTTCGCCAAAGGGCTGGCCGTCTCCGGACCGGGCTATATGGCGTGGCCGATCCCGAAAAACTCGCCGCAGCTGCTGGCCTATATGACCAAGTTTATGAACCACATGAAGGAGACCGGCAAGCTCGCCGAGCTGCAGAAAAAATGGTTCGGCGAAACCTATGACAACCTGCCCACCGAGGCGATCACCAGCCCGGAACAGTTTCATAAGCTTGCCGGTCTGTAATGTTCCGCGGCGGGCGACCGCCGCCTGTTGCTGAGAAGGAGGGCCTCATGGATGCAATTTCCTGGCAGTTATTAATCGAAGGCGCATGGACGACCCTCTGGATTTCGGCCATCGCTATCGCCTTCGGGGTGGTGGCGGGGCTGCTGATCGCCCTGGTGCGGATGTTGCGTCTGCCGGTTATCGACCAGCTGCTGGTGGTCTATATCAGCCTGGCCCGCGCGACGCCGCTGGTGACGCTGGTGCTGTTTCTGTTTCTTTCGCTGCCCACGATGGGTATTAACCTCGACAAGAACGTGGCCGCCATCGTGGCGCTGACGCTTAACACGTCGGCGTTTAACGCTGAGATCTGGCGCAACGCCTTCCGCACCTTTCCGCGCGAACAGCGGGAGGCGGCGGAGTCGGTGGGGATGCGCCGCTGGACCTACTTCCGCTACATCATGCTGCCGCAGATGTGGATCGAAAGCCTGCCGGCGCTGGTCAATGAGATGTCGTTTTTGATCAAAGGTAGCCCGGCGATCGCCGTGATTGGCGTGGTGGATCTTACCCGGGTGACCAACCGTATCTCCTCGGTCACCTACGAGCCGCTGTCGCCGATCCTCGCCGCCGGCCTGCTGTATGTGGCGATCATCGGCTGTTTGTTGAAGCTGCAGGGGATCGCGGAACGGAAAGCCAGGCGCCTGGCGCGCTAGCAACGGGAGGTATTATGAATCAGTGGGGCGTTATCTGGTCGGTACGCGATAGCTTTATTGCCGGGTTATTCGCGACCCTCGAACTGTTTATTACCGCCGCCCTGGCGGCCCTTATTATCGGTATTGCGCTGTGCTATTTGAGTGAATATCAAAAGAAAGTCCTTAACCGGGTTATCATTGGCTTTGTCAGCCTGATGCGCGCGATCCCTTTTTTGATCCTCGCCTATCTGCTGTATTACGGACTGCCGCAGCTCGGTATTAGCATGGAGCCGTGGACCGCCGGTTTACTGGCCCTGATTATTTATCATGGCGCCTACTTCTTTGAAATATTGCGCAGCCAGCGGCGGGTATTTTCCGGCGGGTATATTGAAGCGGCGATTGCTCAGGGCTTTTCTCGCTATGCCATTTTTCGGCGGATTATTTTACCCAATATCGTCTCTTCCGCCTTACCGCTGATCGGCAATCAGCTGATTATCTGCCTGAAGGACACCGCTTTCCTGAGCATTATTACCGTTCAGGAGATCACCGCCGCCGCCAACAGCGTCCAGGCGACCTATTTTATTCCGTTTAACGCCTTTATCGTCGCCATTGGGCTTTACTGGGCGATCAGCATTCTGCTGGAACTGCTGATTAAGCGCCTGACCGCCTGGGGAGCCAAACGAGGAATGAGCCATGCCTGAGTCTATTGCCGTAAGCGTCAAAAACGTCTCCAAGCAGTTCGATAATGTGGAAGTCCTGCGGGATATTAACCTGACGGTGGAGAAGGGGACCGTGGTGAGTATTCTCGGTTCGTCCGGGTCGGGAAAATCCACCCTGTTGCGCTGTATGAACTGGCTGGAACAGCCGGACCGCGGTGAAATTCATATCGGCGGTCAGCGGCTGGGGATTGATGAACAGCGCGGCCGGGCGATGTCGCACCGCCAGCTGGCCAAAATCCGCGAGCGGGTGGGGATGGTGTTTCAGAGTTTTAACCTGTGGCCGCATCTGACCGTGCAGCAAAACGTCAGTGAGGCGCTGCTGCGCGTTAAGGGCATGAAGCGGGACGAGGCGAAGGCCATGGCTATGCGGCAGCTGGAGAAAGTCGGCATGGCGCACAAAGCCGATGTCTACCCGATCACCCTCTCCGGCGGGCAGAAGCAGCGGGTGGCGATCGCCCGTTCGCTGGCGATGTCGCCAGAAGTTATCCTCTTCGATGAACCGACCTCGGCGCTGGATCCGGAGCTGGTGAACGAGGTGTTAGGAGTGATGAAAGCCCTTGCCGCCGAGGGCTACACCATGGTGGTGGTGACCCACGAGATGGATTTTGCCCGCCAGGTGTCCAATGAGGTGGTGTTTCTGGAGAAGGGGCTGCTGATTGAGAAGGCGCCGCCGGAGAAGTTCTTCACCCAACCTGACTCCGAGCGCGTCAGGCAGTTTCTGCAAAGCAGCCGCTAGACCGGCCTGTCCCCCCTGCCGGCAGCGCCGGCAGGGGAAGCGTCGGGCTTCTCTTAATCCCGATCGATGGCGAACGGCTGCCACGCCTGACGCACCGGCATCACCTCTACCCGGTTAATGTTCATATGCGCCGGCAGCGTGGCGATATAAAACATCTGCTCGGCGATATCGCGCGCGCTCAGCGGCGTGGTGCCGCGATAGAGTTTATCCGATGCCGCCTGGTCGCCCTTAGTGCGCACCAGGGTAAATTCGGTCTCGGCAATCCCCGGCGCCAGATCGGTGACTCGCACGCCGGTGCCAAGCAGATCGCAGCGCAGGTTATAGCTGAACTGTTTCACGAAGGCCTTGCTGGCGCCATAGACATGGCTGCCGGGATAGGGCCACTGTCCGGCGATCGAGCCGATATTGATAATGCTCGCTCCGGCGCCATGGCGAATCAGCGTCGGCAGCAGGGCGTGGGTGACCGTCACCAGACCGGTGACGTTGGTGTCGATCATCGTTTTCCAGTCCTCCAGCGCCACCTCCTGCGCCGGCAGCGGCGACAGCGCCAGCCCGGCGTTGTTGATCAGGGTGGTGACATCGGCGAAATCGGCGGGCAGCGACGCCACGGCGGCAGCCACTGCCTCGCTGTCACGAACGTCAAGCTCAATAATATGCACCGGCACCTTAGCGGCGAGGCTGTCCTGTAAGGCCTTCAGTCGCGGATAGCGGCGCCCGCTCAACACCAGCGACCAGCCCGCGTCGGCAAACACCTGCGCTGCCGCTTCGCCAAAACCCGAGGTCGCCCCGGTGATAAACACTACGTTGCTCGTTGCCATCTCATTCTCCTGTGCGGTTGTCTCTTCACTATAAAAACGCCGGACGGCAAGGCACAGGGCCAGACGACGGGCGGGGATGTGACACCGTGTCACATCGTTTTGCGCGCACTGGCTCTATCCGATTTGCGCGGCCGCGGCCAATGATGAAGCCAACCACTACGACATGAGAGAGGGCAGGGTATGAAGCTGGCAATTCACAACGAGGTCGCGGTAAGCAATGACGAAGTTCGGCAATTGGATCGCGCCTATGTGTTTCATTCATGGTCGATGCAGGGCAATCTCAACCCGCTGGTCATCGCCGGGGCGCAAGGCTGCGAGCTGTGGGATTATGAGGGGAATACCTGGCTCGACTTCAGCAGCCAGCTGGTGAACGTCAACATTGGCTATCAACATCCCCGGGTGCTGGCGGCCATGAAGGCGCAGCTGGAGACCCTGGTCACCATCGCGCCCGCCACCGCCAACCTTGCCCGCGGCGAAGCGGCGAAGCGCATCGTCGACCTGGCGCCGGCGGGCTTCAGCAAGGTGTTCTTCACCAACGCCGGGGCGGATGCCAATGAGAACGCGATTCGCATGGCGCGGCTCTATACCGGGCGCGACAAGGTGCTCTCGGCCTATCGTTCCTACCATGGCAACACCGGCAGCGCGATCGCCGCCACCGGCGACTGGCGCCGGGTGCCGAATGAGTTCTCCCGCGGCCATGTACACTTCTTCAACCCCTACCTTTACCGCAGCGAGTTCAACGCCGCGACCGAGGAAGAGGAGTGCCAGCGCGCGCTGGCGCATCTGCGGCGGATCATTGAATGCGAGGGGCCGACGGCCATCGCGGCGATCCTGCTGGAGTCCATCCCCGGCACCGCCGGGATCCTCGTGCCGCCGGCAGGCTATATGCAGGGCGTGCGCGCTCTGGCCGACGAGTTTGGCATCGTGCTGATCCTCGATGAGGTGATGGCCGGCTTTGGCCGCACCGGCAGCTGGTTCGCCTTCGAACAGGATGGCGTGGTGCCGGATCTGGTGACCTTTGCCAAGGGGGTTAACGCCGGCTACGTGCCGGCGGGCGGGGTGCTGATTAGCGAGCCGATTGCCCGCTACTTTGACGACCACTTCTTTGCAGGGGGGCTGACCTACTCCGGCCATCCGCTGGCGATGGCGGCGATTGTCGCCACCATCGACGCGATGAAAGAGGAGAAGGTGGTTGAGAACGCGGCCTATATCGGCAATGAGGTGCTGCGACCCGGCCTCGAGGCGCTGGCGGAGAAGCACGCCATTATCGGCGAGGTGCGCGGTCGCGGCCTGTTCCAGGCGCTGGAGCTGGTAAGCAGCCGTAAACAAAAAACGCCGTTGACCGCCGCCGACATGGCCGCGATCAAAGGGGCCCTGACCGAGGCCGGGCTGCTGGTCTTTGTGGTGGAGAACCGCATTCACGTGGTGCCGCCGTGCACCATTACTGCTGAGCAGGTGGCGCAGGGGCTGGCGATTTTTGATGCGGTATTCGCCCGCTTTGCCAGCCTGGCGAAGTAGGGGAGGGGGCCGGATACTGTTGCCCGGCGGCGCTGCGCTTGCACGGGCCTACGGGGTATGAGCCTGTGTGTGGATCCCGTAGGCCGGGTAAGGCGTCAGCCGCCACCCGGCGAAATAACGTCACAACTGAATATTTCCCTGTTCGCGCTGCGTCTGGCAGGGCTACAGCTTCTGTGTTAATTCCGGGCAGATTGCGCTCCCAATATTTCTTCTGCGTTATGTCAATCATGGCGCAAGGAGCGCACAGGGGGCGGCCAGTCGCCGCCGCCCCCTGTACCCCCGGCCTTCCGGGAACGTCTCAGCGATTTTGAGGCCGCCAGCACCGGCAGTTTCAGCAAGGCTGGTGAATAAATTAACGGCAGGTCGCACGAATCCCAGGTCGGGTAAGCGAAGCGCCACCCGACAAAGCAACGGCGCATCGGGCTAAGGCGCCGGGCAGCGGGGACAGGGTGCGCTCTGTTGCCCTCACCCCGGCCCTCTCCCACAGGGAGAGGGGGAAAACCGAGCCTCACTCCGGCCCTTCATACATAGGGAGAGGGGGAAAACTGGCAGTTTCAGTCGCCGCAAGTGGGTAAATTAACGGCAGGTCGCACGAATCGTAGGTCGGGTAAGCGAAGCGCCACCCGACAAAACAACCGCGCATCCGCTGCCTTCACCTCATTCGGTGTTCCCCGTTGACCAGCGCGTCGCGATCGAAAAAGCGCTGGATCACGCCCTCCGCCATAAACGCCGCCCGATCGGACATATGGGCGATGACGTCGGCATCATGGCTGACCAGCAGATAGGTCATGCCGTGCTCCTGTTTCAGGCGGTTTAGCAGATTGAGGATTTCCGCCTGTACCGACATATCCAGTGCCGAGGTCGGCTCATCCAGCAGCAGGATCTGCGGGCGCAGCAGCAGGGCGCGGGCAATGGCCACGCGCTGCCGTTGACCGCCGGAGAGCTGATGCGGATAGCGGCGCGCGGCGTCGGCGGCCAGACCCACTTGCTCAAGGGCGGTGGTCACCCGCGGGGCAACGTCGCGGATGCCGTGGATCTGCAGCGGCTCCGCCAGGGTGCGCCACAGGGTATGGTTGGGATGCAGCGAAGCATACGGATCCTGAAATACCATCTGCACGTTGCGCCGCAGCTCGCCCTGAAAGCGGGCGCCCGGCGTAATGGCCTGGCCGAGCAGATCCACGCTGCCGCGCCATTCGCGCTGTAATCCGGCGAGCACGCGCAAAATCGTCGATTTACCGCAGCCCGAGGCGCCGATCAGGCTGAAGGTTTCCCCGGCGTCGACACGGAAACTGGCGGCGGAGACCGCCGTCTTCGCGCCGAATGTTACCTGTAAATCCTGAAGATTAACGATCGCCATGGGCCGTCTCCGTAAAGTCCTGAGTTCTGTCGAGGGTCGGCAGCATCTGGCCGTAAGTATGCGCATTCGGCCGGCAGGTCCACAGGGTGCGGGTATAAGGGTGCGTCGCCGTCGGTAGCGCTCGCGCTGGCATCTCGTCGACCTGTCTCCCCTGGTACATCACCAGCACGCGATCGCAATGCGCGGCCACTAACGGCAGATCGTGGCTGATCAGTAACATGGCCATCTGCCGCTGCGCGCACTGCTCCACCAGCAGCTCGAGGATCTGGTTGCGCAGGCGGGCGTCAAGGGCCGAGGTCGGCTCGTCGGCTATCAGCACCTTCGGGTTATTGAGCAGCGCGAGGGCGATCATTACCCGCTGCCCCATCCCGCCGGAGAGTTCGCCGGGATAGCGGCTGAGGACCGGGAGATCCAGACCGACGGCGGCGATAGCGTCTTTGACCGCCTCGGCGCGCCCGCGGCGGCTGAGACGCTGATGCAGGGTTAACGCCTCTTCCAGCTGCGTCTGAATGGATTGCACCGGATTCAGCGCATAGCGCGGGTCCTGCAGCACCATAGCGATATCGTTGCCGCGCAGCTCGCGCCAGCCGCGGGCGCTAAGGGTCAGCACATCACGCCCCAGCACCTCCAGCCGTTCGGCGCTCACTATCCCGGGCTTGCGCACCAGGCCCATCAGCGCCCGGGCGGTCATGGATTTGCCGGAGCCGGATTCGCCCACCAGCGCCAGCCGCTCGTTGCCGAGGGTGAAGCTGACGTTGTCCACCACCCGGGCGGTGGGGTAGTCGACAGCGAGTCCCTGCACGGTCAGTC
Source organism: Klebsiella sp. GG_Kp175 (assembly GCF_040062325.1). Lineage (NCBI taxonomy): Bacteria > Pseudomonadati > Pseudomonadota > Gammaproteobacteria > Enterobacterales > Enterobacteriaceae > Klebsiella > Klebsiella sp. GG_Kp175. The sequence goes on along the minus strand of NZ_JBEAFX010000003.1, from coordinate 128,395 downwards.
GGATGTCAGTCATGTTGCGGCTCCAGAATATCGCGCAGGCCATCGCCCAGCAGGTTAAACGCCAGGCTGGCGAGCAGGATTGCCGCGCCGGGGATGGCAGCGATCCACCACTGGTCGAAAATCACCTGCATCCCGTCGGCAATCATCGCTCCCCACTCCGCCATCGGCGGGCGGGCGCCAAGGCCGAGAAAGCCGAGCCCGGCGGCGGCGAGAATAATACCCGCCAGATCGAGCGCCAGCCGGACAATCGCCGACGGCAGACATAGCGGCAGAATATGGCCGACCAGCAGCCGCCAGCCGCGGATGCCCAGCATCTCCGCCGCGGCGAGATAGTCGCTATGACGCAGGCGCTGAATTTCGCTGCGCGCCTGACGGGCGTAGGCCGGCCAGGTAGTCAGGGCTAACGCCAGCGCGCCGTTGACCAGCCCCGGGCCGAGCATCGCCACGAACGCGAAGGCGAGGATCAACCGCGGCATCGACATCACCACGTCGGTAAACCGCATCAGTATTCGCTCCAGCCACCCGCCATAGTAGCCGGAGAGGATACCCACCAGCAGCCCGACGGGCAGGGTAATGGCGGTTACCAGCGCCACCAGACCCAGCGCCGGACGTGCGCCGTAGAGCAGGCGCGACAGCAGGTCACGGCCGTAGCTGTCGGTGCCGAGCCAGTGCCCCGCGCCAGGTCCCTGCAGACGGGCGGCGGCATCCTGCCAGTTGGGATCGTGCGGCGCCAGCCACGGGGCGAACAGCGCGGTCAGCACCAGCAGGATCACCAGGGCCAGGCCGCTGAAGGCGGCGGGTGATCGGCGCAGACGGCGTAAAAACAGATAAGTCGGCATCAGCGCACCCTCGGGTCGGTTAACCGCACCAGCAGGTCGGTCAGGTTATTGATCAGCACAAAGCTCACGCCAATCAGCAGCGTGCCGCCCATGATCGCCGTGGTATCCCCCGCGAATAGCGCCGTAGTGAGGTAGCGGCCGATCCCCGGCCACGAGAAGACGGTTTCGGTGAGCACCGCCCCTTCGAGCATCGAGGTCCAGGCGAGGGCGGTCACCGTCAGCAGAGTGCCGCGGATATTGGGCAGGACGTGGCGCAGCAGAATTGTCATCTCACCAGCCCCTTTGGCCCGCGCCAGCAGAATGTACTCTTTGTTCATCTCGCTCAGGCAGGCGGAGCGGGTCAGGCGGGTGATGCTGGCCAGCGAGTAATAGGCCAGCACCAGCACCGGCAGCAGCAGATGGCCGATGGCATTTTTAAACGCCGCCATATCGCCGGAGAGCCAGGTGTCGATCAGCGCAAAACCGCTGCGCGGCTCGACGGTGTACTGATAAATATCGTCGAGGCGACCTGGGCCCGGCGCCCACTGTAGCCGGGCGTAAAACAGGGCCAGCATCAGCAGGCCGAGCCAGAAAATGGGCACCGAGTTGCCCAACAGGGTAAAGGTGCGCACCGCCAAATCCCACGGCGAACCGGCGTAACGGGCGCACAGCACCCCGGCGACGATGCCCAGTACCGCGCCGACGATCAGCGCCAGGGTCGCCAGCTCAAGGGTTGCCGGAAAGACCGCCAGCAGGTCGTGAAGCACCGGCTGGCCGGTGGCGCTGGCGATGCCAAGATCGCCATGGGACAGGTTGACCAGGTAGTGCCAGAACTGGACCGGCAGCGGTTGGTCGAGACCCAACTGATGGCGAACCTGGTCGTAAGTCGACTGACTGGCATGGTCGCCGACGATCTGCAGCACGCGGTCGACCGGCGACAGCGCGGAGAGCGCGAAGGTGACCAGCAGCAGCCCGAACAGCGTCAGCAGCAGGGTAAACAGCCCCTGCAGCAGGCGGGTAAAATGAGTGGAAAACGATGGCATGGAAAATGGAAATTCCTGGTATATCAACATGGTTCCCGGCGGCGCGACGCCCACCGGACCCGGGTGGTGAAACGGTCATCCGGGCAGGGCGAGGCCGCCATGCCCGGTGACATAACCCGCTTACTTGGTGACGTTATCGTACCAGACCATATCGGCGTTCAGCCCCTGCTGATAGCCCTTCACGTTGTCGCGCACCACGATCTGGGTTTTCCCCTGGTCAATAAAGACGTATGGCGAATGCTGCAGCAGGGTTTCCTGCATCGTTTTGTACAGGTCGAGGCGTTTCGCCGGGTCCGGCTCCGCCACCGCGGCGAGGGTGGCTTTATTCAGCTCAGGGATCTGCCAGCCGTTGAGCCCGGCCACGGTGCTGGATTTACCATCGTTCCATGCAAAGGCGCTGGCGTTGGAATGGGCATCAAAGTAGTCCGGGATCCACAGGCGGATCGCCGCCTGATGCTGCTTCGCGCGCACCCGGGCATAGACCTGGCTGCCGGCGGCGGGTAGCAGATCCACCTTCACCCCGCCCTGGGCAAAGCTGGCCTGCAGCGACTGGGCGATGGTGATAAACGGCGGTTTGTTCTCCACGTCGAGGGTGAAGTGGGCATCCTTAATGCCCGCTTTATCGAGGATAGCCTTAGCTTTTTGCGGGTTGAAGGTGAACGGATTGGTCTCCAGCGCCCCCGGCAGGCCGGCCGGCAGGAAGCTTTGATGAATAAAGTACTGTCCTTTCAGCAGATTTTTGGTGATGCCTTCATAATCGACCAGCCAGCGCGCCGCCTCCCAGAAGGCCGGATTATTCAGCAGGGGGTTGGCGGTGTTGGCGGTATTAAACACCAGGTAGTTTTGCTCGGCGGACGGGATGCTCAGCACCTTCACGCCGGGTTTATCCTGCAGGGCGGCTATCTGGTCAGCGCCGAGGTCGCGGGCCACGTCGGCATCCCCCTGCTGGATCAGCAGGCGGCGGGAAGCCGGGTCGGGGACGTTTTTAATAATAATGCTTTTGATCTTTGGCGCGCCGGTGGGGGAGCTGGCGTTGGCCTCCAGCACGATGGCCTGATGCGGCTGGTAGATGCGCATTTTATAGGCCCCGCTGCCCGCCGAGTGCATCTTCAGCCAGTCGTTGCCGAAGTCGTTATTTTTCGCGTTCGGCGCCACCTGTTTTTCATCAACGATGGAGGCGATGGGGGTGGAGAGAATATTCAGCGCCACCGCCGGGCTGACGTCGGCGGTCCAGTGCAGCGTCAGGGTATGATCGTCAACTTTTTTCAGCTGGCTGGCGATGTTGTCCGGCTGCCAGCCGAGCACGTTGAGAATAAACGCTGGCGATTTATTCAGCGTCACCGCGCGGGTGTATGAGAAAATCACATCTTCCGGGCGCAGCGGATTACCGGAGGCGAATTTGGCATCCGGCTTCAGTTTAATGGTCAGGGTTTTCGCCGCCGGATCGGCCTGCCAGCTTTCGGCGAGAATCGGTACGATTTTTTCAGGGTTGTTGCGGTCCGGCTGCACCAGACGCTGGTAGAGGCTGGGGACCGTCTGAATGCTGGAGAGTTCGTTCGCTTCCGCCGGGTCGAGGCTGACGATATCGTCGAGACCCTGGGCGACCACCAGCGTGTTGGGCGGCGTGGCGGCATGCGCGGCGGTGGAGAGCGCCGTCAGTACCAGTAAAGGCAACAGTTTTTTGGTCATGTGCAATCCCTGAAAAATGGTTATTTTAATTTTTTATGCCTCGCTACGTTAGGCCGCTTGCGAAAAGGCGTAAAGTCAAAATAAGGATATCCTTATGCTAAAAACGCATAATCAAGAACGACAGGTTATTGCCGGTCGCGCAGAAGCGCCTTTCTCCGCTGCGGGCTTCTTGCTATAACGCATTGTCTATTGCGAGGAGGTGGGTGTGCCGGAAATCAATGAGTTTGGCCAGCAGGTGAACGACCTTGTCCCAGGCTGGCAGGGGGCGCGAGTCCTGCGACGGACGGCGTTAAATGGCCGTTTTTGTCGACTGGAGCCGCTGGACGTTGACCGTCATGCGGCGGATCTGTTTGCCGCCTATGCGCTCGGTGACAACAGCGACTGGACGTGGCTGGCGTCTACGCGGCCGGAGAGCGTGGCGGCGACCGCCCACTGGATCGCGGGCAAGGTGAATGATGATGCCCTGGTGCCGTATGCGGTGATTGACCTCCATAGCGAGCAGGCGGTGGGCATCGTCAGCTATATGGCGATCGAACGGGAAATGGGCACGGTTGAGATCGGCCATGTCACCTGGTCGCGACGGATGAAAAACACCCCGCTGGGTACCGAAGCGGTCTGGCTGCTGCTGAAGAACGGCTTTGACCATGGCTATCGTCGGCTGGAGTGGAAATGCGATTCGATGAATGTCGCCTCGCGCCGCGCCGCCGAACGGCTGGGCTTTAGCTGGGAAGGACGTCTGCGGCAGAGGCTGGTGCGTAAAGGGCGGACGCGCGACAGCGATATGCTGTCCATCATTGACGGCGAGTGGCCTGCGCGCGATGCGGCGCTGCGGGCGTGGCTGGCGGCGGAAAACTTTACTGCCGACGGGCAGCAGATCAAACGCCTGGAGGCGTTTCGCTAACTCTGCAAAGTGAATGGGCAGAGCGCATCACGCCAGCTCTGCCCATACAAAGGCTATTTCTCGATCATCTGAATAATTTGATCCCGGTTAATGGCATGTTCATTTCCCGCGATATCCTCATAGGTGATTAACCCAGTATCGTCATCGACCTCCGGTTTTCCGTGGGTGATAATCATCTCACCATTTTTTTTCTCTAATACATAATCGCTGGAACACCCCGCAACGGTGAACGTTAATAATGCCAAACCGAATACTGCAACGAACTTTTTCATTGTGCTACCTGTTGTAAGAAAGCCACAGTGGGCCGCAGAATATGACAGACTAACCAGTTATCGAAAGTGGGTCATAATTAACACCGAATAAAGTATTAACATGGCGACTAACGTAATAACCACAATACGACGCTCAAGGGGCGTGGCCTTTTTCTTAGATTCATCATCTGGTTTTGTTAACATAATATTCTCTCTGTTAGCCCTGTCAGTGCTCCCGATTCCGACACCGGCAGAGGTGAGTTCTCGGCAGTATTGTCGGGATGAACGACTTGCTAGTTGTTATTTAATACCCAGAGTTAAAGTAACGATTCCAGTGATAACCATTCAAAGACCCGTTCAGGCATTTTTGGCTAACACAACATTAAAAATCTCATTTTTATGGCTGAAGCTGGCTATGCCTGCCGCAGACTCTGTTGCGCAGGCAGCACGCTTATTATCTTTTTGCACGTAACGGATAAAAATAGCTGTTATTATCAATGCTCCGGGGCTGGAAACGGCAAACCCCGGATGACGTTATTAAATGATTCTCACCAAAATATTAAAGAGGCCTATTTAAGATGATGAGAATCACAATTCGCCATTAAGCTAATATAATTTTGCAAATAAGCTATAGATTCGTCGGTTTACAAAATAAAGGTACCTTCAATAACCAGACAGGCTTCGCCTGAGAGTTCAACACGTCCGTTATCTTTGATGTGGCAGAAGAGTTCTCCCTTACGGTTGCCACCTTGCTGGGCATGAAGCGTTTTTTTCGCCAGTTTCTCACTCCACAGCGGCGCCAGAAAAGTATGTGCCGAACCGGTGACCGGATCTTCGTTGACTCCCACCTGCGGACCGAACCAGCGAGAACGAAAATCGAAGGTCCGTGATGCGGCGGTGACCACCACGCCACGGGTGTTGAAGGCATTCAAGGCGTTAAAGTCGGGTTTAAGCGCGTCCAACAGCGCTTCGTCATCAATGACGACAATAATATCGGAGGCTTGCCAGGTTTCACCTGCGTCTTCAGCCAGTCCCAGCGCCTTGAACAATCCTTGCGGCGCGGCGATGGGTGACGGAACAACCAGCGGAAAATCCAGGGTATATTTTCCGTCATGTAACGTGACGTCCAGCGCGCCGCTGCGGGTGAAAAAACGCACCCGATCGCGCGCTTGTTGATTGAGCAGCACGCTGGCCGCAGCCAGCGTGGCATGACCGCAGAGATCGACCTCGACGGCTGGGGTAAACCATCGCAATCCGAAACCGTCAGGCTGCCTGACAACAAAGGCCGTTTCCGACAGGTTGTTTTCCGTCGCAATGCGCTGCAGCACGCTATCTTCAGGCCACGCCTCCAGCAAACAAACCGCAGCGGGATTGCCGGTAAAGGGGCCTTTTGAGAAAGCATCGACCTGATAAAAGCGAATGCGCTGCTGTGAATTATTTTTCATTCATCACCTCAAGGTCATTATAAACCGTATATCGTGTTACCCCCAGGGCCTGAGCCGCCTGCTGCACGCCCCCGCGCATTTTAAAAATACCTTTCGTATGCATTTCAGCGACAATTTTCAAACGCTGCGCTTTTTGTATTTTTTTACCCGGTACTGAATATTTATCAATGATTTCCTGGATTGACTGATCGATCAATCCGCCTAAATTAAGATCGACCGCCTCTGCGGCCTCCGCCGGCGATGGCAGCAGCGCGTCAAGGCTCTTGCGTATTTGCTCAAAAGGCGAGGGGTCGACATTAATACAGAAGGCGATAAGCGGATATCCCTCTTCGCTGTAATAAATTGTCGATGCGCTATTGAGCGTTTTCCCTGAAGCGGTGACGGTTTTATAATCGCTTATGGTTCTCGGCTTGTTATTATTCGTCTTCTGCAGAAGCAGCGCAAAACCGGTATCTTTTTCCGGGCCGGCTAATAAATGATCGCCACTACCCCTGCCGCTAACATGACCGTTAATAATTTTGATAATGGAATGTTCAGGGGTAGTGAGATTATGCAACACCACCTCCTGATTCGCTGATAACGTTCCCGCCATGGCGTCCATGGCTGCTTCAAGCGGCCCGGCGATCTGTGCAACCTGCTGTGTGTACTCTGATGTCATGGATGATCCTCTGCTGGAATCGTGGTCAGGAAGCGACCCCGGAACGCTATTTTACCATGGGAGATACGCTGACAGGATTAAGTTATACGCACAATGTTTAATTATCAACAAAAAGTTGAATTTTTAGCGCTGGCAGCGTAAATTCCGCTGCGCAAAGCGTCAGCGCTCATGTCGGGTGCGTCTTTATGTTATGGAAATATAATGAGAATTTTTGGCTTGATAGTCATTGCCGTTCTGCTGGTGGCCTGCGGAGTCATTCACCCCTTCGGCGACAAAACCATCTATCAGACTTATTCGGTATCCGATCGGCTGGGGCTGCACTGGCGCTATGACTGCATACGCAGCGCCCTGAAGCCGCATGGCTATGAGGTTGAGCGCATCATCCCCGAGCAGAATGCGCCAAACTTCTTTGATATTTCGCAGCATGGCACACGAGTCGCCCAGATCGATATGTATCAGGTGGCTGGGGCGAGGGCGATAAGTATCACCCTGATATCCGGTGCAAAACAGGTGAATGCTGCTGTTGATAGCATTATTCAGCCGTGCCTTGAGCGCTGAGGGATGCTGGAAAGGTGAGGAGTGTCCTTTCCGCACGGGAAAGGACAAGCGTGGCCTAAACGGTTAGCGGCGAACCGGCGCGTCGCCAGCGACATAATACGCCGCGGTGCTGCGCGGCAGCGGCTGGCGGCCGCGAATAGCGTCAGCCATCTTCTCGCCGATCATAATGGTGGTGGCGTTCAGGTTGCCGGTGATGATCTGCGGCATAATCGACGCATCGATCACCCGCACGCCTTCCAGACCGTGGACCCGGCCTTCGCCGTCGACCACCGCCATCTCGTCGTAACCCATCTTACAGGTCCCGCATGGGTGGAATGCGGTCTCGGCGTGGTTGCGCACAAACTCATCCAGCTCGGCATCGCTCTGGCAGTCAATACCCGGGCTGATTTCGCGGCCGCGATACTTATCCAGCGCCGGCTGGTTCATGATCTCCCGGGTAATGCGAATGGCGTCGCGGAACTCCTGCCAGTCCTGCTCATGGGACATATAGTTAAACAGGATCGCCGGGTGGGCGTGCGGGTCGCGCGACTTCAGGCGCACGTGGCCGCGGCTCGGAGAACGCATCGAACCGACGTGGCACTGGAAGCCATGCTCTTTCACCGCGTTGGAGCCATTGTAGTTAATCGCCACCGGCAGGAAGTGGTACTGAATGTTCGGCCAGGCGAACTCGGCGCGGCTGCGGATAAAACCGCCCGCTTCGAACTGGTTACTGGCGCCGATCCCGGTGCCGCCGAACAGCCACTCGGCGCCGATCTTCGGCTGGTTCCACCACTGCAGCGCCGGGTAGAGCGACACCGGCTCTTTGCATTCATATTGTAGATACATCTCCAGATGGTCCTGCAGGTTCTCACCCACGCCGGGCAGATCGTGCACCACCGGGATATCGAACTGCCTGAGCAGCTCGGGATTGCCGACGCCGGAGCGCTGCAGGATCTGCGGCGAGGCAATCGCCCCGGCGCACAGCAGTACCTCTTTGTTGGCCGTCGCTTTTGACGGGATAGTGCTTTCCCCCTCCAGCCACTCGACGCCCACCGCGCGCTTGCCGGCAAAAATAATATGATCGGTCAGCGCATGGGTGCGGATGGTCAGGTTGGGGCGACCGCGCGCCTGGTCGAGATAGCCGCGGGCGGTGCTGGCGCGACGGCCCTGCGGCGTCACGGTGCGGTCCATCGGACCAAAGCCTTCCTGTTGGTAACCGTTAAGATCGTCGGTGCGCGGATAACCCGCCTGCACCCCGGCTTCAACCATCGCCTCGAAGAGCGGATTATTGCCCGGCTTCGGCGTGGTGACGCTCACCGGGCCATCGCCACCGTGGTAGTCGTTGGGCCCGATATCACGGGTTTCCGCTTTCCGGTAGTAGGGCAGGCAGTCGAGATAGCTCCAGTGTTCCAGCCCTGGCGCGGCGGCCCAGTTATCGAGGTCCAGGGCGTTGCCGCGTATGTAGCACATGCCGTTGATCAGCGACGAGCCGCCGAGCCCTTTGCCGCGTCCGCACTCCATGCGGCGATTGTTCATGTACGGCTCAGGTTCGGTCTCGTAGGCCCAGTTGTAGCGCTTGCCCTGCAGCGGATAAGCCAGCGCGGCGGGCATCTGGGTGCGGAAATCGAACCGGTAGTCCGGGCCGCCGGCTTCCAGCAGCAGGACGGTGGTGTTTGGATCTTCAGTCAGTCGTGTCGCCAGAACGTTGCCGGCGGAGCCGGCGCCAATAATGATGTAGTCAAATTGCAAAAAAACCTCCCGGTTAAAATATGGACTGGAATTTACCCATCTCAACCTGGATGGACTTCACCTGGGTGTAACTCTGCAGGGTCATCACGCCGTTCTCGCGGCCAATGCCGGAGTGCTTATAGCCGCCGACCGGCATTTCCGCCGGGGATTCCCCCCAGGTGTTGATCCAGCAGATACCCGCTTCGAGCTGATGAATGGCGCTGTGGGCGCGGTTCAGGTCGGCCGTGACGATACCCGCCGCCAGACCGTAGTCGGTATCGTTGGCGCGGCGGATCGCTTCTTCATCGGTGTCATAGGTGAGGATGGACATCACCGGGCCGAAGATCTCCTCGCGCACGATGGTCATCTCATCGCTGCAGTCGGTAAACACGGTCGGGGCCACCCACGCGCCGTTGTCAAAGCCTTCGCCCTTCAGAACGTCGCCGCCGCACAGCAGGTTCGCGCCTTCTGCTTTGCCTTTGGCGATGTAGCGCAGCACATTGTCACGGTGCGGGAAGCTGACCAGCGGGCCAAAGTTGGTGCGTTCATCGAACAGATCGCCCGCACGGATGCGGCCCACGCGCTCAACGATTTTCTGCTCAAACGCCGCCTTAACCTTCGCGGGGACGAACACCCGGGTGCCGTTGGTGCACACCTGTCCGGAGCTGAAAAAGTTGGCCATCATGGCGATGTCGGCGGCGAGATCGAGATCCGCATCGTCGAAAATAATCAGCGGCGATTTGCCGCCCAGCTCCATCGTCACCTCTTTCAGGGACGAGCCCGCCGCGTTGGCCATCACCTTTTTGCCGCTGGCGACGCCGCCGGTAAAGGAGACTTTAGCGATACCCGGATGCTCGGTCAGGTACTGGCCGGTCTCCGCGCCCACACCCGGCAGGACGTTAAACACGCCGTCCGGCAGACCCGCTTCGGTATAGATTTCCGCAAGTTTCAGGGCGGTGAGCGGGGTCACTTCGCTCGGCTTGAAAATCATCGCATTGCCGGCGGCCAGCGCCGGGGCGGATTTCCACAGAGCGATCTGGATCGGGTAGTTCCATGCGCCAATCCCGGCCACCACACCCAGCGGTTCGCGGCGGGTGTAGACGAACGACGTCTCGCGCAGGGGGATCTGACTGCCTTCCAGCGCCGGGATCAGCCCCGCGTAATACTCCAGCACGTCCGCGCCGGTGACGATATCCACGGTTGAGGTTTCGGAATACGCTTTACCGGTGTCGAGGGTTTCCAGCTTTGCCAGCTCGTCGTTCCGTTCGCGCAGGATATCGACGGCGCGACGCAGAATGCGCGAGCGTTCCATGGCGGTCATCGCCGCCCAGATTTTTTGCCCGCGCCGCGCGCTCTCGACGGCGCGGTCGACATCCTCGCGTCCGGCAGCCTGTACGCTTGCCAGGACTTCACCGTTGGCCGGGTTAATGGTCTCGAAGGTGCGACCGCTGGTGGCGGATGTATAACCACCATGGATATAAAGCTGCTGTTCTGCCATTCGGGACATAAATTCTCCTCGGTTATTCGGTCGGTAAATGCTGGCTGATGAAGTGGCTGGTCAGCGACTGCGCCAGCGTCTTATCCAGCGGTTTGCCGCTCAGGGCGGCGCGCAGCCACAGGCCGTCTATCAGCGCCGCCAGCCCGTAGCCGGCCTCCTGGGCCTGCTGGCGCGGCAGCTCCCGGCGGAACTCGTACACCAGGTTCGACAGCAGGCGGCGGCTGCTCACCTGCTGCAGGCGGTAGAGCATCGGCTGGTGCATGCTGCTGGCCCAGAAGGCCAGCCAGGCCTTCATCGCCGCGCTGCTGATCTGCGTCTCATCAAAGTTGCCGCCGACTATCGCCTGCAGGCGCTCTCTGGCGCTGCCGTCCGGCAGAGCGTGCAGACGGTTGAGCACCGCGTCGCGTAGCTGGCTGGTGATGTCGCGCATGGTCGCCTCCAGCAGACCATTTTTGTCTTTGAAATAGTGACTGATGATCCCCGTCGACACGCCCGCCCGTCGGGCGATCTGCGCGATGGTCGCGTCGTGCATTCCGACTTCATTTATTGCGTCCAGCGTGGCGTCGATCAGTTGCCTGCGCCGGATTGGCTGCATCCCCAGTTTGGGCATTTTTGCCACTCCATTCATCAGCGTTGGTTAACTATTAAAGCGGTTTTTGATTGGACGTTCAATATAAAATGTGTCTTAATTGTTACGTGATTGAATTTTAATAGTTACAAAAACAGTGGGGATACTGGATGACAGATCTTTCGCAAAACAGAGAAAAGGACAAAATCAATCCGGTGGTTTTTTACACCTCTGCCGGACTGATTTTGTTGTTTTCCCTGATGACGATCTTTTTTCGCGATTTTTCTGCCGAGTGGATTGGGCGCACTCTGAGCTGGGTGTCGAAAACCTTCGGCTGGTACTATCTGCTGGCGGCGACGCTGTATATCGTCTTCGTCGTCTGCATTGCCTGCTCGCGCTTCGGATCGGTGAAGCTCGGGCCGGAGCAGTCCAAGCCCGAGTTCAGCTTGCTGAGCTGGGCGGCGATGCTGTTCGCCGCCGGGATCGGCATCGACCTGATGTTCTTCTCCGTGGCCGAGCCGGTGACGCAATATATGCAGCCGCCGGAAGGGGCGGGGCAGACCATCGAGGCGGCGCGCCAGGCGATGGTGTGGACCCTGTTTCACTATGGCTTAACCGGCTGGTCGATGTATGCCCTGATGGGCATGGCGCTGGGATACTTTAGCTATCGTTATAATTTGCCGCTGACCATCCGCTCGGCGCTGTACCCGATTTTCGGCAAACGGATCAATGGGCCCATCGGCCACAGCGTCGATATCGCGGCGGTGATCGGCACCATCTTCGGCATCGCCACTACCCTCGGCATTGGCGTGGTGCAGCTCAACTACGGTCTGAGCGTGCTGTTCGATATTCCGGACTCGCTGGCGGCGAAAGCGGCCCTGATTGCGCTGTCGGTGATCATCGCCACCATCTCGGTCACCTCCGGGGTGGACAAGGGCATCCGCGTGCTCTCTGAACTGAACGTCGCCCTCGCGCTGGGGCTGATCCTGTTCGTGCTGTTCATGGGCGATACCTCCTTCCTGCTCAATGCGTTAGTGCTCAACGTCGGCGACTACGTCAACCGCTTTATGGGCATGACGTTGAACAGCTTCGCCTTCGACCGCCCGGTAGAGTGGATGAACAACTGGACGCTCTTTTTCTGGGCGTGGTGGGTGGCCTGGTCGCCGTTCGTTGGCCTGTTCCTGGCGCGCATTTCGCGCGGGCGCACCATCCGCCAGTTTGTGATGGGCACCCTGATCATTCCGTTCACCTTTACCCTGCTGTGGCTGTCGGTGTTCGGCAACAGCGCGCTGTATGAGATCATCCACGGCGACGCGGCCTTTGCCGAGGAGGCGATGCTCCACCCGGAGCGCGGCTTCTACAGCCTGCTGGCGCAGTATCCGGCGTTTACCTTTAGCGCCTCGGTGGCGACCATTACCGGTCTGCTGTTCTACGTCACCTCCGCCGACTCCGGCGCGCTGGTGCTGGGGAATTTCACCTCGAAGCTGAAGGACATTAACAGCGACGCCCCGAACTGGCTGCGCATCTTCTGGTCGGTAGCTATCGGCCTGCTAACCCTCGGGATGCTGATGACCAACGGCATCTCGGCGCTGCAGAACACCACGGTGATCATGGGGCTGCCGTTCAGCTTTGTGATTTTCTTCGTGATGGCCGGACTGTATAAATCCCTGAAAGTGGAAGATTACCGTCGGGTCAGCGCCAGCCGCGACACCGCCCCGCGCCCGATGGGCCTGCAGGACCGGCTGAGCTGGAAGAAGCGCCTGTCGCGGCTGATGAATTACCCGGGCACACGCTATACCAAACAGATGATGGAGACGGTGTGCTACCCGGCGATGGAGGAAGTGGCCCAGGAGCTGCGGCTGCGCGGCGCCGCGGTGGAACTGAAGAGCCTGCCGCCGGAAGAGGGCGAGAACCTTGGCCACCTCGACCTGCTGGTGCACATGGGCGACGAGCAGAACTTTATCTACAAGATCTGGCCGCAGCAGTACTCGGTGCCGGGCTTTACCTATCGGGCGCGCAGCGGGAAATCCACCTATTACCGGCTGGAGACCTTCCTGCTGGAGGGCAGCCAGGGTAACGACCTGATGGACTACAGCAAAGAGCAGGTGATCACCGATATTCTCGACCAGTACGAGCGGCACCTGAACTTTATCCATTTGCACAGGGAAGCGCCGGGGAACAGCGTGATGTTCCCGGATGGCTAGCCAGGGAGCCCCCGTCGGCGAAAGACTGACGGGGGCGACGGGCGGTTACTGGTAGTTAAAGGCGTCCGGATGGTTGTCGAGGCTACCGCTGAGGGCGGCAAACAGCACGGTTTTGCCATCGATGGAAAGGGCGTCGCTGACGTTAAGCCAGGTCAGCTTCTCCTGGTCGGTTTTTTCATCGACCACCGAGTAAACACCTGACATCTGTTTGCTTTTCTCCGACCAGATCACCGCGATACGCTCGTGGCCGCAGTCGTGGGGTTTGCAGGCGCTTAACACCTGCCAGGATTCGCTGCCCAGCTTCACCGTCTGCGCCGGCGAACCGGTGCCGCCGGTGGTCACCCAGGCGGGCAGCTGATGGCCTTTGACCATCTGGTTAAACGACGCCCGGGTGGCGCTATCGTGGGCCAGACTGTTCAGCGTGACGTCGCCTTGCGCCATAACGCTGGCGGAGGCGGCTAAGGCGATAATAGCGGTAAGCGTTTTAAACATGTTTCCTCCTGGACTTATTCCGTCCTGATAACAAGCCTCTTTATAGTGAGCGTAGATAATGATTAATGCAAACTTTGACATATATCCCATGAATGATTAGCGGCGGTGCGCGCATGGACGTTACGCTAAGCGATATGCCATGATGCGGATTGATTAACTTTTTCCAATATATGCCCTTGTGATAAAGCAGTTAGCGAAATGGCATAGTTATTCAGGCGATAAAGCATGGCGTATGTGAATCATCTACTGACGTTTATTGAGAGTAATCCGGCGCTGGCGGTGGGATTTAACCTTATTCTGCTGCTGCTCTCCGGCATATTTGCCCACCTTTTATGCAAGTTCTTGCTGATTAAAGTGGTGCGTAAGGTCTTCTTTGGTAGCCATAAACAGGACGTGCCGCTGGAGAAGGATCGACGCATCGCCGAAAAGCTGTCCAATTTCATTCCGGTTATTATCGTCTATTACGTTCTGCAGTTTATGCCGGCGATGCCGGCATCGCTGGTGACGGCGATTAATACCGTCTGCGGGATCTTGTTTTTTATTTTTATGTCGGTGTTTTTCAACGAGATGCTGGATATTGTTAACAGCTCTTATCTGCGAAAAACCAAACGTAAAAATCATTCCATTAAGGGCTATATCCAGATAGGCAAAATCTTAGTTCACATCCTGGCGGCGATTATGATCCTCGCCGTGATGTCGAATAAATCGCCGATTATTATTATCTCCAGTTTGGGGGCGGTGGCGGCGGTGCTGATGATCGTGTTCCAGCATACCCTGCTGTCGCTGGTGGCGAACGTTCAGCTGTCGTCCAACGACGTGCTCCAGCTGGGGGACTGGATTGAAATGCCTGACAAGAACCTCAGCGGCGAGGTGACGGATATCGCGCTGCACACCATTACCATCCGCAACTGGGACAATACCATCTCCCGTATTCCCACCAAGAATTTCCTCACCGAGACCTATACCAACTGGCAGGCGATGTTCTCCTCCGGGGCGCGGCGGATCATGCGCAGTATCGCCATCGATCAGCACTCGGTGCGTTTTCTCGACCAGGAGATGCTCTCCTCGATGCTGGCCATCCGCGGGGTGAATGAGCCTTTGACCACGTTGCTTGACGGCCGGGATCCCGGCGGCGTGGCGGACCGCTGGTTTGTCGATAACGGCCTGACCAACCTGACTCTGTTTCGCCACTACCTGATGCACTATCTCGCCGAGCGGCCGGATATTATTAAGGAGATGTACATTGTGGCGAGAACGCTGAAACCGTCGCCGTCGGGTATCCCACTGGAGATTTACTGCTTCACCTCCTCGACGCTGTGGAAAGACTACGAAAACACCCAGTCGGCGATATTTGAGTACATTACCGCGGTGGCCGGGCAGTTCTCCCTGCGACTTTATCAGTATCCCGCCGGGCACGATTTCTGGCGTCTCTCCCAGGAGCACGCCGCCCGGGCGGGCCTGCCGCCGTCGGCCGAAGGCTAAGCGCTGATCTGCTGGTGCCAGAGGGCGATCTCCTCTTCCAGCCAGGCGATGAACCGGGCGATTTCCGGCCGGTTCTCCGCCTGCGGGGAGACGGTCAGCCAGTAGTGCCAGGGGTAGGGGACGGTGACGGCGGTGAGCTGCACCAGCTCGCCGCGGGCTATGGCTCCCGCCACCAGCGAGCGCCGCTCCAGCGCCACGCCGGCCCCCAGGCGAACCGCCTCCAGCACCAGGTTGGAGTCGTTCAGGCGCAGGCACGCGGGGACGATGGTCTTTTCCAGTCCCGCCTGGCTGCACCAGGCGTGCCACGACTCCATGGAAAAAACGATATCGCTGGCGGCGATCGCCTGCGGGGTGGTCGGCAGGTCGCCGCCGCGATAGTGCGGCGCGGCCACCACCAGCTGTTCATCGGCAAACAGATGCCGGCTTTCCATCCCCTCCCAGTCGCCTTGCCCCATGCGAATGGCCAGATCGATACCCTCCTGCTGCAGGTTGACTACCGCCAGGCTGGTCAGCAGGCGCACCGCGATCTGCGGATGTCGCGCCTGAAAGCGCTCCAGCCGCGGCAGCAGCCAGTGGCAGCCAAAGGAGGGGAGGGTCGCCAGGGTCAGTTCCATGGTGCGGGGTTTGATCTGCACCATCCGCGTGGCGTCGGCGATGTGCTGTAACGCCTCGCGGATTTGCAGGGCATAGAGCCGCCCCTCTTCCGTGATGCGCACCCCGCGCCCGTGGCGGACAAACAGTGAGACGCCGACCAGGGCTTCCAGCTGTTTGATGTGCTGGCTGACCGCCGAATGGGTCACGCTCATTTCGTGGGCGGCCTGCGTCACGCTGCCGAGGCGCGCCACCGCCTCAAAGCTGCGCAGGCTGGCGACGGGGGGAAAATCTGCCATGGTGATCTCTCTGGTCAAGGAGTCGATACGTTAACGTTACTACCGGGTTAGCGGGTTTTATAGCCGCTACGAACAGGCTGTCGAGGGGATGCAGGCTGTCTCAGTCGGTATAGCACAGGGGAGACCGGCGAACTACCCCGTGGCGCCAGTTTGTTAGTTTTCCTAACCATTGCGGTAAGCATCCCCTGATATTCGCGGGGCGGGTTTTGCAGTAAGGTAAGCCAGCAACCCCTTTATCGCAGGCAGGAGTGACGATGAAACTCATTGGTATGATGGATTCACCTTATGTAAGACGCGTGGCGGTTTCTCTGGCGCTCTATGGCGTGGAATTCGAGAGCCTGCCGCTATCGGTCTTTAGCGGCTTTGACGAATTCTCCCGTATTAATCCGGTGGTCAAGGCGCCGACGGTGATTCTTGATAACGGGACGCAGCTGATGGACTCCACGCTGATCCTCCATTATTTCGAAACGGCCAACCCCGCCGGGCGTCGGCTGCTTCCCGCTCATCCCGAGGCGCTGGCCCACGACCTGCACCTGCTGGGGGTGATCCTCGCCGCCAGTGAAAAAGCGGTCCAGCATGTTTATGAGCACCGTCTGCGGCCGGAAGAGAAGCAGCATCAGCCGTGGATAGCCCGGGTGACCGGCCAGCTGCTCGCCGCCTGTCGGGAATGGGACGCCCGGCTGGCAGACCGCGCTGTCGCCGCGCATCCGGACCAGGTGATGGTCACCAGCACGGTGGTCTGGTCCTTTATCCAGTTGATGATCCCGGCGGTGGTGCCGGCAGCGGAGTTTGCGCATATTCGCGCGCTGGCGCAGAAGGGGGAGGCGCTGCCGGCGTTTCAACAGTATCCGCTGAGTTAACGGCGGGGATGGCGCGTTGGATTGCAGCCGGACGAAGACGTTATCGCCCGGCTGGGTTGCGCTCAGCGTCTTGCCAGCGTCACCGCGTGTTGCCAGGACTGCCATCGCTGCACAAGCCGATGATGCCGGAGCGGGTCTGGCGCATAAGTGATGTGTTCTGGCAAAAAGGGCTGAAGCTCTGCCACCGTCAGCTTGTGCAACGCTTTACGCGCCAGCAGTGCCGCACCGGTCGCTGACAGCTCGGCCACATCGCTGCGCATCACCGGACAACCCAGCAGGTCGGCCTGGTACTGCATTAACCAGTCGTTTTTGGTGGGGCCCCCATCCACCAGCAGCGTGTTGAGCGTAAAGCCATGATGGGCACGCATCGCAGTGATTACATCGGCAATCTGGTAGGTAATAGACTCGAGCGCGGCACGAATGAGATGGGCACGCTTCACCCCCCGGCTTAACCCATGGATCAGTCCGCGGGCATTCTCGTCCCACCAGGGCGCCCCCATGCCGGTGAGGGCAGGTACAAAAAAGACGCCTAAGGTGGAGTCTACCGAGCGAGGCAGAGCATTCAGCGCCTGGGCCAGCTCAACGGGAGAGAGTTCGCTCAAGCCCGTACTGTCGGCCATCCACGCCACCGCATCGCCAGTATGGGGAATATTCCCCTCCAGTGCATAGACCAGCTTTTCTCCGTCGTGCCAGGCCACCGTGGTGGCGAGATTGCTGACGTGACACGCCACCGAATCGACGGGCGCCATCACCGAGGTTCCTGTACCGTAAGTAGCTTTAACGCAACCGGCGGCGCCCAGACCGTGGGCGAAAAGGGCGGCATGTGAATCGCCAATCATCGCCATTACCGGGATCCCATCAGGGAGGGTGGCTAAACCAGCGGTGTAACCAAAAAGGCCGCTCGATGGTTTTATCACCGGGAGTGCTGCACGCGGAATGCCAAACAGGGCGAGCATATCGGTATCCCAGTCCGCTGTTTGCAGATTCATGAGCTGCGTACGAGACGCGTTCGCGTAATCACAACAAAATTGCTGGCCTTGCGTCAGGTGCCAGAGTAGCCAGCTATCCACCGTACCGAGGCAAATCTCGCCATCTTTCGCCCGGTTGAGGCCATCCGGCGTGTGGTCCAACAGCCAGCGCATTTTCGAGGCGGAAAAGAGCGGGGCGATTGGCAGACCGGTTACCGCCTTGATCTGCGGCTCATGGCCTTGTTCACGCAGCGAGCGGCAAAATGTGGCGCTACGTGAACATTGCCAGCTCAGGGCGGGCGCTATGGCCTCGCCCGTTTCCCGATACCAGCCCACGACGGTTTCGCGCTGGTTGCTGATCGCCAGGGCCGCCACACGCTCCGCGCCAACAGCGGCCACTGTGCGAGAAATCACCTCCAGCGACGCGGCAAGCAGAAGCTCCGCTGACTGTTCTACCCATCCTTCCTGAGGCGTAGCGATCTCAAGCGCGCGGGAAAATTGCGCGATCACCCGCCCGTGGCTATCGAAGGCAACGGCTTTGGCATTGGTCGTGCCCTCATCGAGGGCAATAATAATATCCTTGTTTACCGACATAGCGGCCTCCGGCCTTACTGGTGGAGATAGGTCGACACGCCCAGGTATCGCGTAAACGCCTCGTGCAGAATTGAAGCACTGGCAGAATGGTTCATCGCGACATGGTGCTCAAAGCCGTTACGGCAGATCCACGACAGCAGATTTTCCAGGTGGGGAACCTGAATGACCGCCCGACAGCCTACCGTATCCAGGGGATCGTCAACCGATTGGCCTTCGCCGACGTAGGCCTTGATTTCGCCAGTCAGGTCGTCAGTGCTGAGGCGAAAATAGGTCAGCGCGCCGCTTTTCATGCGACCATGCACGGCACCGCAGGTGTTTTCTTTGCCGACGGTGGTGCCGATAATATCGGCCGTTCCCATGTGCGGCGACTCGAGACTGGCCGAGGCAAAGTTCCCGCAATGGAACAGCACACATTTATCGCGATCGTCGCCGAAGTTATTATTCCAGTCCGCGATCGAGGCGGGGCTCAGGTTGCTGCTGGCGAGCGCATACATGGAGAGCGCACCCATGACATCGACTTCACAGGCGCTTGGCATCAGTTGTCCGGACATCACGCTCATGATGGAGCAGACGTTAATCCCCAGATTTTCCTGTAGCGAGGTCCAGCACTGAATCGCGGTGGTGTCGATATCGTTGGCAACAATCCACTCGCTCAGGACCACAAACAGTTTTGCCATAGTGATCAGTTTATCTGCCGGAATACCGCTGGCGTCGGCATTATCGATCAGCAGGCGGCGCTTCTCATCCACACGAATATCGTCATCACGCAGGCACTTAATCCGGGTAAATACCTCGGATAGATCTAACGTTTCCACTGCGATGCCCAAACGTTCGAGCAGTTTTTCGCTGTAGCGCACGGTGTTAAAGCCCGCAGGACGGGCGCCAATCGCGCCAACGCGTACACCGCGCATACTGTTTACCACGCGACATATCTGCGTGAAGCGCCGGAGATCCTGCTCAAACACCTCGCCGCTAAGTGCGCAAACGTGCTGGGTGGTCAGCGTAAACGGGATACCGTACTGGCGCAGGTTGTTGCAAAGGGAAATTTTGCCGCAGAAGCTATCGCGGCGCGTCGACAACCCCATTTTATCCAGATTATCCTCTTCGGCCTGAATAAGCACCGGGACGTTGAGACCGGAGAGGCGCAGCGTCTCGGCGATGGCTTTTTCATCACCAAAGTTGGGTAACAGCACCACGACACCGTGAATGTTGTCGCGGTGGGTGCGGAACAGCTCGGCGCAAATTTTGGCATCCTGCCGGGTTTCCACGCCACCCAGTTCCGTCTGGGATGGATCAAGCATAATGGTGTTAATCCCAAGGCGGCTAAACAGGGCTACCGCCTGTTCGCGCGCTTCGGCGACCAGATAGCTGGGGAAAAATCCCCGATTGCCAATAATGACGCCCATGGTGAGTTGTTGAGGAATACGGGACATTGCGTTCTCTCCAGTAAGATGTTCTTGTTATTTTTCAGGATGCTTTTTTTGTGTGCAGCTTGCGGGCGTGCTTCGCCACCCCGGCGGCATCGATTTCATGGCGCGCGCGCGTGGCGGCGCGATCGGCGGCAATGGCGTATTGCCCGTCAGGGATACCTAAGCGTTTCAAAGGGATAGCGCACCCGGCCTCGGCCAGCACTTCCGCCACCAGACTCCCGACGCCGCCGTTGACGTTGTGTTCTTCCACCGTGATCGCGACCGGACAGGACTGTATTGCCTTTAGTAGCGCCTGGGTATCACAAGGACGAATAGATGGGACACTGATAACGGTGGCGTCAATACCTTCTGCAGCGAGTTGTGCGGCGGCTTCCACTATTTCATGTACCGTTGAGCCCATAGCAACCAACGCAACATCGCGCCCCGAACGCAGCACATCAATGTTGCCCGGAATAAACCGGTAATGTTCGTCATGCAGTTCCGGTAGCGCTTTACCATCGAGGCGGATATACACTGGCCCGATGTGGGCAAGGGCATAATCGATAATCTGTCGGCACTCGCCGGGACTGGACGGCGCGTAAATTTCAATATTGCCAAAACCGCGCAGAACGGCGATATCGTCAATGCTATGGTGAGTGCTGGCCAGCGGACCGTAGCTGGCGCCCGCGTTCAGCCCGAACAGTTTGACGTTGGTGTTGTTGTAGCAAACGTCGACCTTAATCTGCTCATTGGCACGTGAGATAAGGAATGGCGCCGCGTTGCAGGTCACGGCCACTTTACCCCCCAGCGCCAGGCCGGCGGCAGCGCCAACCAGCGTCTGCTCGGCGATGCCGACGTTGACCAGCCGGCCAGGGAATCTTTTGATAAATGGGGCAATTTTCGCCGTTGAGGTGGAGTCAGCCACTACTGGCACCAGATCCACGCCGCGGTCTACGGCATCAATAAAGGCATTCACCATCACCGTGGCGAGATGTTCGCTATTACTCATCTTTCAGTTCCTCCAGCGCCAGTTCAATTTCTTCTCCTTTCGGTACCCGGTGATGCCACTCGGGTCTTCCCTGAATAAATGAAATACCTGCGCCTTTGGTGGTATTGGCAATCACGACGTGTGGTTTCCCGTTCGGCTGCAAGCGCTCAAGGGTGGCGACCACCTCCGCCATATCGTTGCCGTTACACTGTGTGACCTCCATGCCGAAAGCGCGCCATTTTTCATCCAGCGGGTCGGTATTCATGATCTCTTTGGTCGCACCGGCCAGCTGCAGATTATTTTTGTCGTTGATAATAATAAGGTTATCCAGCTGGTAGTGGGCGGCGACCAGCGCGGCCTCCCAGTTGCTGCCCTCCGCCAGTTCGCCATCGCCGGTGACGACAAATACCCGACGCGGGTTGTTATCGCGTTTCGCTGCCAGCGCAATGCCTACCGCCACGGGCAGACCATGGCCCAATGCGCCGGTATTGAGCTCAATACCCGGCGTCTTGTGCTTCACCGGATGTCCAGGCAGATGCGAGTCGGCGTGTTGATAGGTTGCCAGCCAGTCAAGGGGGATAAAGCCTGCCTCGGCCAACACGCAGTAGTAACCGCCGACAGCGTGCCCCTTCGATTGAATATAAATATCGCGCTCGTCGCTCTTTTCTAGCGCAGGAGAGCAGTTAAGGATGCGAAAGTAGAGGGCGGTCAGAAGTTCGACTTGTGACAAATCTGCACCGGTGTGGCCGCCTGCCGGGCTTTCCGCATTTAAGACGATGATGCGGCGGCGGATGGCGCGTGCTTTTTGTTCTAACTCCTTAACGGAGAGTGAAAACGGATTCATAAAACACCTCTTGAAAGTAAATTCTTGTATGAATAAATATTCCAGCAGGGTAAAAAAACACTTTCCATCCTGACTACCTTTTATCGTCGACAAAACAAGGTATTAATAAGTGATTGAATATATATTCACTACTGATTTATTATTCACATAGGTAAGATATGCCCTGCGACGGGGTTTGTCCACGATTTGTACGGCCTATTTTCTAAAAAAGGAGAAAACGATCACATTTGGATCGTCGGGAAAAGGGCGCTGCGCTTGTTATCTATTCAATGATGCATAAAAATAACGAGCAGAAAACAGAGGGGAATGCCATGTCGAAGCAGGATGAACAGCGGTTGCTGGTGAAGATCGCCACGCTTTACTACAGCGAGAATAAAAAGCAGTCCGAGATCGCCTCGCTGCTGCATCTGTCCCAGTCTTTTGTTTCACGGGCGCTTACCCGCTGCCAGAAAGAGGGGCTGGTGAAAATTACCGTAGTCCAGCCGACAAACATTTTTGTCGATCTGGAAAAGGCGATTGAGGAGCGTTTTGGCATTCGACAAGCGATAGTCGTGGATGTGGGCGAGAATGCCAGTTACAGCCAGGTAAAGCATGCCATCGGCAGCGCGGCGGCGCACTATGTCGAAACGCGGCTGCGGCCGGAAGACCTCGTGGGTATCTCGTCCTGGAGCAGTACGATCCGCTGCATGGTGGATGAGATGCATCCGCAGAACATTCGCGCCGCCGGGGTGATTCAGCTGTTGGGCGGCGTCGGTCCCAACGGCAACGTGCAGGCTACCATTTTAACCCAGCAGCTGGCGGCGCATTTAGGCTGCCCGGCGTGGCTGTTGCCGTCGCAGAGTATTGAGCATTCCGTGGAGGAGCGCAGCCGTCTGGTAAACAGCCCGGACGTCGCGGCGGTGGTGGCGAAATTTGCCGAAGTGGATGTGGCCATCGTCGGTATTGGTGAACTGGAGCCTTCTCAGCTGCTGAAAAACTCCGGTAACTATTATAATGAAAGCATGCTCCAGCTGCTGGCGGAGCGCGGCGCGGTGGGGGATATCTGCCTGCATTACTATGATGCGGCGGGCAAACCGGTACTGAGCCAGGATGAGGATCCGGTGATCGGGATGGAGCTTGAGCAAATTCGTCGCTGTCCGCAGGTGATTGCGCTGGCCGGCGGCGTGGACAAAGAGAACGCCATCCGCGGCGCGTTGCAGGGCGACTATATTGATGTCCTGATCACCGACTTCACGACCGCGCGCGCGTTAATTAAGGGCTAAGCGGGGGTGGAGACTGGCGTGCTTGGCGTGCTTGGCGTGCTTGGCGTGCCAGCGTCGCCAGTTCGTCCGCGCTGAGGCGAGTCATCCGCAACACGGTTTCAGTGTCCATACCGTTCTCTAACATCATCAGCGCGATGCGGCAGGCTTCGCGATGCTCACCCGCCTGTAAACCTTCCTGAAGCCCCTCTTGCTGGCCTTGCTGTAACCAGCGTTGTTTTCCCTCTTCGCGACCTTTCTGCTTCAGGTACTCGGCAATCGTCATCAGGGTATCCTCATATTGCGGCAGACGTTCGACCAACTGGTCGATAAAGTTATCCGGGTCGGCGCTATTACCATGCAGCGACATATAGGTAAATAACGTTTTGAACTGCTGGTGGTCAGTGTATCCCATCAGCACCACCTCCACCAACTGCTGGAGGATATGGCTAAGATCGCGTTGACGGATGTGTTTCTGGACCAGTTCCAGAAGCGCGATCCGCCGATGCTGTAATATGGCGTCGTCGGGAATATCGGTCACATCGACGAGCGGAAAGGCCCCGAGATAAAGCTGTTTTGCCGGTGAGTCAGGTGGAAACTCATCCAGCCAGCACAGTGAAAAGGGATAGGGAGAAATGCTGCCATGATAAAACAGCATGGGAATTACCAGCGGCAGCGCTTTATGGCCGCGATCAAGATGCTGTTGCATGGCCGCGAGGGCATAGCGCAGGAGTCTGAATGCCATATGGCTGTCCGGGGTGCTCTGATGCTCAATGACCACATAGATATAGCCCTCTCCCTTGCTGGTCTGCAGAGAGTAGAGAATATCGGAATAGCTGGCGCGCAGGTTGTCCTCAACAAAGCTCCCGGATTCCAGGTGCAGAGTGCTTAAGTCGCACAGTTGCCGCAGCGCGGGCGGCAGATGAATATCCAGAAAATCGCGTGCGGTTTCGCTGTCGCGCAGAAAGCGCTTAAACAGACTGTCGTGCGGGGTCGAGTGAGGACGTTTTTTCATGGCTTCCTTGCCTGGCAGAGCAGAGTGGCGGGATGCTACCACCGCTTGCTGTCGGGCAGGATTTTTCGATGAGGTTTTGCGAAGCGCCTCGGAGAAAGGCGCATCGTGAGTCAGTCTCGCCTCCTGTGGTCTGAGCCACAGGAGGTCTTGCGGTTACTTATTCTCCATGACCGCTTTCTGGGCGACCACCGCCGCCTTCTGCTGCATCCGGTTTTGCATCTGATCGATAATGACCGCCACAATAATCACGATCCCTTTGATGACCATCTGCCAGAACTCGCTCACCCCCATCATCACCAGCCCGTCGGCGAGAAAACCGATGACAAACGCACCAATCAGCGTACCCAGGATGGTTCCCCGGCCGCCGGCCAGTGATGTTCCGCCTAGTACGACGGCGGCGATAGCATTCATCTCAAAAGCGGTACCGTTAGCCGGATGGCTGGCCAGCAGCTGCGCGGAGACCACTATCCCGGCAATGGCGGCGCAAAAACCGGACAGCGTGTAGACCAGCACTTTAATTTGCTTCACTTTCACGCCGGAGAGCTCGGCGGCGCGCTCGTTGTCACCGATCGCGTAAATATGGCGGCCAAAGGGCAAACGCCGCGCGATATAGGCGATGATCAGCGCCAGCAGGATCATCAGCCAGATGGCCCACGGGATGCCAAAGAGCGCACCTGCGCCAATTTCATCGAAACCCGTGTTGCCCAGCTGCGGATTGCCCGCGAGCCCGGGGAAGGTTTGGCCATCAGAGGTCAGCATCGCGGCTCCGCGGAGCACATACATGGTACCGAGGGTGCAGATAAACGGCGCCACATTGTAGCGGGTAATGATCCAGCCATTAACGGCGCCAATCAGCGCGCCTATCAGCAGCACCAGGGGCACAATGACCCACACGCTTGGAAAAATGGCGATGCCGAACATCGGCAAGACGATCCCTTTGGTGATAAGCCAGCCGGCTATCATTCCGCAGAGACCGAGCGTAGCGCCAATCGAAAGGTCGATACCGGCAGTGATAATGACAAAGGTGATCCCCAACGCCAGAAAGGCGTTAATCGCAATGTGTTTAATCATAATCACTATGCTGCCAGCGGATAAAAAACCGGGCACGGTCATCGTGAAGAAGCCGACAATCAGGAACAGCGCGATAAAGGTGCGCAGTTTTAATAACAACAGCAGGATATTTTCACGGGAGAGAGAGGCTCCGCCGCGCGGCGCCAGTGCGACCGATTGTGTCATTTTCATCTTAGAACCCCTGAGCGCTTGCTGAAACCAGCGCCGACTCTTCGGCCTGGTCACGAACGATATCGGCGGTCAGTTTGCCGCCTGACATCACCAGGATACGGTCAGAGACCGCCATGATTTCTTTTAAATCGGAGGTAGAGAACACCACCGCCATTCCCTGCTGCGACAATTGCACCATCATGCGAAACACATCCCCCTTGGCGCCGATGTCGATTCCGCGCGTAGGCTCGTCAAGAAACAGCACCTTCGGATTGGTTAACAGCGAACGGCCAATAACCACCTTTTGCTGATTGCCGCCGCTGAGCGCCTGGATCTCGACCTCTGGTGATGAGACCTTAATGGAGAGATTGCCAATCGTGCTGGCGACGACGGCCTCTTCCTTTTTAGTGGCAATGGTTAACCCGCGCTGAAGACGACGCCACAGGCTGGCAATGGTCAGATTGCTGGCGACTGACGAGATGGGAAAAATCCCGGTCCGCTTACGATCTTCCGGCACCAGACTCATGCCCATGCGGATACGTTCGGCCGTGGTTAACCGCTGGGGAACCGGTTTGCTGTCCAGCCAGATCTTGCCAAAGTAGTGGCGCGCTGTCCCCAGCAGACATTCAAACAGCTCGGTTCGCCCGGCGCCCATCAGACCGTAGATCCCAATAATTTCACCGGCATGTGCTTTAAAACTGACGTTATCCACCACCGTATTGCCCGCGGCATTCACGCAGGTCAGGTTCTCCACTTCCAGCAGTGGGGCGCCGAAGCGGCGATCCGGGGGAAGAAAATGGCTTACCGGATCGCTGCCCAGCATTTCACGGACGATCCATGGCACATCAATTTCACTCACCCTGGCCTCCGCCTGGAATTTGCCGTCACGCAGTATGGTAATGACGTCGCCGATGGCCATCAGCTCCTCCAGACGGTGTGAGATGTAGATAATGGACACCCCCTGACGCGTCAGTTCGCGGATGACCCGAAACAGGATATCCACCTCGGTTTTGCTTAAGGCTGAAGTGGGCTCATCAAGGATCAGAATGTCCGCATTTTCCGCCAGCGCTTTGGCTATTTCGACCAACTGCTGCTGACCGACCTTCAGGTTACCCACCAGCTCCCGCGGCGAGATCGGCTGATCGAGTCGCTGCAACAGCTCCGCGGCTTGTCGTTCCTGCTCTGCTTCGTTAATTGGCGTCAGCCCGCGCTGTAGCTCGCGACCAAGAAAGATATTTTCCGCGACGCTAAGATTTTCAAACAGGTTCAGCTCCTGGTGGACCATACCAATGCCGTGGGCGGCGGCCTCGCGGGTGCTGGAGAAATGGACTATGTTGCCGTTGAGCTCCATTTCACCCAGGCTCGGCTGTTGCACACCGGCGAGAATTTTCATGAGCGTTGATTTACCGGCGCCATTTTCGCCGATGATCACGTTAACTTTGCCGCGCCAGACGTTGTAGTCGACGTTATCCAACGCCACCGTGCCGGGGAACAACATCGAAATACCACGGGTGCGTAAAATGATATCCTCTGCGGGTGAACTGGCCATCAGCGCACCTCCTGTTTTAGCTGAAGAGCGGCCGCATCCTGCAGACTGCCGTTAATAACCGTGACCGCAAAGAGAATATCGACAGGCTTGCCTGTCCAGCTCGCGTCCACTTTCGGCAACTGTTTAATAGCCTCTCGATTGTAGGCGCGTGAAAGCTGCGCAAACTGCACCTGGTTGGTAAAGTCTTCAAATTTGAAACCGCTGGCATCGCGGATGGCATTGCCTCGCATGACAGGACCTAATTGCACGACCAACGGCTGGCCGTGTAGCGTAAGTTTGAGCTTTTGCTCGCGTGGGTTGCCGACGTCAATCCCGGTCACCTCGCTGTTCAGGTGGACAAAGACGCTCTGTGGCGTAGCGCCAGACGCCTGGCGCACTTTTTCCAGCGCAGTCGCGTCCAGCGCATGTTGGTTCGCTGCGTCAATCACACGAGATTGCCAGGTTTGTTGCGCGATCTGCTGCGGGGTGAGATGGTCGAAGCTGGGTTTCGCGTTCGGGTCGGCAGGCAGCACTGGCTTGCCATTCTCATCTAAGTCCACCACCGTGCAGGCCGTCAGCAACAGGGCGGCGCAGCCCATCAGCACGGCGCCCCATTGTTTTAACCGCATCATTTCCGCCTTACTCGCTGAGGTTGAACATGTTGAGTTTTTTCGCATTGCCACTATCGATGAGGATGCAGTCCATCAACTGCTTCTCTTCTTTCTGGGCTTTCCCGTTCTTGAGGAAAAAGTCCGCCTGTTCCACGGCCATTTGCGCCTGCTTCCAGCCAGGCTGGAGAACCGTGGCTTTAATGTTGCCCTGCTTGAGTATCGAGTCGCGCGTGTAGTCGCTGCCGTCGAAGCCGACGACAATCACGTCGTTTTTACCTGCGGCTTTCAGCGCCGCTTCCGCCCCCAGCGCCATGGTATCGTTGCCGGAAATCACACCGACGATATCCGGATTCGTCTGCAGAATAGCTTCCATACGGGTAAAGGCTTCCGTCTGGCTCCAGTTCGCCGTCTGCTGGGCGACCATTTTCATTTCCGGATAGTCGTCCAGCACATCGTGATAACCCTGCGAGCGGACGCTGGCGTTGGTGTCGGACTGACGACCTAACAGTTCGACATACTTGCCTTTACCGTTGAGGAGGCTGGCGAATTTTTCTGCGCCAAGCTGGGCGCCCTGATAGTTGTTAGAGACGATCTGCGCCACGGCGACGCCGGTTTTATTGATCTCTCTGTCGATTAAAAATGCCGGCACACCTGCCGCTTTTGCTTTTTCCAGCGGGCCGACGGTGGCATCCGCGCCAGCGTTATCCAGGATGATGGCTTTGGCTTTCCGCGCAATAGCCGTTTCAATCAATTGGTTTTGTTTGTTGACGTCATCGTCGTGCGAGGCGACCAGGGTGCTGTAACCCAGCTCTTTCGCTTTCGCCGCTGCGCCGTCAGCCTCGGCTTTAAAGAACGGATTATCATGTGAAGGGGTAATGATTGCGATCAGGCCATTATCGGCGGCGAAAAGTGAGCCAGATGCGGCCATCATGGAGGCAAACAGAACAGACTTTATCAGGGTAGTTTTCATTATTATCTCCGCATTGAATATATATTCAATAATGATTTATTATTCAATGTAACCATAAAGCGGACAGCCAGAACTGTCTACGGTTTGCACAGGTAATTTCTTAAAAAGCGAAAAGGATCACGCTTCGCGAGGCGGGCAGGTACAGGTAATAACGAAATCGTCTTTTATCAGATGGTTGATTTGCAAGGTGAAATGAGCAAGCTGTACGGAGAAGCTGGCGGTAAAACGTAAATGGATCTGCTGCGCAGTGAGTGCCACAATCCGGGCGCTGTGGAAGCCGGGCAGGGCTAAAGCGTGAGAGGACCAGGCCTTAAACCCACTCTCTTTCGCCGAAAACGCCAGCGTCAGCGCCAGCGGGAAGGGCAGGCCGCTGTGTAACAGCACCTTTTTTTCCACCTCGTTGATAATGCTGCTCTCCAGCTCCGCCGCCAGCGGTGGCGTAAACCGGCGCTCGATATCGACCCCCACCGGCCGGTCAGTCACTACCGCCAGCGCGCGCTGGCCGCAGTGGCTGATGCTGCCGAACCAGGGCGCGGGCCACAGCGGCTGGCGCCGATCGCCGATGGCGGGAGGCTGTTTTTCCCCGACCTCGCGCAGGGCGTAGACCGCGGCGATGCGCCCGGCCAGGTGCTCCGCCTGCCGCTTGCGGCCCCAGCCGCTCAGGCTGGCGTGGTAGGGCAGCCACAACAGATCTTCAGGCTGGAAAGTCGCCGGGTCGAAATCGATCTGCTGCAGCGTATAGCCGGCCAGCGGCAGGGTGGCGTGATGGATGCGCATAGGGCAAGAATACCGTGGTTGTCCCCGCCCTTTATCCTGCAAGGGCGGGGCAGGGAGAACCCGCTATCAGAAGTGGGTGTTGACGCTCAGGTACCAGGTGCGGCCCGATTCGTTGTAGGTCTCGGCGCCGGCGCCGTACATCGTGCCAGTGGCACCCCCAGTGGTCTGGGCGTTGCCCGCGCGCCAGTGGCGCTTGTCGAAGACGTTATCCACGCCGCCGGTCAGACTAACGTATTTGGTGACGTCCCAGGTCGCGCTCAGGCCGAGGATGCTGTAGGGGCTGACCTCGTTCTTCTCGCTGCCGGTAACCGGTTGACCCTTATAGTTGTACTTCTTCGGCTCCTGTTTGCCGTACCAGGTAAAGGTCGATTGCAGCGAAACATCATCGCGTACCTGCCAGCTCAGCGTGGAGTTTAGCGTGTATTCCGGGATAATCGACAGACGATCGCCGGTCTCTTTGTTCTTACTCTGCAGCATATAGGTGATGTTGTTGGTCCAGTTGACGGTCTCGCTCACCGGGACGTTGAGCGTGCCTTCCAGGCCTTCCACTACCGCTTTCGGCACGTTTTCCCACTGGTAGAGATCGGTACCTTTACCGTTTTGATAGACCGGAGCATAGCCTGCCTCAATCTTGTTGCGGTAATCGTTGCGGAACCAGGTCACGCCCGCCAGCCAGCCGTCGCGTTTAAACTCAAGGCCAATCTCTTTGTTGATGCTGGTCTCGGCTTTTAAATCTTCATTCCCCTGCAGATAGCAGCCGTCTTTGCTGGCGTAGCAGCCCTGGCCTTTGCTGTAGAGAATGTAGTTCGGGTTGGTCTGATACAGGCTCGGCGCTTTATAGGCGCGGGCGATGCCCATCTTCAGCGTGAAGTCGTCCCACAGCCCTTGGGACAGGTTAAGGGACGGACTCCAGTTGTTGCCGACGATGCTGTGGTGATCGAAACGCAGCGCCGGGGTCAGCATGGTGGTGTCGGTCAGCTCCATGTTGTTCTCAGCGAACAGGGAGAAGATCTCCGCCTGCGAGTACGGGCTGCGGCCGGTGCTGTCGTAGCCCGGAATTTCTCCTCCCGACAGCGCCTGGGTATTGGAGGCATTATCCTTCATCCGCTGCTGGTTCCACTCGCTGCCCAGCGTCAGGTTCTGATTAACCAGATAGTCGAACGGGATGCTGACTTCGCTGTGCAGCATCACATCCGCCAGATCGATATCGGTGAACTGGTTGCTGTTGAAGATCCCCTCGGTACCCCCGGCCAGACCTTCGCCTTTGCGCGAGTTGCGGGTGCGTTCGTACTGCGCCCAGTTGCTGGTGGTCACGCCGTTGTCCCAGGCGCCGTTCCAGGTGACCGAGTAGGTGTTGCGGTACAAACGGTTGGTCTCTTTGCCGTAGTTCTCTTTCACCAGGTCGTTGGAGTTGGTGTTCTGAGTGTCGCCGGCATAGAGGTTCCCCTGGCGGCTGTAGCCGGCCTCAAACTCCAGCGACTGCATCGGGGCGAATTCCCAGCGCACCAGACCATCGATGTTTTTATTTTTTACCCCTTCGCGCCCGGCCGGCAGGGTGTCGGCATAGATCCCGGTGCGTTCGGACTGATGACCCTGGTTGATGTCCCAGGCGTCGGCCTGCGTTTTGTCGAGGTTACCGAACAGGCGGAAGCTGAAATCGCCGCCCAGCGGGCCGCTGAGGCTGAAGTTGGTGCGCTTGGTGGAGCCTTCGTCTTTGTGCTCCGGGGCGTTCATATAGGTGTTCCAGGAGCCGTGCCACTCATCGCCGGTTTTTTTGGTGATGATATTCACCACGCCGCCGGCGGCGCCGTTACCGTAGCGGGCGGCGGCCGGGCCGCGGATCACTTCGACGCGTTCGATCATCTCCGGCGGCACCCAGCTGGTGTCGCCGCGGGTGTCGCGCTCGCCGCGCCAGCCGAGACGCACAGAGTTGCGGCTGGTGACCGGCTTGCCGTCGATCAGGATCAGGGTGTTTTCCGGGCCCATGCCGCGGATATCAATCTGGCGGTTATTGCCGCGCTGGCCGCTGGTGGAGTTGCCGGTCAGGTTGACCCCCGGCATGGTGCGAATGATCTCCGAGACGTCGCGTGCCGGCGGACGTTTGCGGATCTCATCGGCGGTGATGGTGGAGACGCCCGGCGCCTGCAGGTTCTGCTCGGCGGCGGTGACCACCATGGTCTCTTCCGCGGCGCTGTTTTTATCGTCGGTGGCGGTTTCCGCTGCGCTTAACGGAAAAGCAACCCCGTAAATTCCCAGATTGACCAGCAAGGCCAGGGATTTGATCCTGTTATTCATTGTTATTCCTGCTTTTTTTGTCGCCACGTTCCCCAAACGCCCCTTCCCACCGGGAGGGGAGGCGGCATAAATGTTGCCGGAAGAGGGCAAAGGCACTCCGTCGCTAGCTGAATAAGCTCTCTTCGACATGTGTTGTGAAAGACGCGCTTCCCACGGCGCGCTAATACGCTATTGCAAATGCAAATAGTTATCAATAATATTATCAATAAAGAATGACAATTAATTAAAAAAGTCACGCGATACATAGGGTTAATGACAGAATGTTAACGACAGGAAGCGAGGAGTGGTGGCGAACCCTGCAGGGTCCGCAGTCCCGGGCGGTGGATGACGCCATCGAGGTGACGTTCTGGTGGCGGGATCCGGCAGGGGATGAAACGCGTTCTCCACGCCGTCGGGTATGGCTCTATATCACCGGCGTGACCGACCACCATCAAAATGCGCGGCCGCAATCGCTGCAACGTCTGCCCGGGACCGACGCCTGGTGCTGGCGAACCACGCTGTCGCCGACCTGGCGCGGCAGCTACTGCTTTATTCCTTCCGACCGTGACGATGATTTTTCCCCTGAGGTGTTCAGCGCCGATAAGCCGGACCGCGCGCTGCTGCGCGAAGGCTGGCGCAAACTGCTGCCGCGGGCGATAGCCGATCCGCTGAACCCGCACAGCTGGCGGGGCGGACGCGGCCATGGGGTCTCGGCTCTGGAGATGCCGCAGGCGCCGGCGCAGCCCGGCTGGGACCAGCTTA
This sequence comes from Klebsiella sp. GG_Kp175, assembly GCF_040062325.1. NCBI lineage: Bacteria > Pseudomonadati > Pseudomonadota > Gammaproteobacteria > Enterobacterales > Enterobacteriaceae > Klebsiella > Klebsiella sp. GG_Kp175. Next base: position 96,132 of record NZ_JBEAFX010000003.1, on the reverse strand, counting down.
ATGCAGCGCATCCTCCCGCTCGTTGCCTTGAGTGGCGCAGCGCGCGTCTGGGCAACCATCGCCGGGTCTGGATCTACACCCCCGGCGAGGCCGTCGATCCGCAAACACGGCCGCTGGCGATCCTGCTTGACGGCCAGTTCTGGGCCGAAAGCATGCCGGTGTGGTCGCCACTGGCCGCGCTGACCCGCGAGGGGAGACTGCCGCCGGCGGTCTACCTGCTGATCGACGCGATCGATAACCAGCGCCGCGGGGTTGAGCTGCCCTGTCATCGCGATTTCTGGCTGGCGGTGCAGGAGGAGCTCCTGCCCCTGGTCCGCGGCCATGCCCCGTTCAGCGACCGCCCGGATCGGACGGTGGTGGCCGGGCAAAGCTTCGGCGGCCTGGCGGCGATGTTCGCCGCCCTCAACTGGCCGCAGCGATTTGGCTGCGTGCTCAGCCAGTCAGGCTCCTACTGGTGGCCGCATCGCGATGGCCGCGGGGAGGGCTTTATCGGCGAACGTCTGCGCCAGGGCGAGGCGTCCGCGGCCGGGCTGCGCATCTGGCTGGAGGCGGGCCAGCGTGAACCGATTATTTTTCGCGCCAACCAGGCGCTGCTGGCGCAACTCACCACCACGCAGCAGACAATTTTCTGGCGTCAGGTTGACGGCGGGCATGATGCGCTCTGCTGGCGAGGCGGGCTGACGGCAGGGCTTATCCAGCTCTGGCAGCCGCTGCTGTCGCCCCCTTAGCACAGCGCTTTACGACAGGAGTTTGATATGCAATTCAGTAACCCCTTCGACAATCCGCAAGGGCAGTTTTACATTCTGCGCAATGATCAGCAGCAGTACAGCCTGTGGCCGGGGCACTGCGCGCTGCCTGCCGGATGGACGGCAGTGTGCCCTCCGCAGTCGGTTGAGGCGTGCAACGCCTGGCTGGCGGCTAACTGGCCGACACTGACCCCCGCTCATCATGCGGCATAAGGAGCTGACCATGACCACTCGTTTACCGCTGGTTGCCGCGCAGCCGGGGATCTGGATGGCCGAGCGCCTCTCCACTCTGCCTGGCGCCTGGAGCGTGGCCCACTATGTTGAACTGCGCGGCGCGCTCGACCCCGCGCTGCTGGGTAAGGCGATTGTCGCCGGTCTGCAGCAGGCAGACACCCTCAGCCTGCGCTTTGAGGAACAGGAGGGGGAAGTCTGGCAGTGGGTAGCGGCGGAGCGCACCTTTGCCGAACCGCCCATCATTGACCTGCGTACGACGCCGGATCCGCATCGTGCCGCCACGGAGCGGATGCAGGCAGATCTGGCGCAGGATCTGCGCGTCGACGGCGGTAACCCGCTGGTGTGCCATCAGCTGCTGCGCGTCGGCGACGACCGCTGGTACTGGTATCAGCGTTATCACCATTTGCTGGTGGATGGCTTTAGCTTCCCGGCGATAACCCGGCAGATCGCCGCCATCTACCGCGCCTGGCAGCGCGGGGAAGCCACTCCTGAGTCGCCTTTCACCTCCTTCGCCGAGGTGGTGGACGAGTACCAGCGCTACGCCGGCAGCGAGGCCTGGCAGCGGGATAAAGCTTTCTGGCAGGCCCAGCGTCAGGCGTTACCGGCTCCCGCCTCACTCTCTGCCGCGCCGCTGGGCGGACGCGCCGCCGGGAGCGATATCTGGCGGATGAAGCTGGAGATGAACGCCGACGCCTTCCGCCGCCTGGCCAGCCATGTGCCGCAGTGTCAGCCCGCTGATCTGGCGCTGGCGCTCACCACGCTGTGGCTGGGCCGCCTGTGCAACCGGATGGACTACGCGGCGGGCTTTATCTTTATGCGCCGGATGGGCTCAGCGGCGCTGACCTCGACGGGGCCGGTGCTCAATGTCCTGCCTCTGGCGGTGCATATTGACGCCCAGGAGACGCTGGCGGACCTGGCGATGCGCCTCGCCGCTCAGCTGAAAAAGATGCGCCGCCATCAGCGCTATGACGCCGAGCAGATCGTCCGCGACAGCGGCAAAGCGGCAGGGGACGAACCGCTGTTTGGCCCGGTGCTGAACGTCAAAGTCTTTGATTACCAACTGGATATCGACGGCGTCGAGGCGGTGACCCATACTCTCGCCACCGGCCCGGTCAACGATCTTGAGCTGGCGCTGTTCCCCGATGAGACCGGCGGCCTGTCGCTGGAGATCCTCGCCAACAAGGCCCGGTATGATGAAGCCGAGCTGCGTCGCCACATGGCGCGACTGACCGCGCTGCTGGCGCAGTTTGCCGCCGATCCGACGCTGCGCTGCGGCGACGCGGAGATGCTCTCCGCCGACGAGCTGGCCCGGCTGGCGGCGGTCAACGATACCGCTATGCCGCTGCCCGCCACCACCCTCAGCGCGCTGGTGGCCGACCAGGCGCGGAAGACCCCGGATGCCCCGGCGCTGGCGGATGCTAACTGGCAGTTCAGCTATCGCGAGATGCGTCAGCAGGTGGTGGCGCTCGCGCAGCTGCTGCGTCAACGCGGCGTGAAGCCAGGCGACAGCGTGGCGGTGGCCCTGCCGCGCTCGGTGTTCCTGACCCTGGCGCTGCACGGCATTGTCGAAGCGGGGGCCGCCTGGCTGCCGCTGGACACCGGCTACCCGGACGACCGTCTGCGGATGATGCTGGAAGACGCCCGGCCGTCGCTGCTGATTGCCTCGGCGGATCAACTGGCCCGCTTCAGCGATATCCCCGGGCTGGAGAGCCTCTGCTACCAGCAGCCGCTGGCCGTTGTGGATGACGCGCCGCTGGCGCTGTCAAAACCGGACCATACCGCCTACATCATCTTTACCTCGGGCTCCACCGGGCGGCCGAAAGGGGTGATGGTCGGCCAGACCGCCATCGTCAACCGCCTGCTGTGGATGCAGGATCGCTATCCGTTATCTGCCCAGGACGTGGTGGCGCAGAAAACGCCGTGCAGTTTCGACGTGTCGGTGTGGGAGTTCTGGTGGCCGTTTATCGCCGGCGCGCAGCTGGTGATGGCCGAGCCGGAGGCGCACCGCGACCCGCAGGCGATGCAGCAGTTCTTCGCCCGCTACGGCGTGACCACCACCCACTTTGTGCCGTCGATGCTGGCGGCGTTTGTCGCCTCGCTGGATGCCGACAGCGTCGCCGCCTGCCGCACGCTGCGGCGGGTATTCTGCAGCGGCGAAGCGCTGCCGACGGAGTTGTGCCGCGAGTGGGAGCGCTTAACCGGCGCGCCGCTGCATAACCTGTACGGCCCGACGGAAGCGGCGGTGGACGTCAGCTGGTATCCGGCCTGCGGGCCTGAGCTGGCGGCGGTGACCGGCAGCAGCGTGCCGATTGGCTGGCCGGTATGGAACACCGGGCTGCGCATTCTCGATGCCGCAATGCGCCCGGTGCCGCCGGGGGTGGCGGGGGATCTTTATCTCACCGGCATTCAGCTGGCGCAGGGCTATCTGGGGCGTCCGGACCTCACCGCCAGCCGCTTTATCGCCGACCCGTTTGCCCCCGGCGAGCGGATGTATCGTACCGGCGACGTGGCGCGCTGGCTGGCGAACGGCGCGGTGGAGTATCTTGGCCGCAGCGACGATCAGCTGAAGATCCGCGGGCAGCGCATCGAGCTTGGCGAGATTGACCGGGCGATGTCGGCCCTGCCGGACGTGGCGCAGGCGGTGAGCCACGCCTGCGTCTTCAACCAGGCGGCGGCGACCGGCGGCGATGCCCGACAGCTGGTGGGCTATCTGGTCTCTGACTCCGGCCTGCCGCTGGATACCGCGGCGCTGAAAGCGCGGCTGGCGGAACAGCTGCCGCCGCATATGGTGCCGGTGGTGCTGATGCAGCTCGCTGAGCTGCCGCTCAGCGCCAATGGCAAACTGGATCGCAAAGCGCTGCCGCTGCCGACCCTCGGCGGCGAGCGCAGCGGCCGGCCGCCGGAGCCCGGCATGGAAACTCTTGTCGCCGCCGCCTTCAGTCAGCTGCTGGGCTGCGAGGTGAATGATATCGACGCTGATTTCTTTGCCCTCGGCGGCCATTCGCTGCTGGCGATGCGCCTGGCGGCACAGCTTAGCCGCCAGCTGGCGCGGCAGTTGACCCCGGGGCAGGTGATGGTGGCCTCGACGGTGGGCAAACTGAGCGCGCTGCTGGCGGCCGATCTCAGCGATGAGCAGGCTCAGCGCCTGGGGCTGGATACGCTTCTGCCGCTGCGCGAGAGCGAGGGCCCGACGCTGTTCTGCTTCCATCCGGCCTCCGGCTTCGCCTGGCAGTTCAGCGTGCTGGCGCGCTATCTCAGCCCGCGCTGGTCGATTACCGGTATTCAATCGCCGCGCCCGCAGGGGCCAATGGCCAGCGCCGCCAGCCTCGACGAGGTGTGCGAGCATCATCTGCAAACGCTGTTGGCGCAGCAGCCGCACGGCCCTTATTACCTGTTCGGGTATTCGCTGGGCGGCACCTTAGCCCAGGGGATTGCCGCCCGCTTGCGCCAGCGCGGCGAAGCGGTGGCCTTCCTCGGCCTGCTGGATACCTGGCCGCCGGAGACGCAAAACTGGGCGGAGAAAGAGGCGAACGGGCTGGATCCGGCGGTGCTGGCCGAGATTGCCCGCGAGCGTGAAGCGTTTCTTGCCGCCCAGCAGGGGCAAGCCTCCGGCGAGCTGTTCAGCGCCATCGAAGGCAACTATGCCGATGCGGTGCGGCTGTTAACCACCGCGCACAGCGCGAAGTTTGACGGCAAGGCGACGCTGTTCGTGGCGGAGAAGACGCGGCAGGCGGGGATGGATCCGCAGGTCGTATGGGGCCCGTGGGTGGGGGAACTGGAGGTGTTCAGCCAGAACTGCGCCCACGTCGACATTATCTCCCCGCAGGCCTTTGAAGCCATCGGTCCGGTGGTCAGGGAGATTCTGGGATAACGGTTGAGTTCGGGCTACAGCAGGTAGCCCGGCTCAGCGTAGCGCAAGCCGGGGAAAGGGAGAATTACCGTCGGCCCAGCGGCACCACCAGCGGCGTATGCGCCACCGGATCCTCAATGATCGTGCAGCGCAGGCCGTAAATCCGTTCAATCAGATCCGCCGTGACGATCGCCTTCGGCGCCCCCTCGGCGACGATCCTGCCGTCGCGCAGGGCGATCAGGTGGGTGGCGTAGCGGCAGGCCTGGTTAAGATCGTGCAGCACCGCCGCCAGGGTATAGCCCTTCTCGCGATTCAGCTCGCTCAACAGTTCCAGCAGGTCGATCTGATGGCTGATGTCCAGCCAGGTGGTCGGCTCATCCAGCAGCATAATCGCCGTTTCCTGGGCCAGCACCATCGCAATCCACGCCCGCTGCCGCTGGCCGCCGGAGAGCGTATCGACGCTCTGCAGCGCCAGATCGCTGATCCCGGTCGCTCGCATCGCCTTGTTCACCGCCTCTTCATCTTCTTTGCGCCAGCGGGTAAACAGCGGCTGGTGCGGATAGCGCCCGCGGGCCACCAGCTCCTGCACCGTGATATCGCCAGGGGTGGTGGCATTCTGCGCCAGCAGCCCGATGCGGCGGGCAACCTCTTTACTGGCGTACTGCTGGATCTGCGCGCCGTCGAGCCAGACGTGGCCGCTGGCGGGCGTCATCAGGCGACTGAGGGTGCGCAATAGCGTCGACTTGCCGCAGCCGTTGGGGCCGATAATGGCGGTGAAGTGACCGTCAGGGATGGTCACGTTCAGCGACTCGGCGATGGTCTTGTTCCCGTAGGCCAGGGTTAACTGCTCGCCGCGCAAACGGGAGGGGACAGCACTCATTTTTTGCGGGACTCCTGAATCAACAATGCAATAAGGTAAATACCGCCGAGGCTGACGGTTAACACGCCAACCGGCAGCTGCCACGGCATAAACAGCCGTTGGGCGCCGTAATCGGCCAGCACCAGCAGCAGCGCGCCGCACAGGGCAGACTGGGTTAATCCCCAGCGGGCCGTGCCGCTCAGGCGGCGGGCGATATGCGGCGCCACCAGCGCGATAAATGAGATTGGCCCGGCCAGCGCCGTCGAGGCGGCGGTGAGCACTACTGCCACCAGCATCAGCAGCAGGCGCGAGCGTTCGACCTGCACCCCCAGCGCGCAGGCGGTATCGTCGCCCATCTCCAGCAGCCGCATCCGGCGAACCAGCAGGGCGCTGCCCACCAGCATCAACAGGATCAGCGGCGCTGACGGCCAGGTTTTACCCCACGTCAGGCCATTAAGCGATCCGGCGTTCCACAGGCCCGCAGAAAGGGCGGTCTCCAGCGAGGCGCGCAGCAGCAGCCAGGTGTTGAATGCCACCAGCATGGCGCGCACGCCGATGCCGATAATGATCAGGCGGAAGGTTTCGATCCCGTTGCGCCAGGCCAGCAGCCAGACCACCAGCGAGGTCAGCACCCCGCCGGCCATCGCCGCCAGGGCGATCGCCGTCAGGTTCTGGCCGAAGAGCACCATCGCCACCAGCACGCCGCTCCAGGCGCCGGTGTTAAAGCCCATCACGTCCGGGCTGCCGAGCGGGTTACGGGTCAGCGACTGGAAAATGGCGCCGCTGACGCCGAGCGCGGCGCCGATGAGCAGCGCCATTAACACCCGCGGCAGCCGCCATTCGTTTACCACCATCGTGACGTTGCGCGGCGCGTCGCCGAACAGCGCCGAGAACACCTGGTCAATCGTTAGCGGCACCGGGCCTTGCGCCAGCCCGAGCAGGGAAATCAGCAGGCTGGCGGCCATTAGCAGCAGACAGCTGGCTATCAGGCGGCGGGACGGAGCAATCACAGGCCACCTCCCCGCGGCTGGCGGCGCACCAGCCAGATCAGCACCGGCGCGCCGAGAAAGGCGCTCACCACCGATACCCGCAGTTCGCCGGGCACCAGCAGGCGGCCAATCACGTCGGCAAACAGCAGCAGCGCCGGGGTGGCGAGCAGGGTGACCGGCAGCGACCAGCGATGATCGGCCCCCACCAGCCAGCGCGCCATATGCGGCATCATCAGACCGATAAAGGCGATAGGGCCGACGACGGCGGTGGCGCTGCCGCACAGGACGGTGATAACGATCAGGCCGATCAGCTGGGTGCGGGCGACGCGGCTGCCGAGGGCGGTGGCGGTATCGTTGCCGAGGCTCAGGCTGTTAAGCGCCCGGCTCAGCAGCAGGGCGGCGATCCCCGCCACCACCACCGGCAGCAGGACAATTTTCAGCGTCTGCAGGGTGCGGATATCCAGCGAACCGGCCTGCCAGAAGCGCAGCTGATCGTAGACGTCGGGGTTGAGCAGGGCGATGCCGTTGGACAGCCCTTCCAGCACCGCCGCAAGGGCGACCCCGGCGAGGGTGAGGCGCACCGGGCTCAGCTGGCCGCCGCCCTGGCTGCCGGTGAAGGCCACCAGCAGCGAGGCGCAGAGCGCGCCGCAAAACGCCAGCAGCAGCTGCTCCTGTGGAGAGGTGATCCCGAACAGCGCCGCGCCGAGGACGATGGCGAAGCTGGCGCCGGAGTTGACCCCCAGCAGGCCGGGGTCGGCCAGCGGGTTACGGGTGAGCGTCTGCATCAGCGCGCCGGCGAGACCGAGTGCGATGCCCGCCAGCAGACCGGCCAGGGTGCGCGGCAGGCGCGCATCCAGCACGATGGTGCAGTCGGCGCTTTGACAGGTTCCGCTAAAGGCGGTGAATACCGTGCCGATCGGCAACGATTTGGCGCCGATGGTCAGGCTAAGCGCGGCGGCTAAGGCGAGTAGTAGCAACAATCCGGGCACGGCGACAGAGCGTACCGCGGTCGTAGAAAACGACATAACTGACATCCCTGATATGATAATGATAGTAATTATCGTTATCGATTTTATTCAGCTATGGTAGCATGACCCACAGGAAAAAGGGTATTAAAAATAACGACAAGGCGCTGTAATGAACCGACAATCCTGGCTGCTTAACCTCAGCCTGCTGAAAACTCACCCGGCGTTTCGCGCCGTTTTTATCGCTCGCTTTATCTCTATTCTGTCGCTTGGTCTGCTGGGCGTGGCCATCCCGGTGCAGATCCAGATGATGACCCATTCGACCTGGCAGGTCGGGTTGTCGGTGACCTTGACCGGCGCGTCGATGTTTATTGGCCTGATGGTGGGGGGCGTACTGGCTGACCGCTATGAGCGCAAACGCCTGATCCTGCTGGCGCGCGGCACCTGCGGCGTGGGCTTTGTCGGCCTGTGTCTGAACGCCCTGCTGCCGGAGCCGTCGCTGGCGGCGATTTATCTGCTGGGGATCTGGGACGGTTTCTTCGCTTCTTTAGGCGTGACCGCGCTGCTGGCGGCGACCCCGGCACTGGTGGGGCGGGAAAACCTGATGCAGGCCGGGGCCATCACTATGCTGACGGTGCGCCTGGGCTCGGTGATTTCGCCCATGATCGGCGGCCTGCTGCTGGCCTCCGGCGGCGTGGCGTGGAACTTCGGCCTGGCGGCGGCGGGGACGTTTATCACCACCTTAACCCTGCTGCGTCTGCCGCAGCTGCCGCCGCCTCCGCAGCCGCGCGAGCATCCGCTGCGTGCCCTGCTGGCGGGGCTGACCTTCCTCTGTCAGAGCCCGCTTATCGGCGGGATTGCGCTGCTCGGCGGCCTGCTGACCATGGCCAGTGCGGTGCGGGTGCTCTATCCGGCGCTGGCCGGGAGCTGGCAGATGTCGGCCGGACAGATTGGCCTGCTGTACGCCGCGATTCCGCTCGGCGCGGCGCTGGGGGCGTTGACCAGCGGGCAGCTGGCCCAGACCGTGCGGCCGGGCGCGCTGATGCTGGCGACGACGGTGTGCTCCTTTGTCGCCATTGCGCTGTTCAGCCTGATGCCACACTGGGCGTTGGGTGCGCTGTGCCTGGCGCTGTTTGGCTGGCTGAGCGCTATTAGCTCGCTGCTGCAGTACACCCTGATCCAGACCCAGACGCCGGAACATATGCTCGGGCGGATTAACGGTCTGTGGACCGCCCAGAACGTCACCGGCGACGCCATCGGCGCGGCGCTGCTCGGCGGGTTAGGGGCGGTGATGACGCCGGTCGCTTCTGCCAGCGCCAGCGGCTGGGCGCTGGCCCTCGTCGGCGTGCTGCTGGTGGGACTGCTACGCGAGCTGCGCCGCTTCCAGCGCCCGGAAATCGTCAACGAAAGTTAAGTAGGGGGCGATTGCCCGGTGGCGGCTGCGCCTTACCGGGCCTGGGGGGGCGGGCATTGTAGGCCGGGCAAGCGCAGCGCCGCCCGGCAAAGCGTTCAGGCTGGGTTCCCGTCCTGATGGCACAGCCCGCGCTAGCCGAACAGGCTGGAGAGACGCTGGAGCACCAGCAGGGCGCTGTAGTAGTCAAGACGGAAGGTCTCGGTGCCCAGCGGGTAGACGCGTTTCCCTTCGACCGCCGGGAGATGCGCCAGCAGCGGGTTGGCGTAGATGGCATCGACATCTTTCTGGTCGCCAGCGAACAGGAACAGGCTCTGGCCGTTCAGCCCGGCCGCCAGGTTCTCCCCGCCCAGCTGCACGATATCGTGGCGTTTGCCCTGGCTGTGGCTGGCGGGCAGGCCGCCTGGCAGCGTCGCCAGACTAAAGCCCAACTGCTGGAGCATCTGCCCCTGGGCCGATTCCGGCGTCCAGATATTGGCGCTGTGCGCGGCCGCGGTATAGACGAGGGCGGTGACCGGCTGCGGCGGTAGCTTCATTTTTTCTTTTAACGAAACGAGCTGTTTATTGAAGTCGGCGATGCGCGCGCTGGCCTGCTGCTCATGGCCGGTGATCTGCCCCAGCTGGGTGAGCAGCGTTTGCCAGCTTTTATCGTCATAGTTGATGACCAGCGTCGGGGCGATCGTTTTGAGCTGATCGTACAGCGGCAGGGCGGAGTCGCCGCCGGTGGCGCTCACCAGGATCAGATCCGGCATCTGGGCGGCCACCGCTTCCGCGCTCGGTTCGCCGATATACAACCGCGCCAGCTTGCGGGCTTTGGCGACCTCGCTCCACTGGCGCAGAAAGCCCTGGCTATCGGCCACGCGGTTGTTCGGGGTGGTGGCGCCGCTGGCGACCACCGGCGCGTCGATCGCCAGCAGCGAGCCGGTGAGGGTCACGCTGGTGGAGACAATGCGCAACGGCTGGCTCGGCAGGGTGTGTGTCCCGTAGCTGTCGGTGACCTGACGCGGCCAGTCCGCCGCCTGGGCTGAGGTAATTCCTAAAAACAACAGCATGCCGGTCAGCGCACCGCGGCGGCAAAAAGAAGAGAAGTTCACGTCAACGCATCCTGATTCGAAGGGTAATAAATGCGTCTCATTTTCAACTTTGCGTTGACAGGATGCAAGCCAAAGTGGCGGCGCGATGACGTAACGCGGTTGACATGGCGGGCAATACCTTTTAGGTTAGCCAACCAAAATACAAATGATAATTATTCGTAATATATTTATCGTTTTTGGAGGATGATATGGAAACGTCACTGGCTGAGGATGTACAGAAACCTACCCGGACCTTGTCGCCGGACAGCTTCTTCTTTATGTCGCCGTACCGCAGTTTTAGCACCTCAGGCTGCTTCCGCCGCCTCTCAGCGCCCGCTGTCGGCGGCGATGCGCTGAACGGCGAGTTCCAGCAGCAGATGGCCGCCGCCTTTGCCGAGGCCCGGGCGGCGGGGATCCGCAAGCCGGTGATGGTCGGGGCCATCCCGTTCGACACCTGTCAGCCTTCCGAGCTTTATATCCCCGAGCGCTGGGAAGCGTTCTCGCGACCGGAAAAACAGCGTTCCGCCCGCTATGCCGCGCCGCTGGAGGCGATGGCGGTGGTGGAGCGCCGGGAGATCCCGGAGCAGGACGCGTTTCTAGCCATGGTGGAACGCACCGCCGCGCTGACCGCCACCCCGGAAGTCGACAAAGTGGTGCTATCACGACTAATCGATATCACTACCCGCGATCCTGTCGATAGCGGCGCCCTGATGGAGCGCCTGATCGCTCAGAACCCCGCCAGCTTTAACTTCCATGTGCCGCTCGCCGACGGCGGCGTGCTGCTGGGCGCCAGCCCGGAGCTACTGCTGCGTAAAGAAGGGGCGCACTTCAGCTCGCTGCCGCTGGCCGGCTCCGCCCGCCGCCAGCCTGACGATGTGCTGGACCGCGAAGCGGGCAACAGGCTGCTGGCGTCCGGCAAAGATCGCCATGAGCACGAGCTGGTGACCCAGGCGATGAAGAGCGTGCTGGGCCCGCGCAGCAGCCAGCTGTCGCTGCCGTCATCGCCGCAGCTGATCACCACCCCGACGCTCTGGCATCTGGCGACGCCGATCGAAGGCACGGCGCTGGCGGAAGAAAATGCCATGTCGCTGGCCTGCCTGCTGCATCCGACTCCGGCGCTGAGCGGCTTCCCGCACCAGGCGGCGAAGCGCCTGATTGCCGAACTGGAACCCTTCGACCGTCAGCTGTTCGGCGGCATCGTCGGCTGGTGTGACGATGAAGGCAACGGCGAATGGGTGGTGACCATCCGCTGCGCGCGTCTGCAGCAGCGTACGCTGCGCCTGTTTGCCGGCGCGGGCATTGTTCCGGCCTCCTCGCCGCTGGGCGAATGGCGCGAAACCGGCGTCAAACTGACCACCATGCTTAACGTATTTGGCTTGAATTAAGAGGCAAGGATGATTGCATTTACCCGTTGGCCGGATGAGTTCGCGGCCCGCTATCGTCAAAAAGGCTACTGGCAGGATCTGCCGTTAACCAATCTGATCACCCGTCACGCAGAAAACGACGCCGTGGCGATTATCGATGGCGATCGACACATTAGCTACCGCCAGTTTAACCAGCGGGTGGACAACCTTGCCTGCTCTCTGCAGCGTCAGGGACTGAAGCGCGGAGAAACCGCGCTGGTGCAACTGGGCAACGTCGCCGAGTTTTACATCACCTTCTTCGCGCTGCTGCGCATCGGCGTCGCGCCGGTGAACGCGTTGTTCAGCCACCAGCGCAGCGAGCTTAACGCCTACGCCGCGCAGATTAAGCCGGCGCTGCTGATCGCCGACCGCGAGCACACGCTGTTTGCCGACGATAGCTTCCTCCATGCGTTTATTGCTGAACATGCTTCCCTGCGCGTGGCGCTGCTGCGTAACGACGGCGGCGAGCGCGATCTGGCGACGGAGATTAACCGCCCGGCGGATAACTTTATCGCCAACCCAACCCCTGCCGACGAAGTGGCCTTTTTCCAGCTCTCCGGCGGCAGCACCGGGACGCCGAAGCTGATCCCGCGTACCCATAACGATTACGACTACAGTATCCGCCGCAGCAACGAGATCTGCGGGATTAACGCTAAGACGCGCTACCTCAACGCGCTGCCGGCGGCGCATAACTACGCGATGAGCTCCCCGGGGGCGCTGGGCGTTTTCCGCGCCGGCGGACGGGTGATCCTCGCCGCCGACCCGAGCGCTACCCTCTGTTTCCCGCTGATTGAAAAACATCAGGTCAACGTCGCCTCGCTGGTGCCGCCGGCGGTCAGCCTGTGGCTGCAGGCCATTCACGAATGGGGCAGCAACGCGCAACTGCAATCGCTGCAGCTATTGCAGGTCGGCGGCGCGCGCCTGTCGGCGACCCTTGCCGCGCGCATTCCGGCGGAAATCGGCTGCCAGCTGCAGCAGGTGTTCGGCATGGCGGAGGGGCTGGTGAATTACACCCGCCTTAACGACAGTCCTGAGCGGATCATCCATACCCAGGGCTGCCCGATGTGCCCGGACGATGAAGTGTGGGTGGCAGATGCCGAGGGCAACCCGCTGCCACGCGGCGAAGTGGGCCGCCTGATGACCCGCGGGCCCTACACCTTCCGCGGCTACTACAACAGCCCGCAGCATAACGAGGAGGCCTTCGACGCCGAGGGTTTCTACTGCTCCGGCGATCTGATTTCGATCGATGAAGACGGGTATATCACCGTTCAGGGCCGGGAAAAAGATCAGATCAACCGCGGCGGCGAGAAGATCGCCGCCGAAGAGATCGAAAACCTGCTGCTGCGCCATGAGGCGGTGATCCACGCCGCGCTGGTCAGCATTGAAGACAATCTGCTGGGCGAGAAGAGCTGCGCTTACCTCGTGGTGACCTCGCCGCTGCGCGCCGTCGCGGTGCGCCGCTTCCTGCGCGAGCAGGGGGTGGCTGAATTTAAACTGCCGGACCGCGTGGAGTGCGTTGCCGCGCTGCCGCTGACGCCGGTGGGCAAAGTCGATAAGAAACAATTACGTCAGTGGCTGGCCGAAGGCAAGCTGGGCTGAAGGAGAACAGAAAATGGCAATCCCTAAATTACAGGCTTACGCGCTGCCGGAAGCCAGCGATATTCCGGCGAACAAAGTCAGCTGGGCCTTTGAACCTTCCCGCGCCGCGCTGCTGATCCATGATATGCAGGAATACTTTCTCAATTTCTGGGGCGAAAACAGCGCGATGATGGAAACAGTGGTGGCCAATATCGCCGCCCTGCGCGACTTCTGCAAACAGAACGGTATTCCGGTGTACTACACCGCCCAGCCGAAAGAGCAGAGCGATGAAGACCGCGCCCTGCTGAATGATATGTGGGGGCCGGGGCTGACCCGTTCGCCGGAGCAGCAGCAGGTGATTGCCGCCCTGGCGCCGGACGAAGACGACACCGTGCTGGTGAAATGGCGCTACAGCGCGTTTCATCGCTCGCCGCTTGAAGAGATGCTGAAAGAGAGCGGCCGCGACCAGCTGATCATCACCGGCGTTTACGCCCATATCGGCTGCATGACCACCGCCACCGACGCCTTTATGCGCGATATCAAACCGTTCTTTGTCGCCGACGCGCTGGCGGACTTCAGCCGCGAAGAGCACCTGATGGCGCTGAAATACGTCGCCGGCCGTTCCGGCCGCGTGGTGATGACCGAAGAGCTGTTGCCGCTGCCGGCCAGCAAAGCGGCGCTGCGCGCGCTGATCCTGCCGCTGCTCGACGAATCCGACGAACCGCTGGATGATGAAAACCTGATCGACTACGGTCTGGATTCGGTGCGGATGATGGCCCTCGCCGCCCGCTGGCGCAAAGTGCACGGCGATATCGACTTCGTGATGCTGGCGAAAAACCCGACCATCGACGCCTGGTGGGCGCTGCTTTCCCGCGAGGTGCAATAATGGCGGCGCTGGATTTTCGCGGCCAGACCGTGTGGGTGACCGGCGCCGGTAAAGGCATTGGCTATGCCACCGCGCTGGCTTTTGTGGAGGCCGGGGCCAACGTCACCGGTTTCGACCTCGCCTTTGACGGCGAACGCTACCCGTTTGCCACCGAAACGCTGGACATCGCCGATGCCGACCGGGTACGCGAAGTGTGCAGCCGCCTGTTGGCGAACACCGAGCGATTAGACGTGCTGGTGAACGCCGCCGGGATCCTGCGCATGGGCGCCACCGACCAGCTGAGCGCGGAAGACTGGCGGCAGACCTTCGCGGTCAACGTCGGCGGGGCGTTTAATCTGTTTCAGCAGACGATGGCCCAGTTCCGTCGCCAGCGGGGCGGGGCCATCGTCACCGTCGCCTCCGATGCCGCGCACACGCCGCGTATCGGCATGAGCGCCTATGGCGCCTCGAAAGCGGCGCTGAAAAGCCTGGCGCTGACCGTCGGCCTTGAGCTGGCGGGCAGCGGGGTGCGCTGTAATCTGGTGTCGCCGGGCTCTACCGATACCGATATGCAGCGCACGCTGTGGGTCAGCGACGATGCGGAGCAGCAGCGGATCCGCGGTTTCGGCGAGCAGTTTAAGCTCGGCATCCCGCTGGGGAAGATTGCCCGGCCGCAGGAGATTGCCAATACCATTTTGTTCCTCGCCTCTTCTCACGCCAGCCATATCACCCTGCAGGATATCGTGGTGGACGGCGGCTCGACGCTGGGGGCGTAAATGGCCTGGAAACGATCGCTCACGCTGGCGGCGCTGAACGCCAGTAGCGAAAACACCCTGGTGGCGCATCTGGGGATCGTCTACACCCGGCTGGAGGCGGGGTTGCTGGAGGCGGAGATGCCGGTGGATGCCCGCACCCATCAGCCGTTTGGCCTGCTGCACGGCGGGGCCTCAGCGGCGCTGGCGGAGACGCTGGGGTCGATGGCCGGCTGGCTGATGACCGAAGAGGGGCAGTGCGTGGTGGGCACCGAGCTGAACGCCACCCATCACCGGGCGGTCTCCAGCGGGAAAGTGCGCGGCGAGTGCCGCCCGCTGCATCTTGGCCGGCAGAGCCAGAGCTGGGAGATTGTGGTGTATGACGAGAAGGGGCGGCGCTGCTGCACCTGTCGTCTGGGCACCGCGGTGCTGGGCTAAGGAGCCGCTGTTTCCCCGGCTCGCGCTACGCTTAGCCGGGCTACGGTTTTGACGCCCGGCGGCGCTGCGCTTGCGCGGGCCTACGGTCTGCCCCGGCCTTCCGGGAATGTCTCAGCGATGTTGAGACCGCCAACACCGGCAGTTTCAGTCAGCATCGATGCCGTTGTAGGCCGGGTCAGCGCAGCGCCACCCGGCAAAATCACGGCGTAACTGGACCGATTCGGTCATCGACTGGCAACCCGCATAATCCTTTCATTCATTTTCCTGCCTTAAGTGATCTCGCTAGCAATGTGAGACAAATCTCTGTGGGTGGACGGCATCTGCGCTGTTTCGATGTTGTTAAATTCTGCGTTGTGATCTAGAAACAAAATGTAACATCCTGATTACCCTACCGGTGGACCACAACAATGAATAATTCAGGGAAATACCTTATCTGGGCACTGCTCTCCGTGATCGGAGCCTTTGCCCTCGGCTACATTGCTTTAAACCGGGGTGAGCAGATCAACGCGCTGTGGATTGTCGTCGCGGCAGTCTGCGTTTATCTGATCGCGTATCGTTTTTACGGCCTGTATATCGCCAAAACCGTGCTCGGCGTCGATTCGACCCGCATGACGCCCGCGGTGCGGCATAACGATGGCCTCGACTATGTCCCGACTGACAAAAAAGTGCTGTTCGGACACCATTTTGCCGCCATCGCCGGCGCGGGGCCGCTGGTGGGCCCGGTGCTTGCCGCGCAGATGGGCTATCTGCCGGGGATGATCTGGATCCTCGCCGGCGTGGTGCTGGCCGGGGCGGTGCAGGACTTTATGGTGCTGTTCGTCTCCACCCGTCGCGACGGCCGTTCGCTGGGCGAACTGGTGAAAGAGGAGATGGGGGCGACCGCCGGGGTGATTGCCCTGGTGGCGACCTTTATGATCATGGTGATCATCCTCGCGGTGCTGGCGATGATCGTGGTGAAAGCGCTGACCCACAGCCCGTGGGGAACCTATACCGTGGCCTTTACCATTCCGCTGGCGCTGTTTATGGGGATCTATATTCGCTATCTGCGCCCGGGACGCATTGGCGAAGTGTCGGTGATTGGCCTGATATTCCTGGTGTTCGCCATTATCTCCGGCGGCTGGGTAGCGGAAAGCCCGACCTGGGCGCCGTTCTTTGACTTTACCGGCGTCCAGCTCACCTGGATGCTGGTGGGTTATGGCTTTGTCGCCGCGGTGCTGCCGGTCTGGCTGCTGCTGGCCCCGCGCGACTACCTCTCCACCTTCCTCAAAATCGGCACTATCGTCGGTCTGGCGATCGGCATTCTGATTATGCGTCCGACCCTGACCATGCCGGCGCTGACCAAATTTATCGACGGTACTGGCCCGGTATGGACTGGCAACCTGTTCCCGTTCCTGTTTATCACTATCGCTTGCGGCGCGGTGTCGGGCTTCCACGCCCTGATTGCCTCCGGTACCACGCCGAAGATGCTGGCGAATGAAAATCAGGCCTGCTTTATCGGCTATGGCGGCATGCTGATGGAATCCTTCGTGGCGATTATGGCGCTGGTCGCCGCCTGTATCATTGACCCGGGCGTCTACTTCGCGATGAACAGCCCGATGGCGGTGCTGGCGCCGGCGGGAACCACCGATGTGGTGGCGTCGGCGGCGCAGGTGGTGAGCGGTTGGGGCTTTGCGATTACCCCGGAAACGTTGACGCATATCGCTAATGAGGTGGGCGAGCAGTCCATCATCTCCCGCGCCGGCGGGGCGCCTACGCTGGCGGTGGGCATGGCCTACATTCTCCACGGCGCGCTGGGCGGGCTGATGGACGTCTCGTTCTGGTACCACTTTGCCATTCTGTTTGAAGCGCTGTTTATCCTGACGGCGGTGGATGCCGGCACCCGTGCGGCGCGCTTTATGCTGCAGGATCTGCTGGGTGTGATCTCCCCGAACCTGAAGCGTACTGATTCGTTACCGGCTAACCTGCTGGCGACGGCGCTGTGCGTGCTGGCGTGGGGCTACTTCCTGCATCAGGGGGTGGTCGATCCGCTGGGCGGTATTAACACCCTGTGGCCGCTGTTCGGTATCGCCAACCAGATGCTGGCGGGGATGGCGCTGATGCTCTGCGCAGTGGTGCTGTTCAAGATGAAACGTCAGCGCTATGCGTGGGTGGCGCTGGTGCCGACGGCCTGGCTGCTGATCTGTACCCTCACCGCCGGCTGGCAGAAAGCCTTCAGCCCGGACAATAAAGTGGGCTTCCTGGCGATTGCCAACAAGTTCCAGGCGATGATCGACAGCGGCAAAATTCCGGCGCAGTACACCGAGTCGCAGCTGTCGCAGCTGGTGTTTAACAACCGTCTCGATGCCGGGCTGACCATCTTCTTTATGATCGTGGTGGTGGTGCTGGCGCTGTTCTCGATTAAAACCGCGCTGGCGGCGCTGAAGGAGAATAAACCGACGGCGAAAGAGACACCCTATGAGCCAATGCCTGAAAACCTGGACGCGATGGTGACCCAGGCGAAAGGGGCGCATTAACCTGTGTGCCGGGTGGCGGCTTCGCCTTACCCGGCCTGTCTTTCTGATCCTCCCTCTCCCTTTGGCAGAGGCTCGGGGTGAGGGAAACAAAAGAGAAATGACTTATGTTTGACACCCTTTCCAAAGCAGGTAAGTACCTGGGCCAGGCCGCCAAAATGATGATCGGCGTGCCGGATTACGACAACTACGTCGAGCACATGCGCGTCAACCATCCGGATCAGACGCCAATGACCTGGGAAGAATTTTTCCGCGAACGCCAGGACGCTCGCTACGGCGGCAAGGGCGGGGCGAAGTGCTGTTAACCCTCTTTCGGCAGATAGAGGCTGATCTGCTCCTGCTTACAGCCGTAGAGCGCCGCCAGCTTTTCGCGGGTGCGCTTCTGCGGCCGGGAGTCCAGCGCTTCCAGCTGTGACACGGCGGACTGGCTGATGCCCAGTTTGTCGGCCACCTCCTGCTGGGATAACCCACGCAGGATACGCCACGCGGCCTGCAGGCTGACGTTCTCGCTATGCATGATGTCGCACACTTCACCCGGTAAACCTACGTTATCGTAGATATCTGATTCGTAAGGGATGTCTTCCCAGTCGTTTTCATCATCGTCATCATACTCAAGCATGGCTAAACGCATGCGAAAATATTCACCGTAGGGAATGACAACATACTGTTTTTTTCCTTCTTCATCCTTGATGAACTGAATAGTCATATTCCGTATGCTCCTCATGAAGGTAGGTGGTGGTTGTCCGGCGTTTTACCGCCACTACGTAACAGGTATCACCCGGCGGGTCTCCGAAGGTGTAAATGACCCTGTAATCACCTAATCGCAACCTGTAGTGGTTTTCGGGAGAAGATAATTTCTTGATATCCGCGACAGGTGATGTTTTATCATCCATCTTCTCCAGCCTGAATTTAATGCGGTTCTGATATCGCGTATCGATTTTAGAAAATTGCTTCTCTGCTGTTTTTGACCAGACAATCTTCATCCGTACCTCCACTGTACGCCCACACAGAACATAAGGAAATAATAAGACTATTAGATAAATTCCGAATTTCTAATGGGTTACTGTAGAGCGGAGAAAAACCGGGAGAAAGCGGCAAAACGGGAACCGTCGAGGGTGCTCGGGAAGGCCTCTGCCGGACGACAGAGGCTTGCAGGAAATGTGCGATCAGGCGTTCAAACCACCGTCCACATCGAGACCGGTGCCGGAGATCTGCCCGGCGGCCGGGCTGGCGAGGAAGGTGACCGCCGCGGCGATGTCTTCCGGCTGGCCGTAGTGGCCTAACGCAATAAGTTGACGCTGAGCATCGGCCTGCTCGCCGTCTTCCGGGTTCATATCGCTGTTGGTCGGGCCGGGATGGACGAGGTTAACGGTGATACCGCGGGGGCCTAAATCGCGCGCCAGGCCGCGGGTCAGGGAGTTGAGAGCGGACTTGGTCATTGAGTAAACCGCGATGCCCGGCTGCGCCACGCGGTTAGCCAGACAGCTGCCGATGTTGATGATGCGGCCGCCGTCGGACATATGCACCAGCGCCTCCTGGATAGCGATAACCACCCCACGAATATTGACGTTAATAAGCGCGTCAATGTCCGCCAGCGTCATGGACTCCAGCGGGCCGCCGCGCGCGATCCCGGCGTTGTTGACCAGAATATCCAGCCCGCCGAGGGACCGCGCCGCATGGGTCACAGCATCCTGTATCGCCTGCGCGCTGGCGCTGTCGGCCTGCACCGCTTCACCGTGCCTACCCAGCGCCTTTATTTCCTCGGCGACCGCCTGGGCTTTATCGGCCGATTTTTCATACGTTATAACCACATCGGCGCCGGCGCGCGCCAGCGACAGCGCGATAGCGCGCCCCAATCCACGGCTGGCGCCGGTAACCAGCGCCTTCTTACCTGTTAAATCGATCTGCATGATGACCTCGTTGCGAGAGTGGTGAGCATCATCATTAGGTATAGACGGTCGGGGTGATTAACGGCTGAAGTATTCCACCTTCTCAAACGCCGCGCGCAGAACCCCAGGGGTTAAGGTCACCGGTAAATAATGAATCGACTCGCCCGGGCGCAGGGTATGAGCAATGACCCGGTCAAGCTCTGCGCGGTTATTGATATCAACCTCCAACGCCGCCAGCGTCGCCGGCAGGTTAAAGCGCTGCCAGGCCTGCACCAGCTGCGCCAATACCTCATCCTGACCGAGCAGGGCGCTTTGCACCAGAATGCCGTAGGCCACCTTGGTGCCATGGAGGAATTTATCCGTCTGCGGCAGCACCGTCAGCCCGTTGTGCACCGCATGGGCGGCGGCGACCCGGGTGTAGCGTTCCCCCAGCCCGCCAACCATCCCGCCGCCGGCGATAACTGCATCCACCACATCGCGAAACGCCTGGGTCAGCTCGCCGCGGCGCTGGTCCGCCAGCGCCGTTTCGCTGCTGTCCAGCAGCACGTCGCGGATCGCCAGCGCGCCGTTAATCCCCAGCCGCACGGTGAGCGGCAGAGCCTCCGGCTGCGGCGCGAGTACCACGGCCTCATACCATTTGGCTAAGGTGTCGCCAATGCCCGCCAGCAGGTACTCCGCCGGGGCGTTGAGAATGATGCGCGGCTCGACCAGCACCAGGAAATTCGCGTCATCGAACATCTCAAAATTCAGCGCCTGTCCGGCGTCGCTGTACCACACCGACAGCGGCGTCCACGCCGCGCAGGTGGCGGCGATGGTCGGGATGGTCACCAGCGGAACCCCCAGGCGGCGGGCCAGCACTTTCGCGCTGTCGAGCAGCGCGCCGCCGCCGACGCCAATCACTACCGCCCGATCGTCACCTGAGGCCTGTACCAGCCCCGCCACGTCGCGTTCGCTGCAGTGGCCGGTAAAGCGGATCTTTTTCGCTTCCGGCAGGTGGAAGGCCGCCGGCAGAAAAGGCTCGGCGCCGGCCAGGGCGCGCTCGCCATAGACCCACACCGCCCGCGACAACTGGTCGGCGTTAAAAAAATCGCTCAGCCGCTCAAGGCTGCCAGAATGGGAGTAATAGTTGGCCGGGCCGGGCACGACGCGGATATCGCTGTTGCTCATGGGTGCTGTCCTTATTGGTGTTGGGCTAACCTGATGTTATGTCTGGACATCCAGATGGCTAATATTATTTCGTTGTATCTTATGCTTTTTACGCAGTTGTCAGCCAGCGGCGGCTATGAAAAATTCGTTAAATCAGAAGATTAATTGCCGCACGGGAGCAGTGATGAGCGCGAATCGCCTTGAGATGCATAACATTAGCCTGGCCTTCTCCGGCTTTCAGGCGCTGAACAAGGTGGCCTTCACCCTTTATGGCGGGTCGGTGCATGCCCTGACCGGCGCCAACGGCGCGGGTAAGTCGACGCTGATGGCCGTGCTGTGCGGCACCCACGCCCACTATGAAGGCGAGGTGACGATCAACAACCAGCCGGTCACCATTCGTTCGCCGCGGGATGCCAAACAGCTGGGGATCCACCTGGTGCAGCAGGAGGTGGACGTGGCGCTGGTGCCGGGCCTGAGCATTGCCGAAAACATCATGCTGGACAGGCTGGCGGAGCCGGGGACGACCTTCCGCTGGTCGCGGGTTCGGCAGCTGGCGCGCGAGGCGCTGGCGCAGCTGGACGTGGCGCTGGACGTCAGGCGCTCTATTGACAGCTGCACGCTCGCCGAAAAACAGCAGATCCTGCTGGCCCGCGCCCTGTCGCACCATTGCCGCTTTTTGATTCTGGATGAACCCACCGCGCCGCTGGATCAGCATGAAAGCGAACGCCTGTTTGCGGTGGTGCGCCGTCTGCAGCAGCAGGGGATCGGGGTGGTGTTTATTTCGCACCGTATTCACGAGCTGAAGGCGATCTGCGACACCCTGACGGTGCTGCGTGACGGGCGGCTGATTGAGAGCGGCCCGATGGCGCCGCTGAGCGGGGAACAGATTGTCGAAAAGATGCTGGGCCACGAGCTGAGCGATATCTTCCCGCCGCCGCGACCGCCGCACGGTGAAGAAGTGCTGCTGCAGGTAGAAGGGCTGCACGATGAGGCGCTGCTGCAGGATATCTCGCTGCGCCTGCGCAAGGGGGAAATTCTTGGTATCGCTGGGCTGGCCGGCGCGGGCAAAACTGAGCTGTGCAAAGCGCTGTTCGGCGCCAGCAAAAGCCGGGTACAGCGCGGCGAGCTGAACGGCCAGCCGTGGCGGCCGCGCGATCCGGCCGATTCGGTAGGGCGCGGCCTGGCGCTGGTCCCGGAGGAGCGGCGCAAAGAGGGCATTTTCATCGAAGAGCCGATCGCGATGAACCTGGCGGTCAGCGCCGATAACAGCTTTTCGCGCTGGAGCCTGTTCGGCCATCGGCAGGCCTGGCGCTGGGCGGAGGAGGTGATTGCCCGCCTCGGCGTGCGCGCCACCGGTCCCGGTCAGACGCTGCGCCGTCTGTCCGGCGGCAATCAGCAGAAAGTGGCCATTGGCAAATGGCTGCGCAGTCATGCCAATGTTTTGATTTTTGACGAACCGACCAAAGGTGTCGATGTGAAAGCGAAAACCGATCTGTTCATGCTGATCGATGGTCTGGCACGGGAAGGCAAAGGGGTGATTTATGCCTCGGGTGAATTCGCCGAGCTGGTCGGTTTATGCGACCGCATCTGCGTACTGTGGGACGGACGGATCGTGGCGGAGATCCCCGGCGCGGAAGCCCGGGAAGAGACACTGCTTTATTATTCAACCGGAGGAGCGGCAGCGTGAGCAAGGCCCTGGCAGTGAACGCGACGGTATCGGGCCGTCAGCGATTTTTTGATTTTCTCTATAAGTGGGGCATGTTGCTGACCGTGGTGCTGCTGGTGGCGGTCTTTGGCCTCGCCTCGGACAATTTCCTTGACCCGTTCAACATCATCAACATTCTGCGCTCGATTGCCATCGTGACGGTGATTGCCATTGGGGTGTCGATTTCCCTCACCATCGGCGGCTTCGATCTGTCCGTCGGATCGACGGCATCGCTGGCCAACGCCCTGGTGATCTCCCTGTTCGTCTGGCATGGCCTGGGGACCACCGAAGCAATCCTGATCACCCTCGTGCTCTGCACTCTGGTAGGACTGTTTAACGCCTTTCTGATCGTGGTGCTGCGCATCCCCGACATGCTCGCCACCCTGGCCAGCCTGTTTGTGATTCAGGGGGTGGCGATGACCTACAGCTACGGCGGGTCGATTACCGAAAACATGGTGCTGCCGAGCGGCGAGATGGCGGAAGGCACCATCCCGGCGGCGTTTGGCGCGCTGGGCCAGGTGCCGACTATCGTCATCATCATGCTGGTGGTAACGCTGATCGCCCAGCTGGCGCTGTCGTTCACCACCCACGGCCGGCGGATGTACGCCATCGGCGGCAACCCGGAGGCGGCGCGGCTCTCCGGCCTGCGGATCACGCGTTATAAAGTGGCGGCGTATGTGATTGCTTCGCTGCTGGCCGGGCTGGGCGGCATTCTGCTGGCCTCGCGTATCGGATCCTCGCAGGTTAATGCCGGCGGCGGCTATTTGATGGACGCGGTGGCGGCGGCCTGGATCGGCTTTTCGCTGGCCGGTTCCGGGAAACCGAACGCCCTGGGGACGCTGGTGGGGGCGGTGATCCTCGGCGTGCTCTCCAACGGCCTGGTGATGCTCTCGGTGCCGTATTACGCGATGGACATTATTAAAGGGCTGGTACTGGCTGGCGCGCTGGCACTGACCTATTTTCAGCGCCGTACTTAACATTTTACAGGGTAAACCGCATGAAAAAGATCGCACTCTCTCTCATTACGCTGGGTCTGCTGCAGTCGACGGCGGCGCTGGCCACCGCCCCGACGCCGGTGCCGGCGGCCATTGCCGAACACAACGGCCCGATCCGCATTGCCGTGATCCGCAACCTGGGGTCTGACGATAACACCACCCAGTTTGTCGCCGGGGCGCTGCAGGAAGGCAAAAAGCTCGGTTTCAAAATCAGCACCTTCCTGAGCAACGGCGATGACGCCAAGTTCCAGGACTTCGTCAACCAGGCGATCAGCCAGAAATATGACGGCATTATTCTCTCCCAGGGGCGTGACCCCTATTCGACGGCCCTGGTGAAGAAGGCGGTGGACGCCGGGATTAAAGTGGCGGTGTTCGATACTGCAGTGAGCGGTGAGATCCCGGGAGTGACGGTCAGCCAGCAGGATGACGCCTCACTGACCGAGCTCTCCTTTGGCCAGCTGGTGAAAGACTTCAACGGCAAGGCCAACATCGTCAAGCTGTGGGTGGCGGGCTTCCCGCCGATGGAGCGCCGTCAGGCGGCTTACCAGACACTGCTGAAGCAAAATCCGGGAATTAAAGAGCTGGAGTCGATCGGCGCCGTTTCATCCGATGTGCAGGGCGACACCGCTAACAAGGTGGGGGCGATCCTCGCCAAGTATCCGAAAGGGAAAATCGACGCTATCTGGGGCACCTGGGATGCCTTTAGCCAGGGGGCCTATAAAGCGCTGAAAGAGAACGGCCGCACCGAGATCAAACTCTACAGCATTGATATTTCCAACCAGGATCTGCAGCTGATGCGCGAAGCTGGCAGCCCGTGGAAAGTGAGCGTGGCGGTGGATCCGAAGCTTATCGGCGCGACCAACGTGCGGCTGATCGCTAATAAGATTGCCGGCGAGCCGACGCCAGCCACCTACGACTTCAAGGCGGCGGCGATCCCGCAGGCGCTGCTGGCGGCCCAGCCGGGGGCGGTGAACGTGGCCTCGCTGGGGAAAATCATTCCGGGCTGGGGCCAGACGGAAGACTTTATCGCCCCGTGGTTCGCGACGCTGGAAGCGAAAAACAAATAAAACGAAGCCGGGTGGCGGTGGGGCGGTCTGGTGCCCTCACCCCGGCCCTCTCCCGCAGGGAGAGGGGGAACACCAACTGCACCCGTAGGCCCGGTAAGCGTAGCGCCACCGGGCGTAAGGAATTCACTATGTCAGCATTACCTTCCCCCGAATACAGCCGCAATATGCGGCTGATTGGCCATAGCGACCAGGGCGGTCGTCCGGACGGCGTGCAACTGATGGTGCACCGCGGATTCGCCTATATCGGCCATATGGTGTCGCAGGGTTTTTCCGTGGTCGATGTTCGCGATCCGACCCGGCCCACTACGGTCAACTATATTGCCGCGCCGTCGGGCACCTGGAACGTGCACCTCCAGGCGCATGACGATCTGCTGCTGGTGATCAACGCCCGGGACCTGTTTGCCGACGCCCGTTTTGCCGATGAGAAGGTGTACTACACCCGATCGGTGGGTGACACAGTCAGCGATGTGCAGGACAAAGGCTGGAGCGCCGGGCTGCGCGTGTTTGATATCTCCACGCCGGATAAGCCGCGTGAAATTGGCTTTCTGTCGCTTAACGGCATCGGTATTCACCGCATTTGGTACGTCGGCGGCCGCTGGGCGTATGTGTCCGCGCTGATCGACGGTTTTACCGACTACATCTTCCTGACCATCGATCTGGCCGATCCGCGTAAACCGCAGGTTGCCGGGCGCTGGTGGCTGCCGGGGATGCACCAGGCAGGCGGCGAAACACCGGACTGGCCGCAGGGCAAACGCTATGCGCTGCACCACGCCATTATTGCCGGGGATACCGCCTACGGCAGCTGGCGCGACGGCGGCCTGACGCTGCTGGACGTCAAAGACAGAACCCAGCCGACGCTGATTAGCCATCGCAACTGGAGCCCGCCGTTCGGCGGCGGAACGCATACCGCGCTGCCGCTGCCGGATCGCGATCTGCTGGTGGTGCTGGATGAAGCGGTGCTCGACAACCAGGAGGACGGCGAGAAGCTGATCTGGCTGTTTGATATCCGCGAGCCGGCGAACCCGGTGAGTATCTCGACTTTCCCACAGCCGGATGAAATCGACTATGTGGCGAAAGGGGCGCATTTTGGCCCGCACAATCTGCATGAGAACCGGCCGGGGAGCTTTGTCAGCTCAACGCTTATCTTCGCCACGTATCAGAATGCCGGCGTGCGGGCGTACGACATTTCTAATCCTTATCGCCCAGTGGAGACCGGGGCGCTGGTGCCGGCTGCTCCTGAGAGAATGATGGATACCCGTCCCGGCCGCCCGCGGGTAATTCAGTCCTGCGATGTGTTTGTCGATGCCCAGGGAATTATCTACAGCACCGATTACAACGGCGGGCTGTCGGTGATTGAGTATCTGGGGTGAGGGCAAGGTAAAAGCAAAATTGTGCTTGCATTTCTGCCGGGTGGCGGCTTTCGCCTTACCCGGCCTACGAAAGACTGCAACATCAAATCGTTATGTGGTTATCTGTAGGCCCGCGCAAGCGCAGCGCCGCCGGGCAATCCCTGAAGATTGCACTTTTTTAGGCTTTGCTCCCTCTCCCTGTGGGAGAGGGTTGGGGTGAGGGAAAACAGGCCGCACTCAGCTGTACTGGCGCACTCGCGCCAGCAGCTCGTCGACGCTGTCGATACGCTCGGCCAGCACGATCAGCTCTCTGCCCAGGGTAATGGCGTGGCGCAGGCACTCATGACGCATGGCGTCGTCCTGGATAGTGTCGATATCCGCGACGTGCGACAGTCCGACGCTGCGGCGGATCAGTTCGCTGCCGCAGAAGCCGACCGCGTCCGCCCACACCTTTTTCAGAAAGGCGGAGGCATAGCCGGGGTAAGCCAGCGCCGCGTCGCGGGTTTTCTCCGCCGCCAGCGCCTGGAAGCGCTCGGCAAAGGTGGTCCACAGTTGGTGGATGTCGTTCAGCCGCTGCTCGCGCGCGGCGGCGGCATCGCGAATGCCGAGCTGGCCCGGCAGGCCGCAGTAGTTCAGCAGCAGGTTGCCGATGGCAGTGCCGATATCGAAGCCGATGGGGCCGAAGTAGCCGAACTCGGCGTCGATGGCCTTCAGGCTGCCTTCGGCAACGAAGATCGACCCGCTGTGAATATCGCCGTGCAGCAGCGCTTCCGCATGGGCAAAGAAACGGTGCTTCAGCGCCGCCACCGCCAGCTTAAGCTGGGCGTCGTCGCGCAGGGCGGCGACATCGGCCTCCAGCTCCGCCGGGTAGTTATTGCGCTCGTGGATCTGATACGGGTCGTTAAAGAACAGATCCTCGGTGATCTCGCACATCGCCGGGTTAATAAACTGCGCTATCTGCGCTTTTTTCTCGTGGGGATGAAGATAGAAATCGCTGGTGTGAAACAGCACCTGCGCCAGATAGTCGCCAAGCTGGCGGGCCGCCTGAGGGTAGTAGACGTTAGCGATAAGCTCCCCGCGCCAGATGCGGTGGTCGGAAAGATCTTCCATCACCATCACCGCCAGCTCGGGATCAAAGTGATGGATTTTTACCGTGTGCTGCGGGCTGTGCTGATAGTGGGCGACCAGGGTCTGCGCTTCGAGACGGGCGCGGTCGAGGGTCAGCGGCCAGGATTCGCCGACGCAGCGCACGTAGGGCAGGGCCTGTTTGACGATCGCCCGGCTGACGCCCTGACGATCGAACACTTTAAACACCAGATTGAGGTTGCCATCGCCCACTTCCTGCGCGCTGACCAGCTCAGATGGGTTGTCGATGCCGGCGAACTGTTGCGCGTAAGCCACGGCATCGTGGGCGGTGAAGGTATGGTATTGCGACATTGCCTCGATCCTCGAATTCTGATTAAGCCGTTCAGACGTCTATACTTCTGGATTCCATCCTGACACAATGTGATACAACAACGCAACAGGGATTTAACGACATGCAGACATTACAGACCACCAGCCTGCGGGTGAAAGAAAATCAGCTTTTTATTCTCGACCAGCAGGCCTTGCCGCAGGAAAAACGCTGGCTGGCGGCGGATAACGTTGCGCTGCTGGTGGACCATATTCATACCCTGCGGGTGCGCGGCGCGCCGCTGATTGGCCTGTCCGCCAGCCTGCTGCTGGCCCTGCTGGCCCAGCGCGGCCTGAACCGGGATGCACTCCAGCAGGCGCTGGAGACGCTGCGCGCGGCGCGGCCGACGGCGGTCAACCTGATGAATAATCTGGATCGCATGAAGCAGGCGCTGGCCCGGGAGGATTACCCGCAGGCGCTGGAAGCGGAAGCCTTGCGTCTGGTCGAAGAAGA
Organism: Klebsiella sp. GG_Kp175; assembly: GCF_040062325.1. Lineage (NCBI taxonomy): Bacteria > Pseudomonadati > Pseudomonadota > Gammaproteobacteria > Enterobacterales > Enterobacteriaceae > Klebsiella > Klebsiella sp. GG_Kp175. The sequence goes on along the minus strand of NZ_JBEAFX010000003.1, from coordinate 68,402 downwards.
TAAACAGCTGTGCGACCGGATCGCTGAGGCGGGCAGTGCGCTGGTGAAGCCCGACAGTCGACTGCTGACCCACTGCAATACCGGTGGCCTGGCGACCGCCGGGGTAGGTACCGCCCTGGGGGTCATTGCGCTGGCGCATCAGCAGGGAAAAGTGGCCAGCGTGTGGGTCGATGAAACCCGGCCGCTGCTGCAGGGCGGTCGTTTAACCGCCTGGGAGCTGGGCGAGCTGGGCGTGCCCTATCAGCTGATCGCCGATTCAATGGCCGCCAGCCTGATGGCGCAAGGGAAGGTGGATGCGGTGTGGGTCGGCGCCGACCGCATCGCCGCCAACGGCGACGTGGCGAATAAAATCGGCACCTATTCCCTGGCGGTATTGGCCCATTACCACCAGATCCCGTTTTACGTCGCTGCGCCGCAGACGACCCTCGACCGCCATTGCCCGAACGGGGCGGCCATTCCCATTGAGCAGCGCGCCGCGGCCGAAGTGACCGGAGTGGCGGGCAGCTTTGGCGCGGTACAGTGGGCGCCGACCGGGGCCGCCGTGTACAATCCGGCGTTCGATGTCACGCCTGCTGGGCTGATAAGCGGCTGGGTGCTGGACTGCGGGGTGGTCACCCCGGCGCAGGTCTCCGCCGGGGCGTTTGCGCCGGATAACGGATAACGGACGCCGTGCCGGGCCTGGAAAAAACGGCTTTCCCGGGCCCGGCAAACGCCGCTACGGCAGGACCATCGCTACCGTCGGGGCGGAGGGCCGATCGATACGCTGACCCAGCGCGGTGATGGCCGCCTGGAAGGGGCACAGCGTACCGACGTCGGTCTGACGGCAGCCCGGCTGACGCCACTCCTGACGCAGCATCGGGTGCTGCGCGTCCGGCGTCTGCAGACGACGCAGGTCGTCGAGGCCTTGCGCCTGGAAATAGACCCGCAGATAGCGTTCCCCGCTCTTCGCGTCGCGCCAGCGCTCCAGCACCAGGCTACTGCCCGGCGGGATATTCCCCCGGCTGTAGCCCGGCAGCTGCCAGCTAAAGTTCATCAGCGTGCGCACCATGGCGATGTTGGTGTCATGCGCCACCAGCAGCAGCCAGCGTACGTTCGGACTCGCCTCTGGTTTGACGCCGTCGAGCATGGCGTTGAGCAGCACCGACCCGCGTTTTTGCGCGGTATACAGCACGTCGTTACTCAGATCGTAGTTTTCCGTTAACAGCGGCAGCAGGGCCGTGATCTGACTGGCCTGGGCGATCTTGCCCCACGCCAGCTGGCTGAGAGGCAGGTTTTCACTCCAGCCGAGACGCAGCGTTTCCACCATATTGGCCATCACGCTCAGTCCGCTAATAGTGGTCTTCCCGCTTTTGCTCTGCTCGACCTGCCATGGGGTATCGAAGATAGGGCAGGGCTTATCGGCCTGGCAAACCGCCTGTTTCAATAGCTGGATAGTCGGCGCCAGCGCCTGCCGACGCTGCGCCAGATCCCCGGCCTTCTCTTTCACCGCCGCCAGCTGGCGGGCGGGGTCGGTTTGCGTGGCGGCGAACTTGTCGGTCTGAAACAGCGGATCGGCATCCCCGCTGACGTAATGGATAGCGACGCCACAGCCGGGGAAGGCGCCATCCACCAGCGCCTGGGCGGTCGCCCGCGTCCGCTGCAGCGGACTGGCGCGCACGTAAATCGACTCCGCCGTCGGGCATCCCGCCTGCAGCAGGCCGAGCTGGCGATAGTGCTGGCCTTCCTCACGCCCTTTGTTGACCACGGCGGCATAGCCATGACCGGTGAGCTCGCCGTCATGGGTGGTCCACTCGGTCCATGGGCGTCCGGTGGCGGCCTCGATGGCTTCCCGGTTGCCGGCCGTCGGCGGACGAATGCCGTGGCGGCTAAGCTCCACCACTTTCTCCAGCTGCCAGTCTGCGGCGGCGGCTGATTGCAGCGCCAGCAGCGGCAGCGCGCAGGCGATAAACAGGCGTAACAGCCCCTGATGTCTTGCAGGCATCATATCTTCTTCCTTAATTCGTTAATCGGTTATGAGGAGAACGAGGTCTGCCGTTCGACGGCATGGCGCCGGGCGACGATGGCGGCAGTGGTAAAACAGAGTAGCGCTGAACCCAGACCGGTACCCACCCAGAACAGCGCCAACGTGCTGAAATCATACAGCGTTTTGCCGTTCTCAAGGATAGCTGTTTTATCAATAATGATCCCGGTGAGAAACTCGCCCAGGCCGGCGCCGGCGTAGCTGGCGATGCCGATGGTGCCGAGCGCGGCCCCCGCCGCTTTGCGCGAGGAGATATCGACGGCGATCAGCCCGCCGAGGAAGCAGGTCAGAGCGCCAATGGTGGCCCCGAAGATAATCATCGCCAGAATATCAGTGTAATAATTGTGCGGCGACCAGAGCATCAGGGCGAAGCCGGCGGTGTTCAGCAGGCTGATAAAGCCGGCCATCACGCTGCGGTTGCGCGGGAAAAAGCGGTCGGAGAGCATGCCGGCAATGATGGTCCCGGCGATGCCGGCGATGGCGTTGACGCCAATAATCCCGGACGCCTCCAGCGTGGAATAGGCTTTATCCTGCTCGAGGAAGAAGATCCCCCAGGAGTTGACGGCGTAGCGGTCGATGTACATAAAGGCGGAGGCGAGGGCGAGGGTCCACAGCGCCGGGTTGCGCAGCGCCAGCAACTGGTTTTTAAACACCGAGCCGCGGGCTTCGACCTCCTCCTGCGGTTCATCGCGGATGACGTTGATGGACGGGAAGCCGCTGCTCTGCGGCGAATCGTGCATGAACAGCACCAACAGCACCACGCCGGCGGCGCCGAGCGCGGCGGTGGACAGGTAGCCCATCTGCCAGCCAAACCCGGCGATCACCGCGGCGATCACCATATAGGTGACGGCCTCGCCGATATTATGCGCCGTCGACCAGATGCCATAGAAGGTGCCGCGCTCTTTAACGCCGTACCAGCGCGCCAGCGAGACCGCGCAGGGGCCGACGCCCATCGACTGCGCCCAGCCGTTGATCCCCCAGAAGATGGCCAGCAGCAGGGCGTTGGTAGTCATCCCCATCATCAGGTTCATCCCGGCGCTGAGCAATAAACCGAGGCTCATATAGCGCACCACGTTGGCGTGATCGGCGATAAAGCCATTGACCAGCTTGCCGATGGCGTAGCTGAAGAACAGAGTGGAGCCGATCATGCCGAGCTCCGTCGGGGTGATCCCCAACTCCACCAGCGCGCTTTTGGCGACGGTGAAGGATAACCGGCAGACGTAAAAGGTGACGTAGGCCAGGGTCATGGCGATAAAAGTTTGCCAGCGCACCCGGCGAAAACGCTGTTCATCAAACGCGGCGCCCGCTTTCGGCGGCGACGCCCGGAAAAAAGCGATAATTCCAGACATAGGTGGTTCTCCGCAGGTCGGAGGCCTGACTGATTGATGTGGTTCGTCCGTGAATGAAGTTATCGTTACTGTGTAGAGTACATAATCAGAAATAGCCTGACCCGTAAGGGTTAATGTAATGGTTGTGGGATCATCTTTTTCAGCTGCGGGTAGAGCGTTGGGCTGGCCAGCAGCAGCGGGTTGCCGCGCTGGATCCCCTCCTGCGCCAGAAAATCGTTGCTGGCGCCGCCCGCTTCGCGCATCAGCACCAGCCCCGGCAGGGCGTCCCACGGGTTCATGTGCGGCTCGTAGTAGCCAATCAACCGGCCTGCCGCCGCCCAGGCGCTCATCAGCGCGCCGGAGCCGTTGCGGATAAACATGCCGCCGTCGCTGAGCAGCGCCTGCAGAAACGGAAGAAAGTCCGCCGGGGTGACGCGATGCGAGGTGCCGACGCCCATCACTCCCTCCCTGACCGTCGCCGCGGGGTGCGGACGGATCGGGGCGTCATTGAGCCAGGCGCCATGACCCCGCAGGGCGTGAAACAGCTCGCGATGGTTGGGGTCGTAGACCACGCCGATGACCGGTTCGCCGTCGGCGACGATCGCCAGCGACAGGCACCAGGTATGCAGGCCGTTGAGGAAACAGCTGGTGCCATCGATGGGGTCGACTACCCACAGCACTTGCGCGTCGGGCAGGCGGGCGCCGCTCTCTTCGCCGAGAAAGCCATCCTCCGGAAACGCGCTCTGAATGCGCTGTTTCACAAAGGCCTCCACCCGCTTATCGGCCACGCTGACCACGTCCTGCAGGTCGTCGCCTTTATGGTCGACGGTCAGCGCTTCGCGTTGCTGATAGTATTCAAACGCCAGCTCAGCCCCTGCTTTCGCCAGCTCGCAGGCCAGGCGGTAGCGGGCCTGTAGCGCTTCTGATTCCTGAGATTGCATATTGACTCCCTATTTTGCACACGTGTGCATTTTGCGTGAAAAAAACAGCCCCGAAGGGCCGAATGAGTGTGGCCGGGTTTCGCAGAAGATTCTGTGATCGCTCCAGCATAAAATGATTTTTTCATTTCGCACTTTGACGAATAATTAATTTCACCGGCACTTCGCGATGGCGCGAGGGCAGGCTGAAGCGGGCGATCCGCGTCATTAACAGATCCACCGCGTGGTGGGCCAGCAGGGCGGTATTCTGCTGAACGGTGGTAAGCTGGTAGGGTTGCCAGTCCGCCTGCGGGATATCGTCAAAGCCGACGATGGCCGGCAGCGGGGCAGCGGCGTCCCGCAGGCCGTCCTGGGCGCCCAGCGCCAGCATATCGGTAGCGCAAAACAGCGCTTGCACCCCGGCGTTTTCAGCAACGATTTCTCTGGCAGCCTGGTAGCCAGCCTGATAGCCGCCGCCGTCGCAGAAGCGGCTGGTCACCGTCATGCCCGACGTCTGCGCGATGAAAGCGTCATAACGCTGGCGGGTGCTGAAGTTCTCTCGATTTTCGCCTATAAAGCCAACCTGCCGCCAGCCTCGACGACTGAACAAGTCCGCCACCAGCTTCGCTCCCTGGGCGTTATCGCTGCACACCCGGTCGCAGCCGGCGAGGTCCGCATGGCGGTTGATCAGGGTGACGGGGATCTTGCGCGCCAGATACTCCTCCGCCAGCGACAGCGGCGGCGCGCCGGAGGTGATGATCACCCCGGCGACGTGGTAGCTCAGCAGCTGCTTAAGCGAAGGGGCGAGCTGCTGCGGATCGTCAGCGTTCATCAGCAGCGGCATAAAGCCGTTGAGCGCCAGCTGATGGACCAGCGGCGCCAGCAGTTTGCTGCGAAACGGATTGTCGAAACCGGCGGTGACGATGCCGATAAAATTACTGCTGCCGGTGATCATCGTCCGGGCGATGATATTCACCTGATAGCCCAGAGCTTCCGCGGCGTTCAGCACCTTCTGCCGGGTCTTCTCCGACACCGAGGCGCCGGGGGTGAAGGTGCGGGAGACCGCCGAGCGCGAGACCCCGGCCAGTCTGGCCACGTCCTCGGCCTTAATCCATTTTTTATCGCTCATCGTCGTTTCGCGCCGTCTGTTTTCCAGGAAGCCAACGCCCGGACGGGCGTCGGTCACGCACACTGCCTGAAAAGGTATCACAGAAAGGCGCCGACGCGCAGCGCCTTGCGCCTTATGCCGGATAGCGGATGTGCTCCACCTCACGCTGCAAAATCACCTTGCCGTGGCGAATGGAGGTCAGCACCCGCGCCTGGCGGCGGACGGCCTCGTAGTCGTTTTCCGCATCGAGGATCAACAGGTTAGCCGGGCGGCCTTCGGCGAGGCCGTAGTTATCGCCCAGACAAAGCGCCCGGGCGCTGTTGTCGGTGACGAAGTCGAGACAGCGCTGTAGATCGTCATAGCCGAGCATATGGCAGATGTGCAGTCCGGCATCCAGAATGCGCAGGATATTGCCATTCCCCAGCGGATACCACGGATCCTGAATCGAGTCCTGAGCAAAGCAGACGTTGATGCCGGCGCGATCCAGCTCCGCCACCCGGGTGACGCCGCGCCGTTTCGGCCAGCTGTCAAACCGGCCCTGCAGATGAATGCTTTCGGTCGGGCAGGAGATAAAGTTGATCCCCGAGGCTTTCAGCAGGCGAAACAGCTTCGAACAGTAGGCGTTATCATAAGAGCCCATCGCGCAGGTGTGGCTGGCGGTGACCTGCGCCCCCATACCGCGCACCCGGGCCTCTTCCGCCAGCACTTCGAGGAAACGCGACTGCGGATCGTCGATTTCATCGCAGTGGACATCCACCAGGCGGCCGTAGCGCTGGGCGAGGTCCATCAAAAACATCACCGAGCTGACCCCTTTGTCGCGGGTATTCTCATAGTGCGGAATGCCGCCCACCACGTCGGCGCCCATCTCGATGGCGCGCGTCATCAGCTCCCGGCCGTTGGGATACGATTCGATCCCCTCCTGCGGAAAGGCGACAATCTGTAGATCGATGAGATCGGCGGCCTCTTGTTTCACCGCCAGCAGCGCCTGCAGGGCCGCCAGCGACGGGTCGGTGACATCCACATGGGTCCGGACGTGCTGGACGCCGAAATCGCGCAGCATGCCGATGGTTTTCAGCGCCCGCTGGCGGGTGTCCTCCGGGGTAATGCTCGCTTTGCGCTGGCTCCAGCGGGTGATGCCTTCAAACAGGGTGCCGCTGCGGTTCCACTCCGGCTCGCCCGCGGTAAGGGTGGCGTCAAGATGGATATGCGGCTCGACGAAGGGCGGGATCGCCAGCCGACCCTGGGCGTCGATATCCCCGGTGTCGGCGGTCTGCATCGCGGTTTGGGCGGTCATGCGGCGAATGATGCCGTCCTGCAGCTCAAGGGTAAACAGCGCCTCCTGGCGGCGCAGGCGGGCGTTAACAATTTTCATGGTTGGTCCTGTAAATGGTTTTGCGATAAACGCCAGATCACCAGCGCGACCGAGGCGTTGAGATGAAACTGAGGGTGGCTGACCGGGTAGCCGGTCAGTTTTTCAATACGCTGGATGCGCTGATGCAGGGTGTTGCGATGGAGACCCAGCCGGTCGGCGGCTCGCACAACGTTGCCGTTCTCCTGCAGCAGCGTCTCGAGGGTCTCCAGCAGCAGCCACGGCGCTTTACGGCCCGGCTCGATCAGGCAGCCGAGGGTGTCGTGCATAAAATCGTTGAGCAGCGCCGGGTCGCTGACCGCGGACAGCAGTTTGATAAACCCCAGCTGCTGATAGTCGCTGATGCGCTGGGTCGGCCGCAGGGTTTCGCACAGATCCAGCGCCTGGCGCGCCTGCGACAACGCCCGCGGGTAGCCCTGCAGCTGCCTGACCGGTGCCGAGAGGCCGCAGAGCAGTGACAAACGCTCTTCCCCCTCCGCCAGCGTCTGCAGCCACTGCTGCAGCCACTTTTTCTGCTGAAAGTCTTCCCCCTCCTCATCCGGCAGCAGGAAAAGGAACATGTTGCTGCGTTCCAGAAGCGGGAAGGGGTTGCCCTGCTGGTTGAGCTGCTGCTGCAGTTGCTGGCGCACGCTGCGGTGGGCCTGCTGCAGCCAGGCTTCGGCCTGTTCGGGCGGGTACTGGCGAAACAGGCGGGACAGTCCCTCCAGGCGCAGCGCCGCCAGCCGCAGCGGGCGGGTAAAATCGAGCTGCTGGTGGAGGGCGCGCTGGTGAAGCATCTGCAGGTCCGGATAGTCGCCGGTGACCAGCTGCATCAGGATGTCGCGCTGCGACTGAAGGGCGTTTTCGCTGCGGACCAGCGCGGTGCCGACCCGCTCGGTGACAATCACCATCTTCAGCAGGTAGGGCTGCTCGATCAGCGGAATGCCCAGCTCGTCGGCGAGGGCGATCAGCGTGGCGGGAATGGCGTGGATATAGGCCTCGCCGGTGAGGATCACCATCCCGGCGATGCCGCGCTGTTTGCCCTCCATCAGCAGCTGGATCAGGTTGGCTTCATCCCGGGGATGGTTGATGCCGGTGATAAAGACCAGCTCGCCGCCCATGATCCACTCGGCGATATGCTCATTTTCCGCCACGTAGTACCAGCGTACCGCCCGCTGCAGCCCTTGCTTTCCCGCCCGCAAACGCAGGGCGGAGAGTCCCTCAAGGGCCAGCAGTTCGCTGACCGTCAGGCTCATGGCTCTTGCTCCGCGACGGCGGCAGGCTGACGTTTGCTGACCATGGTCAGGGCGATATAGACCAGCGCGGAGACGGTGATCCCCACCAGCGGCGCGATCCACGGTGACAGATAAGCCACCACCGCGCCGGCGGCGTAGGCGCCGAGTCCCAGCCAGTTAAAACGCGGCAGGCAGGCGTTCTGCAGCAGGGGATAGCGCCCGCCGCGGGCGAACCAGTAGTCGGCGAGAATCACCCCGCCGATGGGCGGGATAATGCTGCCCAGCAGCACAAGGAACGGGATCAGCATTTCGTACATTCCGCCAATGGCCAGCACAATGCCCACCCCGGCGGCGGCGAGGGTCAGCGTGCGGCGGCGTTCGCTGCGCAGCAGATGGCAGGCGGCGGCGGAGACGTTATAGATGGTGGGGCCCTGGATGGTCAGCAGGTTGAGACACAGCATGATCACCGCGGCGACTGACAGCCCCTGCAGGATCAGCACTTCGACGATATCGGCCTGTTGATAAACGATGGCGCACCAGGCGCCGGCGACGATCATCAGCCCGTTGCCGATGAGGAAGCTGCCCATGCTGGCGAGAATGGCGGTCCGGCTGGAGTTGGCCAGCCGGGTCCAGTTTGTCGCCTGGGTGGCGCCGCTGGCGAAAGTGCCAAAGACCATGGTGATGGCCGCCGACCAGGTCATGGTGTCGCTCGGCGCAATGCGGGTCATCGCCTGCCAGCCGCCGGCGTGGTGCAGCGCCAGATACATGGAGACCACCAGCAGCACGAACATCAGCGGCACCGACAGGCGCGACAGCGCGTCCAGCCCCTTGTAGCCCACCAGCGCGGTGACGCAGAACAGAATGCCAAACAGCACCATCAGCGGCTGGGTCAGCGCCTCGGGCAGGGCGAGGATCTTCACCAGCGAGATAGCGACCGTGGCGGTCCCCCAGGCGTACCAGCCCAGCTCGGCAAAGCCAAGGATAAAATCGGCCAGCTTGCTGCCGATCTCCCCGAAGCAGAACCGGCCCATCAGCACCGTATTCAGGCCGCTGCGCGCGGCAATCCAGCCCAGCGATGCGGCATAGAGAGCCAGCAAGGCGTTGCCGATGACGGCTATCCACAGCAGATTAACGATGGAAAAGGAGACGCCGAGTTTGCCGCCGGCAAACATCGTGCCGGTGAAAAAGGTAAAACTGAATAACACCATGGCGATGGAAAATACGCCTTTACGTCCGGCGGTGGGCGCTTCGACGAGGGGAAAATCATTGCTGTTTGACATCCTGGAACCTCTGGCTGGTAGATGAGCGGTGATTGCCGGAAGTAGCAAGAGATGTGCCAGGAAAAACCGGGCATGAGGAATAGCGCATAGTGTGCAATGTGCACGGTTATTGAGGGATTCAGGAGGAGTAATGCCATTTTAGTGTGCATCCTGCCATGTTTTGCACCAGTCCGGGGCAGAGGAGGGCGGCGACGGCATGCCTGGCGCAGAAGGAGAATTTCAGCCAGCACAATCCGCCAGCGTTGTGGCGCCAGGCAGCAGGGGATCGTAGCGGATTCACTGCGGTTGGTTAAATTGCTGTGAATAAAGGTTATTTAATATGCATTTATGATATAACCATTTGTCTTATGTGTGTTTCCTGAAATATTGTTCCCTCCGGTTAGCGGTGTTAGTATCGGATAAATAGCCATTTAGACGGCTAAACAAATCATCGCTAACCTAAGGAACTGCTATGTGGCAAGAAAGACTCGCGCAACTGGTCACCACCTGTCATTGGATCGGCGCGAAAGGCTGGGCGCCGGCGACCGGCGGCAATATGTCGGTGCGTCAGGATGATACCTGGTGCTGGCTAAGCGAGTCGGGCCGCGATAAAGGCAGCCTGACGACCGAGGATTTTCTGCAGGTGGAGATCGCCACCAATCAGGCCCCTTCCGGACGGAAACCGTCGGCGGAGACCGGCCTGCACACCCTGGTCTACCGCCTGTTCCCGGAGGCCAACGTGGTGCTGCATGTGCATACCGTCAATGCCACCGTGCTGTCGCGCATCGAAAAAAGCGACACGCTGGCGCTGCAGGGGTATGAAATGCAGAAAACCCTCAGCGGGCAGCACAGCCATCTCGATACCGTTCCGGTCGCCATCTTCGATAACGATCAGGATATTGACGCCCTGGCGGCGCGGATTGCCGATTATGCGCAAACCCGCCCGCTGCGTTACGGCTTTCTGCTGCGCGGACATGGCCTGACCTGCTGGGGGAAAGATATTCAGGAGGCCCGCCGGCAACTGGAGGGGCTGGAGTTCCTGTTCGAGTGCGAGCTGATGCGCCGCCGCTACGAGCCCTGAGCCGGAGCAGGTATGGATTTTTATCTTGGTATCGATATCGGCACCTCCCGGGTGAAAGCGGTGCTGTTTGATCAGCATTTCACCGCGCGCGCCAGCGCTGCGGAAAACACCTCCCCCCGCCTGTCGGCCAATGGCTACGCGGAACAGGATATGACCCAGCTGTGGCATTCGGTGCTGGCTATTCTGCGCCAGATTGCCCGCCACCCGGCGCTGCAGGAGGGGCGGCTGCGGGCCATCGGCCTCGCCGGGCAAGGGGAGGGGGTCTGGCTCAGCGATGCGCAGGGCGAACCGGTGGGGCCGGGGATCCTGTGGAGCGATACCCGCAGCCACGAGCTGATGAGCGACCTGCTGCGCCGGCCCGGTTTTGACCGCCGCTATTTCGCCGATACCGGCACCCACCTGCAGCCCTGCAATACCAGCCTGCAGCTGTACTGGCTGAAACAGTATCAGCCGGAGCGGCTGGCGGCCGCGCGCTATCTGTTTTTCGCCAAGGACTGGATCCGCTTTCGCCTGACCGGCGTGGCGGCGCTGGAGCTGACGGACGCCAGCAGCTCATTACTCAATCAGCAGAGCGGCAGCTGGTCCTCGGTGGTGATGAACGAGATGGGGCTGGACGAACTGCTGCCGCTGTTTCCCCCTCTGCTGGCCCCGGACGCTCCGGCCGGTACGCTGAGCGACGCGGTGGCGGCGCTGACCGGACTGCCCGCCGCGACGCCAGTGGCCGCCGGGGCGCTGGATGTCTGTAGCGCCGCGCTGGGCTGCGGCGCGGTCAACGAAGGGGATATCTACACGATCCTCGGCACCACCTGCTGTACCGGAATCGTTTGCCGCGGTCCGCAGACGGTGAACGAGGCGACGCGCTTCGTCACTCACACCGAAGCCGGGCAGGTGATCTCGCTGTTTCCGATGCAGGCCGGTACGCCAAACATTGACTGGCTGCAGCAGCATATTTCGCTGGACGCCGATCTGGGTCGGCTGGAGCAGGCGATCGCGGAGGTGGAGCCAGGCAGCGGCGGCGTCTTCTGGCAGCCGTATCTCAATGGCGAACGCGCGCCGTTTTACAGCCCTGACGCGCGGGCCGGCTTTATCGGCATTAGCCCGCATACCACCCGCGCCGAACTACAGCGCGCGGTGTTTGAAGGCCTGGCCTTCGCCATTGTCGATGCGCTGCAGGGTTATCCCCAGGGCGGCGAGCTGTATCTGACCGGCGGCGGCGCAGCCTCGGCCACCTGGCTGCAGATTATCGCCGACTGTACCGGGCGCACGGTGGTCTCCAGCGCCTTTAATGAACTAAGCGCGCGCGGTGCGGCGATTCTGGCGGCCCGCAGCGTCGCGGCGCTGGCCGAGACGCCTCCGCTGGCGCAGACCCGCTATCAGCCGCGCCCTCAGGCGCATGCCCGCTACGCGGCGCTGTATCCCGTTTATCGCCTGCTGCGTGAGCAGATGCTGCCGGTATGGCAGGCCAGGCAGGCCGCTCTTCAACGTCTTTCTCAGGAAGTACAACCATGAAAATCGTTTTTACCGCCGAGCATGCTGGCGACCTTAGCGCCTTCCACCAGCTGGGTGAGCTGCTGGTGGAGGGGTGGGCGCTGGGCAAACCGAAACTCAGCGCCGGTCAGCTGATTGAGCTGGCCCACGACGCTGAGGTGCTGGTGACCAGCTATGATGAGGTGACGGATGCGGTGATGGCCGCCTGTCCGCGCCTGCAGGTTATCGCCTGTACCCGCGCGAATCCGGTGAATATTGATACCCAGGCCGCGCAGGCGCGCGGCATCCGGGTACTCTACACCCCGGGGCGCAATGCCGATGCCGCCGCGGAGCTGACGCTTGGCCTGATGCTCAGCCTGGCGCGCCATATTCCGCAATCCCATGCGGCGCTGAAGCGGGGGGAATTCACGCAGGCTGACAATGCCGCCGCCGCCACCCAGCAGGGGCTGCGCCGGGATGTGGTCTGGGACGTGAGTCCGGAAAGCCCCTATGAAGTGTTTAAGGGCAGTGAACTGCGCAATAAAACGCTGGGCCTGGTGGGGTATGGCAACATTGGCCGCCGGGTGGCGCGTATCGCCCGGGCGTTCGGTATGGCGGTGCGGGTGGTGGATCCGTTCGTCGCCGCAGAGGATATCAATGAGCCAGGGCTACAGAAAACCACCCTGCAGGCGCTGTTCCGTGAGGCGGATATCGTCAGCCTGCATCTGAGCAGCGGGCCGCACAGCGACGGGCTGGTGAATGCGGCGCTGCTAAACAGCATGAAGCCTGGCGCGCTGCTGATCAATACCTCCCGCGCGGCGGTGGTCGACGAAGCGGCTCTGATTGAGGCTCTGCGTCACGGCCCGTTGGGCGGCGCGGCGCTGGACGTGTATCATCGCGAACCGCTGTGGCGCGATCACCCTTTTGTCACCGAGTTCGATAACGTGATTATCACGCCGCATATCGCCGGGGCCACCCGGGAGAGTATCGCCAAACACACGGCGATGATTGCCGCCGATCTTCAGCGCTATGTCGCCGGGGAGCCGCTGCTGTACCAGTGGCGTTAAGCCGCTTGCGCCGCCGCGTCCTGCAGCGGCGTGGGTCCAACGTCAGGGGCGATGGGCCGCCATAAAAGCCTGGGTCTGTTCCCAGTCTACCACCCCGGCATCCGAGCCCATCCCGGTCGCCACCAGCGCGGCCACCGCCGAGGCGACGTCGCACGCCGCTTTCACGCTGAGCCCGCGCGCCATCGCGGCAATAAACCCGCCGCAGTAGCTGTCGCCGCAGCCGGTGGTATCCACCGCCTCGACGGGCCACGGCGCAATATGCTCCAGCGCGCCATCGCGGCCGATAAGCCAGGAGCCGTTCTCGCCGTCTTTCAGAATGCAGGTGCCCACGCCCAGCGCAAAGAAGAAGCGGGCGATGGCCTCCGGCTGCGTCTCCCCGGAGAGAAAGGCGGCTTCCTCCAGCGAAGGCATAAAATAATCCACCGACGGCAGCAGGGGCCGCAGCAGTTCCAGGGTGTGTTCATTCGGCGCGATAAGGTCAAAGCTGGTGGTGATTCCACGCGCTTTGGCCGCCTGCAGCAGCCGTGCGCTCTGTCCCTGGTCCATTGCCGCCAGCAGTCCGCTCCCGCCGTGATGCAGGAAGCGACAGTCAAGGACGGCGTCAAATTCCGCTTCACTGACGAACAGGGCGTCAGACGCGCCCCGGCAGTGCAGGGCCGGACGTTCGCCGTTGGGGCGAATCGGCAGGATCGTCGCCGAGGTCTCCTTCAGCGCGGTGCGCTGGATAAGCGAGCAGTCAATGCCCAGCCGGGCATAGCTGGCGAGGATAAAGTCGGCCTTTTCATCTTCGCCCAGGCAGGCCACCGCCGCGGTGCGGATCCCGAGCTTCGCGGCGTTAATATTAGCCCCCGCAGCGGTGCCGGCGGGGTTGAGGCGAATTTGCTCAATAAAAGCGACGCCACCGCGCGGCGGGATCGCCACCACCGGGCGCCCGGCGATATCCAGAATAGTCAGGCCGACAAATACGGCGTCAAAGGTTGCCATCGTTCTCCCGTTTAGCGATGCGTTTGGCGCAGACGCGCCTGCCAGAAGGATAGGGCGAGGGCCACCACCAGAATCACGCCGACCAGCGCGTCCTTCACCAGATAATTGAGGCCCATCAGGTTCAGACCATTATCAATAATGGCGAGGAACAGCACGCCGCCGAGGGTGCCGGCGATGCTAACCCGGCCCAGACGGTTAAAGGCGGTACCGATAAACACCGCCGCAATGGCGTCCATCAGGTAAGACTGCCCGGCCAGCGGGGTAAATTGCCGCAGGTTGGCGGAGAGGATCACCCCGCCGACGGCGCAGAGGGCTGAGGCGGCCACCAGCACGCCGAGCATGGTCAGGCGATCGCGGATCCCGGCGATGCGCGCCGCTTCGCTGTTCTGACCGATGGCGCGGATATATTTGCCCCACAGGGTGCGCTCGGTGACCAGCCAGGCCGCCAGCCACAGCGCCAGCACGATCGCTACCGGCGTGGGGATCCCGCCAAGGTTACCCACCGCCAGGTCGTGATACTCGGGAGCCATTCGCCGATAGGCTATCGCGCCGCCGCCATCGGTATAGATACGTTCGGCGCTGCTGGCGATAAACCACGTGCCGAGGGTGGCGAGGAAGGGGCGGATCCGGCAGATGAGGATCAGAAAGGCATTGAGCAGGCCAATCAGCACCCCGCCGAGCAGGGCGCAGCCCACCGCCGCCTGCCACGGCAGATGCCAGGTTTTCAGGGCGACGAGGGCGAAGGCGGCGCCGAAATCGAGCGCGACGCCCACCGACAGGTCAATCGCCCCGGCGCTGACAATCAGGGTCATCGCCATCGCCACAATCAGCAGGATCGCGCTGCCCTGCAGCAGGTTGGCCCAGTTATCCACGGTTAAAAATACTGGATTCGCCCAGCCGAACAGGGCGATGGCCAGCAGGGTGATGATGCCGAATCCGGCCCGCGACAGCCAGGCCAGCGGGCTGCTGGCCGTCTGTTCTGCAGGAGCTGGAGTTTTCAGGGTGATTTGGCTCATGCCTCGCCTCCTTTGTGTCTGACCGCCGAGGCCGCCAGTACCACCAGGATCAGGCCGCCTTTAATGGCGCCCATCCAGAAGATATTGACCCCCAGCAGGCCGAGCCCGTTAGAGAGGGCGTTAACCAGAATCGCCCCCAGCAGCGCGCCCCAGATGGTGACCACCCGACGGCGGGAGAAGGCGGCGCCGATAAAGGTCGCGAGCACGGTTTCCAGCAGCAGCGGCGTGGCCGTTCCGCTGGAGCTGCCGGAGCCCTGGCTGAGCAGCGGCAGAATAGCCAACCCGGCGGCGATGCCGGCTAACAGCCAGACCTGCAGGGTTAAGCGGCGCACGTTCAGGCCGCTCATCTGCGCCATATCGCGATTGCCGCCCACCGCCTGTACATGCTGACCGAAGCGGGAGTGATGGAGCAGGAACTGGAACAGGATAAATACCCCCAGCAGATAGACCAGCGGCCAGGGCAGGCCGAGGAGGCTGTTATCGCGAAAGGCGACCATCAGCGGATCGCTGACCGCGATGCGCCGCTGGCCGGTCAGCAGGTCCGTCAGGCCGGTAAACGCCACGGAGGTCGAGAGGGTAGCCAGCAGCGGCGGCAGGCCGGCCGCCAGCACCAGGAAGCCGTTGATCGCCCCGCAGAGCAGGCAAACCGCCGCCAGCAGCGCCAGCAGCAGGAGATACGGCGTCTGCCATTCGGCCAGCCCGAGGCTCAGCAGCGCGACGCCGAGCACCGCCGTCGCCGGCAGGGAGAGGTCGATGCCGCCGGAGACCACGTCATCTCCGCCAACGGCGATGACGCAGACCAGGCCGAAACAGAGGATCGCCAGCGGAACGCTCTGGACCAGCATCAGGCTGATATTTTGCCAGCTGAGGAAGTAGGGCGACTGCACGCTCAGCCACACCAGCAGCGCCAGAAACAGGATCAGGGGGAATTTTTCAACAAGCGTCGCCAGGCCCGGACGGCCGCGACGCTGGATAGCGGTATTCATGGTGAAGGCTCCTGTCCGCCGTTGATCGCCACCAGCAGGGCGTCGAGGGTCAGCCCGCGGGTGGGCAGATTCGCCGCCAGCGCACCGCGCCAGAGGACGAGGATCCGGTCGCATAGTCCGAGCAGTTCGATGGCGTCGCTGGAGGAGACCAGCACCGCCCGCCCTTTATCGGCCAGCTGGCGCGTACGTTGATAAATATCGCGGCGGGCGCCGATATCAACCCCGAGGGTGGGTTCATCGAGAATAAACAGCCGGGCATCGGTGCCGAGCCAGCGGGCGAGGATCGCTTTTTGCTGGTTGCCGCCGCTCATGTAGCGTACCGGCAGCGCCGGGCGACCCGGGCGGATCGCCAGCTGTTCTATCCAGTCGCGCGCTTTCCTCTCGGCGATCCCCCGCCGCTCCCAGCCAAAGGTGGCGGTCTCCGGCAGCGAGGCGAGATTAATATTGTCGGCGGTAGTGAAGGAGAGGATAAGCCCCTGATGGCGGCGGTCGCGCGGGACCAGCGCCATTCCGGCGCGGATCGCCTGCTTTGGCGTACGGATTCGTCGCGGCAGGCCGTCGAGATGGATAGTGCCGCGCTCCGCCGGACGCAAGCCGTAGAGTAAGTCCACCAGCACATCGCGCCCGGCGCCGAGCAGGCCGGCGACGCCGACGATCTCCCCCGGGTGAATATCAAAAGAGAGATCCTGCAGCTGCCGTCCGTCGCTCAGCTGGCGCACCGAGAGCAGCGGAGCCTCCCCGTTGTCTGCCGCCGGGCGCTGGCGCGGAGTATACAGCTGGTCGATTTCCCGGCCGACCATCATGGCGATCAGCGCCTCGGTATTCTGCAGCAGGTCGCGGTCGGGATAACCGACCACTTCCCCGTTGCGCAGCACAGTGCCACGGTCGCAGAGGCTGGCTATCTCATTGAGATAGTGGGAAATATACAGAATGGCAATGCCCTGGTCGCGCAGGCGCAGGATGGCGGAGGTGACCAGACTGGCCTCCTGGGCCTCGAGGGGGGCGGTGGGCTCGTCGAACACCACCAGCCGCGCCGCGCCGTCGATCAGCGCGCGGGCAATCTGCACCAGCTTGCGCTCGGCCAGGCTCAGGTCTCGCACCAGACGTTCGGGGTCGATCGCCAACTGCCAGTTTTGCTGGAAAAATTGCGCCGTGGCGGCCTTCATCCGTCGGCGATCCAGCGCCCCCCAGCGGGTGCGATACTCCTGGCCCAGAAACACCGATTCCGCGACGGTAAAGTGCGGGATCAGGTTGAGCTCCTGGTGGATAACGCGGATGCCGGCGGCTTCGATGGCTGCCGGGTTGCCGAGGGGCAGCGGGCGACCGTCGAGGGTCGCGCTGCCGCTGTCGGCCTGATAAACGCCGGCGAGGATCTTGATCAGCGTCGATTTACCGGCGCCGTTCTCGCCAATCAGGCCATGAATCTCCCCCGGATTGAGGCGCAGGGTAACCGCATTAAGCGCCATTACGCTGGCAAAACGTTTGCCGATCTGGTCCATGACCAGACCCGCGGCGGGGCGCTCCCCGCCAGGGTGTTGATTTATCACTGCAGTTCGCCGTATCCCAACTGTTTATACACCGCTTTCGCTTCCTGCGGACCTTTCACCGGTATCACCGGGATAAAGGTTTGCACCGGCAGTTTCTGACCGGCAAAGTAGCGGGCCACATTGTCGGCGGAGGTCTGGCCGATCAGATGCGGCTGCTGCGCGACGTTAGCCACGAAGGGACTGCCGGGCTCCGCCATGATCTCCAGCGTTTCCGGACCGGCGTCGATGGCCGTCACTTTCACGTCCTTATCACGGCCGGTCTCTTCCAGCGCCTGGACGATACCGATGGCCGGTTGATCCCAGCAGGCGACATGGATGGCGTCCAGTTTGCCTTTCGGATACTGGCTGAGTAATTCGAGGGTTTTCTTCCGCGCGTCTTCCGGCGAGTTGGCGAACTGTTCCGCGAGCTCGGGCTGGATAATATGAATATCCGGGTAATCCTTAAGGACATATTTCCACTGATCGTAACGAATTCCGCAAATACGCAGCGCGCTGGAGAACGCATTAAATACAGCGACGTTGCCTTTACCACCTAATTCGTCCGCCATGTAGCGACCGATGGTGGAGCCCAGAGTGTAGTTATCGGAGGTGGTATTATTGACCGAATATTGTGAAACATGATCCACGGTGAATACCGGGATACCAGCATCACGTAATGCTTTAAATTTGGGTTCGACGGCGCTGTCGCCGAGAATACTAATTACCGCATCCACCTTGCGTGACAGTAAAATATCGTGATTATTGGCATGAACCTGATTATCCCGGCCGCCATCGACGCCAATGACTTTGCCTCCCAGTTTCTCCACTTCCTCTGTCGCGCCTTTAAAAGCTTCGCGATCCCAGAAATGCTGGGTGCCTACTACGGCAACGCCAATGGTTTTTCCCTGTAAGGAGAGGGCGTCCGCGGCAGTGACGCTCAGCGAGGCAAGGGAAAGCAGTCCCAGCGCGGCAGGCAATAATTTTCTCTTCTGCGACATTGTTATTATGATCCTGTGATGAAGGTGGTTGCGGACCGGTAGCATGACAAGAAGCACCTCGCCACCTCAAATACAAAATAAGTCTAAGTTATGCCGGCAATGTTATATCGCGGAAACGCCAGAGAAAAAGTTTATTTTGTCATGAAGAACCTGAAAATATTTCATGATGGCGGATAGGCCTTTTTATTTTGTGGTTTTATTTTTGGCTTATTCCGTGTTTATTTAGCAGATAAAGACAATTTTCTGTTTATTATGAGTGTATGGGAAATACGGCATCTACAGAGAAAAAGAGAAGATTGCGCGGGCTAAAGCTTTTTTTAGCAGCGCAATGTCTGGCCGGGTAAGCAATATTACCGCATTTCCCCGCTTTATTTTAACGAACCTGAGGCTGAGAAGAACGCGGGCGCTATGAAGAAACAGCATAATTATACGGTGATGCACTGGGGAACCTGGCAGGTGGAGAGCCGCGAGGGCGAGATCGTGGCGGTTAAGCCGGTGCCCTGGGATAAAAACCCTTCACGCATCGGTCAGTCGCTCCCCGACGCGGTGACCAGCCAAACGCGCATTCGTCGCCCGGCGGTACGCGCCGGCTATCTGCAGCACGGGCCGGCGTCACGAGAAGGGCGAGGCAAGGAGCCCTTTGTCGAAGTCAGCTGGGAGGTGGCCCTGGACCTGGTGGCTCGCGAGCTGCGCTCGGTCAAGGCGCGCTGCGGCAATGAGGCGATTTACGGCGGCTCCTACGGCTGGGCCAGCGCCGGGCGCTTTCACCATGCGCAGAGCCAGCTGCACCGCTTTCTTAAGGGCTTTGGCGGGTATACCGCCAGCACCAATACCTATAGCAGCGCCGCGGGCGAGCGTATTCTGCCGCATATCCTTGGGCCGCTGAGCCCGCTGCATCGTCAGCATACCCATTTTTCCGAGCTGGCGCGGGAGTGTCAGCTGTTTGTCGCGATTGGCGGCCTGCCGCTGCGCAATGCCCAGGTCAACGGCGGCGGCGCCAATGACCATATGTTGCCGTACTGGCTGGATAAGATGCAGGCCAACGGCACGCGGTTTATTAATATCAGTCCGGTGCGCAATGACCTCAGCGCGGTGCCCGACGCCGAGTGGCTGGCCATTCGGCCGGGCACCGATACCGCACTGCTGCTGGCGCTGAGCTATGTGCTGATCGCTGAGTCCCTCTACGACCAGGCGTTTATCGCCAGCCATACCGTCGGGTTTGCCCCTTACCGCGCGTATCTGTTGGGCGAGCATGACGGCATAGCGAAAACACCGGCGTGGGCGGCGGCAATTACCGGCCTTGACGCCCAGCGCATCGCCGAGCTGGCGCGGGAGATGGCCCGCCACCGGACGATGGTGAATATCTCCTGGTCCATCCAGCGCGCCCGTCAGGGGGAGCAGGCCTACTGGGCGACGGTGGCCCTGACCGCGCTGCTGGGACAGATCGGCACGCCGGGCGGCGGCCTCGGGTTTGGCTATGCCTGTACCAACCTGGCGGGGGCGGTGCGAAAAGCGTTTTCCGGCCCGCGCTTGCCCGCCGGCGAAAATGCGGTGGACAGCGTTATCCCGGTGGCGCGGCTGTCCGATATGCTGCTGCACCCGGGAGAAGCCTATGAGTTCGACGGTCAGCTGCTGCATTATCCCGACATCCGTCTGGTCTACTGGGCGGGAGGCAATGCGTTTCACCATCACCAGGATATTAACCGACTGTGCGAGGCCTGGCGCCGTCCGGAGACGGTGGTGGTGCATGAGCAGTACTGGACCGCGCAGGCCAAATTCTCTGACATCGTCCTGCCGGCTACCACCTCGCTGGAGCGAGAGGATATCGGCAGCGGCGGTCATGACGGATTTATGATTGCCATGAGCGCGCAGATCCCGCCGGTGGGCGAGGCGCGTGATGATTACGCTATTTTCCGCGATCTTGCCGGGCGGCTGGGCTTCGGAGAACTGTTCAGCGAGGGGCGGGACGCCGGGCAGTGGCTGCGCCATCTCTATGAGGAGTCAAGGCCGCGGGCGCAGGAGGAGGGCATTACGCTGCCCTCGTTCGAGGATTTCTGGCAGCAAGGGGTGCTGGAATACAGTGCGCCGGAGCGGCCGCAGGTCTTTCTCGCCGATTTTCGCGCCGATCCGCAGCGCTATCCGCTTTCCACGCCCTCCGGCAAGATTGAACTCTTTTCCTCTACCGTCGCCGGGTTTGGCTATCGCGAATGCCCTGGCCATCCCTGGTGGGATGAGGAAGAGGCTGCCCGGCAACGACTGGAGGCGGCGCGCTGGCCGCTTCATCTGCTCTCCAGTCAGCCACGCGCCCGCCTGCACAGCCAGTATGATCACGGCAGCGTCAGTCGGGCGACGAAAATTCAGGGACGCGAACCGCTGTGGATGCATCCGCGGGACGCGCAGGCAAGAGACATCCGCGAAGGCAGCGTGGTGAAGGTGTATAACGACCGCGGGGCGATTCTGGCGGGCGTGCATTTGAGTGAACAGATTTTGCCGGGGGTGGTACAGATGTCCACCGGCGCCTGGTATGACCCTTTGGATCCGAATGAAAAAGGAACCCTCGATAAGCACGGTAATCCCAACGTGTTAACCGAGGATCGCGGCAGTTCGCGCCTGGGGCAGGGCTGTAGCGCCCAGAGTTGTTGGGTGGAAATCGCCCCGTGGCGAGAGGAACTGCCGCCGATCACCGCCTTTGACCCGCCGAAGTTTATTGCGGTTTAAGCGTGGGAGGATCGCCGGCGGCGGGGCGGGTAGCCCGGAGAAGGCGCAGTATGCGCCGCCTCCGGGAAAGCGCGGGCCAGGCAGTTTAAGGCTCCTGACCAGGCGGTAATGGATGACAGGACGACGTTACGCCAGCCGTGGGTAGGCGCTGGCGATATCGTCACCGGTAAACTGGGCGATCCAGCCTTCCGGGTTATCAAAAATGCGAATGGCGGTGAAGTTCGGTTCTGATCCCATATCAAACCAGTGCGGAGTGTGGGCAGGAACCGAAATCAGATCGTTCTTTTCGCACAGCACCTGGAACACCTCGTCACCAATGTGCAGGCAGAACAGACCGGCGCCCTCGACAAAAAACCTGACCTCGTCTTCGCCATGGGTGTGCTCATTCAGGAATTTTTCCCGCAGCGCCTCTTTCTGCGGGTTATCGGCGCGCAGGCTGATGACGTCCCAGCTCTGATAGCCCTTTTCGGCGACCAGTTTGTCAATCGCATGCTGATAGGCGGCAATCACCGTTTCTGCGCTGGGGTCTGCGCCGAGGTCGCGGTCGGCCTGCCAGCGTTCGAAACGGACGCCTTTGGCGTTAAGCTGCTCCTGAATCGCTTTGGCGTCGGTGCTGTGCCAGACCGGCGTTTGCGGATCGGTCACAGAAAATAGGGTTAATGCGCTCATGCTGGGATCTGCTCCGGATGAATGTCGTCAAAACGCTGAACCTGAGGGTGGTGGCTTGCCGGGTCGCGATCGCCGCGTACCAACTGGACAGTGCGCAACCCCGCGGCTTCGGCGGCGTCGAGTTCCTGATGGATATCCGACAGGAACAGGATGGCCCCGGGGGCGTGGCCCAGGTGTTCAGCAATGTTGCGGTAGGACTGCGCTTCGCGTTTAGCGCCTACCAGGGTATCGAAATAGCCCGTAAACAGATGAGTAATATCACCTTCATCGCTGTAGCCAAATAACAATTTCTGCGCTGCCACGGAGCCAGAAGAATATACATACAAATCAATGCCCTGTGCTTTCCACTTCTCCAGCGCCGGCAGCACGTCCGGGTAGAGATGGCCGGTAAAGTCGCCGTTGAGGTAGCCATCGCGCCAGATGATCCCCTGGAGTGCCTTCAGCGCAGTGGATTTACGGTCTTCGTCCATAAAGGCGAAGAGGGTAGCAATCAGGTCGGCGGTGCTGGCGGCGGGGGAGTCTGTCTCTCGGCGCAAGTTGTCGAGAATCGTTCTCACCGGCTCAGCGTGCTGTTGAGCGGTCACAAAGCCGGCCAGTCGTTCGCGGGCGTAGGGGAACAGCACGTTATGCACGAAGCGGATATCGCTGGTAGTGCCTTCGATGTCGGTCACGATGGCGCGGATCATGGTTTCTCCAGAGTGGGCGTAGCGTGGAATAACATTAGCATTTAGACGTCTAAGCGTCTTGATTGCCAAATATTAACATCGTGTTATAGTGGCTTCAACAACAGCATTACAATCGGTAAAACAAGAATGAGCAATAACCCGTTGATTCCAGAGAGTAAACTTCCGGCGCTCGGTACCACCATTTTTACCCAGATGAGCGCCCTGGCCCAGCAGCATCAGGCCATCAACCTATCTCAGGGCTTTCCCGATTTTGACGGCCCGCGCTATCTTCAGGAGCGTCTGGCGTACCACGTGGCGCAGGGGGCGAATCAGTATGCCCCGATGACCGGCGTGCCGGCGCTGCGCGAGGCGATCGCTGACAAGACGGCGGAGCTGTATGGATATCGACCCGACGTCAACAGCGATATCACGGTCACCGCCGGGGCGACGGAGGCCCTGTACGCGGCGATCACCGCCCTGGTGCGCCGTGGCGACGAGGTGGTCTGTTTCGATCCCAGCTACGACAGCTATGCTCCCGCGGTGGCGCTGGCCGGCGGCGAATTACGCCGTATTGCCCTTCAGCCGCCGCATTTTCGCGTCGACTGGCAGCAGTTTGCCGCGACGCTGAGCGACAAAACCCGGCTGGTGATCCTCAACACCCCGCACAACCCCTCGGCCACGGTCTGGCAACGCGAGGATTTTGCCGCCCTGTGGCAGGCGATAGCCGAACGTGAGATCTATGTTCTCAGCGACGAGGTCTATGAGCATATCAACTTTGCCGAAAACGGCCACGCCAGCGTGCTGGCGCATCCGCAGCTGCGCGAGCGGGCGGTGGCAGTCTCTTCGTTTGGCAAAACGTTTCATATGACCGGCTGGAAGGTTGGCTACTGCGTGGCCCCGGCGGCCATCAGCGCGGAGTTGCGTAAGGTTCATCAGTATCTGACCTTCTCGGTGAATACCCCGGCGCAGCTGGCGATCGCCGATATGCTGCGCGAGGCGCCAGAGCACTATCTCGAGCTGCCGGCGTTTTATCGTGAACGCCGCGATCTGTTTATTGAGGCGCTGCGCCCCAGCCGGCTGAAACTCCTGCCATGTGAGGGCACCTACTTCCTGCTGGCGGACTACAGCGCCCTCTCCGATCTTGACGACGTGAGCTTCTGCCGCTGGCTGACGACAGAGGTTGGGGTGGCGGCGATCCCGCTCTCCGTCTTCTGCGCCGACCCGTTCCCGCACAAGCTGATCCGTTTGTGCTTCGCTAAACAACCGGAGACCCTGCTGGCCGCGGCGGCGCGTTTGTGCCAGCTATAGTTATTTAATGGTCCATGCCTGAGAGAACTGGCGGCCGGCGAACATTTCCGTCAGGCCGCTGATTTGCTTCAGACGCAGTACCTCATCGGCATCCATCCCCAACTCTTTGCCGATCTTTTGCGGTGTCCAGCCGAGCCGGGTCAGCTCGCGCACAATCTCCGACATGGCGTGGATTTGGTGACGTCCCCGCGCCCGGTTGTGGCGTATGGTTGCCGCCATCAGCCCATCGCGGGAGGCGGTTTCATTCGGCAGACAGGTCACCGGCAGATAGCCATGCAGGGCATTTTTCAATGACGCTTTGCTGCAGGCCAGCTCATGGCGGTGAAAACCATCGACAATGGTATACGCCTGCGGACCCTGGCGGATGACCACCACCGGCTGGGTAAAGCCATCGGCTTCCAGCGAGGTCTGCAGCAGACGTTTTTCCGGCGGCGCCACGTTGTTCGGATTGTAGTCATTGGGGGCGACCTGCTCCTGTTTGACCCACAGCACGCAGTCAACCGGCTGGGAGCGGAAGGGACTGCGCTGGTGGAGCACATGGCGAAACGCGTTGATAGCCTCGATGCGCGCTTCATCATCCAGCGTTTGCAGGAAAGCGTCCAGCGCCTGCGTTAGTTGTTGTTGCATAATATCCCCCATTGTTGACGATGTTTTTCCATACGTTTTCGGTAGCGCTGATAGTGGCTGCTTTTGGTCGGACTGAACGAGAGCTGACGGCACCAGTAGTCGTTATTGAGCAGCACTTTGCAGACTCGTCGCCAGGAGGGGATATCCTTTGTGCCAATGTCCCCGGGCTGGGTGTCGGGAATATCTTCCATCCCTTTTTTCTGATACCAGCGCAGGTAGACGGCGATTTTATTGCGATAGTGCTCGGCGGTGGTTTCCGGCATGCTGTCGAGCAGGAAAAGAGCATAGCTTTTCCATGTCAAATGGTCGGGTTTGTCGATTTTTCGGTGACCGTAGAACTGATTGTCATGCCCGGCATAGACGCCGCCGCTGTGCGCGCCGCTGACCCGCTGACACATCGCGGCCCAGCGTTCCGGCTCCAGCACATGGTACAGCCACAGCCCCTGGCGCTGCTCCGGACCGAAGGGTTCGCAGATGCGCATGTAGCGCAGCGGCACTCCGGCCTGATACATCAGATCGTACAGCGGATTATAGGGCTGGCCGCTTCTGGCAAACCAGGTCCAGATATCGGCGGTTTTCCAGTCATAGAGCGGATAGATGTACCAGGCGTGCCCTCCCGGCGCCGAGGTGGTCCACGGTTTATCGTCAGCGAAGCGCTGTTTGCGCTGGGAAGAGATGGTCATAAAGCGATTCAGCGACTCATCAGCCCGAATGCCCACCAGCACGGCGGCGGGCCGCCGCTGGGAAAACCACTCGGCAAAATGGCTGACGAAGGCCTCAAAGCTCATTCCGGGTTGGTAGAAAGGGAAATAATCCGGGTGGGCGATCGCCCCTGGCGGCGGCTGGCGGACCCAGCGGGCTCCGGGCTCCCAGCATTGCCATTGCGGCTTATACTGCGTCAGGGCATTTTGGGTCGTGAGCGGCAGGGCGACCCAGTAAAAGGTGTCGATGACATCCTGATACAGGGCGCGCAGTTTTTCACAGTGGGCGATGGTGCAAGAGAACTGTGCTTCCCAGTCAATAAACAGTACGCTGATTTTCTTGCCCTGTAACCGAGCTGCCTGCGCGGTTAAATGCAGCATAACGGTGGAGTCTTTTCCGCCAGAGAAAGAGACGCAAACGCGTGAAAAATTATCCAGAACCCATTGGATCCGCTGCTCCGTCGCCTGCAGCACCGACTCCGGTAAGGGATATTTGATAAACGACATGACCATTAATCCTTTAATACGAGATATTCCCATTTGGTCAGTATAAACGATGAGGGCCGGGAGTTTAATGGTCGTTTTTTTATTCGGGCAATGTGGGGTAAATAGTGGATATGTTATCCATTGTTATTAATTTTTGGTTGTGATGCTACTCTATCATTCATTAGAATGCTGATTAATTCAGATAAGAAATGATTCTGCGAAGATGAATGATGGTGGTTAATATATATTGTGATATCCGGGAAGAGATTGTCTATATTGATGACGTGAAGCTGCATAGTGGGTGAAATAAAATCAAATAAATAGGAAGGAACGAAGCCAATTAAGTCGGTTTTACTGATCATATTAAGAATGGTCATAAACGAGTCACTGCGAAAGGCGATATTGTTCGGGTTCAGCCACGGCATGCTGCTCTGCTGAACGCGCTGAATCACGGGATCGTTGGTGATGTAGTGGGTAAAAAACTCCTGCGCCAGCGCTTCAACCGATGTGAGTTCCTCACGCCGCGGATGGTCCATCCGGCACAACGCCAGCGTCTGCACCGTCTTATAGGGCTGACAAATAGTAGCGCGGTTGTTGATGGGCATTCGGGTGAATACCAGATCCGCCTGGCGATACGCCAGCAACTCCTCCGCCGATTCCGTGGTGGTCAGGTTATGGTGCTCAATCTGTAAATTAGCCTGATGACAGAGCTGGTTAATCATAAAATGGCTGTTTACTGAACAGAACAGCGGCGGGCCATATATCACAATACGCTTTCTCAGTTCGGTGCGTTTATTGAGATTGATTGTTTTTTCCAGTTGTTCAAGGTTTTGTTGCAGATGATAATGAAGATTGACGGAGGCGGTGGTGGGCGTCATGCCTTTCCCGACCCGAACAAATAGCGGATCATTTAATTGTTGGCGCAGACGCTGCAATGACTGACTCACCGCCGACGGGGTGATAAATAACGTCGCCGCCGCTTTGCTGATGCTTAAATGTTGATATATACACTCAAAAATAACCAATAGGTTTAAATCGAACTTTTTCAGGTCGTAAAGATTTGCCATTAATGCAGTCCTGTGTATTATCAGTGCGAATTGAAATATTCATAATAAGAATGTTGAATGGCTTAATATGCGTGGTGTGAATTTATTTTTGGCCAGTAATATTAAGCTTTGCTTAATATATCTTATTGTCGATAGCGGCGCCAGCGGTGGTTGTTGTCTGGCGCCACTCCACAATAAGATTATTTCTTTTCACCCATCATAATTTGTAGCTTCTCTTTATCCGGCAGGCCGACCACCTGCTGCAGCATATTGTCCTTATTCATATAATAAATGGCTGGCGTGACGTTGGCCCCCAGATCGTCCATCAGCTGCTGATTGACGTTGAGCATTTTCATTTTCTCGGGCGGGATAGCCTTTGGGATCGTCAGGGCCATTTTGCCGTTCGATTGCTCGTAATCATGCCAGGTTTTCGCCGGATCTTTACTGGCGAGAATCGCTGCGGCAGTGACCGGGCTCTCCGGCTTGATCACGCCCACCAGCAGGGTGCGGATCTGCACTTTACCGGCGTCTACCCAGGGACGGGACTGCTGCCAGAACAGTTTGCAGTAAGGGCAGAAGGGATCGGCAAAGACATACAGCACGATGGGGGCGTCTTTGTTGCCATCCTGCAGCCAGTGGGCGCTGGCCATCTTCTTCCACATCTCTTGTCCCGCCGGCGTGTAGAGTTCTTTTTGAAACAACTGCTCGCTGAGGTTGTTGCCGTTCTCGTCATACATATAGCCGGAAATGGCATGTTTGCCGTCTGGCGTGAGGTAGATGGCGACGCCCATATCCTGGTATTTACCCAGCCAGCCTTTCATTCCCCCCGGCGCGTCAAAGGGTTTGATGATAGTAATGCCTTGTTTTTCAATAGCTTTTACCGGAGCGGGTAGTTCTTCCGCATAGCTGCAAAAAGGCAAAAGGCTGAGCAACAGCAGACGTTTTAACATGAGTATTCCTTGTAAAATCAGCAGGAAAGGAAGAAAGATTGCCAAACCTATTACAGTTATAGGCAGGATCAGCAGAACGACGGATTGCCCTTTCCTGGCGTGGGTGATGTAATCCTGGATGCTGTTACATTAAGGTAATGTAGAGCGCAACACATAGCCAGTCTGACTGGCGCTGAACCTACCTTCGGGTATTTCAGGTAACGGGGCCGCCTGAAAAGGTGGCCTTTTTACTTTTGTCGCGGCAAATGATGCGAAAAACAGCGAACAGCGCTGAACGCGTCGCCAGGTTCACAAAGTTGTCTTGTTCCGGTTGTTAGATAACGCTTATTGATTCGATAATGTAAACGCATTGGTCGGGTCAGGAAAAATTCGTTAACTTAGACCTCAACGAAAACACGGAGGAAGTATAGATGTCCTTAATTAACACCAAAATCAAACCGTTCAAAAACCAGGCATTCAAAAATGGTGAATTCATCGAAGTCACCGAGAAAGACACCGAAGGCCGCTGGAGCGTCTTCTTCTTCTATCCGGCTGACTTCACCTTCGTCTGCCCGACCGAACTGGGCGACGTGGCTGACCATTACGAAGAACTGCAGAAGCTGGGCGTAGACGTTTACTCTGTTTCTACCGATACCCACTTCACCCACAAAGCGTGGCACAGCAGCTCTGAAACCATCGCGAAAATCAAATACGCGATGATTGGCGACCCGACTGGCGCCCTGACCCGTAACTTCGACAACATGCGTGAAGATGAAGGTCTGGCTGACCGCGCCACCTTCGTGGTTGACCCGCAGGGTATCATCCAGGCAATCGAAGTTACCGCTGAAGGTATCGGCCGTGATGCGTCTGACCTGCTGCGTAAAATCAAAGCGGCGCAGTATGTTGCTTCCCACCCAGGCGAAGTGTGCCCGGCGAAATGGAAAGAAGGCGAAGCGACGCTGGCTCCATCTCTGGACCTGGTCGGTAAAATCTAAATTTCCGTCGCCTTTCACGCTATAGCGGCGTTGGCGTTGCCTGCTCACCCCGGTCACTTACAGGTGTAAGCTCCCGGGGATTCTCAGGCTAGCCGCCTTGCTCTGGCGCGACATGCTCAGGAAATTGCGTAGATTATCAGGGCGCTTTGGCGCCCATTTTATTCCAACACCATGATGCAAGCGCATTCAGGCAGCCTGACAAGGCCGCTTGCATGATGATGTTTTAAGCCCAGGAGATAACAATGCTCGACACCAACATGAAAACCCAGCTCAAGGCCTATCTTGAGAAGCTGACTAAGCCTGTTGAGCTGATTGCCACGCTGGATGACAGCGCTAAATCGGCAGAAATCAGGGAACTGCTGGCTGAAATTGCTGAACTGTCAGACAAAGTCACCTTTAAAGAAGACAACACGCTGGCGGTACGCAAGCCATCGTTCCTGATTACTAACCCAGGTTCCGACCAGGGCCCACGCTTTGCGGGCTCCCCGCTGGGCCACGAGTTTACCTCGCTGGTGCTGGCGCTGCTGTGGACCGGCGGTCATCCGTCGAAAGAGGCCCAGTCTCTGCTGGAGCAGATCCGCGATATCGATGGCGACTTTGAGTTTGAAACCTACTACTCGCTCTCCTGCCATAACTGCCCGGACGTAGTCCAGGCGCTGAACCTGATGGCGGTGCTCAACCCGCGTATCAAACATACGGCGATTGACGGCGGGACGTTCCAGAATGAGATCACCGAGCGCAACGTGATGGGCGTGCCGGCGGTGTTCATGAACGGCCAGGAGTTTGGTCAGGGACGGATGACGCTGACGGAAATCGTCGCCAAAGTGGACACCGGTGCGGAAAAACGCGCAGCGGAAGAGCTGAATCAGCGTGACGCTTACGATGTGCTGATCGTCGGTTCCGGCCCGTCCGGCGCGGCGGCCGCGGTTTACTCTGCGCGTAAAGGGATTCGTACCGGCCTGATGGGCGAACGCTTCGGCGGCCAGGTGCTGGATACCGTGGATATCGAAAACTACATTTCGGTGCCGAAAACCGAAGGCCAGAAGCTGGCCGGGGCCCTGAAAGCGCACGTTAGCGACTATAACGTCGATGTGATCGACTCCCAGAGCGCGACCAAACTGACGCCGGCGGCGACAGAGGGCGGCCTGCACCAGATCGAAACCGCCTCCGGCGCGGTGCTGAAGGCGCGCAGCGTCATCATTGCCACCGGGGCGAAATGGCGCAATATGAACGTGCCTGGCGAAGATCAGTATCGCACCAAGGGCGTAACCTACTGCCCACACTGCGACGGTCCGCTGTTTAAGGGCAAACGCGTGGCGGTAATTGGCGGCGGTAACTCCGGCGTGGAAGCGGCTATCGACCTGGCGGGCGTCGTGGAGCACGTGACCCTGCTGGAATTCGCACCGGAGATGAAGGCCGACCAGGTGCTGCAGGATAAAGTCCGCAGTCTGAAGAATGTCGATATCATTCTCAATGCGCAGACTACGGAAGTGAAAGGCGACGGCAGTAAGGTCACCGGTCTGCAGTACCGTGACCGGGTGAGCGGCGATGAGCATCATGTCGCGCTGGCGGGGATTTTCGTGCAGATCGGCCTGCTGCCTAACACCACCTGGCTGGAAGGCGCGGTTGAGCGTAACCGTATGGGTGAGATCATCATCGATGCGAAGTGCGAAACCAACGTCAAAGGCGTATTCGCCGCCGGTGACTGCACCACTGTGCCGTACAAGCAGATTATTATCGCGGCAGGGGAGGGGGCGAAAGCGTCGCTGAGCGCCTTTGACTACCTGATCCGCACGAAAACCGCATAACAAGTCAGACAATAGACCTGCATAACCAAGAGGCTACCCTGGGGTAGCCTCTTTTTTTATGCTCTTTTTCCTCAACCTTACCTGACGACCATCACCGGGATATGGGCATGACGGATGACGCTCGAGGCGTTGGATCCCAGCAGGTGGGTACTGATGGAGGGATTGCGTGAGCCAATCACCACCACGTCGGCGTTTATTTCACTGGCCAGTTCGTTGACCATGTCGCGCACGCTGCCGAAACGCACATGCAGCTTGATACGTGAGGGGTCAATGCTGAAATGGCTGACCATGGTCTGCAGGCGGGTTTCCGCCTCATGCTGCAGATGCTCCTCAAAACGCCGCAGGTCGGCGGTAAACCGGCTCATGGTGAAGCTCGCTGAACCGGGTAATACGTGGAGCAGATGGATTACCCCGTCCTGCTGGGCCAGAAACTCCGCGTGCCGGACGGCTTTATCGCTCAGCGCCATCTCAAAGACATCAACCGGCATAATGATAGTCTTATACATATGCAATCCTCCTTGTTCGTTTGCGTCTATATCAACATATTATATGCGGATATTGTGTCATTCAGGTCGCAAAACTGTCAGTCAGGCAGGCGCAAAGCGTAAAAAAAGGTTAGCGGGGGGTAAGACAGCAGAAAGAGGATGTGTGGACATCCTCTGAATAAAGCGCGATACGCCTCAGGCAGCGGAGATTAGCGGTGGAATTCGCCAGCGGCTTCCGGCTGGTACAGCAGCGCCAGCACTTCCAGGTGCGTTGACGCCCCGCCCGGCAGCTCCCAGTGAATGGTGCTGCCGACCTTGAGGCCGAGCAGAGCGGCGCCCACCGGCGCGAGGACCGAGAGCTGGCTGGCGCTGTCGGTCACCTGCGACGGAAACACCAGCGTCCGCACGCGCTCTTCACCGCTGGTTAAATCGCGGAATTTAACCGTACTGTTCATGGTGACGACATCGTGCGGCATCGCTTCCGGCGCCAGCATTTGCGCGCGGTCGAGCTCGTCGTTCAGGGCATCGGCAACCGGCGAGCTGGCGAAAGCTGGCTGCTCCAGCAGCCTGTCGATACGTTCGGCATCCAGTTCGTTAATGATGATTGCGGGTCTGGTCATTGCATACTCCATGTTATCCAGGAACCTGTCCGTAAAAGAAAACCCTCGCCGAAAAAGGCAAGGGTTAAGGTTCTCCCATCATACTGAGAGTTGCCGGCAGTTTGAAGTGATGAAACGCACAATCAGCGCGCAACGCCCCCCCGGCGAACGACGTTTTCTGGTCAGCACGCGGCGTCGCGCTAGTGGCCAACCTTATCGAGGATAAACTGCGCGCCGCAGTTACCTGGGTGAGGCTGAGGCAAAAAGGCGGAAGTGGCCAGCGGGGCATTGATGGTCGCGGCGTTGAGCGAGATTTGCATCTCGGTCAAATAGGCCGGATTACCGTTACAGGTTAATTTAAACGCCTTCACGCTCTGCGGACCCCAGGCGCGGGCCACAGCGGCGTCGAAGTCGGCGCGGCTAACGGTTTGGCCATAGTGTTTGGCAAGGAAATCGCCCACCGGGCTGCGCTTAATTTCTCCATTCAGGCGCACCATGGTGCCAAAATAGCTGTCGGGATCGAAGCCGAAGCAGACGCCATGTTTGGCGTATTCGTAACGTTCGAGGCAGGAGGTGCCGCCCGCGCCCGGCATCACGCTATTCAGTTTGTTGGCCATCTCCAGCGACAACCCGGTCTCCGCCGCCTGACATTTGCGGTTCGCTTTCACCTCCGGCATGTCGGGCACCGGGCGCGTGGCGCAGCCGTAGCGCATCCAGCGTCGTTCATCCACTCCGCGCGCGGCAATGGACTTTGGCAGCCCGGGCCACAGGCCATGCACGGTCAGAAAATCGGCTTTATTCGCGGTTTCCTGCTGCAGGCGACACTCTTCCGGTTCATTGCGGTTACGGTCATACATGCTCTGACAGAATCCGGTTTGCCAGGAGAGGGCCAGGACATAGCGGTCAAAATCAGCGTATCGCGTCGCGGTGAGCGGTTCAGCGCCGGCCTGAGTGGCGGTAAGCACAAGGGCAAGCGCGGCGAATTCCTTCCTGAACATGTTTATTCCTGATTGTGGATGGCAAAAGATAACGGGGGGTTATTAAAGCATAAAAAAGGCGCCTGCTGGCGCCTTTTCACGTGGTTAGACCATTAGTGGACCGCGCTGCCGGGGACGAGGATCTCGGTCGCGACGATCACCACCAGCAGGCCAACCATCACCGGCACCGAGGTGCGTTTGACCACTTCGAACGGGGAAATCTTCGCCATCCCGGCGACGGCCACCACCACGCCAGAGACTGGCGATATTGTGCGGCCAAGGTTCGAGGCCTGCAGCATCGGGATCGACAGATAGGCCGGATTGATGCCGGAGGAGTGCGCCAGCTTGGGGATCATCTCGACAAAGGCGTAGAACGGGGCATTGCCGGAGCCGGTGGTCATCGCCGCCAGCATGGTCAGGATCACCAGCACCAGCATCAGAATAATACTGGCCGAGCCGAAGGAGGTGGCGATGGAGATCAGACCATTGATGAAGCCGATGGTGCTTAATCCCTGAGCAAAAACGCCGGCGGCGACCAGCAGCATCACCACGCCGGCGAAGGCGTCAGCCATTCCGCGGTAGGCGACTTCCAGTCCGCTGAAGACGTTTTTGGTGTTGAACCCGCGCAGGAATTCGAGGATCGCCGCCAGCAGCATGCAGCCGACGAGGATGGTAATAATGTGCAGTTCCGGTCCCCATTTGCCATCGAAGATCAGCACGCCAATAATCGGCGTAAACGGCAGGATGGCGTACAGCGCCGGAGCGTTGGTGGTGATCTCGTTGACGTCGAGCATTTCGTGGGAAATGTTCTCTTTTTTATCCAGGTAGCGCTGCCAGAAGAAGTGGGCGATCGCCATGCAGATGATAGCGGCGATGGAGATCGGCAGCGTGGTCTTAAAGGCAAAGTCGATCAGCGGCATTTCGGCCGCTTTGGCCGCCAGCACGACGTCGCCCGAGGTGGGCGAAAGGATAATCGCCGCCGGCGAGGCGCAGATGGCCGCCGCCGCCCCGCGGCTGATACCGACGTTTACCATCACCGGGAACAGGGTCGCCATCAGCAGCACGCCGAGGCCGGTCGCGGAGGAGACGGCCAGTGACATCAGGCAGGCGACAAAGTAGGCGGCAATCATCAGCAGATAGGGCGAATTGATATAGCGCAATGGCTTTGAGGCTAATTTCACCACCATATCATTGGCGCCAATATGAGTCATATAGGTGGCGAAGCCGCACAGCATCATGATCATCATACCCAGATCGCCGCCACGGCTCATGAGGAGAATCTTAATGTATTCAATAATGTCAGTGGCGGAGTAACCGGTGCCCGCGGTATTGCCTGGTAAGACTTTATGTCCCAGCAGGGCGCTGACGATCAATAAGATTAAGCCCCCGACGAACAGCACCCCGGTGGCCGAGTAGCCTTTGATGATATAGCGGGCGACGCCCACAATGACCACGATCCCGATCAGGATCTCAATAAACGTCAGCATTTATTACCCCTAAGCCCAAAGAATATGTAGTGAAAAAGCGTCACACCAAATTTTAATGTGCGAATGTGCCGAAAAAACGGACGAAACTCGCTGATGCAAATCAATAAAGCGACAAGAACTACGCGTCCCCGTTACGCCTGGATATAATCACCAGATGGATAGTTAAGTGGTTCTGATGGTCAGCGGGAGAAAATCAGGAGTTTGCCTTATTTCGTTCAACCTGTATTGAGACTATCTTTGCTATTTTAGGTGGCTTTTAAATGAAAGTGGTAATAGAAAAGTGTTGATGTTACGTCGTTTTTCATTGTTTTCTCTTGGTTTTTTAGGATGGTTATTGGTGTCCGGAAACGCCAGCGCGTCGTTTTCATCGACCCTTAGCGAAGGTTACCATACCTTAAGTAATAACGTTGCGCAGACCTGGAATGAGCCAGAGCACTATGATCTGTACGTTCCAGCCATCACCTGGCACGCGCGCTTTGCCTACGATAAGGAAAAGACGGATAAGTATAACGAACGTCCGTGGGGGGCCGGTTTCGGCGTCTCCCGCTGGGATGAGAAAGGGAACTGGCACGGCCTGTACCTGATGGCGTTTAAAGACTCTTTCAATAAGTGGGAGCCCATTGGCGGCTACGGCTGGGAGAAAACCTGGCGCCCGCTGACGGATCAGAACTTCCGCCTCGGTCTCGGCTATACCCTTGGGGTGACGGCGCGCGATAACTGGAACTACATTCCGATTCCGGTGATCTTGCCATTAGCGTCAATAGGTTACGGTCCGGCAACGTTCCAGATGACCTACATTCCCGGCACCTACAATAACGGTAACGTTTACTTCGCCTGGGCTCGCATACAGTTTTAATTCGCTAAGTCTTAGCAATAAATGAGATAAGTGACGCGTCTTGTGGAAAAACAAGGACTAAAGCGTTACCCACTAAAAAAGATAGCGACTTTTATCACTTTTTAGCAAAGTTGCACTGGACAAAAGGTACCACAATTGGTGTACTGATACCCGACACAGCATTAGTGTCGATTTTTCATATAAAGGTAATTTTGATGTCTAAGATTAAAGGTAACGTTAAGTGGTTTAATGAGTCCAAAGGATTCGGTTTCATTACTCCGGAAGATGGCAGCAAAGATGTATTCGTACACTTCTCTGCAATCCAGTCCAACGGTTTCAAAACTCTGGCTGAAGGTCAGCGCGTAGAGTTCGAAATCACTAACGGTGCCAAAGGCCCTTCTGCTGCAAACGTAATCGCTCTGTAAGCAACGCGTCAGTAGAATATAAAAACCCGCTAAACAGCGGGTTTTTTTTTGCCTGTTGATTACGCCTTTAGCGGCTGGCTGCTTGCGAGAAGAGCCAGAAGGCGACAGCCGTCATGGCAAACGAACCCAGCAAGTTCACCGCAACGTTGAGGAGCGCCCAGCTCACTCGCCCCTGCTGCAGAAGAAACACCACTTCCGCAGAGAAGGTGGAAAAGGTGGTCAACCCGCCGCAGAAACCTGTGGTGATCAGTAGCTTCCACATCGGGTCAATGCCGGTCAGTCGATTAAACCACGCCAGCCCGGCGCCGATCACAAAGGCGCCTAACAGGTTGGCGGTCAGCGTTCCAATAGGGATAGCATGGTGCATAGGATTGAGCTTCATGCCGAGCCACCAGCGCAAAACGCTGCCGGTGCCGCCGCCAATAAAAACGGCGCAAAGAAGTTGAAACACGGTCGTTTCCTGCTATTTGATGTAAGAGAGTGTCAAGTGTAGCGCGCAACGGGCGCAATTGGCTATTCATAACCTGACGGGAGAAAAACATGCGGGTAGCGGCAGGGCAGTTTATCGTCACGCCAGTATGGCAGACGAATGCGCAAACTTGTGTGGCGATGATGCAGCAGGCGGCGCGTGAAGGGGCGGCGCTGCTGGTGCTGCCGGAGGCGTTGCTGGCACGTGATGACAACGACCCGGATCTGTCGGTGAAATCGGCCCAAACGCTGGATGGGGCGTTTTTGCAGCTGCTGCTGGCCGAGAGCGCGCATTACGGCCTGACGACGATCCTGACGCTGCATGTGCCGTCGGGGGAGGGAAGAGCAACCAACACGCTGGTGGTATTGCGTGAAGGGAAAATCATTGCCCATTATCACAAACTTCATTTATACGACGCCTTCGCAATGCAGGAGTCCCGGCGGGTGGATCCCGGCCGGCAAATTCCCCCGGTGATTGACGTGGCGGGATTTCGCGTTGGCCTGATGACCTGTTACGATCTGCGTTTTCCGGAACTGGCGCTGTCGCTGGCGCTGAACGGTGCGCAGCTGCTGGTGCTGCCCACCGCATGGGTGAAAGGGCCGCAAAAAGAGCATCACTGGGCGACGCTGCTGGCAGCGCGCGCGCTGGACACGACCTGCTACGTCGTGGCGGCAGGCGAATGCGGGACGCGTAACATCGGGCAGAGCCGCATCGTCGATCCGCTGGGGACCACCGTGGCGGGCGCGGGGAGCGAGCCGCAGTTGATCTATGCCGATATTTCCGCAGACTACCTTGCGCGGGTTCGCGAGCGTTTGCCGGTGCTGCAGAACCGACGGTTTGCGCCACCGCAATTATTGTGACGTTTTTTTAAACAAGGCTTGATTCACCTTGTTACAGATTGCTATTGTGTCCGCGCGCCAAATACCCGTATTGTTTATCCCAATAATTCGCTGTGCACGTCAGGACGGACACCCCAGCGCTCACTCCCGGAGGGGAGGCCTCGGGCTGAATCACGCGGCCCGCGCACAGGTGGATTACAATATGACGGATAAATACGTGTATGATGGCGTATTCGCAGCTTGTATAGAGAAGAAGGTTAGCTATGGGTGAGATTAGTATTACCAAACTGCTGGTAGTCGCAGCACTGATTATCTTAGTGTTTGGTACCAAGAAATTACGTACGCTGGGCGGCGACCTGGGTTCGGCTATCAAGGGCTTTAAAAAGGCCATGAACGAAGATGACGATAGCGCGAAGAAAACCACCGCTGAAGACGAAGTACCGGCGCAGAAGCTCTCTCATAAAGAGTAATTCTCCGGCTGCGTCCCGTGGCGGGATGCGGAAGGTTCGGCGAAGAGGCCGCGACGTTTACGTTGCGGCCTTTGTTGTTTTTATCGACGCCGCGCAGGAAAGATGCAACTAATTGTTACGGGAAGGCGAAGCGGATGAAGCGAAGAGCGCCGCTGCGCCGGGAAGTGACGCAGCGGGAGAAGCGGCAGGTTATTTAACTTCCATCCCTTTAGCCTGCAGGTCGGCATGATAGGAAGAGCGAACGAAGGGGCCGCAGGCGGCGTGGGTGAAGCCCATCGCCATGGCTTCTGCTTTCATCTCTTCAAACTCTTCCGGACTAACGTAACGCTGCACTGGCAGGTGGTGACGGCTCGGCTGCAGATACTGGCCTAACGTCAGCATGGTGACGCCATGACGGCGCAGGTCGCGCATAACTTCGATGATCTCGTCGTTGGTTTCGCCCAGACCCACCATCAGACCGGATTTTGTTGGGATCTCCGGGTGCGCTTCTTTAAAACGCTCCAGCAGCTTCAGCGACCAGTTATAATCCGCGCCCGGACGCACCTGACGATAGAGGCGCGGTACGTTTTCGAGGTTGTGGTTGAAGACGTCCGGCGGGGTCACCGTCAGAATCTCCAGGGCGCGATCCATGCGGCCGCGGAAATCCGGGACCAGCGTTTCGATCTTAATCGTCGGGTTTTTCTCGCGAATGGCGCTGATGCAGTCGGCAAAATGCTGTGCGCCGCCATCGCGCAGGTCGTCACGGTCCACCGAGGTGACCACCACGTAGCGCAGCCCCATATCGGCGATAGTTTGCGCCAGCTTCTGTGGCTCGTTCGCATCTGGCGCGACCGGGCGGCCATGCGCGACGTCGCAGAATGGGCAACGGCGGGTACAGATCGCGCCGAGGATCATAAAGGTCGCGGTACCGTGGTTGAAGCATTCTGCAAGGTTCGGGCAGGAGGCCTCTTCGCATACGGAGTGCAGGCCGTTCTTACGCATCGCTGCTTTGATTCCCTGGATACGGGACGAGTCTGCCGGAAGTTTGATTTTCATCCATTCCGGTTTTCTGAGCAGAGCTTCACGCTCAGTTGCCACGTTCTTCACCGGGATAAGGGCCATTTTATCGGCGTCGCGGTACTTAACACCGCGTTCCATCACAATGGGTTTACTCATAGCGTGCGTGTTCCAGTTGCGAGTCACGAAGGAAAGCGAATTAATTCAATGAAATGTTGCAATTATCAACTATTTTTGAATCAAGAGCAGGCAGTATACCATTGAAAAGGGGCAGAAAGCAGCCTGCCTGCCCGGCAAATTGTAAAATAGTTGTTGTTTTATCCTTTTCCCTTCCGTGCGCTACGCCTTAAACGCCTGGATCACGGTCTCAATGATCTCTTTCAGCAATGGCTCTTTCCCGCTCTGCTTATTGAAGTGCAGCGCAACATCAATCTGTTCTTCCCGCAGGGAGGGAACATCCAGGGTTTGCAGCGGCCAGAGACGGGATACCATGGCGAACAGGCGCTCGGTGGTTAGCCCCAGCATATCGCTCTCGGCGATCATTGCCGCCTGGGTCAGCAGGTTGAAGGTGCTGAAACCGCAGCGGCGCTCGCCCATCTCCTCCTGCAGTCGACGATGCAGCGTAGGGTAGCGCTGGCCTTCAGGCAGCAGCAGCGCAAACTCGTATTGCGCGAGGGCGGATTCATCTTGTGGACCGTCCAGCGCAGGATGCCCAGCGCGGCAGTACATCTGCACCCGATCCTGATACAGCACGTGATGGCTTAGCGCCTGACCGCTGTGCAGATGGGTGTCGATTAACAGATCCACCTGGCGCTGGTCGAGCTGCCGCGCGGCGTCGGTAAGGGCGATGTTGTGCAGCAGGATCTGCGGAAAGGCCGGCTTCAGCGCGCTGGCCAGGCAAGGCATCAGCAGCGCCCCCATGGCTGGCGTAGTGGCGATAGTGATCACCCGCTGCTGGTCCGGGCTGCCGGTGATATCCAGCGCGCTAAGGAAAGCCTCCATACCGCGGCTGATGTACTGGTGAAGGTGGGTGGCATAGGCGGTGGGCGTCACGCCCTGGCCTTTGCGGATAAACAGCGGATCGGGGAACAGCGCCCGCAGTTTGTTAATTGACTGGCTAATGGCCGACGGCGTGATATTGAGTATCTTCGCGGCATTGACGATACCTTTGTGTACATACACGGCTTCGAAGATGGTCAACAGATTGAGGTCAATATTACGCAGGATGCGAAACATCTGACGGTCGTAACGTTCGTCCTGTCTGTCAGGAGATTCTGACGGCGGCGTATTCTCTGGCACGCGATGAGTCCGGTTGGGAATGATAGGCCAAGTATAGCGGCCCGCGGCGTTGCCGTGCGTGACAATTGATTGCAAAAATAATGTGTTACTTGTTCAGCCCCCCGCCGTCAGCGGGGCGCTGATCTGCCGCTTAACCCTGAGGCAGGTATTCGTGCGGGGGATGGTTCAACAGCGCCAGCAGATTGGCGACCAGCCGCGGAGCGACAGTCTCCGGGGTGGCTTCCGGTAGCCACTGGCGCATTTGCGTCATCTCCATACCGGCATAGCCGCAGGGGTTGATACGCAGAAACGGCGTCAGATCCATCGCGATATTGAGCGCCAGGCCGTGGAAAGAGCAGCCTTTACGGATCCGCAATCCCAGAGAGCAGATTTTGCGATCGCCGACGTAGACGCCAGGGGCATCGGCGCGGGGGTGCGACTCAATCCCATATTCGGTAAGGGTATTGACGACCGTTTGCTCCAGCAGCGTCACCAGTTCACGCACCCCCAGCTTGCGGCGCTTGAGGTTCAACAGGACGTACATTACCTGCTGTCCCGGGCCGTGATAGGTTACCTGGCCGCCGCGATCGCTTTGGATCACCGGAATATCACCGGGCACCAGCAGGTGTTCCGCTTTGCCGGCCTGACCCTGGGTAAAGACCGGGTGATGTTCTACCAGCCAGATCTCATCGAGGGTATCTTCATCACGGGCGTCGGTAAATTCATGCATCGCCTGCGAGACGGGTTCGTAAGGTTGCAGGCCAAGCTGCCGGATTAGAATTTTATTGTGCTGCAAAACAACATCTCCGCCGGGAAGAGAGAATTCAGGTCGGGGAGTATATCACAGCCGTGTGAAAGGGAATGAGAAGACCCGGCACGGCGGCCGGGTCAGGGAAAGGGTTACAGCACCATCCGAACGATATCTATATTGCCTAACTCTTCGTACAGCGTTTCCACTTGTTCAATGTGGGTGGCGTTGATGGTGATGGAGACCGAGTGGTAGTTACCTTTGCTGCTCGGTTTTACTGACGGCGAGTAATCACCAGGCGCATGGCGCTGTACCACTTCCACCACCTGATCAACCAGCTCAGGCAACGCCTGCCCCATTACTTTGTAAGTAAATGGCGTAGGGAATTCAAGCAGTTCGTTAAGTTTGGTTTTCATGTCAGCTCCGGTGTTACGACAAAATAATAACTCCCACCAAGGGCGGGAGTTATCAGGTTACTTGGATGAATAGTATATGGGGATGGAAATCACACTTTCAAGCGTTCGATTTTTAACCAAACCAGTGGTGGAACATTAATTTAATGTAATCAATAATTTTACCGAAGAAATTACCTTCCGGAATTTCCTGCAGCACCACCAGCGGGCGCTGGTCAATGGTTTTACCATCCAGCTGGAAGTTAATGGTGCCGACGACCTGGTTTTTCTGCAGCGGGGCATGCAGCTCAGTGTTATTCAGCACGTAGCTGGCTTTCAGATCTTTCATCCGGCCGCGCGGGATGGTCAGGTAGACGTCTTTATCCACCCCCAGCGAAGCGCGATCGCTGTCGCCGAACCAGGCTGGTTCGGATGCAAACTCTTTGCCGGCTTTAATCGGGTTGACGGTTTCGAAGAAGCGGAAGCCCCAGGTCAGTAGTTTTTTGCTTTCCGACTCACGCCCTTTGAACGTCCGGCCGCCCATTACCGCCGAGATCAGACGCATCTGGCCTTCGGTGGCGGAAGCGACGAGGTTGTAGCCTGCTTTGTCGGTGTGGCCGGTTTTGATGCCGTCGACGTTCAGGCTGTTATCCCACAGCAGGCCATTACGGTTCAGCTGGCGGATGCCGTTGAAAGTGAACTCTTTCTCACGATAGATCGAGTATTCGTTCGGCACATCGCGGATCAGCGCCTGGCCAATCAGCGCCATGTCGCGCGCCGAGCTGTACTGGCCGTCAGCGTCGAGGCCGTGAACGGTCTGGAAATGGGTGTTTTTCAGGCCGAGGGCGTTGACGTAGTTGTTCATCAGGCTGACGAAGGCATCCTGGCTGCCGGCGACATAGTCGGCCATCGCCACGCAGGCATCGTTACCGGACTGCAGGTTGATACCGCGGATCAGCTGGGAAACCGGCACCTGCATCCCCGGTTTGAGGAACATCAGGGAAGAGCCTTTGAATACCGGGTTGCCGGTGGCCCAGGCGTCGTTGCCGACGGTGACCAGATCGGACTCTTTGAATTTGCCCGCTTTCATCGCCTGACCAATAACATAGCTGGTCATCATTTTGGTCAGACTGGCCGGGTCGCGGCGGGAGTCGGCGTTGTTTTCAGCCAGCACCTTGCCAGAATTGTAATCGATAAGGATCCAGGATTCGGCGTCAATCTGCGGGGCGCCTGGGATCATCGTTTTGATATTCAGGTCATCGGCGCGGGCAGCGGAGGAGAGCGCTGCAACGGAGAGCGCCGTGATGAGTAAACGAGCGGTGAAAGAGGTCTTCATGGTCAGAACAACGGCATCCGTGATGGAGTTAAAAAAAGTGCCTTACTATAGCAAATGCTCTGCGGGCCAGCATCCGACATTGCGCATGAGTTTGTTAATGACTTTTACATGCGCAAGGTGAACGGGCTGCCCGCGGCCTTTAGTTGGCGCGAGTAATAAAGGACTGCAGCTGCGCTTCGCTTTGCAGGCGCTGCTGAACGGCGCTGGCCTGCGCCTTGTCGGCAAATGGTCCCAGCTGAATACGCCACACCGCGCCGTTTTGCATGACCCGGCCTGGCACAGAGAACTGCTGGCTCAGACGCTGCTGATACTGCTGCGCCCGCGCCTGGTCGCTCACTGCGCCCACCTGGACGACAAAGTTACCGCTGGCGCTGGAGGTGGCGGAAGAGGAAGCGGCAACGGCGCCGGCGGCTGCGGCCGCTGCGGGCGCGACGCTACCCTGGATGGAGCCGGGGGCGGTCACCGGCGCTGCTGGCGTGGCGCCGGCGGCAGGTGCGGTCACGGTGGCGGCCGCGGGTTCGCTGCTCTCCAGCACGCCGCTGTTCAGCGGCGTCGGGGCGCCGAGGAAACCGCCGCTGTTCACCGGCGCGCCAACGCTGTCTTCCGGCTTCAGCGTGCTGTTGCTGATCGGACGAACGTCAGTGGGCGCGGGCTGGCTCATGCCAGCGGCGTCACCGCCGTCCAGATTCGGACGGGCGGGCAGGGCGTAAGTCTGTTTGGCGACGGTGGTACAAGCCATTCCCGGGCCGGAAAGCGAACCGTCAGGCGCGACGATGATGGGGTCGATACGCACTTTGGTGTTGTTCGAGGTGTTCAGGCGGTCGGCGGACGCGCGGGAGAGCGAGATAACCCGATCGTTGCCGTAGGGACCGCGATCGTTAATCCGCACCACGATCATGCGCCCGTTGGCGAGGTTGGTGATCCGCGCATAGCTCGGGATCGGCAGCGTCGGGTGCGCCGCGGTCAACTGCGTCGGGTCGAAGGTTTCACCGCTGGCGGTCAGGTTGCTGTTGGGTTCCGCGTCATAGATCGCCGCGAAACCGGCCTGAGTAAAGTTTGCCGGATCCTGGACGATTTTGTAGCGCTTACCGTCGCGCTCATAATCCTGATTCGCCGTCGCGTTCGGCGTTTCATACTGCGGATCGGCGCCGCTGATCTCAACCGTCGGGCCATTACAGACGGCCGGCTGTGGAGTACTGACCGTCTTTTGTTGCACGTCATCACTCGAACATGCCGCCAGCAGCCCCGCTGCTATGCAGATCCCCAGCCATTGCTTACGCATTGCGAACCCCTTTAAACGCTTTTCGACAACATTTTTCTGTGGGTATGGATCGACATCACGATACCAAACCCGGCCATCAATACGATCAGGGCGGAGCCCCCGTAGCTCACCAGCGGCAACGGTACGCCCACCACCGGTAAAATACCACTCACCATACCAATATTTACGAAGACATAAACGAATAAAATCAACATTAAACCACCGGCCATGACCCGGCCAAAGGTGGTCTGCGCCTGGGCGGCGATCCACAGTCCGCGCATGATCAGCAGAATATAGAGCGCCAGCAGGATCAGCACGCCAATCAGGCCCAGCTCTTCGGCGAGAACGGCGAAGATAAAGTCGGTATGGCGTTCCGGCAGGAACTCGAGCTGCGACTGGGTGCCGTGCAGCCAGCCTTTGCCGCGCAGACCGCCGGAGCCAATGGCAATTTTAGACTGAATAATGTGATACCCCGCGCCCAGCGGGTCGGTTTCCGGATCGAGCAGCATCATCACGCGCTGGCGCTGATAGTCGTGCATCAGGAAGAACC
Organism: Klebsiella sp. GG_Kp175; assembly: GCF_040062325.1. NCBI lineage: Bacteria > Pseudomonadati > Pseudomonadota > Gammaproteobacteria > Enterobacterales > Enterobacteriaceae > Klebsiella > Klebsiella sp. GG_Kp175. The sequence goes on along the minus strand of NZ_JBEAFX010000003.1, from coordinate 24,963 downwards.
ACAAAATCGGGATAAAGGCGGCGACCAGCACCACCGCAATGCCGATCAGTCGCCAGCTGAGGCCGGAGAGGAACAGCACAAACAGACCGGAGAGGGCGATCAGAATCGAGGTCCCGAGGTCAGGCTGCGCCGCTACCAGCAGCGTCGGCAGAAAGATCAGCACCAGGGCAATACCGGTGTTCTTCAGCGAAGGGGGGCAGACGTCGCGGTTAATAAAGCGCGCCACCATCAGCGGCACGGCAATTTTTGCAATCTCCGACGGCTGAAAGCGGACGATACCGAGATCCAGCCAGCGCTGCGCCCCTTTGGAGATGGCGCCGAAGGCGTCGACGGCCACCAGCAGAATAATACAGAAAATATAGAGATAGGGCGCCCAGCCTTCATAGACCCGCGGCGGGATCTGCGCCATGACGATCATGATCACCACGCCCATGGCGATCTGGCCGATTTTACGCTCCATCATGCCGACGTCCTGACCGCTGGCGCTCCAGATAACCAGTGCGCTGTAGGTCAGCAGCGCCAGCAGGATCAGCACCATGGTGGGGTCAAGATGGATCTTATCCCACAGCGATTTTTTGTTCGGATTATCCGTCATTATTGATCCTCCCCTGCGGTCACCGCCGGGTTTTCGCTTGGTAGCGTGGTGTTGTTATCGCCCAGCATGATGTGATCGAGGATTTGGCGCATAATCGTACCGACCGCCGGGCCGGCACCGCCGTTTTCCAGGATCATCGCCACGGCAACCTGCGGGTTGTTATAAGGCGCAAACGCCGTCATCAGTTTATGGTCACGCAGACGCTCAGAGATTCGGTGCGCGTTATAGGTTTCGTTGGCCTTCAGGCCAAACACCTGGGCGGTACCGGACTTGGCCGCGATTTTATACGGCGCGCTGGCGAAATACTTGTGCGCGGTGCCGTTGCCGCGGTTGGCCACGCCGAACATGCCGTCTTTGGCGATTTCCCAGTAGCCGGAATGAATGTCGCCTACCGGCGGCTCATGAGGCTGGACCCACGGAACGGGCTTGCCGTCTTCCACGGTGCTTTGCAGCAGGTGCGGCACTTTCACCACCCCGTCGTTAATCAGGATCATCAGCGCTTTGTTCATCTGGATCGGCGTGGCAGTCCAGTAACCCTGGCCGATGCCCACCGGAATGGTGTCCCCCTGGTACCAGGGTTTCTTAAAGCGTTTGAGCTTCCATTCGCGGGTCGGCATGTTGCCCGAGCGCTCTTCGGCAAGGTCGATACCGGTATAGTGGCCGTAGCCAAACTTGCTCATCCACTCCGCGAGGCGATCGATGCCCATGTCATAGGCGACCTGATAGAAATAGGTATCCGCGGACTCCTCAAGCGCTTTGGTGACGTTCAGGTGGCCGTGGCCCCATTTTTTCCAGTCACGATAGCGTTTTTCCGAGCCGGGCAGCTGCCACCAGCCCGGGTCAAACAGGCTGGTATTGCGGGTGATCACCCCGGCGCTCAGCGCCGAGACGGCGACGTACGGTTTGACCGTCGATGCCGGCGGATAGACCCCTTGCGTCGCACGGTTGACCAGCGGCGTGTTCGGATCGTTGAGCAGGCCGGAGTAATCTTTACTGGAGATGCCGTCGACGAACAGGTTCGGGTCGTAGCTCGGCGTCGAAACCAGCGCCAGAATGGCGCCGGTACGCGGGTCGGTGACCACCACTGCGGCGCGGCTACCAGCCAGCAGCGTTTCGATATACTGCTGCAGCTTGAGGTCAAGGGTGAGGTAGATGTCGCGTCCGGCCTGCGGCGGCACCTCTTTGAGCTGACGAATCACGCGGCCGCGGTTGTTCACTTCAACCTCCTCGTAGCCGGTCTGACCGTGCAGGACGTCCTCGTAATAACGCTCAATACCCAGCTTACCGATGTCGTGGGTCGAGGCGTAGTTGGCCAGTTTGCCCTCTTTATCGAGGCGGTCGACGTCTTTATCGTTAATTTTCGAAACGTAGCCGATGACGTGCGTCAGCGCCGAGTTATAGGGATAGTAACGGCGCTTGTAGCCTTTGACTTCCACGCCGGGAAAGCGGTACTGGTTGACGGCAAAGCGGGCCACCTGCACTTCGCTGAGGTTGACCTTTACCGGAATCGAGGTAAAGCGATGGGAGCGGGCGCGCTCCTTTTTGAAGCCGGCGATATCATCGTCGGTTAAATCGACGACGTCGCGCAGCGCATCCAGCGTTTGCTGCACGTTATCGACTTTCTCCGGCATCATCTCCAGCTGATAAATGGTGCGGTTAAGCGCCAGCGGAGTGCCGTTACGATCGTAAATAATGCCGCGGCTCGGCGGGATCGGCACCAGCTTGATGCGGTTTTCGTTCGAACGCGTCTGATAGTCGTCGAAGCGAACGATTTGCACATTGTACAGGTTGGCGATCAGAACGCCGGTAAGCAGCAAAATCCCCAAAAAAGCGACCAGCGCCCGGCGCACGAACAGCGAGGATTCAGCCGTATAGTCGCGGAAAGAATTCTGTAATTTCATTCGCTGCTCAGTCTACCCTGATCATCATTACTCACGGTGGTACGGATGGTTGGTGGTAATGCTCCACGCCCGATACAGGCTCTCGGCCACCAGTACGCGCACCAGCGGGTGAGGTAAGGTGAGGGTGGAGAGCGACCAACTCTGTTCCGCCGCTGCTTTACAGGCTGGAGAGAGGCCTTCCGGGCCGCCGACCAGCAAACTGACGTCGCGCCCGTCCTGTTTCCAGCGTTCCAGTTCGCGCGCCAGCTGCGGCGTATCCCATGGTTTACCCGGAATATCCAGGGTCACGATGCGGTTTTTACCGGCAGCGGCTAACATCATCTCGCCCTCTTTTTCGAGGATGCGCTTGATATCAGCGTTCTTGCCGCGCTTACCGGCTGGGATCTCCACCAGTTCGAACGGCATATCTTTGGGAAAACGGCGCAGATACTCGCTAAAGCCGGTCTGTACCCAGTCCGGCATTTTGGTGCCAACGGCCACCAGCTGCAACTTCACGCATTAACTCCAGAGTTTTTCCAGCTCGTACAAACGACGGCTCTCTTCCTGCATGACGTGAACCATCACGTCGCCGAGGTCGACGACGATCCAGTCGGCGGCGGCTTCCCCTTCAACGCCCAGCGGCAGCATGCCGGCGGCGCGGGATTCCTGAACCACGTGGTCGGCGATGGACATCACATGACGCGTGGAGGTGCCGGTGCAGATAATCATGCAATCGGTGATGCTGGATTTGCCATGTACATCAATGGCAACGATGTCCTGACCTTTCAGGTCATCAATTTTGTCGATAACAAAATCCTGGAGTGCTTTACCCTGCAAGTGTTCCCCCTGGGTGCGTGAAGATTGATAATCATAAAGAGCCTGACAGTATACCTGAACTGATGAAAAAGTCGGGTGAAATGTCTGTCGGCAGGCGTTCGCGGCGGGGTATCATCCCATCCCTCGCCGAGGATTGCATCGCCATTTTTGTAAAACAATTTTCTGCAAAGCGGCTTTGGCGGATGCTGCCTGGCAGCGGAGAATAGCAGCCTGCTCTGGCCTGTCAATGGTTCGGCGGGAATTCTTCTTCCGACTGCCAGACGGCCTGGCTATTTAATACCCGCAGGGTGGTGAAATCGTGGCGGATTTCGAGCAGGCTCCAGGCGCCATGGGCTATCGGAAAGTGCCACATCGCCGCGGCGGGCATCTGCAACAGCAGGGCGGTCAGCAGGCTCAGAACGCCCTGATGGCCGACGATCAGCAGATGGTCAAGATGGCGGCAGTCGGTCAGCGTGGGGATAAACTCGCTGACGCGGCGGGCAAAACGCTGAAAGCTTTCGCCGTTAGTAGGGGCCGCGTGCTGCCAGTCAGCACACCACGCGGCATAGTTTTGCGCATCTTCTCGTTGAAGGTCGCGATGATGACGCATCTCCCAGTCGCCGAAAAACATCTCATTGAGCGCGGCATGGCATTCGCGCGGGATAGCGCGATCGCCAAGCAGCAGATCGGCCGTTGTCCCGGTCCGCGCCAGCTCGCTACAGAAGACTTTATCGAAAGGCACCGCGCGCAGCCGTTCGCCGAGCGCTCGCGCCTGAGCGACGCCTCGCGGCGTCAGGGGCGTTGGGGCATGGCCGCTGTATAATCCGGCAACGTTGGCTTCGGTTTCGCCATGGCGAACTAACCATAATTTCATGAACAGGCTCTGACAGGCGATGGAGAGGTGGCGTTACCATAGCGCTTTTTTCGCGTCAGGCCCAGCGCGGGGTCAGCAATAGAGACCCTGCTCGCGGATGTAGTCCAGCACCGCGGCCGGCAGCATCTCGGCGCAGGACTCGCCGCGCTCGAGGCGCTGGCGAATGATCGTCGCCGAAATATCGAACCACGGTGTCTCAGCCAGGTAGATCACGCCGGAAGGGCGGCGATGCAGAGATTCCACATCGTGGGTTAAATGGCGATCCAGCCAGCGCTGATCGGCCTCATGGGCCATGGTCAGTGGGTAACCCGGCCGGCGGCAGACAATCAGGTGAACATTGTCGAGGATGGTTTCATAGCGGTGCCAGGTGGGAAAGGTGAGCAGCGAATCCTGGCCAATGATAAACGCCAGCGGCTTGTGCGGCCCCTGCTCCTGGCGCCACTCCTGCAGCGTTTGCGCCGTCCAGGAGGGGGTATCGCGCTGCAGTTCGCGTTCATCGAGCGTGAACAGCGGCTTATCGGCAATCGCCAGCTTCAGCATGTGCACGCGCTGGGCGCTTGTGGCTTCCGGTTGTGGACGGTGCGGCGGGACGTTATTAGGCATGATGATGACCTTGCTCAGGCCAATCTGATTCGCCAGGATCTCGACCGGCTTGAGGTGACCATAATGCACCGGATCGAAGGTGCCGCCATAGATTGCCTGTAAGTGAGTCATATCAACCATCAATAAAAACGTCCGCCAGGGCTTTGTGGCAGAGCAACAACGAAAGACTTTCCAGTTCGGGCCAGACGTCGTACCCGTAATCCTGTTTAAAGGTCAGTTCCGCGCGGGTCAGAAGAGTCACCGCCTGGCGCAGCTGTTCGCCGCTCAGTCGGGCGAGGGCGTCGCTGAGCAGCTGACGGCGGTTTTGCCAGACCCGATGTTTATCAAACAGCGAACGCAGCGGCGTCTGTGCCGACTGGCGCTTGAGGGTCACCAGCAGCAGCAGCTCCCTCTGTAGCGTACGCAGCAGGATCGCCGGCTCGCAGCCTTCAAGACGGAGCTGCTGCAGGACGTGCAGCACGCGCTTACTTTTGCCTGCCAGTAGGGCATCGACCCAATGGTAAGGGGTAAAGTGCGCGGCATCGTTCACCGCCTGCTCAACGCGGGGCAGCGTCAGCTTACCGTCCGGCCAGAGTAGCGCCAGACGCTCCAGCGCCTGCGCCAGCGCCAGCAGATTGCCTTCGTAACAGTAGCACAGCAGCTGGCTGGCCGCGTCGTCGAGCTGCAGCTGATGCTGTTTGGCCCGGGCGGCAAGCCAGCGCGGCAGCTGCGCGTATTCCGGCGTCTGGCAGCTGACCTGGACGGCGCGCTGCGCCAGCGCGGTGAGCCACGCGGCATTCTCCTGGGCTTTGGTCAACTTACTGCCGCGAACTATCAGCAGCAGGTCGTCGTGCAGCAGACCGACCAGCGTCGCCAGCTGTTCGTTGATCGCCGCGTTGGGGCCATTCTCTGGCAGGATTAGCAACAGGGTTTGCCGGCTGGCAAACAGGCTCATCGCCTGGCTTAAGGCGAAAAGCGCCTGCCAGTCGGTGCTGTTGTCGATAGAAAAGGTATGGTGTTCGGTAAAGCCTTGTGCGGCAGCGGCTTCGCGAATAGCGTCCTGGCTTTCCTGCAATAACAAAGGATCGTTGCCAAGCAGCAGATAGGCCGCGCGCAGCCCTTCAGTGAGCTGCGCGCGGAGCTGTTCCGGGTACAACCGAATCATCATTGACCCAGCGTGGTGGAGACGCGGTTACCCGAGGACGCCGGCGCGGTGTTGCCCGCGACCGGTTTTTCTTCCTGCTGGGTGGCTTCAACATCCGCTACCTGAACGCTTGGTAGTTTACGAATCAGCTGTTCCGCCGCTTTATCGTACATTTCCTGGATAATCATATCCTGCTCGGCGTCTTTGGCTAACGCCGCCTGCGGGTTATCAAAGAACGAACGATAGACCTTAGTGGTTATCGGATAGATATCGTGACCCGGGATCAGAACGCTGGCATGGACGGTCATGACCATCTGATATTCCGCCGTACGACCGTCCTGGAACACCGAGGCCGTATCTTTCTGAATCGACGAACCATCGAGGCGCAGAGAAGGGACATCTTTACGCAGCGTGCTGGCGTCGATCAGTTCCACGCCGTTAAGACGCAGCTGATTGCGCACCGCGCGGCTTAATGGGCCATTCGGATCGCTCGACTGGAAAATCATGGTTTTCATGGTGGTGGGCACCTTGGTAGTGCTACGCAGATGCCAGCCACAGCCGGCGGTGGCAAGCACCGCCAGAGATAACAACATTGTTACCAGATATCGCACGCTTCCTCCCGCGCTTAGCCAACGACCAGATTGAGCAGTTTACCCGGGACGTAAATCACTTTACGCACGGTTTTGCCGTCGAGATACTTCGCCACCAGATGCTCCTGGCCGGCGCGCTCGCGGACCTGCTCTTCAGTTGCGTCTACCGCAACGGTAATTTTACCACGAACTTTGCCGTTGACCTGGACGACGACGAGGGTGCTGTCTTCCACCATCGCGCTTTCATCCGCCACCGGCCACGGCGCGTTGTCGATATCACCTTCGCCGTTCAGCTCACGCCACAGGGTGAAGCTGACGTGCGGGGTGAACGGGTTGAGCATACGCACTACCGCCAGCAGGGCTTCCTGCATCAGGGCGCGATCCTGCTTATCTTCTTGCGGCGCTTTCGCCAGCTTGTTCATCAGCTCCATGATCGCCGCGATGGCGGTGTTGAAGGTCTGACGACGGCCGATGTCATCGGTCACTTTGGCGATAGTTTTGTGGATATCGCGACGCAGCGCTTTCTGATCTTCACTCAGCGCCGCCACGTTCAGGGCCGCAACGTCCCCTTTGGTGGTGTGTTCGTAGACCAGCTTCCAGACGCGTTTCAGGAAGCGGTTCGCCCCTTCGACGCCAGATTCCTGCCACTCGAGGGTCATATCCGCCGGGGATGCGAACATCATGAACAGACGGACAGTATCCGCGCCGTAGCGCTCAACCATGACCTGCGGATCGATGCCGTTGTTTTTCGACTTGGACATCTTGCTCATGCCGGTGTACACCAGCTCGTGACCCGCCGCGTCTTTCGCTTTCACGATGCGGCCTTTTTCGTCACGTTCGACGATGGCGTCAACCGGGGAGACCCAGTTACGTTCGCCGTTTTCGCCTACGTAGTAGAAGGCGTCAGCCAGCACCATGCCCTGGCACAGCAGCTGTTTCGCCGGCTCATCGGAGTTGACCATCCCCGCGTCGCGCATCAGCTTGTGGAAGAAGCGGAAGTAGAGCAGGTGCATGATCGCGTGTTCGATGCCGCCGATGTAGATATCGACCGGCAGCCAGTAGTTGGCCGCTTGCGAATCCAGCATCCCTTCCTGATACTGCGGGCAGGTGTAGCGCGCATAGTACCAGGAGGATTCCATAAAGGTGTCAAAGGTGTCGGTTTCGCGCAGCGCCGGCTGGCCGTTAACCGTGGTTTTGGCCCATTCAGGATCGGCTTTGATCGGGCTGGTGATACCGTCCATGACTACGTCTTCTGGCAGGATCACCGGCAGCTGATCTTCCGGGGTCGGCAGCACGGTGCCGTCTTCCAGGGTAACCATCGGGATCGGCGCGCCCCAGTAGCGCTGACGGGATACGCCCCAGTCACGCAGGCGGTAGTTAATTTTACGCTCACCTACGCCCATGGCAGCCAGTTTGTCAGCAATAGCGTTGAAGCCCGCTTCATAATCGAGGCCGCTGAATTCGCCGGAGTTAAACAGGACGCCTTTCTCGGTCAGCGCCTGCTGGGAAAGATCCGGCTCGGAGCCGTCGGTGGCGAGGATCACCGGCTTGATGTTCAGCCCGTATTTGCTGGCGAACTCGTAGTCGCGCTGGTCGTGGCCCGGAACGGCCATCACCGCGCCGGTGCCGTACTCCATCAGCACAAAGTTAGCCGCCCATACCGGAATTTCTTCACCGGTCAGCGGGTGGATAGCTTTAAAGCCGGTATCGACGCCTTTTTTCTCCATCGTCGCCATGTCGGCTTCCGCCACTTTGGTGTTGCGGCATTCGTCGATGAAGGTGGCCAGCGCCGGATTGTTCGCCGCAGCCTGCTGCGCCAGCGGGTGACCCGCAGCGACCGCCAGGTAGGTACAGCCCATAAAGGTGTCCGGGCGGGTGGTATAGACGGTCAGCTTGTCGGCGTAGTTATTGACGTCAAAGGAGATTTCCACCCCTTCAGAACGGCCGATCCAGTTGCGCTGCATGGTCTTCACGGTGTCCGGCCAGTGGTCCAGCTTATCCAGATCGTTCAGCAGCTCATCGGCGTAGGCGGTGATTTTAATAAACCATTGCGGGATCTCTTTACGCTCGACTTTGGTGTCGCAGCGCCAGCAGCAGCCGTCGATAACCTGCTCGTTGGCCAGCACGGTCTGGTCGTTCGGGCACCAGTTCACTGCGGAGGTTTTTTTGTACACCAGGCCTTTTTTATACAGCTCAGTGAAGAACTTCTGCTCCCAGCGGTAGTATTCCGGGGTGCAGGTTGCCAGCTCGCGGCTCCAGTCATAGCCGAAGCCCAGCATTTTGAGCTGGTTTTTCATGTAGGCGATGTTGTCGTAGGTCCACGGCGCTGGCGCGGTGTTGTTTTTTACCGCCGCCCCTTCCGCCGGCAGACCGAACGCATCCCAGCCAATTGGCTGCAGGACGTTTTTACCCAGCATGCGCTGATAGCGGGCAATCACGTCGCCGATGGTGTAGTTACGCACGTGACCCATGTGTAGTCGACCAGAAGGATAAGGAAGCATCGACAGGCAGTAATACTTCTCTTTGCTCTCGTCTTCAGTTACTTCAAATGTACGATTTTCGTCCCAGTGAAGCTGGACTTTCGATTCTATCTCTTCCGGGCGGTATTGCTCTTGCATGGCAGCCAGTGGTCCTGTTTTCAATACAGCTACAAAATGTAGCCAATGGATGTGTTATTTCAGATCGGCATAGCATAGCCCAAACGCCAACGTCAAAACAGCTTTTCGCACATCAACATCGGCAAAAGCTGGGCAGATTATTTCGCGAGTCTGTGGCTTGTCAGACACAGCGGGAGAGGAATAAGGTCTATTATCAGAAGACGTTAACCACACCGGAGGCGAAATGATGAACAAGGTTGCTCAATATTACCGTGAACTGGTCTCCTCGCTCAGCGAACGGCTCCGCCATGGAGAACGCGATATTGACGCGCTGGTGACGCAGGCACGCGATAAAATTGTCCGCGCCGGCGATCTGACGCAGAGCGAGATTGAGTCGGTGATAGCCGCGGTCAAGCGCGATCTTGAGGAGTTTGCCCGCAGCTACGAAGAGAGTCATGAAGACGAGAGCGACAGCGTGTTTATGCGGGTGATCAAAGAGAGCCTGTGGCAGGAGCTGGCCGATATCACTGACAAAACCCAGCTTGAGTGGCGGGAGGTTTTTCAGGATCTGAATCACCACGGCGTATACCACAGCGGCGAAGTGGTCGGTTTAGGCAACCTGGTGTGTGAGAAGTGTCACTATCACCTGGCGGTGTATACCCCGGATGTGCTACCGCGCTGTCCGAAATGCGGCCACGATCAGTTCCAGCGCCGGCCATTTGAACCCTGATGCATCCGGCCCGGTGCGTATTAATAGCATCGGGCCTGATTAAAAACGACCTATCATTGCATTAACGAGATAGATAAACGTCTTCCCTGTGATTGTAAAATATCTCAGCTGTCTCTTTTACCCTGATCACTTCGCGCTTCATATAATCATTATGAGCGAGCAGAGCACTCGTCCTCAGCATGAATGCGGCTTGATGATTACTATCTCGTGATAGATCTTTCCGCGCGAATGGAAAGCGTGTGCCAGCATGGTGCGCCATAATAAAATGACTACCGGCGATGCGCTGACATCAGCGCATCGCCTGCTCTTACCGCTTGGTCGTGATTTCAGCTTGTTTAAACTGCTGATGACCGCCCATCTCGGAAACATAGTTGTGCGCGGAGTTCAGCACCAGTTTGTTAGTGGAGATAGAACCAACATTACAAGTTGAAAGCTTCAGGAAACCACAGCGATAGCCGCCATTATAGACTTTATTAGCGATAATCGTCAGATTCTCTCCTGCCTGAAGAGTGCCGTAGTTGGTGATATCGGCAAAATTTTTCGTATCCAAGGTGAGATCTTTGGCTGCGATGATTTGGCCTTCATTTTTCATACCATAATAAGCGATGATATTCGCATCGACACTATCAATAGTTGCCTTATTGTGAACGTTATTACTCTCAATCTGTACGGATTTTCCGTAAACGTAGTTGTTATTTTTGAACTGGACGCTTTTAACCGTCATAGAGTTTCCGCTAACAAGGTTACCGTCCTGGATGATATCGCCATTAGTGATAAGCGATATATCGATACCAGAAATTCGCCCTGTATTATGGATGTTGCCTGAACTGACGTTGCTATCCTTTGCCGACACGATAGCCAGATTAGTGTAGCCCCAAAGGTTACCGGTGACGGTGAGATTATCCCCGCTAAACTTGACGTTGGTGATTTCGCCCCACATTGTACCGCCGTTGTTGATATTGTGGGCAGAAATATTTAACTGGCCATCGGCGTTAATCGTTGAACCATAGGTGGTATTGATATCGCCGAGGGTGGTTAAGGTTAATGCCTTGGTGCCATTAATTCTGCCGGTATTGACGAGGTTGCCGGCGGCGCTCACGTTAAGCGTTTTGTCACTGGTAATCGTGCCTTCATTGGTCAATGTGTTCAGAGTGGTGACCTGAGTGGCGAGGGCGCTGCTGTTAATGCTGCCCTTATTTTTCATCTCACCTGCTGAGACGATTTGCGTCGCGATGCCTTTCCCAGTGATAGCGCCTTCATTAATCAGTGAACCGTTGCTGGTCATGGTGAGAAGGGTGTTTGTAGCCATCGTGCCTTTATTCCGGACGCCGAAACCCAGATTATTACCAGTCATGGTGATACTGTTGGCCTTGATTCCGCCTAGTTGGCTAATATCAATGCTGTATTCCGGATATAATATTTGTTTGGCTGTGGCTGCTTTTCCAAGGCTGGTCATCTTTCCGGTTTTGTTATCAAACGTTAAGTTGCCCGCGCCCACCATAGCGTTGGCTGCCGTCATTGTGCCGTTAATCGCGATGGCGTCGGCCAGCAAGGCTGCATAGCTGTTAGACGCGTTCATACCTTTATCGTCAATGGTGATTTTACCCTGCGTGACCGTATAGCTATCAATCGCGCCGGTATCGCTCAGATTGACCTGGCCTGTCGTCAGCACTGCTTTGTTAGTATTAATAAAACTGCACCCGGAGCAGGTGATGCCGTTAGGGTTGGCGATAACGACATCGGCTTTTTGTCCGTTAACTTCGATAAAGCCCTGCAGATTACTCATTTTATTGGAGGTGACTTCATTTAAAATAACGGAAGCGCTGCCGTTGGTCAGATTATTATTCTTAGCGATATTACCGTGAGTGCTGTGGTTCACGTCGCTGGCGCTGTTGTTTAAAATAGTGCCGTTAGGGCCGACGTTGAATTCGCGATATAAGTTATGCGAGACGCCAGCGGCATTAGGAGCTTCGATATCAATAACATTTGCCCCTGATCTATGCGTATAGCTTGACGGATCGGCATAAACAACGGATGAACTTAGCGCTGCAGCCAGAGCAACATATGAAACCTTGAATTTAAACATGTAATTTATTCCTTTAAATAGTAAAAAATGAATCAGTAAATTGCAGTAATGCGCCGATGAAAACTAATACCTCCACTGTAATGAAAAGCCCAGGTTCATGGCATCGCTATGAAAGTCATCAGGTTTACTGATGGGCGTGCCGATAAAAAAATCATATTGCGTAGACGCTATTTCTCCGCGGACGCCGCCGACTGCGCCTGAAAGGCTTTTTCCCTGCCTGGCGCGCTCGGTACCAATGATCCTGCCGAAGTCAAGGCCAAGATATACCTGCTGGTCGGGGGTGGGAATATTCCAGCTAAAATCATTGCGCCAGTACCAGCCTTGATTGGCCGAAAGCGTATTTTCACCGTCAAAGCCGCGAACCGTCCAGCGATTGCCGATATTAAACTGGTTGTCCGAAGATAATCTATCCGGGCTGAACTGGGCATGGAAACGCGGCATCCAGCTAAACTTATCGCCGGTTGCGGCAAACTGCATCAAGGCCTGTATATCGGCGTGAACAATGCGCGATTGATGGCTATATAAACCGCCTTTTTCCTCGGGGGTGGGGACGGAGCTCAGCCACGGCAGGCTGCGCTGAACGCCCAGGCTTGCGTCGATAATTTTCCTGTTGAAATAGTGCTGATGGCGCACGGTAAATTCCCAGACAGGATTTTGTTTACGCATCACATACAACTCATCGCCGCCAAAGAAATAGTGCGAACTGCTCTTCGCTATGCGCAGATCGGCGGTCGTTTTTTGTTGTCGGGTATGCGAAAGCAGGCGGCTAAGGGTCGCGCTGTAATAACGGTTTTTACTTTTATAGTCGATGCTTGACCATCTTCCTTTAAACAGCTGGCGGTACTGGCTGTAGGAGCCGTACAGGCTCAATGACCAGTAACCAAAAGGCACGGAGTAGTAAAGGTTGCCGTTATGGTTGCCGTCGTTGTGCTGGTTGAATTCAACGTCGCCGCCTGCCGAGATGGAAAGAATATCGTTCAATGAAGATAAATCGTAAAGGTATAGCGCGCCGCCACCCTGATAGCGACCGCTGGCGCGGCTGCCTGCGTCATCAAGCCAGGCGCCAACCTGCCACTGTTTATCCATTACCCGGGCGATTTCAATATCACTTTCGCCAATGTGTTCCCCGGGCCGCAGCTTCATATGGGCGCTGGCGCCAGGCAGGCGCTGCAGGTTAGCCATCCCTTGTTCAAGATCGCTGAGGCGCAGGATTTTACCGGTATGGGTGGGCATGGAGGTCCACAGGTTCGTCACGGCACTATTTGGCGCAAAATCAATATGCCCCGTTTTGCCATAAGTCAGCGTTATTTTGAGAATGCCCCCTTCTAGTGACTGAGAAGGGATATCGATCAGGGAAGTAATATACCCTTGTGTTATCAGTTCATTTTGTAGGGCGTTCGTCAGCAGGCGAATCCCTTCTATTCCGAGGCAATGGCCGGGCGCCTGGGCAGCGATCTTCCCGAGGAGGGCGGTGGTTTTTGCGTTGTCCTCGGAGGCAATATCAACTTTCGTGATGTACCGACAGGTCGCTTCCTCGGGAAATATCAAGGTTTGCGTTTTCGCATAGGTGCGAGAAGATTGGTATTGCTGCTGATGGGGCATTAATGCGCTTTCACGGGCTTTATCCTGTTCTACCTGGTTTACCGTGGCGGAGTCAATACCCGCCCGCGCGGTAAAGCAGGTGAGCAAATTTAAACACAAAATAATGGCCAGTCCGTTAGTGTTAGTCCGCATGAAGCAATATCCGTTTGTTTCATTGAGTAAGATTATAATTAATGGTTGTGCACGGCATGAAATAGCCTGCGCGGCGTATAGCAAGTCAATTGAAATATTATTTCCAAGAAATTTAAACTCACGGGGATTATTACAAGATGCCGTATGCTAACGATGACGTGGCGGTTAATCTATTCTACGGCCCCTGAATTCTTTGTGAAATTTTTACTTCACGTTGTGAAGCTGTCGCTTTGAGATGAAGCAATTGAAAAGGGGAGGGGCTGACAGGCGCGCACGGTGATATCGTGCGCGCCGCAGAAGTTAGTGCAGAATTTTGGCGAGGAAATCTTTAGCGCGATCGGATTGTGGATTGGCGAAGAAGGCCTCTTTATCGGCATCTTCGACTATCTTTCCTTCATCCATAAAGATCACCCGGTTGGCCACCTTACGGGCGAAGCCCATTTCATGGGTCACTACCATCATGGTCATCCCTTCGTTGGCCAGTTCCACCATGACGTCCAGTACCTCGTTGATCATCTCCGGGTCGAGCGCTGAGGTGGGCTCATCAAACAGCATAGCGATCGGGTCCATACACAGGGCTCGGGCAATGGCCACGCGCTGCTGCTGGCCACCGGAGAGCTGCGCCGGATATTTTTCCGCGTGCGCCGCCAGGCCAACGCGCTCCAGCAGCTTGAGACCCTTCTTGCGCGACGACGCTTTGTCACGATTGAGAACCTTAACCTGCGCCAGCGTCAGGTTGTCGATAATCGACAGGTGCGGGAACAGTTCAAAATGCTGAAACACCATTCCGACGTGCGAGCGCAGTTTGGCAAGATTGGTCTTTTTATCGTTAACCACGGTGCCATCGACGATAATCTGCCCCTGCTGCACCGGCTCAAGGCCGTTTACGGTTTTAATCAGCGTGGATTTACCGGAGCCTGACGGCCCGCAGACCACCACGACTTCGCCTTTTTTCACTTCCGTGGAGCAATCGGTCAGCACCTGAAAGTGACCATACCATTTTGAAACGTTTTTCAGGGTAATCATTACACAGTCCTTTTCTTCAACCAGCTGACCAACAGCGAGGCGCTGAGGCTAATCACAAAATAGACGCCGCCCGCGAACAGGATCATTTCGACCTGGGTCCCGTCACGCTCGCCAATCGTGGAGGCGGTACGGAAGAAGTCGGCGAGGCTCAATACATACACCAGCGAGGTATCCTGGAACAGGACGATCCCCTGGGTTAACAGCAGCGGCACCATGGCGCGGAAGGCCTGCGGCAGGATCACCAGCCGCATCGACTGCCAGTGGGTCATTCCCAGCGCCAGCGCGGCGCTTGACTGGCCGCGGGAGATGCTCTGGATACCGGCGCGGATAATCTCTGAATAGTAGGCGGCCTCGAACATCGAAAAGGCCACCATCGCCGAGATCAGGCGAATATCCGTTTTCGGCGACAGTCCCAGCACGTTCTGCAGGAAGCCCGGGACAATCAGGTAGAACCACAGCAGAACCATCACCAGCGGGATAGAACGGAACACGTTAACGTAGGATTTAGCAAACCAGGCCAGCGGCAGAAAGCTGGACAGGCGCATGACCGCCAGCAGGGTGCCCCAGACGATGCCGACCACGATGGCGATCACCGTAATCTTCAGGGTGATCACCAGCCCTGCCAGCAGGTAGGGCATGGAGGGAACGATCGAACTCCAGTCAAAATCGTACATTATTTGCCTCCCATATTGCCAGGCAGGCGAACCTTACGCTCGACCACATACATAATCAGCATAATCACCGCGTTGATGAAAACATAGGCCAGGGTGATGGCGGTAAAAGACTCCCAGGCATGAGCGGAGTAGTCCAGCAGTTTGCCCGCCTGCGCGGCCATATCGGCCAGACCGATGGTGGAGGCGATGGCCGAGTTTTTCACCAGGTTCATCATCTCCGAGGTCATCGGCGGCACGATAACGCGATAGGCGTTCGGCAGCAGCACGTAGCGGTAGGTTTGCGGCAGGGTCAACCCCATCGCCAGACCGGCGTTCTTTTGCCCGCGCGGCAGCGACTGGATAGCGGCGCGTACCTGCTCGCAGACGCGAGCGGCGGTAAACAGCCCCAGGCACAGCATGGAGGAGACAAAGAACTGAATGTTTGGGTCCAGCTCCGATTTAAACCACATGCCGATATTTTCCGGCAGGAATTCCGGCACCACCAGGTACCAGGTAAAGAACTGCACGATCAGCGGCACGTTGCGAAACAGTTCGACATAGCAGGTGCCAATGCCCGAGAGGAAGCGATTGGGGACCGTGCGTAAAATGCCGAACAGCGAGCCGACGAGAAAAGCGATGATCCAGGCCGAGATGGAGAGGGCGACGGTGATCTGAAAACCGCTCCACAGCCAGCCCAGGTAGGTAGTGTTGCCGAAGGGGGCCTGTTGCAGGAATATCCCCCAGTTCCAGTCTATTGACATACATGACTCCTGGAAAAAAAAGGGTAGCCATTGCTACCCTCGAAGACGGTTGTCCAGCTTGTTTCGGTATTCGCGGCGGCTGGGGAACGACCAGCCGCCGTATAGTCTGTCCGTGCTGTGACAATCATCGGGAGGGCAGGATATCCCGCCCCTGGTTGTTATAATTAGTTCAGTGCTTTGTCATTAGGTGATTTGAACAGCGCTTTCATGTCGTCCGACAGCTCGAAGTTCAGGTTAAGATTTTTTGGCGGAATCGGGTTTTTGAACCATTTGTCGAACCACTTCGCCGCTTCGCCAGAGGTCTGGGCCTGGGCAACGGTTTCATCGACCAGCGCCTTGAAGGCCGGATCGTCCTTACGCAGCATGCAGCCATAGGCTTCTTTCGACTGCGCGGTGCCGACGATTTCCCAGTTATCCGGTTTCTTCGCCTTGGCACGTTCGCCAGCCAGCAGGGCATCATCCATCATAAAGGCCACCGCGCGTCCGCTCTCCAGGGTGCGGAAAGAGTCGCCATGATCTTTGGCGCTGATAATGCGCATATTCATTTTTTTCTCATCGTTCAGCTTATGCAGCAGGATCTCTGAGGTGGTTCCGGAGGTGACGACGACCGCTTTATCCTTCAGGTCCGGGAAATCTTTAATCGGGCCGCCTTTCTTCACCAGCAGACGGGTGCCGACGACGAAGATAGTATCGGAGAAGGCCGCCTGTTTCTGGCGCTCGAGGTTGTTGGTGGTAGAGCCGCACTCGAAATCAAAGGTGCCATTCTGCAGCAGCGGAATACGATTCTGCGAGGTGACCGGGATCAGTTTGACCTGCAGATCGGGTTTGTTCAGTTTTTTCTTGATGGCATCGACGATGGCGTTGGAGTAGTCCTGAGAGTAACCCACAACCTTCTGTTGGTTATCGTAGTAAGAGAAAGGGACGGAAGATTCGCGATGGCCGACAACGATAACGCCATTTTTCGCGATCTTATCCAGAGTGCTCTGGCCAGCCGCCGGGGCAGCATCTTCCGCCTGCGCCAGACCAGCGGTCATTCCCATTACCAGCATTGCCGTGGCCAGTTTACGTAATTGCATATCCAACTCCTTATCCGCAGCGTCACCGACGCTATTGATACCCATTGTGATTGTGTGTGTTGTTATTAGGGGCACGCATCCACGTGCCGCATTTGTATGTGTTTGTTAGCATTTAGTTTGGCTTAATGTAAATATTTTGCTGCTTTATTGTTTATTTTTGCGAAGCGCTCCGCACCAATGGGAGGCAAATATCTTCCATTGCACCAAAATAGCGCGACCACCGATCGTTTATGGTGCAACCCGGTTGCACTGGGCCGGAGGACGGCGCTACCCGATTAAATAAAGCAATGACTGTGCCAGGGTGGCAAATGACGGGAAGAAAAAAGCCGGCGACGGGCGTCGCCGGTAGAGAACTTATCGGCGACGCTGACGCAGGCTCATCAGCAGCGCACCGAAGCCGAGCAGCGCCGTCAGCGCCCACAGCGGCCAGTTGCCAGTGCGAGCGTAAGGGGTCATGCCGCTGGTGGGCGTCACGGTGGTGGTCAACACCTCACGGGTAAACTGCGGGATCATCTTCTGGATCTCGCCGCGCGGGCCGATCACGGCGGTAATGCCGTTGTTGGTACTGCGCAGCAGGGGGCGGGCCAGCTCCAGGGCGCGCATCCGCGCCATCTGGAAGTGTTGCCACGGGCCGATGGACTTGCCGAACCAGGCGTCGTTAGAGATGGTCAGCAGGAAGTCGGTATCCGGACGGAAGTTATCCCGCACCTGTTCCCCGAGGATGATCTCGTAGCAGATGGCCGCGGTCAGCTTCAGGTTATGCGCCATCAGCTGCGGCTGCACGTAGGGACCGCGGCTGAAGGAGGACATCGGCAGGTCGAAGAATGGCGCCAGCGGACGCAGAATCGACTCCAGCGGTACAAACTCGCCGAACGGCACCAGATGGTTCTTGTTGTAGCGGTTGGTCGAGTCGTAGCGGTACGGGTTATCTTTGCCGAGGGTAATGATGGTGTTGTAGGTGTCGTAGCGATTCTGCTTATTAAGACGCGCGTCGACGATGCCGGTGATCAGCGAGCTGTCTTTTGCGCGCAGCAGATCGTCCATCATGCTGAGGAACTGCTGCTGGTTGATCTCCAGATCCGGGATCGCCGATTCAGGCCAGATAATCAGCTGCGAGTGGCCGATATGCGGCTGGGTCAGCGCCAGGTAGGTTTTCAGGGTATTAACCAGCTGTTTCTCGTCCCACTTCATGGCCTGCGGGATATCGCCTTGCACCAGCGAGACCTGCGTCGCGCGCTCCGGCAGCAGCTGATACCACTGGATATAGCGCAGCGGGAACGGCAGGGCGAACAGCACCGCGGCGATCACCAGCGCCTTCCCGTTGCGCTGCACGAGGGCCAGAGCCAGCAGGCCGCTAACCATCATCAGCAGGAAGTTGATCGACTCAACCCCCATCACCGGCGCCAGGCCTTTCAGCGGGCCGTCGATCTGGCTATAGCCGAACTGCAGCCACGGAAAGCCGGTCAGCACCCAGCCGCGCAGGAACTCGGTGATCTGCCAGACGACGGGGGCGGCGATCGCCACCCGTAGCCAGCTGGTTTTGGGCCACAGCCGGGCGAGCAGGCCGGCAAACAGGCCGGTGTAGAGCGACAGATAGGCCGCCAGCAAAACGACGAGGAAGACGTTAACCGGACCCGGCATACCGCCAAACTGCGCGATACTGACATAAACCCAGTTGATTCCCGTGCCGAACAGGCCGAGTCCCCAGAAATAGCCGATGCCGGCGCTTTGCAGCGGGCGGCTGTTGAGGGTTAACGCCTGCAGACCGACCAGTGAAATAATCGCTGCGGGCCAGAAGTCGTAAGGTGAAAAAGCCAGCGTTCCGCTGGCTCCGAATAGCAGCGCCAGCAGCAGACGTACGCGCTGGCGTTCAAGAAGAGAGGCAAATACCATTTAGGCTAATCGTCCCGTAAATTAACGCCTGTTGCCACAGGCTATGCTGTTTGCCAGCCGGGGAGGGGACAACCGAGTATCGCCACGGTCTGTCTCCCGGCTGGCCGTGACCTTCAGCGCCGCCGCTTACTCTTCCAGCTTCGGCTGGGGAGCATCATCCGGCAGCTTAACATGCACCTGAATGATACGACGACTATCTGCCATTGCTACCTTGAATTGGTAACCATCAATGTCGATAGATTCGCCGCGAGCCGGCAGGTGGCCAAAGGCCTGCATTACCAGCCCGCCAATGGTATCCACTTCTTCATCGCTGAAGTGCGTATCGAAGGCGTCGTTGAAGTCTTCAATGGAGGCCAGGGCGCGTACCGTCCAGGTATGGCGGCTCAGCTGGCGGAAATCGATATCTTCTTCTTCGTCGTACTCGTCTTCAATTTCCCCGACGATGAGCTCAAGGATATCCTCGATGGTCACCAGACCGGAGACGCCGCCGAATTCGTCAATAACGATCGCCATATGGTAGCGCTGTGAGCGAAACTCTTTCAGCATGCGGTCGACCCGCTTGCTTTCCGGAACGACAACCGCCGGCCGTAACACTTTTTCCATGCTGAAGGCTTCGGCGTCGCTGCGCATAAACGGCAGCAGATCCTTGGCCATCAGAATCCCTTCGATGTGATCTTTATCTTCACTGATGACCGGGAAGCGCGAGTGAGCGGATTCGATGATGACATCGAGGCACTCGTCCAGCGTCTGATTGCGTTTCAGGGTAATCATTTGTGAACGGGGGATCATAATGTCGCGGACCCGCTGGTCGGCGATATCCATTACCCCTTCGAGCATGTCACGCGTATCTTCATCGATAAGATCGTTCTGCCCGGAATCACGGATCAGCGCCAGCAGTTCATCGCGGTTTTTCGGTTCCCCGTGAAAGAGCTGGCTGAGTAACAGGGAGAAAAATCCCTTTTTGCTGTTTACTGTGTCACTACTGTGTGAATTGTCGTCGCTCATGGCGTCGTTTGGGTTCTCATGTTGATTTAATGTCGCTCGTCGCGCGTAAACTCAGCGCCGGACGGCATGGGTTGCCTGACGTTCAGGCGGGTAAAATGCATGAACAGCGGCCGGATGAGGCGCAAGCGCCACGATCCGGCAGGGGGCTATTCAGCAATCTTCTCGGAAATGTACGGGTCCTCATAGCCCAGAGCAAGCATTATCTCTGTTTCGAGGCCTTCCATCTCTTCCGCTTCGTCATCTTCGATGTGATCGTAGCCCAGCAGATGCAGGCTGCCGTGCACCACCATATGCGCCCAGTGCGCCTCCAGCGGTTTACCTTGCTCGCTGGCTTCCTGCTCCACCACCTGACGGCAAATGATCAGATCGCCGAGCAGCGGCATTTCAATCCCCGGCGGCGCTTCAAACGGGAAAGAGAGGACGTTGGTCGGCTTATCCTTGCCGCGATAGGTCAGGTTCAGCTCATGGCTTTCTGCAACGTCGACCAGACGAATCGTTAACTCTGACTCCTCCTGAAACGGCGGAATGACGGCGTCGACCCAGCGTTGAAAAAGGGCTTCGTCCGGCAGGCCGCTGGTCTCTTCGCAGGCCAGTTGTAAATCGAGGATCACCTGACTCATTTTTGCTCCTGTTCCTGGGCTTCGCGTTTGCGCTCGGCGGCCAGTTCTGCTTTACGTTTCTGGTCTGCGGCTTCCCATGCCTCATAGGCGTTCACGATGCGGGCGACCACCGGATGGCGGACCACGTCTTCGCTATGGAAGAAGTTAAAGCTGATCTCATCGACTTCCGCCAGCACTTCGATGGCGTGGCGCAGACCGGATTTGGTGCTGCGCGGCAGGTCAATCTGCGTGATATCGCCGGTGATCACCGCCTTGGAGTTAAAGCCGATGCGGGTCAGGAACATTTTCATCTGCTCGATGGTGGTGTTCTGGCTTTCATCAAGAATGATAAAGGCGTCATTCAGCGTCCGTCCGCGCATATAGGCCAGCGGGGCCACTTCGATGACGTTACGCTCAATCAGCTTTTCCACCTTCTCAAAGCCGAGCATCTCGAACAGCGCGTCGTACAGCGGGCGCAGATACGGGTCGACCTTCTGGCTCAGATCGCCGGGCAGGAAGCCGAGCTTTTCACCCGCTTCGACGGCCGGACGGGTCAGCAGAATGCGGCGGATCTCCTGACGCTCCAGCGCATCAACCGCCGCCGCCACCGCCAGATAGGTTTTCCCGGTACCCGCCGGACCCACGCCGAAGGTGATGTCGTGATCGAGGATATTGGCGATGTACTGCGCCTGGTTCGGCGTACGCGGTTTGATCACCCCGCGCTTGGTCTTGATATTGACGGCTTTTCCGTACTCCGGCACGCTCTCGGCGCTTTGCTCAAGCACGCGCGCCTCTTTGATCGCCAGATGGATCTGCTCTGGTTCAATATCCTGAATCTGACCGCGCATCGGCGCCGTGTCGACATACAGGCTGCGCAGAATATCGGCGGCGGCGTGTACGCAAAGGGCGCGTCCGGTCAGCTTAAAGTGATTGTCACGGCGGTTGATCTCAATGCCTAACCGACGCTCCAGCTGTTTGATGTTGTCGTCAAACGGGCCGCACAGGGCTAACAGGCGTGCGTTATCCGCTGGCTCCAGGGTAATTTCACGAGTGTCTATGTTCAAACTGTTCCTCTTTACGCAGGTGGCCGGACGCGGCGCGTGGCCGGCTAATCAGGAAATTATTTACGTCACAGGAAAATGGCGCAAGCATTGCTGTAGATATAGGGACGGAGAGAGGAATTACAAGGCCTGCCGGAACCGACAGGCCTGAAGGGATCACGGCTGATAGATACCCACGCCAAGATCGTTCTCTTTACGGGTGCGGGCAATCACTGATTCGGGTGATTCAGCGATACGCAGACCCATCTCCGCTTCGGTGCGCACGATTTTGCCGCGCAGCGAGTTGGTGTAAACATCGACGATTTCGACATCGACAAACTTGCCGACGAGGTCCGGGGTGCCTTCGAAATTGACCACCCGGTTGTTCTCCGTACGCCCGGAGAGCTCCATGATGTTCTTGCGCGACGTGCCTTCCACCAGGATGCGCTGTACCGTGCCGAGCATGCGACGGCTCCAGGCCATCGCCTGCTGGTTGATGCGCTCCTGCAGAATATACAGACGCTGTTTCTTGTCTGCATCCGGCACGTCGTCGACCATATCGGCCGCCGGGGTGCCCGGACGGGCGGAGAAGATAAAGCTGTAGCTCATATCGAAATTGACGTCGGCGATAAGCTTCATCGTCTTTTCGAAATCTTCCGTGGTTTCGCCGGGGAAGCCGACGATAAAGTCTGAGCTTATCTGAATATCCGGACGCGCTTCACGCAGCTTACGAATAATCGCTTTATACTCCAGCGCGGTATGGGTCCGTCCCATCAGGTTCAGCACGCGGTCGGAACCGCTCTGCACCGGCAAGTGCAGGAAGCTCACCAGCTCCGGCGTATCGCGATAGACGTCGATGATGTCGTCGGTAAATTCGATCGGATGGCTGGTGGTGAAGCGAATGCGGTCGATGCCGTCGATAGCGGCCACCAGGCGCAGCAGATCGGCAAAGCTGCCGGTGGTGCCGTCGTAGTTCTCACCGCGCCAGGCGTTCACGTTCTGGCCCAGCAGGTTGACTTCACGCACGCCCTGCGCCGCCAGTTGGGCGATTTCAAACAGGATATCGTCGCACGGGCGGCTGACTTCTTCACCGCGGGTGTAGGGCACCACGCAGTAGGTGCAGTATTTGTTGCAGCCTTCCATAATCGAGACGAAGGCGGTCGGGCCTTCGGCGCGCGGTTCTGGCAGGCGATCGAATTTTTCAATTTCCGGGAAGCTGATATCAACCACCGGGCTGCGGTTGCCGCGCACAGAGTTAATCATCTCCGGCAGGCGGTGCAGGGTTTGCGGCCCGAAAATAATATCGACATAGTGCGCGCGCTGACGAATATGGTCGCCTTCCTGGGAGGCCACGCAGCCGCCAACGCCAATAATCAGGTCCGGGTTCTTCTCTTTCAGCAGCTTCCAGCGTCCAAGCTGATGGAAAACTTTTTCCTGGGCCTTCTCACGAATTGAGCAGGTATTGAGCAACAGCACATCTGCTTCTTCCGCCACTTCGGTCAGTTGATACCCATGTGTCGCATCCAGCAGATCGGCCATCTTTGATGAATCATACTCGTTCATCTGACAGCCCCAGGTTTTAATATGGAGTTTTTTTGTCATTGACTTGCTCATGCTCAGTAATAGATATCCAAAACGCGGGGATATATACAGGGTGAATTTCGCATTCCAGGGCGCGTATTGTAATGCTTTGGTCGCCCCCTGACCAGTGCGAGCGTTATCACCGCAAGAGGGCGAAAAATCCGGTAAACTTAACGGATTCTGCTTTAAGGATAATAGCCATGACAATTCACGCAACAGATGTCGCCATCGTGGGCGGCGGCATGGTCGGCGGCGCCCTGGCGTTGGGGCTGGCGCAACAGGGATTTACCGTGACGGTGCTTGAGAAAACGGCGCCTCCGGCTTTCGATCCGGCATCCGCCCCGGATGTGCGGATCTCGGCAATCAGCGCGGCCTCGGTCGGCCTGCTGAAAAGCCTTGACGTCTGGGATGCCGTGCGGGCGATGCGCGTCCACGCATACCGTCGTCTGGAGACCTGGGAGTGGGAGAGCGCGCATGTCGCCTTTGACGCCGCAGAGCTCAAGCTGCCAGAGCTGGGCTATATGGTTGAGAACAAGGTCCTGCAGTGGGGCCTGTGGCAAGCGCTGGCGGCGCACGAAGGGGTTACCCTCCGCGTTGGCGGCGAACTGGAGGCGATGCAGCGCGGCGAGGCGCAGACGGCGCTGCGTTTACGCGAGGGGGAGACGATCCACGCCCGGCTGGTTATCGGCGCCGACGGCGCCAGCTCTCAGGTGCGGGAGATGGCCGGCATCGGCGTGCATGCCTGGCAATATCAGCAGTCCTGTATGCTCATCAGCGTCCAATGCGCCGACGATCCCGGCGACAGCACCTGGCAGCAGTTTACCCCCAGCGGACCGCGCGCCTTCCTGCCGCTGTTCGACAACTGGGCCTCGCTGGTGTGGTATGACGCCCCGGCGCGGATCCGTCAGCTACAGGGCATGTCCATGCCCCAGCTTCAGCAGGAGATCGCCCGCCATTTCCCGGCGCGTCTCGGACGGGTGACGCCGCAGGCGGCCGGCGCCTTCCCGCTCACCCGGCGTCATGCGCTGCAGTATGTTCAGCCCGGTCTGGCGCTGGTGGGCGATGCGGCGCACACCATTCATCCACTGGCGGGGCAGGGGGTTAACCTTGGCTATCGCGATGTCGACGCCCTGCTGGAGATCCTGGCGCAAGCGCGCGGCCGAGGCGAAGAGTGGGCCAGCCTGCCGGTGCTCAAGCGCTACCAGGCGCGGCGGCGGGCGGATAATTTTATTATGCAGTCGGGGATGGATCTGTTTTACGCCGGATTCAGCAATGACCTGGCGCCGGTGCGGATGCTGCGTAATATTGGCCTGATGGCGGCCGAACGCGCCGGGGTGCTGAAGCGTCAGGCGCTGAAGTATGCGTTAGGCTTGTAACTCCGGCTTCCCGGGCAGGGGCGTAGTGGAAAGCGCCTGCCCGGCAGTCAGTGACGCGCCAGGATGGCTATACGCCAATAGCAAAAAAGCCCACCGAGGTGGGCTTTTTTGCATTTAAGTGGCTGGGGTACGAGGATTCGAACCTCGGAATGCCGGAATCAGAATCCGGTGCCTTACCGCTTGGCGATACCCCAATTGTCTGTTGCGCCTGACCGTCATTATCACGGTTTAAGAGCAACAGTGCGTTCATTGCTGAACGACTTTTTAATTTGGCTGGGGTACGAGGATTCGAACCTCGGAATGCCGGAATCAGAATCCGGTGCCT